>CAZEFR010000001.1:0-5814 GCA_964511555.1 uncultured Chryseobacterium sp.
TCGTTGAAGCAATCTTCAACGGAGAAGTTCAAACGCAACGTATGATGGTTCAGAAATAAGATTTAAATGAGATATTAAAAAAGCCCTTCTAATTGGAAGGGCTTTTTTTATGCAATACATTCGCTTTAGTTTGAAACGATTTATTTTAATACTAGCTTCTTGTGTTTTTACAATAAGTATCGCAGCACAATCACGCTATACTGTATTCAAGGAAATTTTAAGAATTGAAGACGGAATTTCTTCAAACAATGTTACAACTGCTGTTCAAGATAACAAAGGTTTCATGTGGTTTGGAACAAGCTACGGGTTGAACAAATACGATGGTAAAAAATTCAAAATTTTCACACAGTCGAAAGATGGTCTAAACAGTAACTTCATTGAAAAACTCGCTATCGACGATGCTAATCGTCTATGGATTGTGTCTGGAGGCGTGCTTCAAATAATGGATTTGATTACCAATAAAATTCGAAATGTCGGAGATTTTGTTAACCTGCCGTTTGAACAAAATCAAATTGTAGAAATTGCAAACAACGGCTCAAGAGAGATACAGATTGTCACGAAAAACCCATATCGATTGTGGTATTATTCTTCGCTATTAGGATGTGTACTTAGAAGTGATTTTTCAGAGCTCAACGGTTTAGTTCAAATTGGAGCGCCGAATTGTTGCTTTCAAAACAGTCGAACAGCGATAACATTTAACGGCTATCCTAAGTTGTTTTTATTCGGTAAAAATGAGAGTCAAGATTGGAATTGCGGTGAAATTGAGAGAATGCCAATCCAAATTCTAAATGGAAATGAGGTTGTTTTGGTTTCGAGTGAGAAAAGTGTAGGGAATGATAAATTAAAGGGAAAGGAGTTTGTTAAAGTTAATTTGAATAATGCGACAAGTGAATATCTAGCGAATTATTTGATCGACGCCAAATTAGACTGGCTGGATTATAGAGTACTTGGAGGTTCAATGATTCCCTCTATTTCCTACGAAAGTATGAGAATTGGTTTAAGGCTTAAACTTAACAATCAAGAAATTGAATTGTTGAATAAAGATGAATGGGATGAATTGGATGGAGGTTTTTTTGGAAGTGTTTATTGTTCTGACTCAACAAATTTGTGGTACTTAACCACAAACGGAATTGTTCACGCACGACTTCAAAGAAGAATGTTTGAAAATTATTTTATGCGAGATTATGTGCCATCGCATGAAGGACAGATTAGAGGAATCTACGCAGAGAATTTTTCATTAAAAAATGCGAGAGGAGAATTAAGAGCGAATGTATGGAAGTCTCATTGTTCAATCTTTGATGGGAAATTTGAAGAAGTAGAATTTAAAGGAGTACTCTTTCCAATTGAAAAAATTCAGGGTAGCTATTATTCCGGAACTGGAAAATTTATTCGTGTGAATGGGAAAGGTATGAAGGTTGAGTTTTTGGACACGCCTAAGGCTGGAGATATTTGGAGTATTTTTCAGGTGAAGGAAGATATTATTTTGACGGGTCGCAGCCGTGGATTGTTCGCGTACAATCTCATGACAAAAAGAACACATGAATTGACAGCTGATAATCCGAATTGGCCGAAACCCCAAAGTGTGTATCGTTTTGTGAAATCCAAGGCGAAAGGGCTTGTTGCGGTTGCTGAAAATGGGCTTTTTATATTGGGTGACGATTTGAGAGTGATTGATTATTTTGGAAAAGATGCCGTCGAAGAAAACCATCGAATACCCATTGCTAGAATTTATGACTGGCACGAGGGTTCAAAAGGAGATTGCTGGATTGCTAGTGGTGGTGAGGGACTGATTTCTTGGACGTGGAAGTCTGATGGAACAATTGAGCAAAATTCTTTTAGAAATATTTCCGTCGAAGATGGTTTGCCATCGTCTATTATTTATAGAATAGAAGAGGATAATTTTTCGAATCTATGGGTATCTACTTACAATGGTTTGGTTCAATACAACTTGAATACGAATGTATTTCGAATTTACACAACTTACGATGGTCTTTCTCACAATGAGTTCAACAGAATTTCATCTTTCAAAGACGAGGAAGGAAAATTGTATTTTGGGGGAATGAACGGTTTGAATGCTTTCGATCCGAAAGATTTTCTTCAAACGAAAAATGAATATTATCCGCTCGAAGTTTTGGCGCTTACGAAATATTCAAGCAAAAGTGGGGATGAAGAAAGTTGTGATACCGAATACAATAGCACCGGACGTGTTATTCTGAATAGTGGAGATCTTTTCTTGAAAATTGAATTTGCCTTTTTGTCTTATTCACCTATTGATCGTGGGTATCAATATATTATTGAAGGCAGGGGTGATAATTGGATGGAATTAACTGGAAACAGTTTGCAAATTGGAACGCTTGCACCTGGAGATTATGTTATAAGAATTCGGGCAAGATTGACAGATGGTACCTGGAACAATCAGGAAATTCGAATACCAGTAACTGTAAAACCTCCGTACTATCTCGCTCCCGGGTTCTTAATATCAGCGTTCTTAATTGTGTTGATTGTCTATGGTGTTTTTTACAAATTACGTTCAATTCGTCAACGACGAGTATTAGTGAAATTAGAATATGAAGTTTCGAAAAGAACGAATGAATTGCAGGCGGCGCTTACCGATAAAGAAATCTTATTGAAAGAAGTTCATCACCGTGTTAAAAACAACCTTCAGGTAATTTCGGGATTACTGCAGCTTCAGAAGAATGAGGTAAAGGATGAAAACCTTATGCAGGTTCTTTCGGAAGGACAAAGCAGGATTGGGAGCATCGCATTAATTCACAAGAACATTTATCAGAATGGAAATCTAGCATCCGTTTTTCTACAGAGTTTTATTACTGATCTTTTTGATGAAGTTAAGAATGTATTCACTACGAAACCAGAAACGGTGAATGGGAGTTTTAATATGAATGAAGTTTCGCTGAATCTGCAACAAGCTGTCCCGTTGGGATTGATTCTTAATGAACTTATGACAAATTCTTTCAAGCACGCAGTTTTGCCAAATCTAGATTTAAAAATTTGGGTTGAAATGGTAGCATATGATAAGTATGAGTTTGAATTGAACTACAGGGACAATGGACCAGGTATGAAAGAATCTACTCTCATGGAGAATTCTGAATCTCTTGGAATGAAATTGATCCACGGCTTGACCGATCAAATAAATGGTAAAGTTCGTTTTGAAAGTAAAGATGGTCTGTTGGTAAATATTCGGTTTAATTCGAGAATTGAATAGCGAGACCCATACCTTCGATATCCCAAAATAAAAGCCATTCATCCCAATTGTGGGATGGGGAAACAGTTTCTAAGTTAGCTTTAGTATCTAAACCAAATTGGACATAACAAACAATTTGAATTAATTGAAAAGATTGATGTCTGAAAAGGATACTGCCAGGTCATGAAGAGATTAAAAGTGCTCATAGTAGAAGATGAAATGATCATTTCAGAAAGTATAAAGCAATCACTTCTGAAACTGAATTATGAGGTAGTTGGTATCGCTTCCAGGTACATACGGGCATTAGAGATGTTAGAGTCATTTGAAGTGAATTTAGTTTTGATAGACATTAACTTGAATGGGATTAAAAGTGGAATAGATTTAGCCAATCACATACAAGAGAATTTCAATATTCCTTTTATCTATGTTACTGCGAATAGTGATTTTCTTACATTTGAAAGGGCTAAAAGCACAAGGCCTTCAGGTTATTTGGTAAAACCCTTTAGCGAAGAGAATTTATATAGCGCCATTGAAGTTGCTTCATATAATTTTCTCAATCGAGAAGTCAGTAAAGATGAAGATTTCTTTTTTGTGAAATCCGGTAGCGATACGATAAAACTTTACTTGAAACAAATTGTATACATTCAGAGCAAGCAAAATTATTTGGTTATTGAAAGATTCAATAAACCTAGTATTTCTATTCGAGGAACTCTTTCAGAGTTTCTAGAAACAAATAAATCCTTCCCGTTGGTGAAAGTAAGCCGATCCACTGCCGTGAATTTACAGCATTTGATGGAAGTCAACGCAAGTCATGTAATACTGGGTAATATAAAGATAGACTATAGCATTTCTTACAAGAAGGAAATTACCGAGCGCTGGAAGAATTATTTAGGGGAATGAAAATACCTTTGCTCTACATAATTGTATACCTGAGTGTCTTTAATTGCCAATTACGTTGGTAATGCCCAGGTTATAAAAAACGTAATTCTTACGTTTCAAATGGAATAAACTCTTTCGCTGCATCCCTATTAACCTGCGTTTTATCCCTTAAGGTCAAAAAAGTCGGTTTACAGAGCTATTCTTGTTTACCTAACCAAAAAAAGTATTTCTCATCATGAAAAGATTTTTAGCGCTATTTATTTTATTGTTGTCGTTTACGGTCGCAATAGCACAAGATGATTGCACTGCTATCGAATCGAGTTATTTCCCGCTAAACAGTTGGAATCTCTATGGTTTTAATGGTCAAGATTTTACAAATGACTACAGAGGATATTATAGTGCTTCTGGTGAAAGTTTCAATACAACATTAGCATGGGGAGCCGATAATGCACCAAGTGATGCGATTGGATGGGATGGATGTACAGTGAATGCTGATGACCACTGTTATTCGATTAAGAGAGAAGGTTTTCCCAGCTACGCGAGTGGATCTGCCATTGTTCTTTACTCATGGGATGATAATATTGAAATCTTTGTAAACGGAGTAAGTGTGTATTCTGCAAGCTGCTGTGGTGGCGGTTCTTCTCTTAGTGTGTGGTCAGGAGCGTTAGACGCTACTTCAACCATAGAGGTTAGATTAATTGAAGGAGGTGGGGGGTCTAATGTTTCATTTAGCGTTGTTGAAGGTATACTGGGGTGTACAGACATTAATGCCTGTAACTATAACCCAACCGCAACATCGGACGATAATTCTTGTGTTTCGCCTTGGCTCGTATACTACAACGACCAAGATGAAGATGGTTATGGAGCTGACGACGGATGGGGACCGAGTTTGTTCTGCACTGCCCCAATCGGTCCGTGGTCTGCAAATAATGATGATTGTGATGATTGGAGTTCAGCTGTCAATCCGGGTCAAACCGAAATTTGCAATAGTTTCGATGATGATTGTGATAACTTAACAGACGAAGGAGTAATTGGTGAGTACTTTCTTGATGCGGACTCAGATGGTTATGGAGCTCCTGCTGCGGGTTATGCTGTAACACCCATCTCTTATGCTTTACTTACTCCAGAAACAGCTCCAATAACAGGACCTGTTGGTGATGATATGACGGTTCAAGTGCCTATAGGATTTTCATTTCCATTCTACGGAATGTCCTATTCAACTGTAGAGATCTCAAGTAATGGATTTATTTCTTTTGATTTGTTTGACAATAGTGGATGTTGTGAAGGGAATATAATTCCAACAGATGATAACCTCAACAATATTGTAGCATTGGGTTGGTTTGATTTGACTGCTTATAATGGCGAGGTGACATATTTTAATTTAACAAGTCCGAATAGATTTGTAGTGCAGTATTTAAATGTTCCACCTTTTGATGGGAACGGGAACGTTTCAGGTCAAATTGTATTATTCGAGTCTGGAGAGATTCAATTGATATACTCTGAAATAGCTTCTACTGATTACAATATGACGGCAGGTGTCGAGAATTCGTCTGGTACTTTAGGTACTTCTTTGGAAGGATTCAATTCAGGTAATGGAACAATGACGAATACAGCCTTTCAATTTCAATTTTATGCCGAGGGCTCTATTTTAAACCCGGGTGTTTTGTCTTGTTCACCTATCCCTGGATATGTTATTAATAATACTGACTGTAGTGATGCAAACCCAACGGTTA
>CAZEFR010000001.1:5914-154307 GCA_964511555.1 uncultured Chryseobacterium sp.
ATCCAGCAGCGACAGAAGTATGTAACAGCATCGACGATGATTGCGATACACAGATAGACGAGGGTGCTGGTAGCATATACTACGCTGATGTTGACGGTGATGGCTATGGAGCAATGCCGGGAATGACAACTCAAGGTAATTCTACTGTGATCTTCACTTCAACGGGTCTGATTATCAACGGAAGCAATGAAGTATTATCAAACACAAATATTCAAGGTGGTGCGCAATTCGTTGTGCCTGCCGCTGGAGTTTATACCTTCGATTGGTCATACTCTACGAATGACGTAGATGGACCAAACTTAGATCCTGCTTATTACATCAATGGACTTCCAGTTATATTGACAGATGATTTCGGTGCCGACATTCAGTCTGGTTCTGTTTCAGTTAGTGTAACTGCTGGTTCTACTTTTGGATTCGAGATTATAGCTGAAGACAATATTCTTGGCGAAGCAACATTGGTAATTACAAACTTCAATGGTATATCTAACTTTACTGGAGTTCAAAGCTGTACTCCGATTGTTGGATATGTTACTGTAGGCGGTGATTGCAATGACAATCTTTCTGGAACGAATCCTGCCGCTTCAGAAATTTGCAACACGAGCGACGACGATTGCGATGGTTTAGTAGACGATGGAATGTCTCTAACTACGTATTACCAAGATATGGATATGGATGGTTATGGCGGAACGAATAGTGTTCAGAGCTGTTCTCCACCAAGCCCAATGTATGTTACTCAAGGTGGCGACTGTGATGACTTTAATTCAACGGTTAATCCAGCAGCGACAGAAGTATGTAACAGCATCGACGATGATTGCGATACACAGATTGACGAAGGTGTTTTGATTTCATTCTACACAGACGCCGATGGCGACGGTTACGGAACAGGTATAGCCACAATCGCTTGCACCGCTCCAGTTGGAATGGTTGCAAATAACACCGATTGCAACGACGCTAATGTCAATATTAATCCTGGTATTACTGAGATTTGTAATTTGATTGACGACGATTGCGATGGAACAGCCGATGACGGAGTTCCTGTAATCAATTACTACAGTGACTTAGATGGAGATACTTTCGGTGGCACCTTAATTACTTCTACATGTGCGTCGTTAACGGGTAACTTCGTAATAGTTGGAGGCGACTGTGACGATAGCAACACAGCGATAAATCCGGGAGCAGTTGAGATTTGCTTGAACGCTATTGACGACGACTGCGATGGAACAATTAACGACGGTTGTGCTTCAGATGAACTGTTAGCAGAAAGTCCTGCCACAGCAGTATACGCATGGACAACCTTCCACCCAAGTTGTGTTACTTCAACGCATACATTGGCAGGCTTCTCTCCATCATTGTCGGCACAGACTGTTTGCTTAACCGGAGAAGATAAGTGGCACTACTTTACTGCAACTTCAGAGGCAGTAAGCATTCAAGTAGCATCAAGTGCAAACGACATTTTGTTAGAATTACAAAATGCCTCGGGAACTTTAATTGCTACTGAGAACGCAGTTTCAGGTTTGGGCGGAGAGATATTAAATTACTCAGGATTGGTGTCTGGACAAGTATACAAGGTAGGTGTAAGAAATTACAACAGCGCTTTGGGTATTGGTTCTTACACACTTTGTGTGAAAATGTTGAAGCGTGGAGGATGCGATTATGGTCCAGGTCCATATAGCCTTTGTCAATATTTCAAGGCGAGCTACGGTGGAACTGGAACAACCTACACGTTTACGTTCACTGGAATTAGCGGTAATGCATCAGGAAACGTTTACACACGCACACAGACGTCAGATATCTGCGTGTTGAGTAACGTAACGCCATCGCTTCCTTATGGTTCAACGTATAGCGTTTTAATCACAAGTACTTACACGTTGTTAGACGGTGCAGGTAACTCAGAAGTCATTTCAGTTCCAGGCTTGTCTCCTTGTACGATGAGTACAGTAAGTCAACCGGCTACATCATTAAGAACAGCTGACCAATGCGTGAATGGCACTCGATTCAGAGGTTCAGTTGTAGCTTCATTGCCATGGGTATGTGGTGTTACAAACTGGAGATGGGAGTTCACAGAAGTTAATCCGTTGACATATGCAACAGTTGGATTACCAATTGCTGTAAGCCGCGGAGCGGCGTCTAACTACATTAATCTTGGAACTGTTGCCGCTTTGCAAAACGGTAAGACGTATGCAGTAAGAACAGCGCCAATATTGCCTGGCACAGGATCTAACTATCAGTGGGGTTCCATTAAGTATATGTGCATCATTGGTTCGGCTGGAATGGTAGTTGACAACAGCAATACACCGGCAGCAGATACAAAATCAGACATCGCTGACGAAGCGAACATGAGCGTGTATCCGAATCCAACACACGGAACAGATGTGAACATTAATCTTTCTGGAATAGAATCAGACAACGTTCAGATTCGCATAGTAGATGCTATGGGTAAGCAAGTATGGAACAACCGTTACGTAGTGAACGGCGTGTTGAATACGAACATTACCTTCGAGCGTCCACTTGCAAACGGATTATACTTCGTTGAAGCAATCTTCAACGGAGAAGTTCAAACGCAACGTATGATGGTTCAGAAGTAAGATTGAAATCAAATATTGAAAAAGCCCTTCCGATTGGAAGGGCTTTTTTTATGAGACCGAATTCAACTAAGCAATGATCTTCTTTGAATTCATTCGAACAATCCAATAAATGATTCCACTTAAAATAGCCGCGAAAAAACACCAGGTACTTGGCAGTGAATGTTTGAAAAACACAAATGCTAAAGCCAGTGCAATGAAATTAGCAATAGCCAATATCTTCGTCCCTTTCAGCGAAGAGAAAAAGAGTGGGACAACAGTTACCACTACGTAGGTGAGTTGTTGAATAACTTGAATTTTCGTTTCCAATGCCGATGTTGTAACGGTATAGTCAATGTGAAAATCATTGACTAAAGGTGTAGGATTACCTGTAATTAAGGTATAGATGGAATGAATGCCTGAAACACATCCGAGGAGGAATAGAAAAAAGTTGATTTTCTTTTTCAGTCCGGGAGTTTCTGTTTTGTATATGGAAAAGGGCATAAGTATAGGCCACAACACCCAAGCAAAAAACAAGAAGGCAGTGGTCGCATTGGATTGAACGAAATGAAAATTGGAATTTGTGAAACTCAGCCACACGAATCCTTCAGTGAATTGCTGAACGGCGAATAGAAATGGAATAGCACCAAGAAATTTCAAGTTGGAGTCTTTGCTCTTATTGAAGGTGGCAACGCCAAGGGTACCAATAACAAGTGAAGCAGAAAAACTAGCAGTAGCGGAAAAGCACATATGATTTATTTTTTTTCAATGTAGGACGAAATAAATGGAAGACAGACTTTCTTTTTGCTTTTCGTAGTTTTGTTGAATGATAAAAATTGAAACGCACATCAATTCTTCCTTGCAGAATGTTTGGGAGATGTGGACTACTCCGGAACACATTTGCAATTGGAATTTCGCAGGCGACGACTGGCATTGTCCAGCATCACAACTCGATTTGACGGTAGGTGGAAGTTTTACGTTCACCATGGCTGCACGCGATGCTTCGTTTCAATTTGATTTTAGTGGAACGTATACCGCTGTTGTTGTAAATGAGCGCATCGACGTCATTTTGGAAGATGGAAGGTTGTGGAATACCACATTTGAAGCAGTGGAAGGAGGAGTGAAGGTTACGGAAGAATTCGATCCAGAGAATGAGAATCCGGAAGACATGCAGCGCATGGGATGGCAGATGATCTTGGATCGTTTTAAGAATTATGTCGAATCGAAGAACTAAGAAGTATGGCAACGAAATTTTCAACGTGTTTGTGGGCGCATGATGCGAAGGGAATGGCAGAATATTACAAGAATGTCTTTGCCGATTTTCAATTCATATCAGAGAACCCTATGGCGGCGGTGTTTGAAGTAGCAGGCAATCGATTGATGTGTTTGAACAACGGACCTCAGAACATGGACTTCAACGAGAAAGTTTCTTTTGTTTTATCGGTCGATACGCAAGACGAAATTGATCACTACTGGAATTACTTCACACAAGAAGGACAAGCGGGTCAATGCGGTTGGTTGAAGGACAAATACGGTGTGTCGTGGCAAGTTGTTCCAAGTATGTTGGGCAAGCTCATGACCAATCCCGAAACCGCACCGAAAGCGGCTTACGCATTCATGCAAATGTCGAAGTTCGATATTGCGAAGTTGGAAGAAGCGGTTCGTTAATTATTTTATCTCGAAGGGAAAAGTCCACTTCGTGGATACATCCGCAATGCGGATACATCCCAACGGGATTCGTCCACTTCTTGGATTGGTCCGCAATGCGGAGTTACCCAAGCAACCAATCAATGACATTTATTTTTTGAATGCCGTTAATATTCGTTGTGTCAAAGTCCATGGTTAAGAGATATTTCGGATAGCCATCGCGTATGTTTTGAAACGCGGTAAGTTCTCGCGCAAGTGTTTTTTCATCGTATACAGAATAGGCAACTTGGTAGTACTCGTATTCGTTGTTTGCTCTTTGAACAATGAAATCAATTTCCTTTTCATTGTTTTTCCCCACATATACTTTTCCGCCTCTGCGCAGTAGCTCGAAGTAAATGACGTTTTCTAATTTGTGTCCGAGATTTCCGTCAGCTTTATTCGTTGTGGTAATATTCTTTAATCCAAGATCTATCAGATAATATTTTTCATTTGTCTGAAGGAGTTTTTTTCCTTTTACATCGAATCTCGCAGCCGGATAAAGGATGTACGACTTAATAAGGAAGTCGAGGTATTTGGTTATTGTGTTGTGTGAAATAGATTTGTTCCCTTTGCTTAGCTCCTCTGCAATATTTCCAGGAGAGAGATAAGAACCAACATGTTCAAAAACGAAATCGATCAATCGTTTAAGGTTGTGAAGATTTCGTAATTTATATCGCGTGGCAATGTCCTTTATGACAACAGTATTGTATATCGTTTGCAGGTAATCATTCACAAGATTTTCATCGATTTTAGACAAGCTAACGGCTTCAGGAAATGAACTTGTATTCATGTATTTTCTGAATAGTCTGTCCGTGTTGCCATCTTCAGGAAATGCTTGGGTGTATTCTTTAAAAGAGAATGGATGAATATTTATAGCGATGTATCTTCCAGAAAGTAATGTAGCTAATTCACTGGAGAGTAAATAGGCATTGGACCCCGTGACATATAGGTCTATATTTTTTTTGGTGAACAGCGCATTGACTAATTTTTCGAAATCAGTGATCAGCTGAACTTCATCGAGAAAAATATAATATTTTTCAGTTTCAGAAGTCTTTTGAATAATCTCATCGTAAAGCTTTGACCAATGATTCAAATGTATGTTCTCTCTTTCTTCAAAATTGAAAAACTGAATGTTTGAATCAGGTATTCCGTTGTTTTTCAATTCAAGACAAAAGGCTTGCAACAACGAAGATTTTCCAGATCTTCGAATGCCTGTAATCACCTTTATCAGATTTTGATCTTTAAGTAATCTAAGTTTTTGCAGGTAATCTTCTCTAGCTATCATGTCGTTATTTAAAGAGTTGAATATCAAAAATATAGGTTCCTTATTGACAAAAAATAGCGAAAATTGGTTTTTTTGTCAATAAGAGCCGTAAGTCATTGAAAAATAAGTATATAAATTCCACAAGTAACTTGTCTAAATGGGATTCGTCCACTTCGTGGATACATCCCGAAGGGAATATTTTTCCAACAAAAAAGCCTCGCATTTCTGCAAGGCTTCGCTCCCCAGCCTGGGCTCGAACCAGGGACCCCATGATTAACAGTCATGTGCTCTAACCAACTGAGCTACTGAGGAATTTAACATTTTTAGTGGAACTCGTCGTTCCAACAAAAACACTCCACTTCGTCTTCAGCCTTCTGTCGTGACCAGAATAAAGCACCCGTCAGGGATTTCAAGAGAGGTGCAAATTTAACCAACATTTTGAATTCCACAAGAACATTCATAAAAAAAAACACTTCTTTTCGTTTTCTCCGATGTACTTTTGATTCAACAAAAATTGTCTATGATTCTAGCGTTTCAACTTATACTTTCTCTCTCGATACTTATTATTCTTCACGAGTTAGGTCACTTCATCCCAGCAAGACTTTTCAAAATTCGCGTTGAGAAATTCTACCTCTTCTTCGACCCTTGGTTTAGCCTAATAAAAAAGAAAAAAGGCGACACCGAATACGGTATCGGTTGGTTGCCACTGGGCGGATATGTAAAGATCGCTGGTATGGTAGACGAAAGCATGGACAAAGACGCCATGGCGCTTCCTCCACAAGATTGGGAATTCCGCTCGAAACCAGCTTGGCAACGACTCATTGTTATGATGGGCGGAGTGATCGTGAACATGATCGTTGGATTCGTGCTATACGCCATTATCCTTGGGATGTGGGGACGCGATGTTCTACCCGTTGAAAATGTGAAGTTCGGTGTGCACGTGAACGAAACCATGAAGGCAGCCGGATTCCAAGAGGGAGATAAAATTTTAGCCCTAAACGGAGAACGCCCTGAAAGCTTCAGCGAAGTAAACAAATCTCTTCTCGTAGATGATATTTCTACCGTTACCATTGAAAGAAACGGACAGAAAATGGACATTAACATTCCTGCAAACATTGGTCAGCAATTGGTAGACGGAGGAGTGAAATCTGCCCCTTTCGCAGTGAGACTTCCGTGTGTTGTCGACAGCGTAGTGCCGGGAAACAAAGCCGCTGAAGCGGGTTTAATGAAAGGCGACAGTGTTGTTGGTTTGGGCGATGTTCATTCGATTTACTTCAACGACATCAAAGCGGAATTGGCAAACAAGAAAGGTCAAACCGTTCCAATGTGGGTGAAGAGAAACGGACAAGAAACGCAATTGAATGTTGGCATTAACGACGATGGAACAATTGGTTTCATTCCGAAAGCAGATGTGAAGCAATTCGGTGTCGAAACCCTTCATTACGGATTCTTCGCTGCCATTCCAGCAGGAGCGAAATGGGCGTGGGAAACGTTCACCGATTACGGAAGTCAACTGAAATATTTGTTCTCCTCTTCAGGTGCGAAACAAGTAGGAGGCTTCGGTTCGTTCGCAAAAATGTTCCCAGACACCTGGGATTGGGCTATCTTCTGGGAACGCACAGCTTTCATTTCTCTTATTCTTGCCTTCATGAACATGCTTCCTATTCCGGCATTGGATGGCGGACACGTGATGTTCTTGCTTTGGGAAATGATTACAGGAAGAGCGGTGAGTCAGAAAATATTGGAAAAAGCGCAAATCGTAGGAATGGTGCTTCTTCTAGGACTTATGCTGTGGGGAAATATCTTAGATATTTTCAGAGCTGTTGTTGGAAAATAGAAAACGTGTTTATATTTGCACTCCTCTAATGAGAGGAAATGCCTAGATGGCGGAATTGGTAGACGCGCACGACTCAAAATCGTGTGTCTTCGGGCATGTGGGTTCGATTCCCACTCTGGGTACAGAGAAAGGCTTCTTCGGAAGCCTTTTTTTATGGGGTGTATTTTAAGGTGTAATACAAGGTCCTTTGGAAGGTTCTGCAAAAGGTGCTTCGCAAGGACGCTTCGCGTAGCGACCTTTCGCAGGACCTTGTGCACCTTCTGAAAGACCTTGTGCAACACCTTCTGAAAGACCTTGTGCAACACCTTCTGAAAGACCTTGTAAAACATCTTTCTCAGAATCTATGAAATTATATCGTATTATTGCAATATACAAATACAATATGGGAACCACGAAAGCAGAGCTCTTCACAAAGAAACAAAACGAAACAGCTTCGTTGTTGAAGGCTATTGCACATCCTGCCCGCATTGCTATTGTTGAGTATCTCATGAATGTAGAGTCTTGTATATGCGGTGACATCGTGAACAAACTGCCTCTTGCGCAGCCTACTGTCTCACAGCATCTGAAAGAACTGAAGTCAGTTGGAATCATTCAAGGATCCATTGAAGGAAATACTATCTGCTACTGCTTGAATGAAAAGACCATTCAAAAATTAAAAGTCTATTTTGAAACAATAGAGAACAAAATTTCGAAACAAAATAAATGTTGCTAATATGAAAATCTCAGAATTGAAAAGCCGATTAAACGAAGTGGATACGCTCGTTTTCGAATTACCAAACGGACAAATAGTTCCTGCGCATTTTCATGTGACCGAAGTGGGACTCGTTGCCAAACACTACATCGATTGCGGTGGCACCGTGCGTAATGAAAAGACAGCGAGCTTCCAACTGTGGGAAGCAAACGATTTCGATCACCGCTTAGCTCCTTCGAAGTTTCTGGGTATTATTCTTCAGTCGGAAAACATTTTCGATATGAATGAATTAGATGTTGAAGTGGAATACCAATCGGAAACCATTGGAAAATACAACCTGGCATTTGCAGATGGGAAATTCAAAATGATTTCAACGCAAACCAATTGTCTTGCACAAGACAAATGCGGAATTCCACCGAGTAAGTTGAAGGTGAACTTGAATACAATCGGCACGAATACAAATACAACCTGCACACCTGGAGGCGGATGCTGCTAAACTTTTTTCTATGCAAGTAAAACTCAAATTCCTCGATCGCTTCCTAACCCTTTGGATATTCCTAGCCATGCTTATTGGCGTGGGGTTAGGCTATTTCTTTCCAAGTATAGCGAGTATAACGGACAGCCTTTCAGTTGGAACAACAAACATTCCGCTCGCCATTGGTTTAATTCTTATGATGTTCCCTCCATTAGCTAAGGTGAACTACAGCCTCTTGCCGAAAGCGTTTCAAGATAAAAAAGTCATGACGCTTTCGCTATTCTTGAACTGGATTGTGGGTCCGATACTCATGTTTACGTTGGCACTTTTATTTCTAAAAGATGAACCGCATTACATGGTCGGACTCATTCTCATTGGTCTTGCTAGATGCATTGCCATGGTCATAGTTTGGAACGATCTTGCCGGTGGGAACAGAGAATACGGAGCTTTGCTTATTGCGTTGAACAGTGTGTTTCAGGTGTTGTCGTATTCGTTCTACGCATGGCTTTTCATAAACGTACTTCCAAATCAATTGGGATTCGGAGACTTCAATGTTTCAGTGCCAATGGGTGAAGTCACACAAAGTGTTTTCATCTATTTGGGAATTCCTTTTCTTGCTGGATTTTTAACGCGAACGTTTCTAATTAAATCAAGAGGAGAAGATTGGTACAACAGAGTCTTTGTCCCGAAAATTTCTCCAATCACATTGTACGCCTTGCTCTTCACCATTGTCTTGATGTTTAGTTTGAAAGGAGATAAGATTCTTGAGTTACCGATCGATGTGTTGCGAATAGCCATTCCACTTGTAGTGTATTTCATACTTATGTTTTTCGTGAGTTTTTTCGTGAACAAATCCATGGGAATAGACTACGCGAAGAATGCAGCTATTTCTTTTACCGCAACGGGAAATAATTTCGAGTTGGCCATTGCTGTCGCCATTGCAGTATTCGGTATTCACTCGGCGGAAGCGTTTGTTGGGGTCATTGGCCCGTTGGTTGAAGTTCCGGTTTTAATTCTTTTGGTGAAAGCCAGTTTATTCCTCAAGAAAAAATATTATACACGATGAAAAATATACTTGTTCTCTGCACAGGAAACAGTTGCAGAAGTCAAATCGCCGAAGGTTTCCTTCGTCATTATGCCGGAGAAAAGGCGAACGTTTATAGCGCAGGAGTTGAAACGCACGGTGTAAATCCGCGAGCCATTTCAATCATGAATGAAGTGGGAATAGACATTTCCAATCACACATCAAATCACGTTGACGAATACGCGAACATCGATTTCGATTTTATCATTACGGTTTGCGACAATGCAAAAGAACGCTGTCCGTATTTCCCTTCGAAGGCTGAGAGATTTCATTACAATTTTCCTGATCCTGCAAAGGCAGTCGGTTCTGAGGAAGAGATCATGAACGAATTTCGAAGAGTTCGGGCTTTGATTGACGGGTATTGCAAAAATTTTGTTGCAGAGAAGTTGGGTTGATTCATTTATTTTTGAAGTAAACTTTTTTTTATGAGTTCAGTTCAAGAATACATTCAAGCACTTCCCACCGAGCGACAAGTGGAGATAAAAAAATTGCAATCACTATTCAAGAAAAATCTTCCAAAGGGATTTGAAGAACAGATGAGTTACGGAATGATTGGTTATGTTGTTCCGCATAAGATTTATCCCAACGGATATCACTGTGATCCAAAGCTTCCGTTACCCTTTATATCCATCGCTTCACAGAAGAATTTCATTGCGCTTTATCACATGGGTGTCTATGCCGTTCCTGAATTGTACGATTGGTTTGTTTCAGAATATCCCAAGCATTGCAAGTCGAAAATAGACATGGGCAAGTCATGTATTCGCTTTAAAAAAATGGAAGACATTCCGTACGATTTAATTGCAGAATTGGCGAAAAAAATGACTGTACAAGATTGGATTTCCTGCTACGAAAAAAATTACAAGAAATAATTTATTCTCCGGGAACAAATGGGTTTTCGCGTTTTTCTGCTCCAATGGTCGTGGTGTCTCCGTGTCCGCAGTAAATCACGGTTTCTTCAGGAAGGGCATACATTTTTGTTCGAATGGAATGCGCCAATGTTTCGAAATCGCCGCCCGGTAAATCCGTTCTTCCGATGCTTCGTTCAAATAACACATCACCACTAAACACCACTCCGATTTCTTCGAAATAAAACGCGACATGGCCAGCGCTGTGTCCAGGTACAAATAGCACTTGTGTTTCGAAACCGTGTCGTTTCATATTTCCTTCTTGAAGAAGGTATTCAGGCTCGGGTCCGGCTGTATATGGAATGCCGTACATGCCTGCAACCATTTCACTTCGTTCAACATTGGCTTGATCAAGCGGGTGCGCTATGCCTTTCAACCCAAATTCTCGAAAACAGAAATCAAGACCCATAATATGATCTATGTGGCAATGCGTAAGCCAGATGTCTACAACAGTTAACTCTTCCCCTTTCAACCAATTCAAAAATTCGGATTCTTCCAAGCGATTGCTCATGCCGGGATCTATGATTACGGCTTGTTTTTCTGAATTCCAAATGACATGGGTGTTCTCAGAAAAAGCGTTGAACTGAAAAGATTGAATATTCATTGCGAAGAGGTATTTTATGTTTGCAAAAATACGCGTACTTTGGTTGTATGATTCGCGAAAGGGGGCTGTTGCTATATTTTCTATTCGTTCTGTTGGTGTTGAATGCATTTTCAGGGCAAGCGCAGTTTTACAGAGGCTCAAATGTTTCTTTTGGTAAGAATCGGGTACAGCACAAACCGTTTGATTGGTCTTTTTTTCCGGGTGAGCATTTTGAAGTGTATTATTATCAGGGCGGACAGCAGATTGCTGAGCGCGCGTTACTCTATTGCGAGCAAGAGAAAATGCGTCTTCAGAAGTTTTTCAATGTACAGTTAGATGATAAAATTCAGGTCATTTGTTTCAACAAACAAAGTGAATTTCGACAAAGTAATTTAGGTCTTACAGATGAGGAGACTGCAAGTGTGGGTGGAGCCACAAATATTTTGGGCAACAAGATGTTTGTGTATTTTGAAGGTACAGATATAGAGCTTCGACGTCAGGTGGCTCTTTCGCTTTCAAGGATAATGTATTTACAATTGATGTATGGGGGAGATTGGCGAAGCCTTGTTCGTGGCAACAATCGTATTGCCATACCTACGTGGTACTCCGAAGGTGTAATACGGTATGCCGCACTGAAAGACCAGCGCGAAAGCGAGCGAGCAGCTGAAGATTGGTTTACGAACGCACGCTATCCGAATATCCATAGACTTACAGGAAAACAAGCAGAATTGGTGGGTCAAAGCTTTTGGTCTTACATAGGAAATATTTATGGGGAAAATGTGGTGGTTGGGATTTTGAATATGACACAGTTGTTTCACGGCACCGACGGTGGATTTCAGTATGTAATTGGAAGGAATACGGAGACTGTTGTTGCCGACTATCAGCGATTTATTCAGCAAGGAAGAAATCTCGTTAAGGTTGAGGAAGAGTTAGCGTCACTTCACGTCAAACGAAAAAAATTCCAATTGTTAGAACCCGAGTTAGTAGGCAAGTTCAAGAACACATATGCGCATGTAACACCATCGAATGATCTGTTGAAATGGGCCTACACGCAGCATTACAAAGGCGAGTACACGGTGTACGTCTACGACACCGAAACGAAAGTTAAAACAAAAGTTGCACGCGGAGATTTCAGAAGTGACCGTATTCCAGACGAGAGTACACCACAGTTGGCTTGGCATCCAAACGGGAAGGTGTTGTCTTATGTGATTGAAAAGAACGGAAAGTTATTTTGGAACACCTATCAATTAGAATCAAAAGAGAAGTCTACAAAGGAGCTTTTTCAAATTGAAAAAATTCAGAGCATGCGTTATGCTCCAGACGGAAAGAAAGTGGTGTTAAGCGGAACAATTAATGGTAGGACAAATATTTACTTACTCCCTATTACGGCGAACGTTCCGCAAAAGATTACAGACGATAGTTTCGACGATATTGATCCAATTTTTTCGGAAGATGGAAGAGCCATTTATTTCAGTTCGAACAGAGGAGAGAAACTAGAGCTCAGTTACCACGACACCGTTCGCACCGACGATGTCAACTTCCACATCTATAAACTGAATCTTACAGACGATTATAAAAATGAAGATTTAATTCAGTTGACCAATGCAAATTTTTCAGATGGTAAATTGGCATTGGGTAAAGATGATAAAATTCAGTTTATTCGATCCAAAGGATTGTTCGACGAGCGTTGTTCGGTATACAGAGACAGCGCAATTGCAAGCATAGACACTACAATTCATTATCGATATTTTAATGTTACTGAAGTTCTGCAAAAATCGGGTAGACAATCGCGTGGTTTTTTCATTAGCTCAGATCATAAAAGTGGAGTTTGGGTATCTGATCTGTTGAATGTGCCCGGTGCATTGAAGTTGAATTTAGTGAATGATAGGGCCATAGAAATTGAGGGTGATGAGCGCACCCCAGAGAAAAAGGAAGCTCCGTATTCAGAGATGCTTTGGTTTCCAAGAAAAAAAGACATTAACCGAATAGACACAGAGAATTTCACTTTTCCTAGCGATAGAAAGAGGCGGGAAGAGAGTGTAAAACAATCGGAAGCACTTGCTTATTTGACAAGAATTGATATTCCGAAGGCAAAAAACTATATGGTGAATTACACCACGAGCTATGTGCAATCAACAGTAGACAATCAGTTTGCAAGTCCTTTCTATCAAAATTTCACAGGACCCTCGAGTATAACGCCCGGATTATCTGGATTTTTTAAAGTTGGAATTTCAGATTTAATGGAAGACTATAAGCTTACCGCAGGTGTAAGACTTGCCGCCAATTTTAACAACAGTGATTTCGGGTTGTCTTTTGAAAATCTGAAGAATAGATGGGACAAGAAGCTTTCACTTCAGAGACAGGGACAAGAGATTAACCAACAGTTTGCTGCTATTCGTCTGCAGACGTACAATTTAACACACGAGTGGAAGTACCCCTTTACTGAGACAAGTGCTGTGAGATTAACAGCCATTGGTCGGAACGACCGTTTGGTGGTTCTGTCCAGCGATGTTTTTACAGCCACTTTTAGAAATCAGAATGAATGGAATGTAGGTGGAAAGGTGGAGTACATTTTCGATAACACTTATTTAAAGGGGTTAAATTATAGAACGGGAACAAGATTTAAAGCTTGGGGCGAACATTTTCGACAGCCAGACAAGTTAAACGAGAAGAATTCAATTTATGTTGTTGGGTTCGATTTCCGCCATTACCAACCTATTCATCGTGATTTAATTTTCGCTTTTCGGTTATCAGGAAGTAGCTCATTCGGTGACTATAAAGTAGTCAATTATTTAGGAGGAGTAGACAATTGGTTGGGACAGAAAATAGACAATTCGGTCCTTGTCTCGGCTAATCAAGGCTATACTTTTCAGGCTTTCGCAGGTCCGCTAAGAGGCTTTTTCGTCAATGCCCGCAATGGCAATAATTTCCTTTTGAGTAACTCTGAATTGCGTTTGCCGCTGTTCAGATATTTAAGCAATAAATCGATCAAATCTGATTTTGCAGATAATTTTCAGGTCATTGGGTTTTTCGATATTGGAAGCGCTTGGACAGGAAAAAATCCGTACGATGACGGAAATGATTTTAACACCATTACGGTAACGCAAACGCCAATTACTGTTGAGCTGAGAAGTAATAAGGAGCCTATTATCTATGGATACGGATTCGGTTTACGCTCGAAAGTTCTTGGGTACCACATGCGAGCAGATTGGGCGTGGGGTGTAGACGATAAGACAGTTATGCCGCGCGTATTTTACTTGTCTCTGAATCTCGACTTTTAATTATTTCAAATTCCACACGGTGTAGGCCAATGTATGTCCAACTGCTTTCAAAGTAGGCTTGCTAATTACGCTCATGTTGTCTGCATGGGTGTGGTGTGATTTGCCGAATTCAAATTGAGTTCCCATATAATTCGGACGCATATCCACAATGTCCAATGCAGGAATATTCGCTTGAATCATGAATACGTGATCGTCTACAATTCCGGCAGTCTCTTCATTTTGAAAATACTCTCCGTAACCCAACTTTGCGGCATTGCCCCAGATGCGGTTCACAGCATTTCCCGCGGATTGCATAGAGTATCCTTCCTTGTTAAATCGTGCGCCTTCAGCACCAACCATGTCTAATAGAACGGCGTATCTCATTGTGCGTTGAGGTTTCTGATTCGCCCAAAATTGTGAACCTAAGCACCATGAAAGCGCATCGTTTTCTCCGTCTGGTTCCCACTCTGGCTTTCCACCATCTTCACTGTCGAATAAAATGAAATCAATTCCAATGTCTTCGGGTAGGTCTTTTGAAATACGAGCCAACTCTAATAAGACTCCCACACCACTTGCGCCGTCGTTAGCTCCGTCTATGGGCTGTCTTTGCTTGCTCGGATCAGGATCCTTATCGGCATACGGACGGCTGTCCCAATGCGCAGCCAATACAATGCGTTTCGTTGCACCCGAATGAACGGAAGCAATAATGTTGCGAACGGGTGTGGTACCACCTTCCCAATTGGGCATAGATCCAATTTGCTCTTTAACCGTGCAATTGTAACTTTTGAATTTTTGAATAAGCCAATTTCCACAAGCCTTATGATTTGCATTCCCCGGAACACGTGGACCGAAATCAACTTGTTTTTGAATAAAAGCGTAACAGCTATCTGTCATGAAATCCGCTGGTTCCAACACAACACCGCTTTCAGTTGTGTTGTTTTCAGCTCCTTTCGATTTTTTGAAAAAGGGTTCTAACGTCTTGAATAGAAAGCCGCCCACAACCAATACAACGAGCACAATGGCTATTACTTTTTTATTATTTTTCATGGGTCCAGGTTGTTCCTTCTTTTGAATCTTGAAGTTGAATATTTATAGCTTTTAATTCGTCTCGAATTAAATCAGATGTTGCGAAATCTTTCTTTCCCTTCGCTTCTGCACGCAAGCGAATAATTACTTGCATGAGGTCATTCGAAATGTCATTTGAAGCACTGGTTACTTCAGCTTGCAAACCAAGCACTTCAAACACGAATCCTTTTACTAACTTTTGCAAGCGGTCAATATCTATTGGCGTAAGTTGAATTTTATTATCTAAGCACGAGTTAATCACCTTCACGGCTTCGAACAAATGCGAGATGAGAATAGGAGTGTTGAAGTCATCGCTCATGGCTTCGTAACAATTCATTTCTAAAGCAGCAATGTCATAGTTGCTCGAATCGCTTGCGGTTAACGTGTCTACTTTTTCAACTGCAATCATTAATCTTTCAAATCCTTTTTCAGCGGCCTTTAGTGCTTCATTGCTGAAGTCTAACGTGCTTCTGTAATGCGCTTGCTGCATGAAGAAACGCACCACCATCGGAGAAAATCCTTTTTCTAAAAGGGTGTGTGTGCCAGAAAATAATTCATGTGGAAGGAAAGAATTTCCTAACGACTTCGACATCTTCTGTCCGTTTACAGTAAGCATGTTTGCATGCATCCAATAACGCACAGGAGCTTTTCCGCAGCATGCAGAATTTTGTGCAACTTCAGATTCGTGGTGCGGGAATTTTAAGTCCATTCCACCACCGTGAATGTCGAATTCTTCACCCAGATATTTCGTGCTCATTGCAGAACACTCCAAGTGCCATCCTGGGAATCCTTCACCCCAAGGTGAAGACCAACGCATGATGTGTTCAGGAGATGCCGCTTTCCACAACGCGAAATCGGCGAAGAAACGCTTCTCTTCCTGTCCGTCTAACTCACGTGTGTTTTCAAGTAATTCGTCAACGTTCCTTCCGCTTAATTCACCGTAAGGAAAAACGTCTTTGTATTTTTTTACATCGAAGTAAACACTTCCATTTACTTCGTATGCGTATCCATTTTTAATGATCTCTTCAATCATGGCAATCTGCTCCATGATGTGTCCAGTAGCGCTTGGTTCAATGCTCGGCGGATGGTTGTTGAACGCGCGCATCATGTCGTGGAAATACGTGGTGTATTTCTGCACAATTTCCATGGGTTCAACTTGTTCCAACTTCGCTTGCGCACCAATACGATCTACGCCTTCATCGAACTCGGTGGTAATGTGTCCAACGTCTGTTATGTTTCGCACATAACGCACTTTGTATCCGAGAAAAGTGAGGTAGCGATAAACGGTGTCGAAAGTGACGAATGTTCTACAATTTCCCAAGTGTGCAAAATTGTAAACAGTAGGACCACACACATACATTCCAACGAATTGTTTGTGAATGGGGGTGAACTTTTCTTTCGTTCGCGTAAGACTATTGTAAATGAACAAATCAACCATGGTGCAAAGAAACGAAGACAAATAAAAAAAAGCCTCATTCATTGAGGCTTTTTATGAGGCTATTACTTTCAGTTAAGAAACTTTTTTCGCTATTTCTTCCAACATGGTTGAAACCAATCGTGGCATCGGATATTCAATCTCCCAACCCCAATCGTTCTTCGCCGAAGAATCGTCAATGCTGTTCGGCCATGAATCGGCCAATCCTTGACGGAAGTCGGGTGCGTAGCTGATTTCGAATCCAGGCAAGTGCTTTGCAATTTCTTCAGCCAACTGTTTTGGTGTGAAGCTTATTCCTGCAAGGTTATATGAGCTACGAATTTTAATTTTTTCGGCATTTGATTCCATCAGTTGAATGGTAGCGCGAATAGCGTCTTCCATCATCATCATGGGTAGCTCTGTATTTTCCGAAAGGAAAGAAGTGTATTTGTTTTCCTTCAACGCAGAATAAAAAATATCTACTGCGTAGTCTGTTGTTCCTCCGCCCGGCGCAGAGCGGTGTCCAATAAGACCGGGGTAACGCAGACTTCTCACATCTACGCCGTATTTCATGAAGTAATATTCGCACCATCTTTCACCCGCCAACTTTGAAATTCCGTAAACGGAAGTCGGTTCCATTATTGTGGTTTGAGCGGTCTGATCGGCCGGAGTCGTTGGTCCGAAAGCCGCTATAGAACTTGGCCAAAACAAACGGAACTTAAATTCTTTGGCCAGCTCAAGAATGTTCAAGAGTCCTTCCATGTTTAGCTTCCAAGCATACATCGGATTTTTTTCTCCGGTGGCACTGAGCAAGGCAGCCAATTGATACACTTCGGTTACTGTATGTTCTTGCACACAAGAACGAAGTGCTTCGGCGTCTAGCACGTTTAATTGAACGTAGGGTCCATTTTCCGAAGAAACACTTTCAACCGATTGGATGTCGGCACCAATAACATTATCTTTTCCAAGCTTCGAACGAAGGGCCATCACCAACTCAATGCCTATTTGTCCTCTGCAACCGATAACCAATGCTTTTCTATTCGTGCTCATAGTTAAAAAAATGTTTTCAAAAATAGGTATTTTCGCGCCATGGCAATTCCTCAAATAAAAATAGAAGATTTCGATTACCATCTTCCTGAAGATCGCATTCGTGTTATTCCACTCGAGCACAGAGCGGCTGCCAAATTGTTAGCCTACGAAAACGGAGAAATAACGGATACTGTCTTTTCGAATTTACCTAACGTTCTCCAGCAAGGAGACTTACTCGTTTTCAACAATTCGAAAGTTATTCCTGCGAGAATTATCTGTCAAAAAGATTCAGGTGCCTTCATAGAAATCATGTGCCTCGCACCCTTCGGAATCTCATACACCGAAGCATTCTCGGCACATGATAGCGTTTCCTTCACCGCATACATCGGAAATTCAAAACGATGGAAAGAAGGAAAATTAGAATTGAAAATCAATTGGAACAATTCTCCCGAAAGCGTCTTCATCGAAAGAAAAGGAATTGAGAAAGATGCCTTCATCGTAGAATTCACCTGGAACTTTAATGCAGTCTTCTCTGAAGTCATAGAGGCTATCGGACAAGTCCCTTTACCTCCGTATTTCCAACGCAAGCCAGTGGCCAACGATGTTGACAGATACCAGACCGTCTTCGCGAAAACCGAAGGATCAGTCGCCGCTCCAACCGCCGGTCTGCATTACACCGAAGAGGTTCTTTCAGCATTAAAAGAAAACGGCGTGAATCAAATACAAGTTTGCTTGCACGTTGGTGCAGGGACATTCAAACCCGTAAGCGCAGAGCACATCGAAGACCATGAAATGCACGCCGAGTTTTTGGAAGTCACGAAAGCGGCTATTCAAACCATTCTGAATTGCAAGGGAAGAATTATTGCCGCAGGAACTACTTCCATGAGAACCTTGGAGAGTTTGTATTGGTTAGGTGTTCGCGTTCTCGAGGGTAAAGAAGCGCATGTAGTAGATCAGTGGGAACCTTATCTCTCTTCTGCGAAATATTCAAAGGAAGAGGCTCTAACGGCGCTTTTGAATTATCTCGATTCTACCAACAGAGATTCTATTTGCGCGTCCTCAAGCATTTGCATTGCGCCAGGGTATTCATTCAAGATCTGCTCAGGTCTGCAAACGAACTACCACCAACCTAAAAGCACACTGTTGTTGCTCATTGCAGCAACCGTTGGTGAAGAGTGGAAACGCATTTACGACCACGCGTTGGAACAAGATTACATGTTCTTGAGTTACGGTGATACGATGCTACTCCGGTTCTAGAAAATGAAAAAGGATGCCGAGGCATCCTTTTCAATTATCACGATTTTTAAAATCAATCTTCCGGGAAGAAACGGTAGTCTTCAATTTCAGCCGCCTCACGAAGTGAGTTGAAAATAGTCATCGGTGCACTCGCTTTTTGTCCGCGCATTTTATCTTTTCTGAAAGTAACGTAGTTGTCTGGGCTTTCAACACGAGCCACATCGGCAACACGTTGAATCACATAAACACCACCTTTTCCTTTGATAGGAGCTGAGATGTTACCTGTTGGCAAACCGAACGCCGCACCAATAGCCGCACTTTCAGTTTCTTGAACACCGCTTGCAGGAATGTTACGCATAGCCATTGTAAGGTTCTCGAATGTCATCACTTGACTTGAAACTTTGCCAGCGATTTCTTCCATTGAACTGCCGGTCATCATAGCCATATATTTTTCCGCTTTCTTTTCTTTAATGACTTCTTGCTTCACGCGATCGTATACGTTGCGTAATGAAGGAACTCCTTTTTCTTTTACTTCCATCAAACAAACAACTACAATTCCATCTTCAACAGAGATAGGTTGCGAAATAGCACCTTCTTCTGTTTCCGGATTGTATGTCCATCCGATAATCTCACCTGCATTTTGAACACCGCTAACAGCAGTAGCTTCAGGACGAACGTTCGGAGAATAAGTTAATCCACCATAGCTTTCAACAGCACCTGCACGGAAGCTTGCGCTGTCGCCGTGGCTTTGAATGAAATCGATTGCTTTTTGGTATGTTTCTTTTTTAGTTGCCGCACTCGGTGCAATTGGTCTCTCAATTTGAGCGTAGTAAGTAACCGATTTAGGAGCACCTTTCTTCGTTACTTCAATCAGGTGAGTTCCGAATTGAGTTTCTACAATTTGTAGATCACCAACTTTTCCGTTGAAACATGCAGCGTCGAATTCAGCAACCATAGCGCCTCTTCCGAACATTCCTAGATCTCCACCTTTTACTGCAGAACCCGGGTCAGTGCTGTATTTGGTAGCCATTTCAGCAAAGTTCTTTTTCGATTGAATTACTTTTTTCAAAGAGTCTGCTTTTGCTTTTCCAGCTGCACCTTTCTCTTTGAAAAGAATGTGACGTGCTTGCACAGAATCAACTTCAGTTCCGCGCGAAGTCAATTTAACTACACGAGCAATACCACCAGAAACGAATGGACCCATAACACGTCCAATGCTATCTGAAGCTACTTGTGAATTGAATGGTTCTGGGAAACTTCCAAATGCATACTTCACTTTTCCGTTAGCAGGATTACCTGAATTCAGAATAGCCAAGGTAGAATCTTCTTTCGCATTTTTCGAAGCCTTGAATGAAGCAGCAAGCGCCTGAAGACTCTCTAATGTAGCAGAGCTGTCTGCTGCAGAAGTGGTCAGAGGAATGCGAACATATGCAATGGTGCGGCTTCTTTCTTGTTTGAAATCGCGATCGTTCTTGTGCTCGTTGTAATAGTTCTCAATGTCTTCATTCGAGAATGAAATTTCACTTTCCATGATTTGTGCATAAGGCTTCACAACATAAACAATGGAAGCTTTGTCGTTGGAGGCATGGAATAAACTTTTCGCATCAAGTGAATTCACATAAGCGCCAGCTCCAACCAAGGCATCGTACTTTTCTTTGAGGCGTTTTTCGATAACCAATCTTCTATAACCATTGAAAAGATTTGGTTTTTCAGTTTCCATTTGTTTGAAACTTTCACGCATTTGCTCTCTGAAAGGCAATGAGTCTTGTCCTTGATAGAAAGTGCTCTTAACGTATGAACTCAGATAATTCCCGAAAAGAATCTCGTCTAACTCTTCATCGGTAACCATGAGACCAAGACTTTGGTATTCCGGTTGAAGAAGAGTTGTTTCAATGAGGTTGTTCCAAACATCATTTTCCAAACCGTGGGTTTGACTGTTGTTGTAACTGAACAATTCAGATTGCTCCTGAAGCATGGCTCTCCACTGGTCTTGCTTAACAGTTTCTCCGTTAATTACACCAACTTTATCAGATGCTCCACCGAACATAGCCATTACAGCATCATACGGAATTAAAAAGCCGACAATACCAATGCCGACTACGGCTAGTACTAGCCATCCTTGTTTACGAAGGGTTGAAATCATTGCCATAGTGATGGACTATAAAATTTAGAGCGCGAATATCGGGAATTTGCTTGAAAATTCCTCGTTTTTTTTAGTAGAGATTAGCTATTTCCGAATTCTTCCATGTTTTGAAGTAGAACAAGCTTTATCTGACGCTCGTTAACTGCTAGTATGGTGAATCTATATCGGTCAATAACGAATTCTTGATTGACCTCCGGAAAGTCTTGATGGAAGTTCAGAATGAGTCCGCCAAGCGTATCATATTCCTCTTCGTTTTCAGGGAGTTCGAGCTTATACTTTTCGTTTATGTAGTGAACATCTAATCTTCCAGAAAATTCGTACCAACCGCGTTTTATTTCTCGCTCAACATTGTCAATGGTGTCATGTTCATCTTCTATCTCTCCGAAAATCTCTTCAATGATATCCTCGAACGTTATGAGTCCGCTTGTCCCTCCAAACTCATCCACAACGGCAGCAACACTTTTTTTCTGGCTTCGGAATATTTTTAAGATTTCATTCGCAGCCATAGGCTCCGGGACAATAGCAATTGGACGAAGAATCTCTTTTATCTCTTTTGGGTTTTTGAAAAAATCACTGAAATGGACATATCCAATGAGTTGATCAATATTCTCGCGGTAAACGATGATTTTGGAGAGTTTCGTTTCAATAAAGAGTTCCTTCGCTTTTGCAATACTCTCATTCAAATCAATAGCCACGATTTCATTTCGCGGAAGCATACAATCGCGTGCCTTCAACAAAGAAAAATCAAGTGCATTCTGAAAGAACTGTATTTCAAGATCAAGTTCGTTCTGCTGAGAGTTGGCACCTGTAAATCCTTCGAGGTAGTGATTGAGATCTGTTCTTCCGAAAACAATGTCTTGCTCTTTCGGTGAATTTCTGAACAAAATGGAAATAATCCATTCGCTCACCTTCGTTACGCTATAGGCAAAAACAAAAAGAATTGCATACCATATTGCAATGAGTGGCGATAATCGAAGAAGCCATTTATTTGGTTGCGCTGAAAGTAAAGCTTTGGGAATGAATTCGCCGAAAATAAGGACAACAAGCGTAGAGATTATTGTCTGCAATATGAGCACGCCATAAGAGCCTATAAGTTCACTAATCGTTGGAAAATTCGATTCAAGAATTGCTGTTAGAACATCGCCAAAGACAATTCCATAAATAACCAAAGAAATATTATTGCCAACCAAGAGCATGGCTAAAAAGAGCTTCGGTTTGCCTACCAAGGAAGATAAAATAGACGCGCCGAAAAGGCCTTGCTTTTTATCCAATTCAATTTTTAGTTTATTGGAAGTGAGAAATGCAATTTCAACTCCCGAATAGAAAGCACAGCCAACAAGAGTGCCCAGGATTACTAAGATCTGTGAGAGTTCGATATTAACCATTGTTTTTTTGCATTCTACGGTACATGCCAAGTCTAAACAGGAACCACATTAAAGCAATAGCTGGAATAAACAAATTTACAGCGCCTTTTTCC
The DNA here is from genome assembly GCA_964511555.1 of uncultured Chryseobacterium sp. Lineage (GTDB taxonomy): Bacteria > Bacteroidota > Bacteroidia > Flavobacteriales_D > Sanyastnellaceae > CAIZGX01. The sequence goes on from CAZEFR010000001.1 coordinate 28,625, forward strand.
CAACCTTCAACTGCAATCAGATAAATCGCATATCCGAAAGTCGCAATCACAACAATTGCCCAAGCAATAAGTATTATTTTATTCAGATTATTCATTGTTTTCGGTGCTAAAATTCCCAGAAGTTTGATTTATTTCGTAGTTGGAAAAAGACCCGTTACTTCGAAGGCCCCTGCCTTCCAAGACACTATTCTCAGAACTTATTTTCACGAAATCAGGCGTGTATACCAAATCGGAGTCCAAGTAAAAAGTAAGTGAGGTTGTCTCTAATTTTTCCTTTTTATAGTTCTCTAAAACAAGATTCCCCTTGGTCCAAAGGGTATTGGATTTTTGGGAGAAAACAGCCTCATTACCTGTCATTGTCCCTGTGTATTGTCCCAATGAATCGAAGAACTGAATGTGAAATGTTTTCGGCGCAATCAAATAAGAGCTGTCGCTAACGTATTGGTCTAATTGAACGGCATATATTTTAGTTCGAATAACACCATCCAGTGAATAATTAAATGATGAATTAAAACTACTTTGAACTGGAACCAGTTTGGGGTCGGTAATAGCCTTAATTTCCGAGATTTCGTTCTGACAACCGATCAGCGTAATCAAGGCTAAGAGCCCACAAGTTATTTGCCTGAATGAATTAATCATACTTTCTTTGAACGAACCAGCGCTCGAAAGGATGAAGTTTGAATCCAATGAGGAAGGAAGCGTAATTTTCCACTGTTGAAGATTCAGTTGCAGTGCCATACGTTCCGAATTCGGCAGAGAGACAAAGTGTACTTGTGGTCTTAGACGAACGCATAGGCATCTGAAGACCGCAGGTAAATGCTTCTTGCAAAATATTGTTTCCATTCAAACCAACGTAAGTGGAAGAGCTCCGCATTCCCAATCGATAGGTGCAAGCGCCGAAGTAATTGTTCTCTCCTCCGTTTGGATTCGGAATAAATTCTAATCCTAACCCAGAAGAAATGGCGTTGTGAAAGCTCTGGTTGGAAACATCAAGCAGACTATTCAAATTTTCAACACTGGTCCAGTTTTGTTGAACATAAGATGCGGTTAAAGATAGCGTGCCGGCTTTTTTAAACTCGTGCGAGATAGCCATTCCCAATTGTATTTTTTTCGGAAGAACAAATGACAAATTGGTGTAGGTTGTATCTACAATAGTTGCTACAGCTAGCTCAACGCCAGAGATTGTTCTGGTAGACTGACGAATGTCTTGTACATTGGGAGTTACGTTGTTGTCTAGCTCAAAGGTTCCGCCTAAATGAAACCAAGTTGTGCGACTTATCTTACCACTTGTCTTGCGCTGATGCAGTGGGAATGAGTAGTTCGCACCGAGTGTGAAATTAGCGTCTGAGATAGACTTGCGAGTGGTGATTTTACTGTTGTAAATCGTAGAATTATCGAATGCAATTCGATCCACTTTCAAAATTGAACCGAAACGGAAGTTTAAGTTAGTTCCAAATGAAAGTGAATGCATGCGGGTGCGCGCACTGTCTGAGTAAAAAATAAAATTCCGAGCAACACCCAATTGAACTTTATTTAAACCACCTTCTCCCGTATAGCTGTATTTCGCGCTGAGCGTATCATTGATTCGTTCAGTATTCGAAAATTGATATCCGACAACACTTTCAGGGGTAATGCCCATGGCGAAGCCCCATTTGCTTCCCCCTCGTTTGAAGCCAAAAGCAATTTCGCCCACCTGTCCACCAAGGTAATTCGTTGTGCCTGTTGATGAAAGAAGCTGTGAGCTTTTTGCGAAAACACTTCCTTGAAAGGTTGTTTCAGAAAACAACGAATAGCTAGCAGGGTTTACAAGGTTCACTCCCGACAAATCGGGCAAGGCTATTGCAGAATTTCCAAGAGCATTAAAGCGAGGGTTAAATCCGTGGTCAAGAAGTCCAATGCCAAAACGAGAATAAGGAGAATTCACTGGGATTTGCGCCTGCATTTGAAGGCTCAAAAACGACAGTAAAATAAACAGGGTCACTCTAAGATTCATTCGCACAAGAGATGGCATACAATCCAATTAATGTTAAATTCAATTCTACAAAGATGCGGTAATTAAGCTGTTTCGCAAAATGACTTGCATCTGTGCCTGTAAATACAACAGCAATATCGGGTATTTCAGAAATAGCAGCGTTAATGTATCCCTCAATTTCCGAAACAATCCCAAAGTTCACGCTGCTCATCATGGAGGTTTCAGTTGATTGCTGAAAGGCGCCTGCAGTTTCTTTTAGTACAAGCAAGGGAAGTTGTCCCGTGTATTCGTGCATAGCCCTCAAACGAGATTGAACACCGAGAGAGATTACACCGGAAAACAGTTGATTTTTTTTTCCTATAGAGTAGGTTATGCAAGTGCCGAAATCAACCACCAAAACATCCTTTTCACCATAAATTTTCGTAGCTCCCGCAAGATTCGCAAGTCTATCTTTTCCAGCGTTGCCTGAAGTGTAAAGGGAAGTTGGAAATTTTTTTATCGAAATAATTTCACAAAATGGAAATTGATCTAAAAATTCAGCTTGTTCCTTCTCACTTCTCACGGAAGAGTATAAAAATGGGAGGGAATACTTCACTTTTAACTGACTCAATTCATCACTGAGAAGACTGTCGAAAATCTTTCCCGATTCTACCAAAGAGTTACTTATGAAAAGCCCCCATTTTAGAGAGGTGTTTCCTTGGTCTAACACAATGCAATTCATGGAAGGGTCTAATTTTTTAATACCGTTATTACCCCTCTGCGCTCATACAAAACGCCAATGCCGTTTTTTACGGTTATGTAATAAACATAGGCGTTGTCATGAACATAATCTCCTCCATTCATTTTGCCGTCCCATTTTTCTGAAATGTTATCTGTTTCAAACACATGGTCTCCCCAACGACTAAACACGGTCATTGTATATTGAGAGGTGTCTGCAAAGGAAATAACCGGGTAGAAAAGATCATTATTTCCATGAATCATCATGGCGTTGGGTATCCAAATAAGTGGCTCTTGATCTAAACATTTTTCATTGCTGAAAGATGAAAAAGTCTCGTTTGGAAAATAACTAATGGGTTCTGAATTCGCTTGTATGCGGTAGCAAAAATTTCCCTTCGAGTTAAGGAATGGTTCAAGGTCATCACTGTACGACAGCTGATTCGAATTACCCGATGAAGCAGGAGATTCAGTTCCTTCGTCAATCGAACGAAGGATAACATATTCTTGAACACCGTTTTCCCAATCTCCGTAACTCGACCAATTCAAATTATTCAAAAGCAACTCAGATGAATTGGCACCTCTTAGACGAATATTCCTTCCAGTATTGGTAGTGTCAATGAAGGACCCACAAGGGTTTTGAACAACTACACGGTATTCATAAATGACATCGTCGGAATTTACGTTGGTATCTGTAAATGTAAAATTCGATGCCGATTGAGTAATGTCGAGATGATATTCCCAATTAAATGGAGAGTACAAATTTTTACGTTGAAGAATGAATTTGTGCGGAACTAAGGTTGCTTCCGTTCGAACTGAAATGTCAATATTCTTTGCTGAGTTAACATTCACTGAAGTGATGTAATTAATGCTTGGAGGAGTAGGATAAGAGATACTAACAACTTGAATATTCGATGTGGAAGTTGCACCACTACTAGAATACGCCGTAACCCCATAGTAATGGAGCCCAGAATTTATACTTGTGAAATTATGCACTCCTTCAGTTAGGGTTCCGCTGACTGTATCTACAGGCATGAAATTCACACCGTCAACGCTATGGATTAAAACATAGTAATCGACCCCTGTGTTCCAACCTGAATAGGCAGTCCATGAAAAATCAATACTATTTTCACAAAGCGTATAAGTTGCTGGGTTCAAAAATATAGTGCAATTACATACGCTGCCTGTTGGACTTGTGTTTGGGCTTGGGGGTGTACCCGAGTAACAGGTGTCAATGGCAGAGAGTAAGTAGCATTCAGGACCGCTAGTCGGTGTTGAAAGCAGATCGATGAACTGGTTGTTGTTAATGCCAAAAACAGTGTCTATGAGACTCACAGTTGTACCGCTACAAGAATAAACGATGTAGCCGTCAGTGTCTCCCGAGGAATTAACATTCCAATTTAATTCGGCTTTGCCGGTTGTTGAGTTTACAGTGACATTCGAAATGGTGGGAATAGCAGGAGCAGTTTGATCTGAAAAAACACCTCCAGCTGTGTTACTTGCAAAGTCGCAATTGGCTATCCCACTGTAACGAATTTGAAAATTTAAATAGTCTCCGCAAACGGTTACCTCATGATTATAGGCAATGGTGCTTCCGGTTAAAGTGGAAATTTTGTTCCACACCCCAGAAGGATATTCAAGCCATACTTCTGCGTTTACGCCGCTTAACCACAGAGGATTGCTCGTTGGAGATGTCCATTGAAGGTTCACAAATCCTGGTGGCGAGACAGAAGGAGTAACCGAAAGAAATGTACTGCACCACGTTTCAGAATTACTAAATGTTGAAATACCACCCGAATTGTCCTCCGTCTGAATGAAAATGCAACAAGAGGAGTTGAGTGCATTTGCGCCTGAATAAAGAAAATTACCGAAAACATTTGTAGACTGCCCAACCTCTATGAACGTCCCCGTTGCATCAGTTGCGAAAATTCTATTTGTTACGAAAGTTAAAGCATTTGGAGTCGTGGTCCATGAGACACTAACCGAATTTCCTTGAACTTCCAGGCATGAAAGCGAAACAGAGGATTGGCCGAAACTGCCAATGGCTCCGAGCACAAGTGTAAAAAAAGAAAAGATGAAAATGAGTTTACGTTTCATGTATGTTGAAGAGTGCAAAAATAGGCCTTCGGTTGCATGTGTAGCTACTTTCAAACGTAATTAAAATGAAATATTGCTTAATAGCTTTTGTGAAGCGTAGAATTCAGCTATCGTTTGCTCAATGACCTCTTTAGCCGAGATGATTTCCTTTAAGCGAGCACTCACTTGTCCAATTTCAAGCTCTCCCTCTTCCAGATTGCCGAGCGACATGCCTTTTTTCGCGCGCCCTCTGCCTAAAAGTTCTTTTAGCTCCTCAACTGAAGCCCCTGCTTCGTATGCAGCAACCACTTGTCTGTAAAACGGACTGTTCATTAAACGAACCGGGGTTACTTCGTGAAGTGTAAGTTTTGTGTCACCTTCTTTTGCTTGTAGAATTGCGTTTTTGAAGTTTTCATGTGCTGCCGACTCGTGTGTCATCACAAAGCGCGAACCCATCTGTACCCCTTGTGCCCCGAGTGACATTGCAGCTAGCATGCTTTTGCCGCATGAAATTCCGCCTGCCGCAATGATTGGTATAGAGACCGTTTCAGCAACGCTCGGAACAAGACAAAGTGTGGTCGTTTCCTCACGTCCGTTGTGGCCGCCTGCTTCGAAACCTTCCGCAACTACAGCATCTACACCGGCCTCTTGTGACTTTAATGCGAAGGCACTACTACTTACAACATGAGCCACCTTTATGCCCGAGGACTTCAGTCGTTCGGTATATTTCTTTGGACTTCCTGCAGAGGTGAAAACAATAGGGATACGATATTTTTCAATCAAGTTCAAATGATCTTCGATGTTTGGATAAAGCAAAGGAAGATTAACCCCAAAAGGCTTGTCAGTAAGGCCAAAACACGCTTGAATTTCTGCTTCAAGCTGATCTGGATACATAGAACCTGCCCCCAAAAGTCCGAGGCCACCTGCGTTCGAGACAGCACTTACCAATTTTGCCCCGGTGCACCAAATCATTCCACCTTGGATTATCGGGTATGTTATTCCAAAAAGTTGGTTAATTGAATTCATCTTTAAATTTTCCTCAAAAATGCGAAAAACAATTGAGTGTCAGAAATTGTTGATTATCTTAGCACTCGACTTTACACAAAATGAAAAAAATTCTATTCTTCTTAAGTGTTGCGTTCATGCTTGGCTCGAATGTATCGATAGCACAGTATCGTTGGGACTATGGTTTGAAAATCGGGGCCTCAAATTATTTAGGAGACATTGGAGGAAAGTATCTTCCAAGAAGAGATTTTGTTGTAGATATGCACTTGGAATCTACTCGCTTATCAGCAGGGACTTACCTCCGATACAAAGTAAACAAACGTTGGGCGCTTTCAACGAACCTGGATTGGATAAGAATTACAGACAGAGACGCTTACACCACTTACGCTCCCCGTCGAGCAAGAAACGCTAATTTTCAAAACGACATTATAGAGTTGGGCGCGCGAGCAGAAGTCACAATTTGGTATGACAATGATGTAGGAAACAAAGGCTATTACAATCCAGACTTTAAGGTCTTTTTATTCGGAGGGTTAGCAGGGTATTCGTCCAATCCGAAAGGACAAATTTATAACAACGGTCAAGTGCAGTACGGAGGAGAATGGTTCGAATTGCGTGATTGGAAAACAGAAGGCCAAGAAACCGCTTACGCTCGATATGGTCTGGCAATTCCTGCGGGTATTGGTGCTTATTTCACCTACAACAAAAAGTGGAGAGTTCAATGGGATTTGAGTTGGAGAACAGTCTTCACTGATTATCTCGATGACATTTCTACGGTTTACACTGCGCCCAATTCGGATGACCCATTGGCATACGAGTATGTAAACAATCAGACATACCAAGGCTTGTTAGATGGTTTAGTTGCAGACAACCCTGAATACACCGCAGCAGATCTTGCTATTGAGAATTTTCAAATTGCCCCAGAGGGAGCAACCTATCAATCTCCAAGAGGGAACGCAACAAACAACGATAGTTATTTGACAACACAGTTAACAGTGACTCGTGTGGTTCGCGGAAGATCTAGCTTCTACAAATCGAAGTACAGCTACATGAAAGGAAAACCTGGGGTTAGAAAATCAAGAGCGAAGTTCTAAGCTTAAAAATATTGAATCAATTTTGAAAGTGGTTTACGCAGAAGCGTAAACCACTTTGGTTTTAGGCCATTTATTTTCCAGGCCAATCGATCCTCTCTATTCGCACGAATACGGTTTTTGAGGCTTACATTACTTATTCCTCCAGCGCGCATGTGTATCATTACCTTCGGCAGATGCATGGCACTACAAGATTCTTTGAATAGAAATCTTAGCATCAGCTCATAGTCAGCGGCACTTTTGAATCGAGTGTCGAATTTTCCAAATTTTTCGTAACACGTTTTTCGAACGAAAAAAGTAGGGTGAGGAGGCATCCATCCTTTCAAGAAGTTTTCTTTTCGGAATGAACCGCTTCGCCATTTGCGAACGATTTTCGTAGTGTCAATTGGATCAACATAATTCAAATCACCATACAAGCAATCCGTCTTATTTTCCTCGAAAGCGTATACCACTTGTTCAATAACATCATTCGAGCAATAGAAATCATCGCTATTCAATACACCAATAATGTCTCCAGTAGCAAGCGCCAACCCCTTGTTCATGGCGTCATAAATTCCATTGTCTCGTTCGCACAAAAACGTTGTCACAATCCCTTGCGAAGCAACATTAATTAGGTTCTGTGAAAGATCCTCCGGAAGGTCTTGCGAAGCACCTTCGGAACGACCTTGCATAGTACCTTGCTTCGCAATAACAAATTGCCTCACAATATCTACCGTTCCGTCAGTAGAATTTCCATCTATGATAATATACTCAATGTTATCGTAGGTCTGCGCCTTCACCGATTCAAGCGTATCAACAATGGTTTTAGCGCTGTTGTAACTAACAGTAATTAGACTAACCTTCATTACAGTTAGAAGTTCCTTCCAATAAGGAAATAAAGGACCTGATTGTAATTCCCTTTTTCGTAGTACGAATTTGGATTGGCAAAATTCGGAGAAGGTCTCGTTGGAACAACACTGGAGGAAAATTTCCCTTCAATAAAAAAATGCTCGCCCATTTGCATTGTTGCTCCGAGAGCTATACCTATATCGTAGTTTCTGAAGGCTGGATTTACATCATAGGTAAGTGAATTCGCAAGAATATCTTGACGAATTAACCGGCCGTAATACAAGCCTGAAAGAAATGTGAAAGGTCCATTTTGAAAGGAGTATTGAATCGGAACTTCAATGTATCTCAGTCTAAAGGCGAATGTATTGAAGTTGATGGTATCTCTTTTTGTTCGAGATCCTTTATCGGCATAGTTCAATCCAATTCTAAATCCATTTTTTTTTGAAAGCGGAGCACTAACAAAGCCCCCCCCAGTTATACCGAACTTATCCCATCCACCCAGGCCATCACCACTAATTTGAGAAGTGGTCATTCCAAAGGATACACCTGCTTTAAATGACTGCTGCGAACTGGCAGTCATGGAAAGAAGCGTCAGGACAATGATGATATACCTAGTTAATGTCATATTCTACAGCATTTAGAACCTCATGAGTACTTGCGTCAACTAAGAATCCAACAACAGTCATATTTGTAGGTTCCCAATTCAATTGCAAAGGAATTGTGAAGCTAGAAGTTGAAGAAAATCCGGCGATAGGATTATTAACCACCAAATTCCCCATGGGCTCTGTAACGTTTTTGCGAAGCACATGTTCGTGCTCATAATCTTCAATTTCCGATGGTGTTTGGCTATAGTCCTCTTGCGGGCTTACGATGTGATTTTCTACGAGCAGGACTACTAGATTAACATTTCCTGTGTAACTCTCTAAGAATTGTGAGTTCATGTGAATGTTAAAAACATTGTCATTGCTTACGTATTCACAATTCGCTGAAAGAGCAACAGGAGTTGAGACATTCAATCTATTCGTGACAATGCTTTGCCAGCTGCTTGGATTAGCGGGATCTAAATACTCATAGCTACTTAAGCCGCCCAATCGGTCAATGCGTGCAGTCGGATTGAATCCACCATTCAATTGTGCCCAATAAAGATTTCCAACTGGCGTGGTGTAATCTGTTTGGAAAAGAGTGCCACCGGTTGAAGCAAGTGATCCTGCATGAATAGCAACAGTAACCATGCGTTCTCCAAGCTGTTCGTCAAGTGATAAAGCCAATGCGGTAGAAGGTGGACAAAAGCCACACAAGTGCCCAGTAAACTCCTCGAACAATACATTGCGCTGCGTTTCAGTCGCTACGGCAAATGTCGGAGCGGCCCCGTACAAATCATCGCGGTATTTGTTTTTAGCAACGGTGACCGGGTTTTCAATTTGGTCACAAGCCCCGAAGAACGAAGAAAGGGCAAGTAAAAGGAAGATACTTTTTTTCATTTTAGAAACTTGCTGTGTACATTAATTCAAATCCATTTGTTGCCGGTACTGCTCTGCAAACACCTCCTATACAAAAGACGCCCTCTCTGCGTTTACCGTAACCCAGTGTTAAACGATGTGAGCCGTTAATATAACCCACTGTTCCGAACAAATAATGAATACGTTTTTCTTCGTCCGAATTCCCATAGTTGTATTGGTTTATAAGAGCAACACTCCAATGCGGAGAGTGAGAAAATTCAGCTACAACCGTAGCCCAATCGCCTTTGTCTTGATCTGTTTGAAGTCCTTGGAATTCAAGGTGAAGATTGTCCTTCGGTGTGAATTTGTAATTTATTTCTAGCACTTCAATATTGGCATAGACAATTCCTTTGAAATCATTTGTTACAGGGGTAACAAGGGTGTTGAACTCGAAGTAATAATAAGTGAAGGCTGTTGAGAATTTTTTATTCAATTTTTTCTTCAATTCTATATTGAAGTCTCTAACATACTTGGTGGGGCCAAATCTTACCGAATTTACTTGATAACCTTCCGTGTAAGCTTCAATTCCGGAAAGTCGGGTTGTGTCTAAACCGTTGGCTGCAGCGAAATTTACAGAAAGCTGAGTTCCGTATTTACCACCAAGGGTTGTACCCTTCTTGAAAGTATAAAAAATCTCACCCATGTAACTAACCTCTCCTGTAAGCGGAGTGGCGTATGGATATAAAGTTGCTGCGAGGTTGTGGGTGTGTTGCTTAGTGATTGCAGGCAAAAAATTGGTTGGCACATCGAAAAGTTTCAAGTTCCGATCTGCTCTGAAGCTCATATTGTCTATGTACTTCACCGCAGCGTTTATTCCAAACCCGCTTCCGCTGTATGAAGCGTTTAGAAAGAACGCCTTTCCTTTTCTATACAAGTATGCGTTATCTGCACTTGGATCATTTATTTTTTCGGCATATTCGGCTGAGAGGGCAAGGGCCTTCCTGTTCAATTGTAATCTTATTGCTGAGCTGGATACATTGTCAGGAGTTAAAAAAATTAAAGAGTCTTGAAACCGTGTTTCCCCACTTTGAAATCGACTCACAAAGCTACCTCCTAAGGTAATTTGCGTTTGCTTTTCAGCCAGTGATTGAAACAAGGAATTCAAGTTAAACTCAACATCGCTTCCACGAATAATTCCCTCTGCATTAGTGGATCTGCTATCGAAATCGAGGCGTTGACGACCGTAGATACCCTTCAAAGCGATACCTTTTTTTGGAGTAATTACTAAACGTGCACCATCCAATGCATTATCAATACCAAGATTGGGTTCCCAATAAGTGCGAAGTGTAAGTCCGTTACCGAACTGTTCATAGAAATTCCCGATGGTTACGTTAAATATACTGTCTTGGTATTGAACGAATCTATTTCCAATACCTGTTCCTTTGTACCTGTTTTGCGCGCTGAATCCCTGAATGGCATTGTTATATGTTTCAAATCGCATTCCAGCGCTGAATCCGCCTTGCGTGTACATCAAATTACCGAATCCGTTTATGGCAGTAGTTGCAGGAGGCACTGTAGCACCAATGAGACTGTCTTCGCTGTATTGCTGCGAAAGAAATTGGAAATTACCGTGCAGTTGCCCTGGTTTTTTTGGATCGCCTTGCGCATTCGCACCTGCGGCCAAAAGAAGAAATGTGGAAAATATAAATAGCTTTTTCATTCTGATCAATCAGCCTCGAAATTACGTCGCATTCTGAAATAAAAAAAGCCCTTTCGGGCTTATAAAGTTTGAATGATTGAAATTAGTTCTTTAGTTTCAAAAGTTGCTCGTGAACTTCGGCTTCATCTCCTTCAGCATAATTGTTGTGCTGCCAAACGATTTTTCCTGTTCCGTCAACCAAAAACGTATGAGGAACATTGTTTACACCCAAGGCTTGTGCGAATTGTTTGTTGCTGTCTAAGAGAATTTCATAAGGCCACATTACACTGCTCACGTATGGTGCAACGCGAAGTACAGAGCGCTGGTCATCTATGGAAACGGCTATAATCTTAACCCCAGTTTCCGCTTGCCAGTCTTCATAAAGATCTAAGTAGTTGTTTAGTTCTTTTTTGCAAGGGCTGCACCAAGTGGCCCAAAAACAGATTAATGTAGGTTTCCCATCTTGCGCAAGGTTTGCTGTATTTATTGTTTTTCCGTTGAGATCTTTTAAAGAAATACTCGGAAGCTCTTGCGCAAATAGCGTAGACGAAATAACCAAGAAGAATATTGAAATAGAAAGACGCATATAATTTTTTTTTAAATGTAAAAAACTTTAGCCAATGACTGTACCAAAAAAAAGAGCCGACGCATCGTCGGCTCTTCTTCCTTGATAGAATCAAGATTATTTTACCGTAACACGAACAGTGTTAGCCGTTCCGTTGATCGTTACATTCAACATGTAAACACCAGCAGAAAGGTTAGAAACATCTAGACGTGAAGTGTAGTTTCCGGCAGCTTGGTTACCAATGTACTCAGTCATTACACGAGCACCAACAACGTTGATAACGTCAACAGTTACAACACTGTTGTTTGTTAAACCGTATGCAATATTGATGAAGTCGTTAGCTGGGTTAGGATAAACATTAACACCAGTTGTAAGACTTACTTCTTCAATACCTACTACAGTATTTACATTTGAAGGAGCAGCAGCTTCATCGAAGTTATATGTTCCGTCGTAGCTCCAAATAGATGAGAAAGTACCACCAGCTTCGCTTACTGTTGTCACATACATGTGTCCGTTTACAGCAGCTCCCCATTGTGTATCGAAGAAACCATCTCCGTAGCTATCCTCAGCGGTGAAAGTGTAACATCCAGTCGATGGAAGGTAAACATTTTCTATTCTTGTAGAATTGTCTGCAGGGATTGGAGCATTGCCATAATCAGCAGACGCAACTACTACACCAGCATCGTTTGTGATAGACCAAGAAGACTCTTCTGGGTAACGGTCAAACTTAATGTCAATTTTAACGTGAGTTGTTCCGTCAGCTGCGAAAGCGATAGGAGCGGTTGTTACGTTGTTCGAAGTGTTATCATCAGCAGAAGTGATAGCTACATTCAAAGTTGTTGATCCTGAAACTGCAACTGAACCTACGTTTACTGTTTCAACAGCATAAGTAGATAGGTTACCTGTCCATTCGTACGTCAACGGTGCGGTACCACCTGTAACTGTAATAGTGCAAGAAGTTAAGGGTGCAGTTCCGTTGTTTTGAATAGTAACAGCAACGTTAACATCTCCGCAAGTTGCTAAATCACCATCGTAGCTTAACATAGATGGGTCGTTTGCTTGAGAAGCCGGAGCTGGACACTCTTCAACAGTAGCGTACAAACCAGCTGCATCCAACGGACCCACCTCCGTTACAATACGGTTAGGGCAGATACGGTAAATGGTAGGGTAGTATGCAATAGCATAATCCTCATTGATTGAGTTTGCTAATGCAGCTGCAGGGTTGGCCAAAGGAAATGCTACAGGAGTCCCTGCAGGATTTAACCAGTTGCCTTGGGTGTTGTTACCAGTTCCAGCCATATCTGCTGCGTTGGTTTCATCATCACCGTCAATCCAAATAACCATTACGTCATCAGTTGTATTCGCAGATACTCCAGGCGCACCAGCTGGACCGTGGTTGGCATACAATTCATCCAATGAACCAGACAAATGGAAGCTCCAACAAGGAGGGCACCAAGTAGCAGAGATATCAAGATACACAGTGTATCCCTGATCTAAATAGTTGTACAAGTTGTGAGAAACACCGAATTGGTCAGTGATTGTAAAATCTTGACCAAACGATCCTGCTGGCAACTGAGCAAAAGACATTGTTGATGTCATTACAGCAACAAGCAATGAGAGTAGAGCTTTTTTCATTTGATAAATTATTAATAGGTTTACTTTAGGGCTACGAATATAAAGAAATATTTCGCCCAATTACTTTTTATATCTTTGTGCCATGAAAAAAAATTTATTCTTTTTTGGATTCTCGCTCATAGCCATGGGCGTATCTGCTCAGAGCATTTCATTGGTTAATCCTGTTGCTCAAGTGATTGGAGATGCTTCAACGTTATCAGGAGCAGGCGAAATGGTGGCCGAATGGCCTGTCACAAACATATCAGATGTCCAGATTGCAGTGAAATGCAACAGGAGTGTCATTACCGAGGTCCCTGGCTCATCAAATTACTTTTGCTGGGGAGTTTGCTACGGCGAGACAACAAATTTGTCTCTTCTAGCACAAACTATTTTCGCTAACGATACGAACAGTACTTTTTACGCCCATTACAAACCTCAAGGAAATCCAGGAGAATCAATCATTAGCTATTGCTTCTTCAACACAGCCAATCCAGCGGATCAAGCTTGTCAAACAGTTAGTTTTTGCTACGAGACTTCATGTGAAATTGGAATTGAAGAGGAAACTAATATGAAATTCGAATTGGTTGGAAGCAATCCACTCAAGGGCATTAGTTTTTTGAATTATCAATTACCAGCTGGACTGAATGAAGGAGAGCTAACGATTACCAATATTCAAGGACAATTGGTTAAGACAGCAACCTTAACCGGAAGCTCGGGAAGCATTCTTGTTAGTTCAGAAGACTTCGCTTCTGGAGTTTACAATTTCACTCTTGTTACTTCAGGCGGAAATCAGAATATTCGTATTGTTGTAGAATAAGAACACCAATAGATATGCAGAAACAACCTCGATTTTCGAGGTTGTTTTATTTTTGCAAACCCAATAACCAGAAATGAAGCAAATTAAAAAGAAAGAGGCACTCGACTACCACGAGTTAGGAAGGAAAGGAAAGCTCGAAATAGTTCCAACAAAGCCATACAGTACTCAACGTGATTTGGCTCTAGCTTATTCTCCGGGTGTAGCTGAACCCGTTAAGGCCATCGCAGAAAACATAGACAACGTTTATAAGTACACAGGAAAGGGTAATTTAGTTGCAGTTATTTCAAACGGCACTGCAATTCTCGGCCTCGGAAATCTAGGTCCCGAAGCAAGTAAGCCTGTTATGGAAGGTAAGGGAATGCTGTTCAAAATATTTGCAGACATTGATTCCATAGACATTGAAATGAAGGCCACTGAAGTGGATGATTTTGTCAATACCGTCATCAACATCAGCCCAACGTTTGGTGGAATTAATTTGGAAGATATTAAAGCTCCAGAAGCTTTCGAAATTGAAGAAAGGTTAAAGGAGGCTTTGGATATTCCAATCATGCACGACGATCAACACGGAACAGCAATTATTTCAAGTGCTGCTTTGTTAAATGCTCTGGAAATAGCAGGAAAGAATATTGGTGAAATAAAAATAGTTATAAGTGGTGCCGGAGCTGCTGCTTTGAGTTGCTTGAATACGATGATTGGTCTAGGATTGAATCCAGCCAATATTCGCATGTTCGATTCGAAAGGACTCATTAACATTTCCAGAGAAGATATTGATCACAGAAAAAAGAGGTTTGCTTGCGATTCAAACGAAAAATCACTTGCCGAGGCTTTGGTAGGCGCAGATGTATTTCTAGGTCTTTCTCAAGGAAATATTGTAACTCCTGAAATGATATGTTCTATGGCGAATACTCCCATTGTATTTGCCTTGGCTAACCCAGATCCAGAGATTCCATTTGAAGATGCAATGGCTGCGCGGCCAGATGTCATTATGGCAACCGGAAGAAGTGATCATCCAAATCAAGTGAACAACGTTCTTGGATTTCCGTTCATTTTCAGAGGGGCTTTAGATGTTCGAGCGACCAAGATTAATGATGCCATGAAATTGGCTGCTGTTAAAGCATTGGCTGAATTGGCTAAAGAAACGGTTCCAGAGGAAGTAATGGAGGCTTATCACATTACAAGCCTTTCCTTTGGGAAAGATTATATCATACCGAAGCCGAATGATCCGCGCTTGCTTGTTGCAGTTTCTACAGCTGTTGCCAAGGCGGCTATCGACAGTGGTGTTGCAAAACTTCCGATTACGGACTGGGATGCATATGCAAATGAGCTCCACGGTAGAATGGGACGAGATAACGCCTTAACAAGAGGAATTTCAGAGCGTGCAAGAAAAGATAAAAAGCGTGTTGTGTTTGCTGAAGGGGACAATCCGAAAATTCTCAAAGCAGCTGAACAGGCTAAAGATGACGGCATCGCTATTCCAATACTGTTGGGACAAGAAGAAAAAATTCGAGATCTTATTCGCGAATTTGATTTGGATTTAGCCGATGTTGAGATCATTGACCCAAGACTTGAATCGCATAGGGCTGAACGCGAGAAATACGGCGAGTTTTTCTTTCAGAAAAGAATGCGAAAGGGTATTACAAAAACTGAAGCTTCTCGAATCATGCGTGAACGCAATTATTTCGGAGCAATGATGGTAGAGACGGGTGCGGCAGACGCCATGATTTCTGGTATGACCAGGAATTATGCAAAAGTCATTCGTCCAGGATTGGAGACCATTGGAACTGCAAAAGATATCAAAACGGTTTGTGGAATGTACATTGTTCAAACCCCGAAGGGCCCAATGTTCTTTGCAGATACAACAGTGAACAGGGATCCAACGGCTGAGCAGCTTGTAGATATTACACTGTTAGTTGCAGACGCTGTTTCAAAAATGAAAATAGCACCACGAATGGCTATGTTGAGCTATTCCAATTTCGGTTCTTCCCACGGTTCTGACCCCGAAAAAGTTGCAAAAGCGGTATCAATTCTGCACCATCAGCACCCTCATCTAATTGTCGATGGTGAAATTCAAGCGAATTTTGCACTCAATCCTGAAATGAGAAAAGAGAATTTCCCGTTTTCTAAATTGGCAGATTCAAAAGTGAACACCCTTATTTTTCCCAACCTTTCCTCAGGAAATATCAGTTACAAAATTTTGCAAGAGGTGGCTGGAATGGAAGTCATAGGCCCCATATTATTGGGTATGAAGCGCAGTTATCATATTCTGCAAATGGGGTGCTCTGTAAGAGAAATTGTGAATATGGTCCGTGTGGCTGTCGTAGACGCTCAAGCGAAAGGAACCTTAAATAGATAATATGCTGCATTCAATCGTAGGACAACTTCAGGAAAAATCACCTGTTCACGCAGTGATTAACTGTCACGGAGTCGGTTATTTTCTAAACATTAGTTTGGCTACATATTCTGCTCTACCCAACAACGGAGAGGTAATGTTGTATACTCATTTGCACATCAATGGAAATGACTTTTCACTAGTGTTGTATGGTTTCTATTCCGACCAAGAAAAAGAATTATTTAAAAAATTAGTAAGTGTTAGCGGAGTAGGGCCAAATACAGCTCGAATGGTGCTTTCAAGTTTGAACGTCAACGAGTTAATACAAGTTATTGCCAACAAAGATCTTCCTTCATTGAAAAGGATAAAGGGTATTGGAGAGAAGACAGCGGAACGAATTCTAGTAGATCTGCACAACAAAGTGGGAAAAGCAGATGATACATTTACAGAAAAAGTTGGGAGTTCACACAATACAACCCGACAAGATGCGTTAGTGGCACTGTCCCAACTGGGCCTCGATAAAACCAAAACCGAAAAAATGTTAGATAAGATTCTTCTTGTGAATGGCGAATTGCCTTTAGAAGAGCTAATCAAACAAGTGTTGAAACAGATTTAGTATAGTGAAAGAAGTTGTCATCCGCCTCCTGTCTAGAGCCATTTTCGTGGTGGCACTCAGTGTATCTGGTTGGCTTGCTTGGGCAAACACTTCTGTTGAATCACGGGTGATTGGAAAGTCAGCACACAATTTTGTTTTCGCTCCAGACACAGTCTCTCCAATCTGGCCCAATTCAGATTCACCCACTCCAAATGAAGGCGGGGCAGGAATTGAAATTCCTCTTCCATCCAATATACATTATTCCATTGAGTACAATCCTGCTACAGGACGGTATGAGGTCATTCAGAAAGTTGGAGATAAATTCGATTTTCGAAGAGCAACGACTATGGATATGGAGGACTTTTTAGACTTCCAGTTGGACAATAATGTAACCAAGTATTGGACGAAGATTAAAGACGACAAGGCAGCAGCCAACAAAGAGTTTGCTCCAGTCATAAAAATAGGTGGAGATAACTTCGAACATATTTTCGGGTCAAATGAAATTGAAATTCGTCCGCAAGGATCGGCCGAATTGACTTTTGGTTTGAATTCACAAAGGACAGAAAACCCGCGAATTCCTGAGCGTCAGCGAAAGAATACCAATTTCAATTTCGATCAAAAAATTCAAATGAATGTGATCGGAAATATCGGCACCAAAATGAAACTTAAGGTGAACTACAACACCGAAAGCACGTTTGAATTTGAGAACAATATGAAGGTGGAATACACCGGTGATGAAGACCAAATCATGCGTAAAATTGAGCTGGGAACTGTTGCGCTGCCTTTAGCAGGTTCCCTTATGCCGGGTAGCTTAGGATTGTTCGGGGCGAAAATTGAAACGCAGTGGGGGAAGTTAAAGAACACCACTATTTTAACCCAACAGAAGGGTGAAAGAAAGGAGATTACTGTGCAAGGCGGTGCGCAAACAACGCGTTTTGATCTGGCGGCAGATAACTATGAAGCCAACCGACACTTCTTTCTTTCAGGATATTTCAGAGAAAATTATGGCAATGCCCTTGCGGCACTGCCTGTTGTTAACAGCGGTGTAAACATCACTCGAATTGAAGTTTGGGTTGTCAATCAGCAAGCAAACACCCAGGATGTCCGAAATGTAATAGCCTTTACTGATTTGGGTGAAAACTCTCAATTTATGGCAGGGGACTACAACAACAGCACCTTGTTGAACCCTGGCCAACTCCCGAATCCAGACAACGAGAATAACAACCTGTTTAATGTTGTAACCAATAATCAGAGCATATTGGATTTTTCCAATGCCAATGCTGCTATTCAATCTTTAGGATATGGCATGCGCCAAGGTATCCATTATGAGAGAGTTGGTAACGCTCGGAAACTTACTCCTTCGGAGTATACATTCAATTCTCGACTTGGTTTTGTGTCTTTGCGACAGTCATTGAACAATGCCGAAGTCTTGGCAGTATCCTATGAATATACCTTGAACGGTCAGACGTTTCAAGTGGGCACACTTTCTCAAGATGGTGTAGCGGCGCCCCAAGCATTGATGCTGAAAATGCTTAAGTCATCTATCACGTTGGTTAAGTTGAGCAACGGTCAGCCTTCGCCACTGTGGCAGAACATGATGAAGAACGTCTACAACTTGGAGTCTTTCGGTATTTCTCCAGAGAATTTCAGGTTGGAAGTATGGTACAACAACCCAGCTACTGGGGTGAACATGAACTATATTCCAAGGGAGCCACTTAGTGGAAAGCTGTTGCTACAGGTGATGAATCTAGATAGAATAGATGCCCAGCAAATGCCCGGTAGCGATGGCTTTTTTGATTTTGTCCCCAACGCTTCAACAGCGGGCGGGCTCATAGATGCAGCATCGGGTAGGGTGTTTTTCCCGGTGATTGAACCTTTTGGCTCTCATCTGTCTGATCAGATTTTTGCAGGTTTAGGTAATACCCCGCAAGCAGCGCAGGTAGTTTCTCAAGTTGTCTTTCAAGCGTTGTATGATTCAACAAAAACGGCAGCACAGATTGGGTTCCCGCAGTTGAACAGATTTAGAATAAAGGGTGAGTATCAGAGCGCGTCAGGTTCTGAAATTTCTTTGAATGCGTTGAATGTTCCGCAAGGTGCCGTAACTGTAACGGCCGGAGGAATGCGTTTGGTAGAGGGCACGGATTTCACCGTGAACTACAACCTAGGAAAAGTGACTATTCTCAACGAAAGTATAATGAGCTCAGGTCAACCCATTAATGTTTCGGTTGAAAGTAATTCTTTGTTCAATCTTCAATACAAAACTTTGCTCGGAAGTAGATTTGATTACAAGTTCTCTGACAATCTCGCCATGGGAGCAACCTTCATGAACTTGCGTGAACGTCCGCTTACACAAAAAGTTAATGCGGGCGACGACCCTGTAAACAATGGTATGATTGGATTCGACATGCGATTTCAGAAAGAGGTGCCACTCATAACAAAGTTGATAGATCGAATTCCAGGTATTCAAACAAAAGAAAAATCAACAGTAACGTTTAGCCTGGAAGCAGCAAAAATATTCCCAGGACACTCAAGAGCCATTTCCAAAGATGGAAATGCATACATAGATGACTTTGAGGGTAGCCAAAGTGTTATTGATTTGCGTGCTTTGAATCAATGGTTTTTAGCCTCAACTCCGAAATTACAATCCACACTATTTCCGGAAGGAGACTTTGAAGATAGTCTAGTGTATGGCGCAAATAGAGCCCAGTTGTCTTGGTATATCATTGACCCACTTTTCTTTCGAAACAGTTCATTTACTCCGCCGAATATAACAGCGGATATGCAAAGTGATCACAGGATGCGAGAGGTATTGGAATCAGAGGTGTTTCCAAATCGACAATTGCCGCAGGGTACACCTCCAAACATTCCATGTTTAGATTTAACTTACTATCCCGAAGAAAGAGGAATGTACAATTACGAGCTTCCGAATGGATATGTAGGCAGATCGGCTGGTTTGAATGAAGATGGTACGTTAAGAGATCCCGCTTCGCGTTGGGGAGGAATTCAACGAGCACTTACAACAACCGATTTTGAAACGTCGAACGTGCAGTTCATTCAATTTTGGGTAATGGACCCATTTAATGATGATTCAGAGAATATTAATGGTGGAGATCTTTATTTTAACCTCGGGAATGTGAGCGAAGATGTAATGAATGATTCGCAAATGAGTTTCGAGAATGGTTTCCCATCGCCAAACAGTGACTTACCCATTGAGCAGGGAACATGGGGAAATTACCCTTCACCAACCACTTTCAACGTAGTTAATGCCTTTGATTACTCTTCCGGAAATTACGAGCAACAAGACATCGGATTAGACGGGTTGAACTCTGCTGCAGAGCAAGCTTATTTTGCTAATTGGTTGCTTCAAGTTCAAGGATTTCTCACACCTGCAGCCTTTGCAAAATATCAGCAAGACCCTTCAGCCGATAATTTCAGCTATTTCAGAAGTTCCGCGGCAGACAATGCAGACTTGAACACAGTAGAGCGTTACAAGAATTTCAACAGATACGAGGGCAATTCGAACACAAGCACTCCCGATGGCTATCCTATTGCAGCAACAACAATTCCGAATTCAGAAGATATCAATCAGGACATAACCTTAAATACAATTGAGAGTTATTTTCAATACAAGGTGAGTTTGCGTCCGGGAGATTTAGGAGAAGCTAACATTGGAAGAAATTACATCACCGATACGTTTGTAACAACAAAAACAACGGCAAATAACGAAGAGCGTCAGATTCGTTGGTACCAATTCAAGATACCAATTCAAGAATTTGAAAAACGAGTAGGAAGTATCCCGGATTTCCGATCTATACGTTACATGCGAATGTTTTTAAAGGGTTGGGAAGAAGAGGTAACGCTTCGCTTTGCTCGATTGGAATTGGTTCGCGGTGAGTGGAGAAAATATGATTTTAGCCTTGCTGGAAATCAAGAGCAAGAGATAAATGATGATCCCGAGACAGCATTCAATATTGCGGCAGTTAATATTGAAGAAAACGGCAACAGAGAGCCTGTGCCATATGCTGTGCCACCCGGAATTATTCGTGAACAAGATGTTGCCTCGGCAAACCTTCGAAACCTGAATGAGCAATCTCTTTCTCTCACAGTGTGTAATCTTAAAGACGGAGACGCGAGGGCTACGTACAAAAACGTAAGATTCGATTTAAGACAATACAAAAGGCTTCGAATGTTTGCACACGCGGAGGCAGCAGGTATTCAATCTGAATTGAAAGATAATGACATTTCTGTCTTCATTCGTTTGGGCTCCGATTTCGACCAAAACTATTATGAGTACGAAGTGCCAATGAGTGTTACCCCTTGGTACACCAATAACGACGATGAAATATGGCCGCTGGAAAATAACTTCGATATTAAACTTACCGACTTACAAAATTTAAAAATTAATAGGCCGTCAACGACTTCAGTTTTGTCTGTAGTAGATACAATCCTCGACAACAATGTGCACCTTTCCGTGAGAGGAAATCCGAACCTTGCGAATATCACAACAATGATGATAGGTATACGAAACCCCGATAAGGATACCAATCCTTTTGGTGTTCCCGACGACGGTAAAGGGAAGTGTGCAACGGTATGGGTGAATGAATTACGTCTTTCTGAATTCGATGAAAAATCAGGTTCCGCCGCTGTAGCGCAATTAAACGCACAATTAGCAGATTTTGGTAACGTGGCGGTCTCAGGAAATATTAGTACACCCGGTTGGGGCGCAATAGAACAACGAGTTCAGGAAAGACAACAAGAAACGAAGATGGGTCTCGATGCTAGCAGCACATTGCAGTTAGGTAAGTTCTTTCCAAAAGACTGGGGGGTTCAATTGCCTATGTATTTGGGATTTTCAGAGAACGTGCAGTCACCGAGATATAGTCCTTTGCAACCAGACATTCAAATGACCGATTTGCCAACGCTAAACAAACCACTTAAGCAGAAGTCTCAGACTTATACCAAAAGAAGAAGTATCAATTTTACCAACGTGAAAATTGCACCGAAAAAAGATGCCTCTGCTGAGAAAAGCCCTGGGCTGCCGAGTTCCGAGGATAAAGGAAAACCAGGCACGCAGCCTGCTTCGAATTCAGCGGCAAAAGCAAAGTTCTATGGAATAGATAATTTTTCTGTTTCTTATGCATACAACGAAACTTATTTCAGAGATATAAATACAGATTGGCGCCTTCAGAAACAGTATCAAGGCGCGTTCGATTATAGTTTTACCAATAAACCAAAGGAGTTTAAGCCCCTCGCAAACGTGCCTGTCATTAAAACTTCGAAATATCTGAAATGGCTCAAAGATTTTAACTTTTACGCAGGAATTAAGCAACTCAGTTTCAGAACTGAAATGAACCGCTCGTATGAAACCAGTAGAATTAGAAACAACTCGTTGGAGTTAACTGGTTTTTACAGCGACATGCTGATACAGACTCAAGCGCAAAAGAATTGGAATTGGACAAGAAATTATTCAATGAAGTATGACCTGACAAAAAATCTTAAAACAGATTTTACGGCAAGCAACATTGCACTCGTGGGTGAACCGAGAGGAGTGATTAACAAGAATGATGTAGATTGGTATGAATCATACAGAGATTCTGTTTGGAACAATATTCAAAACTTCGGAGAAACGACTACATACAATCACAACGTTGGAGTGAATTACAAAATTCCATTGGATAAGTTTCCATTGTTAAATTTCATGAGCGCAGATGCACGTTACGGAGGAACATTTCGTTGGGATCGAGCACCGTTTACACAGGACACTTTAGGAAACACAATTCAAAACAGTAGACAAATTCAATTGAACGCTCAGGGTAATTTTGAAACACTTTACAACAATGTTCCTCGCTTTAAACAAGCTCTAACAGGTAAGAAACCTGCTACAGGAAAGAAAGACACAGGTAAAAAAGATGATCCAACTAAAAAGGATGGATTCGGTGATGATTTAAATAAAAAGGAAAAGAAGGAAAAGGTAGATCCTGTGGATGTAGCACTGCGATTCCTAATGATGGTAAGAACAGTGAATGGTAGCTACACAAAGAATGAAGGTCTGTCATTGCCTGGATATGCCAACAGCACGAGTATATTGGGATTTGACAATCAGTTCGACGGTCCAGGACTTGGATTCTTAATTGGGCAGCAGAATTCAGACTTAATGGGCAATCCAACAGGAAGAAATTTCGCTGCAGATGCAGCAAGTAATGATT
The DNA here is from genome assembly GCA_964511555.1 of uncultured Chryseobacterium sp. Lineage (GTDB taxonomy): Bacteria > Bacteroidota > Bacteroidia > Flavobacteriales_D > Sanyastnellaceae > CAIZGX01. Next base: position 51,572 of record CAZEFR010000001.1, read on the forward strand.
GGTTAGTTCAGCAACAACAACTGAATATCCAGTACAACGAAACGTTCACAGAAACGTGGAATGCAAAAATGAATCTTGAACCTTTTAGATATCTGAAGGTTGAACTTTCAGCAACTCGTCAGGAAGGGAAAAATTTCAACTCCTTCTTCAGATATGACCCCACTGTCGATGATTATGTCTTTCAATCACCAATGGAAACTGGAAATTTTTCGGCTTCTTTAATTACTTGGAATACAGCATTTGTTAAAGACGATAAGGAAAACAACTATGCAAGTCCAATCTTTGATCAGTTACTGGCCAACAGAACAGAGATTTCCAGTCGTTTGAATAATGAGTCTTACCAACTTGTGAATCCCAATGATTCAGGTTATTACCAGGGATTTGGCTCCCTTTCACAAGATGTAATTATCCCTTCCTTCATTGCCGCATACACCGGAAGGTCAGCCGGCGAAGTGGTACTTAATCCTTTTGCAACTAAGGCTCAGCCCAATTGGAGAATTACTTACGACGGTTTAACGAAGTTACCGGCGGTTAAGAAACACTTCAAACAATTCAATGTGTCACACAATTACAGATCTACGGCTACCGCATCGTACGTAACGAATTTGAAGTATGAAGAGTTTAACAATCTTCCCACTGCCATTGATCAAAGCTCGGAACAGAACTATATTTCTCAAAATCAAGTTGGAACCGTTACACTAACAGAATCTATGTCACCTCTTGTAGGCTTCGACATGACTCTGAAAACAAAAAAAGTAAACGACCCTTTGATTAAAGTTGAATACAAACGTGATCGAACAATTGCCCTAGGTATGGCTAACTACCAAATAACAGAAACAAAAAGCAATAGCTTCGTAATAGGTTTAGGTTATAAAATAACAGAAGTTCCCAATCCCTTCGGAAGAAAAAAAGGAAGTAAACTTCCTGTAAAGCTTCTCGATAAGTCAACCTTGAACTTGCGTGTCGATTTTACAATTCGTGAAAACTTCACACTCATTAGGAAGATTGAAGAACAACAAAATCAAGTTACAGCAGGGCAAACATTATTCAGCGTGAAGTCCAGCGCAGACATGGCTATTAGTGACAAGTTAACCTTGCGCTTCTTCTACGATCATCAAATCAATAAGCCAGCTATTTCCACTAGCTTCCAAACTTCAAATATTTCTACAGGGTTGGCCATACGCTTCACCTTGAATGGTACAGGTGGATCAAATACGGCTCAACCTCAGGGCGGTCAATAATTTGGGTTTACCCTTTACTTCAAAGTATTTTGATTTTAGAGTCCTCACAATATTAAATTTTCGTTAAGTTCGTGGGATATTTATATTTTGAAGGAAATCGAGCAAATAATTCAGGTTTTTTCACCTATTTCATTGAAAGAAATGGATGGTGTAGAATTAATGAACAGAACAGACACGAAGTTTGTGGTGTCGCTCAATCAATTGCTTTCCATTCTTTCAGAAGTTGAAAGTGAATACAAAATTCTCGAGGTGAACGGTGTTCGTTTCAGTCATTATGAAACACTCTACTACGATACTGAAGAATTTCTTTTTTACAAGAGACATCACAACGGAAAAAGAAATCGTTGGAAAATTAGAAAGCGCTCTTATGTAGATAGTCAATTGAATTTTCTTGAATTAAAGTTCAAAACAAATCGCGGCAGAACCCAAAAACAGCGCACGGGAATTCCTGAAATAGGGGTAGAACTGAGTGGTGATGAGGAAAAATTTATAGGTAGAAAATCGGGTATAGCCTTCCATCTCATTCCTCAGCTAAAGAATAATTTCACGCGACTAACTCTGGTTCAGCCAAGTCTACCTGAGAGAATTACCATAGATTTAGATTTATCTTTCGAATGGAATAGAATAGAAAAGAAATTATCACACATTGTAATTATTGAGGTAAAACAGGAAAACAGAAATAGGCTTTCTCCGTTTGTTCAGGCTCTGAAAAAAAGACACGTGAGAGAGGAGAGTATAAGTAAGTACTGCTTAGGGGTGGCAATGTTGGTTCCCGATGTAAAAAAAAACAATTTCAAAGAGAAGTTGATTAAAGTGAGTAAATTAGAATCAATCAAATAAGATTATGGTGGACATGTTTAGCGGAATTTTAATGCAATCAGATTTCGATCCAATGGACGGAATGAAATTGCTTCATCTTGAAGATTTTTTGGGTTTAATAATCAGACTGTCTGTTCACATGCTTTTCGTTCTGATCTTGGTTAGAGCCATATATTATCCGATAGCCAAAAGAAAAGATTTCTTATTTACGTACTTACTTTTCAGCTTAACCATCTTTCTCATGTGTTATATGCTTGAGAGTGTTAAGCTTCAGATGGGTTTTGCACTTGGTTTGTTTGCCGTTTTTGGTATCATACGCTACAGAACAGACGCCATTCCCATTAAAGAGATGACATACCTCTTTGTAGTTATTGGAATGTCTGTTATGAATGCGCTTATAAACAAGAAAATTTCGTTAGCGGAATTATCTTTCGCAAACATTGTTATCATTGGCGCAACCTACGGGTTAGAGCGCGTTTGGTTGTTACGTCATGAAGCTCAAAAAATCATTGTTTACGAAAACATTGATTTAATTAAGGTTGGAAGAGAAGAAGAAATGAAGGCAGACATCGAGGCAAGAACCGGTATTAAGGTTAATCGTTTCGAAATTGGAAAGATCGATTTCCTTCGCGATACAGCCTTAATAAAAATTTACTTCTTCGAAGACGAGCAAGGAAATCAAATGGATGATTCCTTTTCGGGCAACATCAACATCTAAGATTTTTTAGCTAAACATATTCCAGCGCAATACGTCGTCCTCAGCGATGTTTTGCGCTGTTTGCTTTCCAATCAATTGCGAAATATCTTTTGGTGAAATACCACTAGCAGGACGCTTCCATGTTAGATCTTCAAATGTTACCACGTGGCCAGCAGGCATGGCTTTCGCAGCAACTAAACTTCTGCGGGCATTCGCACGTGCTGGAGCCTCATCGTCAATAGCAGTTAATTCAAATCCGCCAAGCAATTCTATGGTTCTATTCATTCGCGAATGGAAGTGCTTTAAATCTTCTTTATCCATTGCGTGGTAATGATCGTTACCCGGCAAGGTCTTATCATGGGTGAAGTGTTTTTCCAACACTGCTGCACCCAATAATGTGGCAACTTCAAGCGTATGCATGTCCTTCGGAAGGGTATGATCACTATAGCCTGGAACTGCTTCAGGAAAGGTGGAAATCAAGTCTTTAATCATGCCCAAATGCGCATTCGGATCGGGTGTTGGATAATTCAAAACGCAATGCATTAAGCAAAGCTTATTTCCATATTTTGCAATCGTCTCCACAGCTTGCTGAACCTCCCATTTGTATGAAGCACCTGTACTTAAGATAATGGGCTTACCAAATTGGCATTGGTGTTCAATGAATGGAAGATTAGTAATGTCTGAACTTGAAATCTTGTAAACGTTCATTAAATCGTTCAAGAAATTTGCACTTTCTACATCGAATGCCGTACTCATGAATTCAATACCAACCTCCTCGCAATAGCGCGCGAGTTGCTCGAATTCAGTCTTCCAGAATTTATCGTATTTTTTGAATAGCTCAAACTGACTGCGCGTTGGTTCTTTCGTAATGTCCCAATAGTACGGACTGTCTTTGCTTGCAATGGTTTCAGCTTTGTAAGTCTGAAACTTAATAGCATTTGCGCCACCTTCCGCAGCTTCATCAATAAGTCTTTTGGCAAGATCCATTGAACCTTCGTGATTCACGCCGGCTTCAGCAATGATAAATGGACGGACAATTTTTTTTGAATCGTAGTTGTAGAGAAAATCGGATAAGCTCATGTTATTTTAATTCTTGAATGGCATGCCACGCAAGCAAGCCCATTCCAGTTTTTAATGCGTTTTCGTTGACTGCAAATTTGCTATTGTGAACAGGCGCAGTCAAGGTGCCGTCTTCATTCGAGGTTCCCAAGCGATAGAAACACCCGGGCATGTGTTGAGAATAATAAGCAAAGTCTTCTGCGGTAGTGCGCATATCTAAATCAATGACATTTTCTTCACCGAGGTAATCTTTCGCTTGCGCAATTGCTCGTGCTGTTAACTCGGGGTTGTTATACACAACGGGATATCCTCTTTCAATTCGGAAGTCAATGGTTCCGCCCATTCCTTCAACCAAGCCTTTCGATAATGCAATAATTTTTTCGTGCGCAGTTGTTCTCCACGATTCCGAAAATGTGCGGAAGGTTCCTTCCAATTTCACTTCATTTGGAATGATATTCGTTGCGCCGTTTCCAATTATTTTTCCGAAAGAAAGTACTGTTGGCATTTGCGGATTGCTCCATCTTGAAACAACTTGTTGCAACGCAATAATTAAGTGTGAAGCAATTAAAATGGGATCAATGCATTGGTCGGGCTTCGCGCCGTGTCCGCCCTTTCCTTTGATCGTAACATAGAGCTCATCGGTAGAAGCCATGTACGCTCCTGCACGGTAGCCAACCTTTCCAGCGGGCAATTCAGGAAAAACATGCTGACCAAATATCCCGTCGGGTGTTTTGTCTTGGAACAACCCGTCTTTCAACATGAGTAAAGCACCCCCAGGAAGAACTTCTTCAGCAGGCTGAAAAACCAACGTGACAACTCCGCCCCATTGGGATTTCGTTTCATTCAAAATTTTTGCAGCACCAAGCAATGATGCTGTGTGAACATCGTGACCACACGCGTGCATGACACCGTTAACCGTGCTTTTAAAAGGTAAGTCGTTGTCTTCAACAATAGGAAGAGCATCCATGTCTCCTCGCAAAGCAATGCTTTTTGAAGAGGCGAGTTCTCCTGATATTTCTGCACGAATGCCATAACCACCAATATTTTCTGTGAAAGGAATTCCCCAAGCAGAGAGATACTTGGCGACAAACGCCGAAGTATTTTTTTCTTGGTATGAAAGTTCCGGATTTGCATGAATGTGTCTGCGAATCGAAACAATTTCTTCGAAATGTTTTTCTGAAAGTTCTTGAATCAAATCTTTCATGGTGCGCAATCACATTTTGTTTTTTCTCCCTCGCGACTTGCTTCAGCAACAGTCACAGTAGAGTCGGTGCAGAGAATAATATAATTCACGTTGTTATGTGAAAGAAAGTAACGCTTCGGGTTGTTCTGTGCGTCAGATTTCGAGAAGTCTACTTCACCTTGCCATTTCGCAGCTTCGAAATTCTCCATTGAAATTCCTTGACAATCCATGCGGCATTTTCCGTGGTTGGTAACTAATGTTCGTGTGTCCTGAATCTGCTTCATTATTTGTTTTCCCGGCAACCAGCCCAACCAATCGTAATTAGGAAACATTGCAAAAACAAGTAAACAACCAATGGTTAAACCTGTGGCAAAAAGAAAAAGTCGTCGTCGAAATTTCATGGTATTCAGATTCCCACAAAAGTGCATAAAATTTCCGAGTTAGCCATTAACTTAGTAGCCAATTATGGCAATCATACAAACAAGTAATTTAACATACTCCTTTTCGAAAGGACCGAGTTTAATTTTCCCTTCCATACAAGCAGAGGAAAACAGCGAGTTGTTAATCTTAGGAAGCAGCGGAACGGGCAAAACCACGTTACTTCATTTGCTAGCCGGATTAAGAAAGCCTACATCCGGAGAGGTAGAGGTGAACGGAGTGAAATTGAGTTCGCTCAGTGGCGCATCTTTAGATCGCTTCAGAGGGAAAAATATTGGAGTTGTTTTTCAAACCTCTCATTTCGTGCAGTCCCTTTCTGTAATTGATAATATTCTTTTGGCACCTTATTTTTCAAATAACAAGGTTTCGAAAGCTGACGCTGAAAAAATGTTGGACCGTTTAAATATTCTTTCGAAGAAAAATAAAAAAACGTCAACGTTGAGCGTAGGCGAGCAACAACGTGTTGCTATCGCTCGCGCGCTGTTGAATAATCCATCACTGATACTTGCCGATGAGCCGACTAGTGCGCTTGACGACGAAAACGCGAAAGAGGTATTGAACCTTTTGCGCGAGCAAACCCATGCGCTTAAAGCCGCCTTGTTAATCGTTACTCACGACAATCGATTGAAAGATGAAGTGAAGCAACGCATTGAATTAACCACTTCTAACCGATAACCAGAATTCAACATGAAAATAATTTTTATTGCTTGGAAAAATTGCTGGCAAAAAGCAGGAGCTACCACCTTAACACTTTTGCTTTTGTCGTTTGGAGTGGGAATCATTTCAATGATGCTTCTTCTGGAAAATCAGTTAAGCGAGAAGTTCAACAAGAACATTAAGGACATTGATTTCGTTCTGGGGGCAAAGGGAAGTCCGCTTCAATTGATCTTGGCCAACGTCTATCACATCGACGCTCCAACCGGAAATATCAAAGTTTCAGAGGCGCAAAGGATCATTAAAAATCCAACCATTAAAGAAGCCATTCCTTTGGCTTATGGAGATAATTATGAGGGTTGGCGAATCGTTGGAACCACAGCGCGCTATGCGGAGTTTTATGAAGTGAAGTTGAGAGAAGGGAAAGTTTTTGAAACGCCTTTTGAGGTTACGGTTGGTTCATATGCCGCCAAGGAATTGGGATTGAAGCTGGGACAAACCTTTAAGAGCACTCACGGTCTAGACAAAGACGCAGAAGATGAAGAAGGTCATGATCAGCTCTTTACTGTTGTTGGAATATATGAAGCGAGTGGAACGGTCATCGATCGTTTGATTTTAACACCGGTCGAATCTATTTGGGAAGTGCATGACCACGGCGATCACGAAGAAGCTGGGCACAATACCATTGTTTCTGCTGAAGAACACGAACATGAACACGATGCTGAACATGAGCATGAGCATGGTGCTGAACACGAACATGACCACGATGCTGAACATGAACATGATCACGAAGAGGAACACATGCATGAGGAGGAAGAAAAAGAAGTGACCGCATATCTTCTTATTAAGCGTCTACCCATGGCTCCAATGATTCTTCCTCAACTGGTCAAGAACACGAACATGCAGCTGGCCTTGCCGGCAATTGAAATCAATCGATTGAATGAAAACTTTGGAATTGGTATGAGTGTGGTGAAGGCAGTGGCCATCCTAATCATGATTATATCCTTCTTAAGCGTTTTCATTTCGTTGTTCAACGCCCTGCGAGAAAGACAATATGAATTGGCAATTCTTCGAACATTAGGTGGAAGAAGAATTCAATTATTTATGTTGATTTTGTTGGAAGGTTTCTTCATGGTGGCTCTTGGATTAATTATCGGATTGGCTTTAAGCCGTGCCGGAATAACCATGCTTTCAGACATGGCGAAAGACAGCTTCCACGATGAATTCAACGCATTGATTTTCCTTCCGCAAGAATATTATTTAGTTGGAATAACGTTGGGTCTTGGTGTGATGGCATCGTTGTTGCCTGCCTTACGAGCGTTCTTTATGGATATTTCAAAAACACTTTCAAATGATTAAGTCATTCAAATTTTTAGCATTTATTTTTTCAGGAATTTTATTCTTGAATGCTTCCGAAGGAACCGAGAAGTTGAAAGCGCGCGCATACAAACGCGTAGAACTCGGAACCGTGCCAAGTACCATTGTTCCATACATAGCCGAAGGACAAGGTCCGATTGAGATAACTTGGAAAACTTTGGCAGATGTGACGTACAAAGATATTTACGTAAAGGAATTGGATGCTTATTACTGGAAGCCAACCTTCGGTGCTTCGGTTAAAGCTGTTGCTGGAAGAGAAGTGTATATCACTGGATATTTGATTCCCGTTGACTACGATGCGGGTTTCTATGTAGTGTCTAAATACCCTTATGCAAACTGCTTCTTTTGCGGCGGTGGTGGACCGGAATCTGTTGTCGATTTGCGTTTTGCAGGAAAACACCGAAACTACAAAACAGATGAACGCCTAACCTTTAAAGGAAAATTATCTTTGAATGCGGATGATGTATATCAAATGAATTACATCTTGGAAGGTGCAACGGAATTCACTCCATAATTTTTTATGTTGAAATTAAAAAAGGCGACCAATGGTCGCCTTTTTTGCTTGTCAATGTTTGGAATTACATCATTCCGCCCATTCCACCGCCTGGCATTTGAGGCATTGGATTGTCTTCTTTGATATCCGAGATAACGCATTCTGTAGTCAATAACATTCCTGCAATCGACGAAGCGTTTTCTAACGCTACACGAGATACTTTGGTTGGATCAATTACTCCAGCAGCAAACAAATCTTCGTATTGTTCGTTGCGAGCATTGTATCCGAAATCTCCTTTTCCTTCGCGAATCTTTTGAATCACAACGGCACCTTCACCACCTGCGTTAGCAACAATCTGACGAAGAGGTTCTTCAATTGCTCTGCGAACAATTTGAATTCCTGTTGTCTCATCATCGTTTAATCCTGTAAGAGTGTCTAAAGCAGCGCTTGCGCGAATTAAAGCAACTCCACCACCGGGTACAATTCCTTCTTCAACTGCAGCGCGAGTAGCGTGTAACGCATCGTCTACACGATCTTTCTTCTCTTTCATTTCTACTTCAGTAGCAGCACCTACATAAAGAACAGCAACACCACCAGCCAATTTAGCTAGACGCTCTTGCAATTTCTCACGGTCGTAATCTGAAGTTGTTTTTTCAATTTGAGATTTGATTTCAGCAACACGCGCCTGAATGTTTTCTTTCACGCCAGCGCCGTTAACAATCGTTGTGTTGTCCTTGTCAATTGAAATCTTTTCTGCACGGCCCAAGTCTTCAAGCGTAGCGTTATCTAATTTCAATCCGGTTTCTTCACTGATAACGGTACCACCTGTTAGAACTGCAATGTCTTGCAACATGGCTTTTCTGCGATCACCAAAACCAGGAGCTTTAACAGCAGCCACACGTAAAGCACCGCGAATCTTGTTTACAACAAGTGTTGCAAGTGCTTCTCCGTCTACATCTTCAGCAATAATCAAAAGTGGTTTTCCTGATTGAGCAGTTTTTTCCAATACCGGAAGTAATTCCTTCATGCTAGAGATTTTCTTATCGTAGATAAGAATGAAAGCGTTCTCTAATTCAGCTTCCATGTTCTCTGTGTTCGTAACGAAATAGGGAGAAAGGTATCCGCGATCGAATTGCATTCCTTCAACAGTTTTAACATCTGTCTCCGTTCCTTTTGCTTCTTCAACAGTGATAACTCCTTCAGTTCCTACTTTCTTCATTGCATCTGCAATCAAAGAACCCACAGCCTCGTCGTTGTTCGCAGAGATAGTAGCAACTTGTTTAATCTTCTCATAATCTGAACCAACTTCTCTAGAGATGCTGCGCAATTCAGCAACAACAGCTTTAACAGCCTTGTCCATTCCACGTTTCAAATCCATTGGGTTAGCGCCAGAAGCTACGTTCTTCAAACCAGCTCCAACCATAGCCTGTGCCAATACAGTTGCCGTCGTTGTTCCATCTCCAGCTTGATCAGCTGTCTTACTTGCAACTTCTTTAAGCATCTGTGCACCCATGTTTTCAATAGGGTCAGCCAATTCAATTTCTTTCGCAACAGTAACACCGTCCTTTGTGATGTGCGGTGCACCGAATTTCTTATCGATAACTACGTTACGTCCTTTAGGACCTAAAGTAACTTTTACTGCATTTGCCAATGCATCTACACCTGCTTTTAGTTTCTCTCTCGCTACGGTGTCGAATGTGATTTCTTTTGCCATGATCTTTTAAAATTTAAAAATTAAACAATTGCAAAAATGTCCGACTCGCGCATGATCAACAGATCTTTTCCGTCTACGCTAATCTCTGTTCCAGCATACTTGCCGTATAAAATGGTGTCTCCTGGTTGAACCGTTGTTGGCTCATCTTTTTTTCCAGGTCCAACAGCGATTACAGTTCCTCTTTGTGGTTTTTCTTTCGCTGTTTCAGGAATAATGATTCCTGAAAGAGTAGTCGTTTCAGCAGCCGCTGGCTCTACTAAAACGCGATCTCCTAATGGTCTAACGTTATTTGACATATTTGTGTGTTTTTATGTTTGTGCCCGACGTAGACACTATTTGTGCCAAGCGGGATTTTGAATTGAATGTGTGAACTTTCGTCAGTAAAGGGCAAAAAAAATGTCAGTAGTTTGAATTACTGACATTCTTAAAATGCTATTGTGACAATTATTGTCCTTGTTGTTGATCGCCACCTTGTTGTTGGCCACCTTCAGCTTGTTCAGTTTGTTGTTCTTCTTCTGTTGCAGGTCGAGCAGAAGTAGAAAGGCTGGTAGAAGCTAGACAAAGTACAAACAATGCCACGCCTAGATACCAAGTCGCTTTTTCTAAAAAATCTGCTGTACGTTTTACACCTCCAATTTGCGCACTACCTTCGAAACCAGAGGAAAGTCCACCACCCTTTGGGTTTTGAATAAGAACGACTAAGCCAAGCAAAAGAGCTGCTATTACAATTAAAACGGTTACAATGAATTCCATGATCAGTTAAAATTTGAAGAGCACAAAGATACACGAATTAAAGGAGTTACAAAGGAACATCCTTTATTTTCTTTGGTTCAAGACTTTCAACTGATTTTCGAAGTGTATTTTCTTTTCCGGATGAAGTTCAATCAATCGTTTGTAGGCCTTTCTAGCACGATCTATTTTACCTTGAGTAGCATAAAGCTTTGCCATTGTTTCTGTCACCCAATCAAAGTTTTCTTCCAAACTCTCTTTCGCGAAACTCACTCCAGTATATTGTTCAACCTTACCCGGCGTAATGCGCGGTTCAGTTGCAATGAACTTCTCTATCAAATCCAACGCTGGTTGAACAGACTCTGTAGATTTTCTTACCTCTTCTTCCCCTCTCTTATCTTCTCTTACCTCTTGTTCTTCCCCTCTCTTAACTTCTCTTCCCTGTTCTATTATTCCCTCCTCTTCACTCACACTCCTCAGCCAAGTGAACAACGCATCATCTTGTTCAACATTTATTTCAAGGTTCTTCGAAAGGTCCTCCGGAAGGTCTTGCGAAGCATTTTGCTCTGCATTTCGCTCACTCACCTCCAAAAGTATCGAACTCGAAACGGCAGTTGCTAAAATTGATTTATCTAAAAAATCTAAATCGGCGACCTCTTCCTCTTCTTGTCTTCCCTTTTCTTCCTCTCTCTTAACTTCTCTTACCTCTATTTCTTCCCCTCTCTCAACCTCTCTTACCTCCGGTTCTTCCCCTCTCTTATCTTCTCTTACTTCTTGTTTTACCTCTGGTTCTTCATCCATCATCGATGCGGCTAATTCAGCCAGAGAAGTGGAGTTAGCTGCTGCGCTTGGAGTAACTTCAACAACGGTCTCTGTGATTGTTTCGGTTGGAAGGGTGTCGGCAATTTCAGTTTGCGTTTGCTTCTGAAGAATAGGCTCCTTCAAAAAACCGTACAGCCATGTTCTGTTGGAATGAAGGGTAGAGGCAAGTGCAATCTGTCCAGAAGTCTTGTGACTTTTATTTTCTTGGTATGCTTTCGCTAAATACGAATGTGCTAAACTGAACCAAGGATAGTTTTTAGTAATGTCTTCCAGTTCTTCAATAGGCATAGAAGCCAGCAAACGTGGCGACTTTAATAGCTCATTGAATGGAGAGTTTTTCATTACCAATTTCCTACGCTTGCGTTATAAATTTCTTGAGAGAGTTGATCGTTAATAAGCTTCCACAAATCCTCTTGTATCGTGAATAGATTTTCAGTGGCGGCGAAGTCGGCAAATTTCGTAAATGATTTCTCAAAATTCAAATCGGGCTCTAAAGTATTCGTGTACTTTATTTTTACCGTTATTGAAAGTCGGGTTAAAGATGCTGTTTCGTTGTTTTGAATTGCCATGGGCTGAACCACATACTGAGTTACGCTTCCTTCGAATTGAAGGTCGCCATTGGTTTCGCTCAGCGAAAGTGGACTTTGCGAAAGCATAACGTCCTTAAGCTCCTCTGTGAGGCGCTGTGAGTAAGTAGGCGAGGCCAGGGCTGTTTGTGGTTTTAAATAAGAGACCGAAAAAGTTTTTGCTCCGCTGAATTGTCCGCCACTAAAGGAGTATCTTATCTCACACGAAGTGAAAAGAAGCACTACAATCAGCAATCCAAGGAATTTTATTTTCATTTACCTAAATCGTATTCTTTTATTTTTCGGTACAAAGTCCTTTCAGAAATACCCAATTCTTCTGCTGCATATTTTCTTCGATTTCTGTGTTTTTGAAGTGCTTTTTTTATCAGGTCTTTTTCAGTTTGGCTCAACGAAAGTGATTCCTCCACCTCCTCTTCTTGTTGGTCAATTCCGCTTCCCAAATGTATGATATTACTCGCAGCATTCATTCGAACGGGCATATTCGTGTCTGAGTGTTCATCGGCCTGAAAAACTTTTTGAAACAATGCCGCATTCTCATCTGAATCAACGAAGTTACTTCCACTCTGAATCATTCCCAAGACTAACTTCTTCAAATCAGTTAAGTCGTTACGCATATCGAATAACACTTTGTACAAGATCTCTCGCTCACTAAAATCATTTCCAGAACCTCCTCCCATGTACACAGGCTTATTGGTGGCCATGTCTTGAGGTAAATAGCGTATTAATAACTCAGGTGAAACAATTCGATCTGTTTCAAGAATGCTTATTTGCTCAGTAATGTTTTTAAGTTGACGAATATTTCCAGGCCAGCGATATTCTCTCAATGTATTAGCTCCGGATTCCGTTAGTTGAAGCACTGGAATACGATAACGTTCTGCGAAATCAGTTGCGAATTTTTTAAATAACAACTCAATATCAGAGCCTCTTTCACGAAGCGAAGGCATGAAAATGGGAACCTGATTCAAACGATAATAAAGGTCATCGCGAAATTTTCCGTTTTGAATGGCCTGCGCGAAATTGACATTGGTTGCAGCAACCACGCGCACATTGGTTTTTTGAACTTTGGAAGAACCCACGCGAATAAATTCACCTGTTTCTAATACACGAAGCAAGCGCACTTGCGTTCCCAAAGGCAGTTCAGCAACTTCGTCTAAAAATATAGTACCCTCATTAGCTTCCTCGAAATACCCTTTACGCCCTTCATGCGCGCCGGTGAAAGATCCTTTTTCGTGACCGAAAAGCTCACTGTCAATCGTCCCTTCGGGGATAGCACCACAGTTAACTGCTATATACGGACCGTGTTTTCGCGAGCTCAGGTGATGAATGATTTTCGGAATGCTCTCTTTTCCCACCCCACTCTCACCTGTAATGAGGACCGACATGTTTGTTGCGGCAACTTGCATGGCAATATCCAGCGCTCTGTTGAGCGCTGGAGCATTGCCAATAATTCCGTATCGTGATTTTATTGATTGAATTTCCATAATTGCCGTTTAGTCAAGAACTAAACAAAGGTAGCTAAAAGTGACAATATGTCACGTTCAGAAAATCAATCGATGTAAGTGTCAATTTCTCCGATTAAGGTCACTGCGGTAGCAGAAATGGCATTTACCCATACATATTGACCAATTTTCGCCTCTTTTTTCGGAAAAACGACCACGACGTTCTGCGTATTACGTCCGTAAAAGTGTTCTTGCGATTTTTTAGAAATGCCCTCAACTAAGACTTTATGTCGCTTGCCTACATGTGCAGCTGTGCGTTCGGCAACGCAGGACATGTGCAGGTCAATGATTTCACTGAGGCGTTGACTTTTTACTTCTTCTGAGACATTGTCTTCAAATTTTCTTTCGGCTAAGGTTCGTGGTCTTTCAGAATACTTGAACATGTAGGCCATGTCGTATTTCACTTCAGCCATAAGCGAAAGTGTATCGGCGTGCTCTGCATCTGTTTCATCGCAGAAGCCCGCAATCACGTCTGTGCTAATTGCACATTCAGGCATGAATTTGCGAATGGCTGCAATGCGATCGAGGTACCACTCACGAGAATATCCGCGGTTCATTCGCTTGAGCACATCTGTGTTTCCACTTTGAACAGGCAAGTGTATATAGTCGCATATGTTTTCGTACTTCGCCATGGTCATGAGCACTTCATCGGTCATGTCTTTCGGATGACTGGTCGAGAAGCGAACACGAAGGCTTGGACTTACATCAGCAACAGCGGCGAGAAGTTGAGCGAAATTTACTGTCGGCTCATTCGGGTTTACGATTTCTCCTTTAGCCGTGATGTTCCATTTGTAGCTGTCTACGTTTTGGCCAAGAAGGGTAACCTCTCGATAGCCGCGATTGAAAAGATCTGTTGCTTCTTCAACAATGGTTTTGGGATCGCGGCTACGTTCTCTTCCACGTGTAAATGGCACTACACAAAAGGAACACATGTTATCGCATCCGCGCATGATGGAGATAAACGCGGTTACACCGTTACTGTCTAGACGAACAGGGGTAATTTCGGCGTAGGTTTCTTCACGGCTAAGCAAAACGTTTATGGCTTTGCTTCCGTGTTCAACTTGAGAAACGAGTCGAGGTAAATCGCGGTAAGCATCTGGACCTACAACCATGTCTACGAGTTTCTCTTCTTCCATGAGTTTTTCTCGCAAACGCTCGGCCATACAGCCAAGCACGCCAACGACCATTTCGGGTTTGCGTTTCTTTACTGAATTCAAAAATTCAAGTCTTCCGCGAATGCGTTGTTCTGCGTTATCGCGAATGGCGCAAGTGTTTAGGAGCACTAAATCGGCCTCTTCAACATCGCGTGTTGTGGTGAATCCTTCTTGCGCCATAATAGAGGCTACAATTTCAGAATCGGCAAAATTCATTTGACAACCGTAACTCTCGAGCAACAGTTTTTTTTGCGTTCCATTCTGAATTATGGGAGTCGAAATTTCAAAAAATTCGCCCTGTCTTGTCTCGTCAATTTGTTTTTCTTCCACAGTGTCTGGCTGTTTTGATTAGTGTGCAAAAATAATCTATTTCTATAGAAATAGCATATATAATCGCATAACCAATTTGGAGACTAACGAATAAATGCATATACCTTTGCCGCAATTCAAAAACAAAATATGGCTAAAAATCTTGTTATAGTAGAGTCCCCTGCAAAGGCGAAAACAATCGAAGGTTATCTTGGAAGTGACTACGTCGTTAAGGCGAGTATAGGGCACGTTCGTGATTTGCCAAAGAATAATTTCGCAGTGAGTGCTGATGGAAATTTTAATGTGACTTACGAAGTTTATCCAGATTCGGAGAAGGTAGTTAATGAATTGAAGAAATTAGCCAAAGACGCAATTAAAGATGATAAGTTTGTTTGGTTAGCAACGGATGAGGACCGCGAGGGAGAAGCAATTTCGTGGCATTTGTTGGAAGCCATGAAGATCGATGAGAGCAAGACAAAACGCATTGTATTTTCCGAGATTACCAAAAAAGCGATCCTAGCGGCCATGGAAAAGCCAAGAACCATTGACATGGACTTGGTGAATGCTCAACAGGCAAGAAGAATTTTAGATAGAATAGTAGGTTTCGAACTTTCACCGGTTTTGTGGAGAAAGGTAGGCCCGTCGCTCAGCGCTGGTCGTGTTCAAAGTGTTGCGGTTCGATTAATTGTGGAAAGAGAGCGTGAGGTAGAGGCCTTCAATGCATCTGCATTTTTCGGTATTCGTGCCATGTTTGATCTGAAAGACGCGGTATTGAAGGCAGATTTGTCTGGAAAAATTTCAGATGGAACAGCTGCTCAAGCGTTCTTGGAAGATTGTAAAAATGCAGAGTTTGCGATATCGTCATTGGAAACGAAGCCCGGAACAAGAACGCCGGCGGCACCATTCACAACTTCAACCCTTCAACAAGAAGCGGGTAGAAAGTTGGGAATGTCCGTAAAGGCGACCATGACCGTTGCACAGAAACTATACGAGAGCGGAAAGATTACATACATGAGAACGGACAGCATGAACTTGTCAGATTTCGCAAGGGATGCGGCGAACAAGGAGATTGTTTCTAGCTTCGGTGAAGAGTATGCTTTCCCAAGAGTATTTAAATCGAAGAAAGGTGCTCAAGAGGCACACGAGGCGATTCGTCCAACCGATATGGCTGTAAAAACCATTGACGGAGATACCAACGAGAAAAGACTCTACGAATTAATTTGGAAGAGAACGTTGGCCAGTCAGATGGCAGATGCGAAATTGGAAAACACAACGGCACATGTGAACATTTCAACGCGAAGTGAAACACTCGTTGCGAAAGGACAAGTTGTGAAATTCCACGGCTTCTTGAAGGTCTATGCTGAAGGAACAGACGACGAAGAGTCTGACGAAAGCGGAGTTCTTCCTCCATTGCATGAAGGTCAAATTCTCGACCTAAGAAACATGGTTGCTCAAGAAAAATTCACACAGAAACCTGCACGTTACAGTGAGGCGAGTTTGGTGAAGAAAATGGAAGAGTTAGGTATTGGAAGACCTTCAACCTATGCATCTACGATTAGCACAATTCAGGCTCGTTCTTATGTTGTGAAACAAGATTTGGAGGGAAAGCCCCGTTCTTTTGCAGTTCATACGTTGGCGAACAAGAATATTACGTCAGAAACAAGAACCGAGAATACGGGAGCTGAAAGAGCGAAGTTGTTCCCAACAGACATTGGACGTGTTGTGAATGATTTCTTGGTGGAAAATTTCAAGTCAATTCTTGATTATGCGTTTACAGCCAACGTCGAAGAAGAATTCGACACCATTGCTGAAGGTAAATTAGATTGGAAGAAAATGCTTCAGACATTTTACAATCCGTTTCATGAGAACGTGAATAAAACAATGAACGAAGCCGCCCGTGCTTCCGGTGAGCGTTTTTTGGGAGATGATCCTGCAACAGGAAAACCGATCATTGCTCGTATCGGAAGATTCGGCCCCATGATTCAATTGGGAACTGCTGAAGAAGAAGAGAAGAAGTTTGCTTCGCTTCGTCCAAACCAAAGTATCAACACCATCACCTTAGAAGAAGCTTTGGATTTATTCAAAATGCCACGTAACCTAGGTGAATGGAACGGTGAAAAGATTGTAGTTGGAATCGGTCGTTTCGGACCGTATGTTAAATACAAATCTACATATGCTTCACTTCGTGTGAAGGAAGGGGATGATCCATTCATCATTGATTTGGAAAGAGCAGTCAAACTTGTTGAAGATAAAATCAACGGTGTGAATGCAAACTTGCTCAAGACTTTCACGGAAGACGAGAATGTTCAGATTATCAATGGACGCTTTGGAGCTTATTTGAAATCAGGAAACTTGAATTTCAAACTTCCAAAGGGAGCCAAGGCTGAAGATATTTCATGGGCTAACGCGCAGCAGATTATGGAGGAGCAAATGGAACAGGCAACAAAAAAGGCTGCTTCCAGAAAGCCAGCGCCGAAGAAAGCGCCAGCGAAGAAGGCTCCCGCGAAGAAAGCGGCGGCTAAAAAAGCGCCTGCTAAAAAAGCCGCAGCAAAAAAATCGCCGAAGAAGTAAAATGTGAATCATCACATTCCTTTGTTGAAATGATTTTTTAGTGTCGAGAAATTGATTGGCTCATCCATGTAGTTTCGTGCTCATGGATTTGTCAGTATTTCTCTCGCCGAGTATCTTTCACGATAGCTCAAATCGCTTCTTTGCGAACAACACCCTTGGTGCTCAAACGCGTTTTTATTTCGATGATGAAAACGATTTGAATGAAAAGCAAATAGCCATTGTTGGTGTTTGCGAGGACCGGAATTCAGAGGTCAATTCAGGCGCAGCGAATGCTCCTGATGATGTTCGAAGAGAATTGTACAAACTATTGGCCTGTGACGATTATTCGAGAATTGTTGATTTAGGAAATATTCTTCCGGGCGAAACCCCAGAGGACACATACTACGCTTTATCTGAAGTCTGCACGGCTTGTATGAAGTTAAATATTGTCCCAGTTGTCATAGGTGGAACACAAGATTTAACATACGCCACCTACAAGGCCTATGAGGCAATGGAGCAAACGGTAAACTTGGTTACCATTGATTCAAAATTAGATTTTGGATCAAGTCCAGATGACTCGAGCTCTGAAGGATATCTGAATCGAATTATTCTCCATCGCCCTAATTATTTATTCAATTTCTCCAATCTCGGGCACCAACGGTATTTAACGGACAAGGCTATTCTCGATCTAACATCAAAGATGTATTTCGATGCGGTTCGATTGGGTGAAATTCAGCAGGATCTTGCCATTGCTGAGCCAGTAATTCGGAATGCTGATTTGCTGAGTTTTGATTTGAGCGCGATCCGATATTCTGAATTTATGTCGACCAAGAAGAGCGGTCCAAATGGATTTTTCGGCCACGAGGCAGCGCAGCTGTGCAAGTACGCAGGAATGAGCGAGAAACTTAGTTGTATAGGTTTTTATGAATTCAACCCTTCTTTAGATGACAGTGGTCAGTCGGCTAAGCTTATGGCTCAGTTGGTTTGGTGTTTCATTGACGGTTATCATGCCCGAAGAGGAGACTACCCAATTGCATCACTTTCAGAATACGAAAAGTTCATTGTATTGTTGACCGATTCAGGAGATGAGTTGGTGTTTTATAAAAGTCATCTTACCAACCGCTGGTGGTTAGAAGTAGCTTATCCGGCAGGGACAGAAGAAAAGCAGGAAAGAAACCACGTAGTGCCGTGTACATATTCCGATTACCTCATGGCCTCTCAGCAAGAAATGCCAGATCGATGGTGGAGAACCTTTCAGAAACTGGTTTAATCGGTTTTGAGATTCATTGGGGTTTCGGTCGCTTTGATTCACTTATCGTGTTGATAAACATAGGTTTTGTAGTTCCCGAGCTTTACGAGATGTTGAAATCCACGTGTTTTTTTTGTTTTTTTGAATAGATTTTCTATTTTAGCAAACTCAGATATTTTTTTTTAGTAATAATCTGAACCCACGTAAGAAAACAAACGATGAAAAAACTGTATTTTCTTCTCATATTTTTTTCGCTTGCAGGAGTGACTAAAGCTCAGCAAGATCCGCAATTTTCAATGTGGATGTTTGATCGCATATCCTTCAATCCAGCAGCAGCCGGTATAGACAACATGCACCAGATTCAAGCATTTCACAGAGATCAGTGGAATGGCTTCAACGGTGATCCAGAAACCTATTTGTTTAACTATAACGGTTACGTGAAGGCGGCAGGAAGAACTGTTGGAATTGGACTATCGGCCATGACTGAAATGCTGGGTCAAGAGCAAAACAAGTTCCTACGTTTATCGGGAGCGTACCATTTGCCGGTAGGGAATAATATTCTTTCTGCTGGTTTTCAAGTTGGAATGGTTTCGAAAACATTAGGTACAAACTGGGTAGCAATTGACCCAACTGATCCGAATATTCCTACCTCAGGGCTTTCTCAGGGTGGTTTTGACGCTAACCTTGGTTTGATGTTTTATCAAAAAAATAAATTTTATGCAGGTGTGAGTGCCACTCATCTACCAGCTACGAACTTGGACGATTTGGGTTTTGAAACTGCTCGTCATCTTTATTTTATGGGTGGTTACAACCATGATTTGAATAACGGACTTGTACTTCGTTCAAATGCTTTAGTTAAATCGGATATGAATGCAGCACCTGCATTTGATATCAATGCGAACGTTTTGTGGAACAACTTGTTATGGGGAGGGGTGGCGTTCAGACCAGGAGACGCTGTTGCGCCAATGGCAGGACTGCAAATGACGCTCAACACCGTTCAGCAAGGCAGATACACTTATGTGCACGGATTTAAAATGGGATATTCATATGATGTTACGCTTAGTACTATAAAAGACTACAGCGCTGGCTCACACGAACTGTTTCTAACATACGAATTCAATTTAGGAAAAACCCCAATTCGCAGAATTTCGGGTGATCCACGATTGTTGTAACAATAAAATGAAACTCAACGTAGTTATAATAACGTTAAACTTAACCCAACAGAGTTTAGCTAATTAATTTAGGAAGTCATGAAAAAATCAATTTTCTTTTTCGCACTGCTAGCTGCAACGCTAGTAGGATGTTACCCTGGACCAGCCGGAGAGCTAGTAGGAGTATACCCACGGGAAGAATGGGTTCAAGTTAACCCTTACGGAATGAATTACATTCACTTTGGGTCCTTCACCATGGGAAACAATGACCGTGATCTTGCTGGTGGAATGACAGTAAAGGCGAAGACCGTTACAGTTTCAGCCTTTTACATGGATCAGCATGAAATTTCAAACAATGAGTATCGTCAGTTTGTGTATTGGGTGCGTGACTCTCTCATGAGAGATCAGTTAGCTCAGAACGAGATTGAAGGCTTCGGTATCTCGGAAAGAGAAGACGGTCGAGAAATGGATCGTTTCATAAACAAAGGATATAAGCTTGATTGGGAGACTGAGATTGACATGGAGAATGATGAGATTTTTGATGTTGTTTATGATGAATTTTACCTTCAAGGGGCAGATAAATATTATGACAGAAAAGAAATTGACTCAAGAAAATTGAAATACCGCTACTGGTGGATTGATTTTGAAGGCGCGGCAAAGAAAAAAGGTAATCGCGACGAAGAGACCGGTGAAAAGAATTCTTTGGACCAGTTGCATTCAATTAAGATTAACTCTGACAGAACAAAATTTGTTGTTGAAGAGCAGATTAATGTTTACCCCGACACGTTGGTTTGGGCGCATGATTTCACCTATTCGAATAATACACACTTAACTGAAACCTATTTCTGGCATCCAGCATACGACGACTATCCTGTAGTAGGTGTAACTTGGGGACAATGTCAAGCGTTTTGCGCTTGGAGAACTCAAATCCTTAACGAGTGGAAGCAGCAAAACGGTGAAACGTTTGTTCAACGTTTCCGTCTTCCTTCAGAAGCTGAATGGGAATATGCTTCTCGTGGTGGTCTTTCAAATGAAGAGTATCCTTGGGGAGGTCCTTACACACGTAACTACTTGGGTTGTCCATTGGCAAACTTTAAGCCTATGCGTGGTGATTATCCGGATGATAATGGTGTTCACACTGTTCCTATTGGATCATACTCTCCAAACGGTTGGGGACTGTACAACATGGCTGGAAACGTTGCAGAGTGGTGCAATACGGCATACGATGAAGCGGCTTATGAGTTAATGCATGATTTGAATCCAGAGTACGACTACCGTGCAAAGGAAGATGACGCAACAACTCAAAAGCGTAAAGTAATACGCGGTGGCTCTTGGAAGGACATCTCTTATTTTATTCAGTGTGGTTCTCGTTCATATGAGTTCCAAGACACTGCTAAGTCATACATCGGGTTCCGTTGTGTAATGACTTATCTTGGACGTGGAAAGAGTGGTCCTGCTGAAGACTGGAACAGTCCATCAGGAAGTGAATAATTTTTTTGAAACCAATTAAACCTCATAATAACTTAAATTTTTAAATCAATGAAACCTGGAAGTAAAGCTTGGAAGAATTTTATGGCAAAACTGTACGGAATCGGAGCAGCTGTCGTAATTATTGGAGCGATGTTTAAAATACAGCACTGGCCTTTTGCGTCTTTGTTGCTTGTTGTGGGATTGAGTACTGAAGCTGTTATCTTCTTTTTCTCGGCTTTCGAACCTTTACATGAAGAGCCAGATTGGTCTTTGGTTTATCCAGAATTAGCTACCCCAGAAGATGGTGAGCATGGCCACGGTTCGAAGAAAACAGCAGTGAACAAAGGTGTTTCTCAACAATTAGATGTGTTATTGAGTGAGGCGAAAATTGATGGTGATTTAATTGCAAGTCTTGGAGACGGCATGAGAACATTTAGCAGCAACGCTCGTCAAATGGCAGATTCAACAGATGCGGCAATGGCAAGTTCTAACTATGCAAGCTCTTTGCAAGATGCATCTGCGAAAGTGTCTAAATTGGCTTCTACTTATGAAGCGGCTTCGGAGCAATTAACCGGTTTGGCTGCTCATACAGAGCAAGGTGCTAGCGCGGGTGAACATCTTCAGAAGATGTCTCAAAACCTATCCGCTTTGAACGGAATGTACGAACTTCAATTAACTGAATTGGAGAAGACACGTGTTATGTTCGGTGATATGGGTGCCTTGGTGAAGAATCTTGCAGACTCTGTTGAAGACACGAAGTTGTACAAAGAGAATATTTCTGAGTTGGCTCACAACTTGAAGTCGTTGAACACGATTTACTCAAATATGTTAAATGCAATGGGCTCTGGCCGTCAAGCATAAGTTCCATATAATAATTGTAGTAATTAAAATAAGGAGGAACTAAAATGGCTGGTGGAAAAGAAACCCCACGGCAGAAGATGATCGGGATGATGTATCTCGTTCTAACCGCACTTCTTGCCATGAATATTTCGAAGGACGTTTTGAACGCCTTCATTCAAATCAATCGCGGATTGGTTAAAAATAGTGCAAACTCCGAAGAGCGCGCTGATGCGACGTTAGGGTTGTTAGACAACTGGAGTGACAAAGAAAAGGCAAAGCCTTTTCAAGAGAAGGCTCACGAGATGGTAGATAAGGCAGATGCCTTGGTAAAGCACATCGTGGAACTTAAGGCACGTGTCTTGGCTTGTTCTGCAAAAGGAAATCCTGACGGCTCAGGTTTCGAAGAGTTTATCGTAGATGGACATTTAATAGACATCGGTGATAAAGAAAAGGTTTCTAAGCCAGATGAGAATCAGAACACTACAGGTATGCTTATCGGTGACGAACCGTCTTCTCCGAAAAGTGGACCATGGTCAGCGGTAGAATTACGTGAAAAGCTAACAGCATTTTCTGAAGAATGTCAAAATTTGACTGTGACAGATCTAAAGGGTAAGGCACATGGTATGGCAACGGACTCTCCTGAGGCTAAGGCTCTTATTGCCAATACATTTGCTTTTGCAGATATTCCAGACAATGAAGGAAATCCAGAAAAATGGGAAACCGCGTTGTTTTATCACACTCCGCTAGCTGCGGTAATTGCTCACCTAAGTAAGATTGAGTCAGATGTTATCTTGGTGAAGAACACTGTTTTGAACTTCTTGGCATCTTCGATTAACGCATCTGATTTGAAATTCTCGGATGTAACAGTCGCAGTTGTTCCGAAACAAAGTTATATTTTGAAAGGTGACTCTTTTGTAGCAGAAATATATTTGGCTGCTTACAACAAGGCGAGCAAGACAAAAGTTTACATGGGCGGAGAAGTAAGTGAAGGAGCGAAGGCTGAGGTTTTCGATTATTCAGGAAAAGAAGCGATTATGTCTGGTTCAGACGGAAAGTGTAAGTTCAAGATTAACGAAAGTGCTCTAGGTTCTCACTCCCACAAAGGTGTAATTGTTTATCAAGATGCCGATGGGTCTGACAAAGCTATTCCTTTCATCATTCCTCCATTCACTGTGGGTGAAGCGGCGTTAGTTGTTTCTCCAACTGCTATGATGGTGTTCTATGAGCGTGTAGAGAATCCTGTTGAAATTTCGGTTCCTGGTGTAGATCCGAGTCAGCTTAATGTCAGCATGAGTGGTGGTTCTATTTCTCCGAAGGGAGGTGGAAATTACGTAGTAATGCCAACAAACGGGTCGAAGGATGCAACCATCAACGTTTCCGCAACAATCAATGGGAAACAAGTAAGCATGCCTGGTAAGCAGTTTAAGATAAAGAAATTGCCAGATCCAACTCCTTCGTTCCAAGGAAAGAATCACATGACTACAACCATTTCTCGTGGAGATGCAACTGCAGCTTCTGCTGTGTTTGCAAGCATGGGTGCCGATTTCGTTTTCCAAGGAATTCCTGTTTCAATAAATGGTTTTACAATGACTGTTGCAAGTGCGGGAAAGATTACTCCGGAAATGCGTGCTACCAATGGCTCGTTAACCTCCGAAATGAAGACAGCTTTGTCTAAAGTGAAAACAGGTGACAAAATTTATGTAGAAAGAATTGAGGCTTCTGTAGCCGGTGAAAGACGTCCTCTTCCATCGATAAGCTTGAAAGTTCAATAAAAAAATAAAAACGTAAGGCCATGAAAAAGCTATTTCCATTACTAATTGTTGCAGCATTTGTATTTGTTGCAAACAGTGCCTACGCACAACCACGCAGAAATGTGTTGGACGGGGCGTATGTGCAAGAAAACAATCCGCAACGCAGAGTGAAGGAATGGCCTTATTTGCGCGAGGCTGATGTGCTTTGGAAGAAACGTGTTTGGGAAGAAATAGATCTTCGTCAAAAGATGAACTACCCGCTTCTTTATCCTTTAAAAGATCTTAAAGGGCGTAAAAGCCTTTGGCAGGTTATGATAAAAGGAATTGAAGATGGGAATTTAACTGCTTACAGTACAGGTCCTGATGGGGCGGATGATGAGTTCACCTACAAGTTAGAGCCAGAGCAAGTAAAGGCCTTATTGAATATTCCGATTACAGTAAAAAACTACATCAACGCAGATGAGTATGTATTGAAAGACACAATGATTACTCGTGAGGCAGAAGATATTGTTGGATACCGTTTGAAGGAAGATTGGATATTCGATAAGCAGCGTTCTCAACGTTATGTAAGAATTATTGGTATTGCGCCAATGGTTCTTCCAAGAAATGCTGAAGGACAATTGCGTGATCCAGATAACCCAGTAGCTGTTCCATTGTTTTGGTTATACTACCGCGAGTGTCGCTATGTATTCGCTAATTGGGATAGCTTCAATGGTGTGAATGATGCTTTTCGCGGTAGCTATGACGATCTTTTTGAAATGAGAAGATTCTCAGCTCATGTGATTAAAGAAGAGAATGTGTACGATCGTGAAATTCAACAGTATGCTCAGGGCATAGATGCGCTCTTGGAAAGCGAAAGAGTGAAGAAGGAAATCTTCGAGTATGAGCATGATTTGTGGAATTATTAATGAGTAAGTTTTGAATCTGAACCCCTCGGTTTATCCGAGGGGTTTGTTTTTTTAGGAAGTAATGATAACAGTAGGTAATTTAAGCGTGCATTTTGGCTCAAGAGAGCTATTCTCAAAGATCGGATACTTCATAGGTCCGAGAGAAAGAATTGGTTTGGTGGGAAAGAACGGAGCAGGGAAATCAACAATGCTCAAGATTCTAGCTGGAACTCAAAAACCGACCGAAGGAACTATTTCGCTCGCACGCGGAACAACAGTCGGGTATCTTCCACAAGAAATGGTCCATTCAGAAGATGCTTCTGTATACGAAGAGGCGCAAGGTGCTTTTCGTGAGTTACAGGTAATGAAAGCACGAATGGACGAGTTAGGAGATTTAATTGCGAATCACTCTGATTATACATCGGACGATTATGCAAATCTCATTGACGAAATTGAATCGGTTTCGCATCGCTTGTCTTTGCTCGATGTTGGAAGCACAGACGAGAAAATAGAACGTGTTTTAAAAGGCCTGGGATTTACTTCAAAAGATTTGAAGCGTCCCATGCGCGAGTTCAGCGGCGGTTGGAAAATGCGCGTTGAGTTGGGTAAACTCCTTCTGGAGAACCCAGATCTGCTCTTACTTGATGAGCCTACCAACCACTTAGATATTGAGAGTATTGAATGGTTGGAAGAATTTCTTGTTGAATATCCCGGTGCGATAGTCCTTATTTCTCACGATAGAACATTCTTAGACAATGTTACTAAGCGTACAATAGAGATTTCTAAATCGAAAATCTATGATTATAAGTTCTCATATTCGAAGTACATTGTTCAGCGTGAATCAGAAGTAGAGCGTCAAGAAAATGCGGCGAAGAATCAGCAGAAGTATATTGAAGACACGAAGAAACTGATTGACAAGTTCCGCGCTAAAAAAGATAAAGCGGCTTTTGCTCAAACCTTAATACGCAAATTAGATAAACTTGAAAAAATAGAGGTAGACGATATCGATGGCACAAAGGTGAGAATAGCGTTTCCGCCTGCACCTCATGCGGGAAAAGTCATTTTGGAAGGATTCGATGTTGGAAAATCATACGGCGATTTACACCTTTTTTCCAAGGTCAATTTCCAAATAGCTCGCGGAGAGAAAGTAGCACTAATAGGTAAAAACGGTGTTGGTAAAAGCTCCATGCTTCGCATGATCATGAATCAAGAGCCTTATGACGGTGAATTGAAAATTGGTTACAGTGTTGAAGTGGGTTATTATGCGCAAAATCAAAGCGACATTTTAGATGGCGAGAAGACGGTGTTTCAGACAATTGACGACGAAGCAGTTGGTGATATAAGAAAAAGTGTTCGTGGTTTATTAGGCGCGTTTTTGTTCAGTGGTGATGATATAGACAAGAAAGTAAAGGTATTGTCCGGAGGGGAAAAAGCACGATTAGCTTTTTGTAAATTACTTCTTCAACCTTACAACTTCTTGGTGCTCGATGAGCCTACCAATCACCTTGACTTAGCTTCCAAAGAAGTACTGAAGAATGCTATAGCCAAATTCGACGGTACAGTTCTTTTGGTGTCACACGATAGAGATTTCTTGGATGGGTTAACTCAGAAGGTATTTGAAATACAGGCAGATAGAATGGTCGTGTTTCCAGGCGATGTTAAAGAATTCTTGCGCGATAAAAAGGCAACGAGTATTGCACTTTACGAAAACGAGAAGGTGGTGAAGCAGCAAGAAAAAGCACAGAAAGTAGAACCGGTTGTGGAGGCGAAGCCAGCTGTAAAAATTGACAAGGCGAAAGAGAAGGAAATAAAAAAAGTGGAGGGAGATATTGAGAAGAAAGAGGCTCAAATGGCTGAGTTGGAAACTGAAATGGCAAGCATGGATTACAGTAATCTCGAGCATGTGAATTCACAGAATACCAAATACGAGCAATTGAAAAAAGAGCTCGAAGGTCTTATGGAAAAATGGGAAAATCTTGCCGCGGAATAATTACTTTCCGTGACAAGATTTGTATTTCTTACCTGAACCGCATGGGCACGGTTCGTTACGATTGATTTTAGGATCTGCTACAACAGGAGCATTGCGTTGCTGGGAAACCATTTCACCGGCTTCTTGCGCTTGAGTTGCGTGTTGATTGAGATTTCCAGAATCAGCTTTCGTAGTCTGAGTGCGCACAACCTCACGCTGAGGAGCTTGATTGGCTTGGGTTCCAGAAGGCAATTGACAAGTCAATAAGAAGTTAGCAATTTCAGCATTGGTCTTCGTAATCATGGTACGGAACAAATCGAAACTTTCTTTCTTGTAGATCAACAAAGGGTCTTTCTGCTCGTGCGCGGCGAATTGTACATTGCTTCTAAGGTCATCCATTGCGCGCAAATGCTCTTTCCAGTTTTGATCGATAATGGCAAGCGTAATTCCTTTTTCAAGAGCGCTGATCATTTCTTTTCCACCTGAAGAATGCGCTTTCTCAAGGTTTACAGCAACTTGAATTCCTTTCAATCCGTTGTTAAATGGAATAGCAATGTTCTGATATCCTTGCGTGTTTGTGCGGTATACATTTTCAATTACCGGAAAGGCTTCTTCAGCTAAACTGTCGATGCGAGAAGTGTATGCTGTAAGAACTGCTTCATAAGTAGAATGAATGACATTCATTTCATTATCAGAAATGAACTGGTCTTGACTCACAGGAGCCTCAATTCCGAAATAACGAAGCAACTCAATTTTATACGCGTCGTAATTCTTGGCGCTGTGCGCATACGATACAGATGCTTGGGCTAAATCGAACAACATGTTGTCGATGTCAAGCTTCAAACGTTCTCCGAATAGCGCGTGTCTTCTGCGTTTGTAGATGACTTCACGCTGTGCATTCATCACGTCATCGAATTCCAACAAACGCTTACGAATACCGAAGTTATTCTCTTCTACTTTTTTCTGAGCTCTTTCAATCGAACTCGTAATCATTGAATGCTGAATTACTTCACCTTCCTTCAGACCAAGTCTATCCATCATTTTCGCAATGCGATCACTTCCGAATAAACGCATCAAATCATCTTCTAACGAAACGTAGAAAGATGAAGATCCCGGATCGCCTTGACGTCCAGAACGTCCACGTAACTGACGGTCAACACGACGTGAATCGTGACGCTCCGTACCAATGATGGCCAAACCACCTGAATCTTTAACGCCTTCACCAAGCTTAATGTCGGTACCACGACCAGCCATATTCGTAGCAATTGTAACAGTTCCGGCCTTACCGGCTAAGGATACAATTTCAGCTTCTTTTTGGTGGAGTTTCGCGTTCAAAACTTGATGATCAATACCACGTTGACGAAGCATTCTGCTTAAAACTTCAGAAACTTCAACCGTGGTTGTACCAACCAACACGGGTCTTCCGGCTTCACGTAATTCAGCTATTTCTTCAATAACCGCGTTGTATTTTTCTCTCTTCGTTTTATAAATCTTGTCGTCTTGATCTTTTCTCGAAATAGGACGGTGCGTTGGAATAATCATAACATCTAACTTGTAGATGTCCCACAATTCACCCGCTTCTGTTTCCGCAGTTCCGGTCATACCCGCAAGTTTGTGGTACATGCGGAAGTAGTTCTGTAGGGTAATGGTAGCGTAGGTTTGCGTTGCCGCTTCAACCTTTACATTCTCTTTCGCTTCAATTGCTTGGTGAAGTCCGTCCGAGAACCTACGGCCCTCCATCATACGTCCCGTCTGCTCGTCAACAATTTTCACTTTGTTGTCCATTACCACGTATTCCTTGTCTCTTTCAAAAAGAGCATATGCACGAAGGAGTTGGTTAATGGTGTGAATACGCTCACTCTTCACGCTGTAATCGCGTTGAAGTTCTTCCAAAGCACTCACACGCTCGGTGTCGCTTTTTGAAGATTTCTCAATCGTTGCGATTTCAGTTCCGATATCTGGAAGGACAAAGAAACGCTCGTCTTCCATGTTTTTCGACATCAATTGAATACCCTTGTCGGTTAATTCAATCTGATTGTTTTTCTCATCAATTACGAAGAACAATTCAGCGTCTGCTTTTGGCATTTCGCGCTGATTGTCTTGAAGGTATTGCCCTTCCGTTTTTAAAAGAACGGCTTTGATTCCTTCCTCACTTAAAAATTTAATAAGCGCCTTATTGCGCGGTAATCCGCGGTAAGCGCGAAGGAGTGCCAAGCCACCCTCTTGAAGTTCTTCCTTGTTTGGAGTGCCCGATTCGGGTTGAAGTTTCTTTTTAGCTTCTGTTAAGAAATCTGTAACCGCAGCTTTTTGTGCGTTCATCAGAATTTGAATCTTAGGCTTTAACGCATCGAATTCTTGTTGATCACCTTTTGAAGTTGGTCCTGAAATGATAAGCGGTGTTCTCGCCTCATCAATTAAGACAGAATCGACCTCGTCAATAATAGCAAAGTGGTGTTTACGTTGAACCAAGTGTGAGGCTTCAACAGCCATGTTGTCACGTAAATAGTCGAATCCAAATTCGTTGTTGGTTCCGAAGGTGATGTGAGCACGGTAGGCATTTCTTCGAGCATCTGAATTGGGTTGGTGCTTATCAATGCAATCCACGCTTAACCCATGAAATTCATATAAAGGCCCCATCCACTCAGAGTCACGACGAGCAAGGTAGTCGTTCACGGTTACTACGTGAACCCCTTTGTTTGCAAGGGCATTCAAGAAAACAGGGAGGGTCGCCACTAATGTTTTTCCTTCACCGGTAGCCATTTCCGCAACTTTACCTGTGTGAAGCGCTATACCACCGATTAATTGCACATCGTAGTGCACCATGTCCCAGGTAAATCTATTTCCCGCAGCAGACCAGTTGTTTTTCCAAATGGCCTTGTCGCCTTCAATGCGCACATAATCTTTTGATGTTTGTGTTGCGAAATCTTTGTCGCTTGCATTGGCTGAAACTGTAATCTCTTCGTTGTTTTTGAAGATCTCTGCCGTACGCTTGATAACCGCAAACGCTTCCGGAAGAATTTCCAAAAGCACTTTTTCAATTTCTTCATTAATGGTCTTACGCACCTTATCAACTTCACTGTAAATACCTTCTTTTTCCTCTAGAGCGTCCAAGGGAAGTGCGTCTGCTTTTGCGTTTAATGCAGAAACTTCATCCTCTAAATGTTGAACATGTTGTTGAATGCGAGCCTGCATGTCAAGTGACATTCGGCGCACGTCGTCGGCACTGGCATTTGAAATTGATTCGTAGGCAGATTTGGTAGCTTTGAGAAGCGGTTGAATGGCTTCAAGGTCCTTCTCTTTTTTATCTCCGATTATTTTCTTCAGAATGGTATTCAGCGCTCCAAGCATAAGTTCTTCAATTAATGGTTACAAATGTAACGCCTTCTTTCCTTTTTTAAGAGTATAAAAAGCAGTCATTCGGCCCCAAGTCTTATTAAAAGTGGTGCCATAAAATATATCGGAAAATCTGTCACAAAAGCAAGAAAAAAATAATAAAGTTTACAATTCCTTACAGGGATAAGGGATGCAGAGTAATAAGATTTTAATTGTTAAAAACTAGGCCTTCTTGTTAACTGTTTTAAGTTGCAATTTCACACTTGATAACGAATCTTTGAATTCTCGAATTTCGGGTTTCGTTTTCATTGAAACGAAGAAGAAATTAGATTACCAAAACAACTCAAACACCACACTGATGCAGCACGAAGAACCACTTTTGAAGGAGAATCCAGACAGATTTGTACTTTTTCCAATTATTCATCAGGATATTTGGCAGATGTACAAAACTTCAGAAGCTAGTTTCTGGACAGCTGAAGAAATTGATTTGAGTGTTGACTTGGTTGATTGGAATACCAAGTTGAACAACGACGAGCGTCATTTCATTAAACACGTTTTGGCATTTTTCGCGGCTAGCGACGGAATCGTTAATGAAAATTTAGCTGAGAACTTCGTGCGTGAGGTTCAATACACAGAAGCTAAGTTTTTCTATGGCTTTCAAATTATGATGGAGAACATTCACAGTGAAACGTATTCATTGTTGATAGATACTTACATCAAGGATACTGCAGATAAGAATTATTTATTCAATGCAATCGATACATTGGATTGCGTGAAGAAGAAGGCCGAGTGGGCATTGCGTTGGATTAAAGGGGGAACCTTCACCGAGCGTCTTGTAGCTTTCGCTGCTGTTGAAGGTATTTTCTTCTCAGGAAGTTTCTGCAGTATTTTTTGGTTGAAGAAGCGTGGGCTTATGCCAGGGTTAACATTCAGTAACGAGTTGATTAGTCGTGACGAAGGAATGCATTGTGATTTTGCTTGTTTGTTGTACAACAACCACATTCAAAATAAACTTCCAAAGGAACGCGTTCGTGAAATTATTGAGCAAGCGGTTGCAATTGAACGTGAGTTCATCACCGACGCACTTCCTGTTCGTTTGATAGGAATGAACAGCGATTTAATGAGTCAGTACATTGAGTTTGTTGCCGATCGTTTGTTAAACGAGTTAGGTAATGAAAAGATTTATAACAGTACGAATCCGTTCGACTTTATGGATTTAATAAGCGTGGAAGGTAAAACGAACTTCTTCGAGAAACGCGTGGCGGAGTATCAAAAGGCCGGAGTAAAAGATGGTCCTTCAGAAGATTCTAGAGCCATTTCATTCTCAGAAGATTTCTAAGAAAATTAAGCATTAACGAAAATATAGTACGCACATGTTTGTAGTAAAAAGAGACGGTAGAAAAGAGACAGTTAAATTCGATAAGATCACTGCTCGTATTTCAAAATTATGTTACGGGTTAAACCCAATCGTAGATCCATTGAAAATTGCCATGAAGGTAATTGAAGGGGTTTTCGACGGAGTAACAACGAGTCAGTTAGATACACTTGCTGCTGAAATTGCTGCAACGAATACAACGACACATCCAGACTACGCGCTTCTTGCATCACGTATTGCTATTGGAAACTTACACAAGAACACAACGAAGTCGTTTTCACAAACGATTACTGATTTGTACAGTTATGTAGATCCGAAAACCGGTAAAAGTGCTGGTTTGATTGCTGAAGATGTTTATCAGGTTGTGATGGAAAACGCACCATTGTTGGACAGCACCATCATTTACGACCGCGATTTTCAATTCGATTATTTCGGATTTAAAACATTAGAAAAATCATATTTGTTGAAGATGCACGGTAAAGTTGTGGAACGTCCACAACACTTGTTTATGCGTGTTGCAGTTGGAATTCACAAGACAGATTTAGATGAAATTGTGAAGACCTACAACATGATCAGCGAAGGTTGGTTCACGCATGCAACGCCAACGCTTTTCAACGCAGGAACGCCAAAGCCACAAATGAGCTCTTGCTTCCTTATTCAAATGAAAGACGACAGCATCCCAGGTATTTATGATACATTGAAGCAAACGGCTTTAATTTCTCAAAGTGCTGGTGGTATTGGTTTGAGCATTCACAACGTGCGTGCAAAAGGTTCTTACATCCGCGGAACGAACGGAACAAGTAACGGTATTGTGCCAATGCTTCGTGTGTTCAACGACACTGCTCGTTATGTAGATCAGGGAGGTGGAAAGCGTAAAGGTTCTTTCGCTATTTATCTTGAACCGTGGCATGCAGATGTTTACGATTTCTTAGACCTAAGAAAAAACCACGGTAAGGAAGAAGTTCGTGCGCGTGATTTGTTCTATGCACTTTGGATTCCGGATTTGTTCATGCAACGTGTAAAAGACAATGGAACATGGACCTTGATGTGTCCAAACGAATGTCCAGGACTTTCAGATTGTTGGGGTGAAGAGTTTGAGAAATTGTACACCAAATACGAGGCTGAAGGAAAAGGAAGAGAGACAATTAAGGCTCAAGAGCTGTGGTATAAAATTATCGAGTCTCAAATTGAGACAGGTAATCCGTACATGCTTTACAAGGATGCTGCGAATCGCAAGAGTAATCAGCAAAACTTGGGAACCATTAAGAGTTCTAACTTGTGTACAGAGATTATCGAGTACACAGCACCAGACGAAATTGCAGTTTGTAATTTAGGCTCAATTGCGTTACCGAAGTTTGTAAAGGACGGAGCGTTTGATCACGATAAATTGTTTGAAGTGACTTACCAATTGACGGTAAACTTGAACAAGATTATTGACGGAAACTACTATCCGGTGCCTGAGACACGCAATTCAAACATGCGTCACCGTCCAATTGGAATTGGTGTTCAAGGATTGGCCGATGCATTCATCTTGATGCGCTTCCCATTCGATTCGGAAGAAGCGAAGAAGTTGAATCGCGAAGTGTTTGAGACGATTTACTATGCATCTTGCACAGCGTCGAAAGACTTGGCAAGAAGAGATGGCGCTTACGAGACCTTCCCTGGATCGCCAGCATCAAAAGGAATTCTTCAGTTCGATATGTGGAATGTTACTCCAACAGACCGTTGGGAGTGGAGTGTATTGAAAGAAGAAATTTCCAAATACGGAATGCGCAACAGCTTGTTGTTAGCACCAATGCCAACAGCATCTACGGCGCAGATCCTAGGTAACAACGAATGTTTCGAGCCTTATACGACAAACATCTATTCAAGAAGAACGTTGGCTGGTGAGTTCATTGTAGTGAATAAACACTTGTTGAAAGACCTTGTGAATCTTGGGTTGTGGAATGATAACTTGAAGAATAAATTAATGTCTACAAGTGGTTCCGTTCAAAACATTGATGAGATTCCAGATAACTTGAAGGCCCTTTATAAGACAGCTTGGGAGATTTCGCAACGTGTGGTTATCGACATGGCTGCTGATCGCGGAGCGTATATCTGTCAAAGTCAGTCATTGAATATTTTCATGGAGAATGCAAACTTCGGAAAATTGACCTCGATGCATTTCTATGCATGGGAGAAGGGATTGAAGACCGGAATGTATTATTTAAGAACGAAGGCTGCTACAGATGCAATTAAGTTTACTGTTGACAAGTCTCAACTGTCACAGCCAAAAGCTGCGGTTGTTGCTGAAACAGCCCCAGTGACAGTTAATATGAATATTACTCCGGATACACTTTCTCAGAAGAATGTCGATGCTATTTCATGTTCTTTAGACAATCCAGATTCTTGCGAATCTTGTAGTGGGTAAGTTGATTGATTAGTTTATGTTAAAGGGTCACGTGAGTGGCCCTTTTTTTCTTCAACTTATTTTTAATAAGTTCCAACGAACAAGATT
The DNA here is from genome assembly GCA_964511555.1 of uncultured Chryseobacterium sp. Lineage (GTDB taxonomy): Bacteria > Bacteroidota > Bacteroidia > Flavobacteriales_D > Sanyastnellaceae > CAIZGX01. The sequence goes on from CAZEFR010000001.1 coordinate 85,419, forward strand.
TCACCGAATTAAAATATTCGTATCTTGTTCTCGTATGAGAAATCTCTTTATTGCATTCTTTGTATTTTTTGCATGTACAAGCGCATCTGCCCAAACACTTAGAGGGAAGGTAATTGAACAACAGAATCAGGCACCTTTGGTGGGGGCTGTAGTTTTCCAGAAAGGAACTGGCAATGGCGTTACCTCTGATTACGATGGAGAATTTTCAATTAAGGTTACTGGCCTTCCAGTTACATTGGTCGCTAAATACGTAGGATTTGCCGATTTCGAAATTACTGTGACTAACACTGATTTTGTTCTGGTTGAAATGAGTCAGGGAGACTTTGGTCCCACCGTAATAATTAAGGACACGCGAATCACAGAAAAACAGAAGCAGAATCCATTAACAGTTGAAAGAATGGATTTGCAGGCAATCAGAAACTCGGCTTCAGGTAATTTTTATGAAGGGTTAGGAGCACTTAAAGGAGTAGACCTGACGACAGCAAGCTTGGGATTTCGAGTAATTAATACAAGAGGATTTAACTCAACCTCACCAGTAAGAAGTTTACAATTGATTGATGGGGTTGACAACCAGTCACCAGGTTTGAATTTCTCTTTAGGTAATTTTCTTGGTGCGCCTGATTTAGATGTGTTTGCAGTGGAAATAGTGCAAGGTGCAAGTAGCGCATTTTATGGCCCCGGAGCATTTAACGGTGTTATTAAAATGGAAACAAAGGATCCGTTTTTTTATACGGGCTTAAGCACACAATTGAGAGTTGGAGAACGCCAATTGGTTGAACCCTCTGTCCGATTTGCCCACGCGTTTTCCAACGAAAAAGGACAGAAGTATTTGGCATATAAGTTTAATGTTTTTGCATTTAAGGCGTTGGATTGGGCTGCAGACAATGAATCGCCCGTTTATAACAGTGGCTTTTCTTCATCGAATCCAGGAAGATTCGATGCCGTTAATATATACGGAGATGAATATTTTGCGGCAAACGATTATTCGGGTGATCCGAACGGTAAGCCTGGGTTAGGAACTTTTTTTAGAACTGGCTACCGTGAATCAGATCTTGTCGATTACAACACTAGAAACGTAAAGGCAAATGCGTCTATACATCTTCGCTTAAAGCCTGAACTGGAAGAACAATCCCCGGAATTAATTGTAGCTGGTAATGTGGGTCAGGGCACAACTGTTTACCAAGGTGATAACCGTTTCAGCCTTCGCAATATTTTATTCTATCAGGGAAGAGTTGAGATAAGAAAAAAGGACAAATACTTTTTACGTGTTTATGGCACAGGCGAAGATGCTGGTGATAGCTATGACCCCTATTTCACAGCTCTAAGATTACAAGATGCGGCCAGATCTGATGAGAATTGGGCGAACGCATACGTGAAGTATTGGCAGGATTCAATTCGCAGCCGAGTAATTGATTTGGGTTATCCTCAATATGTTACCAATCCCAATTGGCCGGCCGAGCCTAACTTTTTTATCGTGCCAACTGACGAGCAATATTCGAATTGGTCGTCACAGAACATGGACAGCTTAAATTACTACCATCAACTGGTAGAGAATTGGACAAACAATGGCACAGCCGGCATCCCAATTCAAGGGCAACTTGGTTTTTTCCAACCAGGAAGTGCCCAGTTCAATCAAAATTTTAATCGAATTACAACATCCAAGAATAATGAGTCGGAGGGAGGAACCTTGTTTTACGATAGGTCCTCTCTTTTTCATACACAAGGGGAATACCAATGGGAGGGTAGAGGTTTTATAGACTACCGAATTGGTGGGAATGCTAGGCTTTACAGACCCAATTCAGCGGGAACAATTTTTACAGACGATTCAGCAAGAATATACAACTACGAGGGTGGACTATATTTTGGAGGAACAAGAAAATTTTTAGAGAATCGACTTATTGTTAGTGGAACAGTTAGATTGGATAAGAATGTAAATTTCGATGCTTTGTTGAGCCCTGCGGCATCTGTCGTTTTTCAACCAAAAAAGAACCATTATCTGAGAGCATCTTTTTCTTCGGCATTGAGGAATCCAACGTTAACAGATCAGTATTTAAATTTAAATGTTGGTCCCGCAATCTTAAGTGGTAATTTGTCGGGTGTAGATTCTCTTATTACGTTGGCTAGTTTTAACTCTTATCGAAACAGTTTAAATACAGATAGTCTGAGGTATTTCAATATAGACCCCATTCGTCCAGAGCAGGTGAGAACGTTGGAAGTTGGTTATCGCGCTTCATTTTTCGATAATAAGGTATACCTTGACTTGGGTGCATATTACAGCGAGTACAAGCACTTCATTGGATTCAACATTGGTTTGGAAGCTACTTTCGATCCGACAACAAATCTCCCCGATGACTTGCAGGTTTATCGTTATTCAGCGAATTCAAAGAACACAGTAACAACTCAGGGAGTTAACATTGGATTGAATTATTATTTTCATGAAAAACACAGTTTTGCAGGTAATTACTCATTCAATAGCATCGTGCGTAGTGATGAGAACGATCCGATAATTCCAGCTTTCAACACGCCAAGGCACAAATACAATTTGGGTATAACAGGTAACAAATTATTCGAGTCGAATCGAGGTAACTGCTGGGGCTACAGTGTGAATTACAAATGGATTCAAGGTTTCTTGTTCGAAGGTTCCCCGCAGTTTACTGGTTTTATTGACACTTACGACATGGTTGACGTGCAGTTGAATTACAATCACATAGAGTCGAATCTTTTTGTGAAGGTTGGAGCCTCGAATGTATTAAATAACCAACAAGTTCAAGTTTATGGAGGCCCAGCGATAGGCAGAATGGCTTATATTAGCGTATTATATTCGTTCAATCATCAAAAACAAAATAAATAAAACATGAAAAAAATCTACTCATTGATTGCAATTGCTTTGTTGAGTGTAACTGGTGCTTCTGCGCAGCGTTACATGACCGAGCAGTTTTCTTCGGTTGACGTTCAAACGGACGTTACCTATGGCGTTAACGCTACTGTTTTGCTATTCCAAGTTGTTGGAGAAGCAGTGCCAGAACAGTTGAAAATGGATGTTTATACTCCTTCAGGAGACACTGAAACTAACCGTCCAGTGATTCTTTATTTCCACACGGGTAATTTCCTTCCTTTTCCGCAAAATGCTGGAACCGGTGGAACACGCACAGATTCTTCGGTTGTTGAGATTTGTACAAGATTAGCTAAGTTGGGATATGTAGTCGCATCTTGTGACTACCGCCTAGGTTGGAATCCGATTGCAGCAACACAAGAAGAGCGTGTAAATACGCTTATCAACGCTGCTTACCGTGGTGTTCAAGACGGTCGTACTGCAGTTCGTTATTTCCGTAAGACTGCTGCTGAAGATGGTAACCCATACGGAATTGATCCTGAGCGCGTAGCTATTTGGGGACAAGGAACAGGAGGGTACATCACTTTTGCAATGTCAGGTATTGATGCTTATTCAGATTTGTTGTTGCCTAAGTTTACCTCTAGCGCTGGTATTCCAATGGTATTGGATTTCGTAAACGGCGATATTTACGGTACTTCTGTAGGAACGAATCCGTTTACAGGTGACACTTTGTGCTATGCCAACCACGTTGGTTACAGCTCAGATGTGAACGTTGCTGTGAACATGGGTGGTGCATGTGGAGATATCTCTTGGATTGACGAGACCGACAATCCGATTATTTCATTCCACGTTCCTTCAGATCCTTTTGCACCGTATTTCACAGGAACCGTAATTGTTCCAGGTTTGAATTTACCTGTTGTGGAAGTTCAAGGAAGTTATGATGTACAATTGGCATTGAGCCAGTATGGTAACAACGGCGTATTTGAATTGGCTGAAGGTTATGAGCCTGGTCAAGTTTATACAGATGCTGCGAATTCGACAAACAATGGTTTTCATGGATTGTTCCCATTGGAAAGACCAGCGGGAATGGAAGCAGATTCAGGTCCATGGGAGTGGTGGGATCCAGCAACTAACCCAAACAGTGCAAACGGATTTTTAACAAATCCTGATATGTCAATGGCTAAAGGAATGGCTTATTGCGATTCTATTTTAGGGTATGCGGTTCCGCGTATCGCTTGTGCATTGAATTTGAACACAAGTCCATGTTTCATTAGTGTAGACGAAATGGAAGAGGTTTCTTTCAATGTATTTCCAAACCCGGCTAACGAATCATTTGCTATCCGTGCTTCAGAGCGCGTTAGTGCAGTTCGTGTTTTCGATGCAATGGGAAGAGTGGTTTACAACTCGAACACAACCAATCAAGAAGTTGTATTTGTAGATTCTTCGAATTGGTCTGCAGGAATGTATACCGTAGAGATTCATACTTCGAACAATGCAATTGCTAGAAAGAAAATGTTGAAGAACTAATTATTAGTTCTGATCATAAGAAGAAGGCCCTAGAAATAGGGCCTTTTTTTATTGTCGTATAAATTGAAATTAAGCTTTTGAGATTTTTTCAGACAGTATGGTATACTCTTCAGCTGTGAATTTCAATCGCTCTTTTTCGAAATTCATATCGTGAATGTTGTTAATTGGAATTAGATGCATGTGTGCGTGCGGCACCTCTAATCCAATTACGCTTACACCAATTTTTTTACAAGGAATGACAGCTTGAATTTTACGAGCCACTTCTTTAGCAAACAAATTCAGTTCTTTTAACTCTTTTTCAGGCAAATCGAAGATGTAGTCTATTTCTTTCTTCGGAACAACAAGGGCGTGCCCTTTTGCGACAGGAAGAATATCTAGAAAGGCAATGAAGAGGTCGTTCTCCGCTATTTTATAACAGGGTATTTCGCCGTTAATAATTCGAGTGAACAGCGTTGCCATTATCTATTGATATCAAGAATTTCGAGTTGAAGGGTGCCAGCTGGTACTTGAACTTCAGCAATATCTCCAACTTTTTTACCGAGAAGTCCTTTTCCAATAGGAGAATCTATGCTTATTTTTTTATTGGCAAGATTTGCTTCATTTTCGGCAACAAGCGTATACTCTACCTCTGTGTTAGTTTTTAAATTCTTCAATTTTACACGAGAGAGGATATATACGCGCGAGTTGTCAATATGCGAATCATCAATGAGTCTGGCGTTCGCAGCGAGATCTTCCATTTTCGCAATGCGCGCCTCAAGGTGGCCTTGCGCTTCTTTGGCAGCGTCGTATTCCGCATTTTCACTTAGGTCACCCTTATCCCTGGCTTCAGCAATTTGTTGACTTATTTTAGGACGTTCAACCATTTTAAGGTTGTAAAGTTCGTCTTTCAATTTTTTCAGTCCTTCAGCGGTGTAGTATGCAATATTCGACATATTTCAATGGTGTTGTAAATGAAGAAACCTCGCGAACGAGGCTTCTAACAAATATAGTAAGAATTTTTAAAGAGTAATGTGTATTCCCATACTGTGAATGCCATTGAATGGATTCGTAACACGATAAGAGTAATCCAATCCAATTACACCCCCATTGTCACCGGTAGGCAATTGAATGGTCATTCCACCCGTAGGACCAGTTAGAGCACTTTGTGCATTGTAAGTGGTGCTTGAACCAATGTCTTGTTGGAATCCACCGCGTAAAAATAAACGGTCTCTGAGGTTGAATTCTAAGCCCAAGGCAAGCTGATCTTTACTGAAAGAGTTAGACGTATAGGCGCTATTTGCAGTAAGTTTCATCTTGTTCTTCATAAGGAAGTCGTACGCGAAACCAACATTAACCATAGAAGGCATTTCATAAGGCTGCGAACGTTGCTCTACCGTAAGGGTGTTTCCATTTGAAGGAATGACAGCAGACACCGTAAGACCGTCGCCTTTGTAGCGCATGGTTGGTCCAACGTTACGAAGCGTTATTCCGAAACGGATGTTATCTTTTTCTCCTGTAACATAACGTATACCCGCGTCGAAAGCAACACCTTGTGAGCGGACATTGTAGATAGCTTCACTTATAAGTCTAACAGTGATACCGCCATAAATACTGTTCGAAAATTCTTTTGCGAAACTGATACCTATGTTTGAATAGTTAGCAGTGAAAGAACCAATTCCACCTTCGGGAAGATCTTCGGTAGTTCTGTCAATTTCACCAAAGTTCATATTTACAACAGACAAGCCAAAAGCTCCTGAATTGCCTATTTTTTGTCCGAAGGCAGCTGAATTAAGTTGTATGCCTGTACCAACGAAATACTGCGTATTTGTGAAAAGTAGTTCAGTCTTTTTGATGAAGGCGAGGCCAGCAACATTAAGGAAAACACTTTCAACGCCACTTACGGAAGCTAGCGAAGAGTTAGCTAATCCAGAAGAGCGAGCCCAGGGATTGACCAAAAGATGGCTTGCGCCTGCTGCTCCAGATCTGTCAGGATTTCCCGCAAATGCTGAAGTAAGCGTAACAAAGAGAATAGCGAACGTTAAGATTGTATTTTTCATGATCGTAATTCGATTTCCAATTAGAAGTTATTTAAGTCAACGGGACGCATTACCCCAAACCATTTTAAGATTTTTTCTCCTATGCCAGGTACGTTCACATGAATAATGTACGTTCCTGATGCAATGGGTATATTTCTTTCGTTTTTCAAATCCCAATCAATGCTTGTTATTTGATCTGCCTTCTTGAATTGACGAATACGATTTCCATTAAGGTCGAAAATGGTAACATCACAGATATCAGGAAGATTTGTAATCTTGATTCGATTATCAAGTTTATTGGTTTCGTAAGAACTGAAAGCATAGTAAGGGTTAGGAACAACATTAATGATATCAAGAACTGATGTTAAAGTGTTCTCGTCACTGGTTGTTGTGGCAATATTCTTCGTTGAGAAAGTATAGATATTGCGCCATTCGTTTACTGAACCTTCAGCTGATGTCAAATCTGGACTGTTGTATGCGTAGCTCGCGAAGGGTTTCGCAACACGAATGCTTATACGCACGTCGTTAGGAATAAGACCTTCTTCAACCGAAAGCAAGGGATGCTCAGGATTTACCAATCCGCTGCCTACCCATGTACAACCTCTAAATACTTTTTTCCAGTTGGAAGAACTAATTGAAGGATTTGAGAGCGTGCTATGTAAGAAGGCTCCATTGTCGTAAGCTGGGCAAAGAGACAAGCTTGAGTTTGGACTCGATGCTGAGTAATCTTCCCAACGGAGGTTTTTAAATACATAGATCCAGTGTTGACCTCCAAATAAAGGTTGTCCGTTGTTGGTGTATAGACGAGAGCTTGGATTCCAAATCATGTCGCGTCCGTTTTCACCAACCAACCAACTGTCTTCACCGAAAGCCATGTTCAAGCGTTCACCAGTACTTAAGTCGATTGCATATCCAGGGAACCAACCCATTCCAATACCAGATACTAAGTCGCCTTCTGCTGCGTTGTATCCAGGTTGTCCGGCCTTTCTTCCATTTTTATCTACGGATGGAGCGCGACGCACCTTCATTTTCTCAGGATCAACGCTATTATCTCCATCGTTATCTTCAGCCAATTCAGGGGTAAACTGCATTTCCAATACAGGGCAGCGGGTCCATTTAGTCTTGTCTTTGGTGAAAACAACATCTATATTGTTCAAACCACGAATACTCGATTTACGCTGCTGATCAAGTTGATCGAGATCACTTTTTAGTTCGTTAATGGTAGGAGCAACGTTGTTTACCACGATGTTGTCGTCGTTCGGGTCAAGAACAGTACCTGAAACTAAGCAATAAGGAGACCATGTACCACCAACTACCGCTTCGTATTTTTCTTGCTCATCTGTGAATGGGAAACCTGAGCTACCTTGCTCGTAATCGTCGTACAAGGCTTCTGATAATGCTTGCGGATCAGTTCCTTCAGTTTTTACATTACCAGCCCTAATCCAGTTTTGCTCAGAGAAACCTTCAGCATCCTGAATACCAGTCAACCACGGTTTAGATGGATCGGCGTAAGAAATAGTAGAGGACAAAAGTTCGGTGTAATGTCTCACGGTGCTTCCTTCAACTTGGTATTCATATTGTCCCCAAGTAACAGATAAGCCCCAATCTAAAATAACGTCTTCACTTGAAGTGTCAAACTTTTTATAAGTACCATAGATAGTTCCATCATCCAGGTTTTCAAGTTCCCAGTACATACTATCAGGTGCATCTTCACCGAATTCAGTAGTTTTCAGACGAAGTTCAAAGTCAGCAGATGGAACTCTCAAAGGATCAACAACTTTAACCTGCACAGGACCTTTTCCAGGAGCATAGGTGAGTTCACTTATGTTGTTATTTGCCAAAATGATAGCTTCAGTTTCTGAACTGAGTAATAGATCGTTAGCGCCATTACCTTTTCCCTCAAGACGGGTAAGCGGAACACCGTCGCCGTAATTCGAATTTTGTATAGTTCCACCTAATTCAGGCGAAGGAATATGTGGAATAGCAGCTATTTTTTGAATAGCACCAAGAGCGCTCTTGCGTGAAGAAAGGAATGCTTCATCTTGACCTTTCTCTAGACCAATATCGTATTGAGAGTAGTTGTTATATCCGTAAGCAATTACCATGAAGTAATACGTCTTGTGATTTATCAAGGCGTTATTACCAGTTGCGAATGCATCAGTGGTAACTCGGAATGAGCGCTGAATACCCTCATCTGCACCGTCTACCTTAAGTTCTGGAATAATATATCCTGTTTCAGGATCTCTAGAGAAATTAATTATTCTTCCAATGCCATTTTCTACGTCACATTGTGCAATTAAGCGAGCCTTCTGAATATCACCGAGGTCGCTGGCGCTTACATCGTCGCTAGCTCTTTGGTATACTAGATATCCTTCAAATTTATAAGATCTTTGCTCTTCTGTTAATTGCGTACCATCTGCAAGTTCTTCTGGGATACTTGGGTCGAAACCACCTTGACTAGGACCATAATTTTCTTGGAAATTTGTGGAGATAGCATTGTCATTTGACAACATAAGAATGATCTCTTTGTCTAATTCCTGAATGGTAACATCTGGTGCATCAGGACCTGAAACCAACTCGAAACAATTGTCAAATAGAGATTGTGCTTTATCATCAAACTCGCGAAGAAGTCTTACCGACTCAAAAGGATTTCCGCTATTTGCACGAGCCCAAACAACTCCAAGAGTAATGTTGTTGTAATCACCAGGCTTGAGTGTGAATGGGCCTGCTGCTTGAATAAAACGTCTGTCATTTGGCGGATTGCCTTCAGATTCTTCGGACCAATCTTCGGTGATCACTCCACCTGTACCCCAATGCAAAGGGTCAGTGTCATCTGGGAACATATAGTCAGCATTGATTTCTGTTACATTAGCACCAGAGGCGCCGTTTCCGCCGTAGTTCATGCGTTGTCCATTCTTCCAAAAACCTCTCATGTAATTGTAGAAGTGACTTGGTAATGCAGGTTCTCCGTTTACAGGATTTTGACTGTTGTTGTAATAAACGAACTTTCTCATTCCAAAACGTTCGTTGTCTACAACACCATCGCCGTATCCAATACCCAAACCTTTGTAGGGAATACCGTCTTCGTCAATTGCTTCAAGTATATCGGTTGTAAGCGGGTTATCTTTGTTATCGGCATCTTGGTAGGGTCCTTCGAAGAAATCCACACCAACCGCTGGTGGGTTCGCACCATAACCTAGCGAAGAAGCAGTAGTCTCATCGAAGGCATCTCCGTTGTAGCAGTATCCAAGACCACGTTGAACATCACAACCAACATAGTCATCTACAGAAGTACCCAAGTCAGCATCAACCCATGATCCGAAATAAGTTTCTGTTAATGTTTGTGAACCTTGGTTAATTAGGACGTAATTGTAGAAAGTCATGTTATTAACCTCGTCGTTCGAAGTAAAAGCAAAAGCTTGAGCACGAATCTCCATTCCAATGGGTTGTCCTTGAGATTCGGTGTGCGCATTTCCTTTATCGTTGAAGATCCAATAAAAAGTTTGGTCACCGTAAAGAGGAACAATGTCTTCTCTACGACGCTCAGCACAATTGATTTCTCTTAAGAAATCGTACCAAGGATAGTCACCGTTTTGAGGGTTATAGAATCCATCATTGTCGTAATCGTAAAATGGTGCCAGGTATAAATCTTGGCCTGCAGCAGTATTTCCAATAGCAGGGTATTCGTAGAAGTAACCAGGAATAGCATAGTCTGTAGCACAGTCAGTTCCTCCGGCTTGAATGCAATCGTAATATGCTCGGTGCTTTTGGGCATCTTGTCTGAAAGAGACAAAGAATCTATCGTACTGCTCGCAAGTGGTTTCATTCACGGATGCTGTACCATCGTTAGTAAGAGGACCGGGCCAGTAGTCATTTCCAGATGCTCTGAACGTAATCGCTGCCAACTTCAGCTGTTGGTCTGGCGATATACCACCCATCCACAATGAACCGGCATATATTGAAGACACTCCGCTTCCTTTCGGAACTTCGTAAGCTGCTCTGCTTAAAGAACGACTTTGCCACATGGAACCACCTGTTTCAATGAGTGCTTTAACGTTGTTCCAAGCCAGGTCTCTTAGACCAGTAGCAGGAGCGCACAATGCTGCTCTCGATTCTGCTACAACATCAGCATTCTGGGCCATCCCTGAATTTTCAAGTACTGATTTGTAACCGAATGCTTGGTTAGCAAAACCAAGTGAAAGAGCAATTAGACCGAGGTATATATTTTTTCTCATGCTGTGTGAATAAATCATTTTGAAGAAAATTAAAAATCAAATCTCATTCCTAAACGTATTTGACGTGGCGCACCCAAATTGAAAGGATTGTTGACAAACATGCTGTAGTAGTTTCTGAATGATTCAGGATTGTTTTGGGTGTTGATTACGTTCTGGTATTGAGCCGCGGCAAGGTAACCGTCGTCATCAGGAGTTCCAGTAAATCTGTATACACTTGAGACATTTTGAGTATTCAACAAGTTTGTTATCCAGAAGTAAACGTTCAGATTTGCAGCTTTTTGTTTGTCTCCTTCTCCCCCGAACTTCAAACTGAAGTTCTTATCGAGGTTCATGTCAACAGTGAATTGCCATGGAAGACGTGAACTGTTGATGCCACCTGCAGTTGTTGGGCTAATTTCCCCTGTAATGGGCGTGGGGAATACTTGAGCGGTGTATGGAGTACCTGAACCCAAGTTAGCTATAAGGTTAGCACCTGTATTTGCAAAAATTTGTTTTCCAAACCAAACGGGTCCGTTGTATTCTTTTCCTTCTCCATAACGATAGTCTACAGTAGTCACAATTCTGTGACGCTGATCGTAATTCACAGGAGCTACAGTTCTTAAGTTTGGAAGTCCTGCATTAATAAGGGCCAATTGCGTTTGTGTAGTTGAACCTGTTCCGTCTGCGAATTGAAGCGTATACGAGGTTTTCATCCAAAGATTACCTGTTCTTCTCAAATCATAAGTTAAGGTCAAACCTTTAACAGTACCGAAGTCAAGGTTTCCGAAGGCACTATATGTGCTCGGGTATGCTCCATTGAATCGGCGAACTTGTATCATGTCGCGTAATTCACGATAGAAAGCTTCAACTTTGATAGAAGATGTTTTAGACAAAACTTGTTGGAAACCAAGTGCGTAATCTACTGTTTTTTCAGGACGTAGATCAGGGTTATTTAACAACACGTTTCTGTTTTCCATAAACAAATAATCAACTGGATTGAAGCGATTGCTTGTTGTTGGACGTTGTGTTAGGATGTCGTAGTGCGCGAAGAATAGCGCCTCTTCCGAGATAGGGAAAGAGAAGGCTACGCGAGGCATGAAGTTAACAGCAGGTGTATATTCTCTGAAGGCATTGCTTGTTAGAGCAGCATCTGGGTCAACGCTCAAATATGGATTAATTTTTCCACCTGCAGCAATGCTTGTGAAAGGGTCATTTACAAGTGTTCCTTGTGCATTGTACCAGTTATCGCCATCGCGGTATCCTTGAATCGCCGTTGGGTTGTTTATATCATCTACGTAAACCACGAAGTTGTCTCCAATGTTGGATGGACGAGAAGTACCGAAGTCGCCAAAATCAACCTCACCTGCGGTAAAGGCTTCACTGATAACGTAAGGATCCTTCGGAACGTATTGGTTTGCATCGTATCTGTCGATACGCAGACCCACGTTAAAGATTAAGTCGTCGAAGGCGAACTTATCCATGATATAACCTGAAATGTATACAGGCTCGAAAGCACCTACCGAACGAGTATAGTATGAACCATTTCCAAGAGAATACCTTTCAGCGAAGAAATCGTCTAAAGATGGTCTTCTGCTTAACATGTTACCTCTGTGATCGAAACCGAAATAGGTAACTACGTTATTTCCTGAGTTTAATAGGTCATCGGCACCGAACATGTCAACTGACAAGAAATCTGGACTCAAACCATCTGTGTTTATAAAATCTGTTCCGTTAGGATCAAGACCCATAGCAGTTCTTAGATTATAATCGAACTCAAATTGATCGCTACCAACGAGATTTGCGTAATCTACGTATGTGAATGTTCCGTTGTTCGAATAAATAGGGCTATCTGTGTCTAACTCTTGGTTGTGGTAGTTTGCATATTGACGGGCTAGCGTCCACAAGCTAATAGGAGCAACCGCGTATCCGGCATCTTTACGCTGCTCGAATTCAAAACCAACTTCGATGGCGTGATCACCGATATCAGCAGAGCCAGAACCGGAAACACGGAATTGATTGTTTCGAGAAATACTATAGTTGTTTGATTTAGCACCAACGTGTGACCAAAGATCATAAGTTCCGGCGGGCTGTTGGCCATTCACTAATCCATTACCACCTTGAATATTGGTTATCGAAGCATATGGAGAATTACCAATCTGCTCTGTTTCTGAGGTAAAGTCATTTATAGAGGGGTCGAAGAATTGGTTGTCTGTAATAATAGGATCTGTTCCATTCAATACTTCGGTTACATATGGATTGGTATTGAAAAGTGTGAAGAATTGGTTTGTTATTGCAGCAAGGTCAGGATTGTATTCAGACGGTGTGAAGTTCACGTTAACGTCCTGCCAACCGTTCTGCTCGAAATAGTTTCCAGAACTATTTAATGTGTATGAAGGCGTTCTGAAAATGTCGAAATTACCAACGTGACCATATCGGAAAAGATTTCCACCGTGTGTAGCGTCTTCTGACCGATTGTATGAGCTGCTATAATCTGCTTGAATTCTGTAGAATACATTTTTAAGATTCGAGCTTGCAGATTCGTCTTCTGCATTTTTGAAACGCTGCGCGAATTTCGCGTAAGCACGCCAATCGAGCCCTGTGTTTTGCTGGTTATTCTCCCAGTTCATTAACATGTTTCCATAGTCAAAACCATTTCCGCGACTTATCGCTGCTGTACCCCCGAAGGTTAGCGTAACGTTTTCAGAGGCATTTAAATCAATTTTACCAACAAGATTCGCTTGTCTATTGCGAACGTTCATTCGCGTATTGATTTTTTCAAAATCATTTGCTGTTAAGAAATCGGCATTGTAAAGTGCGCCGTTTACTGTTCCGTCAGCCTGAACGTTTTGACGCAATGGATTTGCCAAAAGTCCTTGACGAGCATCTTCTTTCATGCGATAAACTCCACCAAAGGTTGGTCCACCGTCTACAATATCTGTGTAGTTTCCTGATAAAAAGAAGCCAAGGATAGGTCGCCCTTTTGTTCCGTCAGCCTTTTTTCTAAACAAAATAGGTCCAGATAAAGAACCTTCAAGAAGGTTATAGCCGTAATAATCCAAACCTACTGCTTTGTCTCCAACTTGAAAACCTGAGGTAATTGCTTCAATACCCCCGGTGTATTCAGACGAAGCTGATCTCAGTGATATGTTAATGACACCGCCCGTTGCATCACCAATATTTGCTGGAATACCACCGGTGATTACAGAAACTTCTTCGATAGCAGATTTCGGAAGTGAAGTAGACCCACGAACCTTAATACCATCAATGTATACCCATGTCGAATTGGTGCGGGCACCACGAATAGAGATACCTCCACCTGTTCCGGCTGAGCTAACACCTGCAACGGTTTGTGCAAGGCCAAGCGCATCACGACTAGGCATTTTCTCTAACTCTTCGCGAGTTACAGTTCCTCCGGAAGCACCACCATCTTTATCAATGAGGGGAATTCGGTATTCTTTAATTTCTACGGTATTCATTTCCACCCCTGGGCTCAATTCAGCATTCGCGAATTGAATTTTTCCGGCAGAAATAGGAATTCCTGTTTGACTTTGGGTCTGGTAACCAACAAAGTTGAATTGAACCTCGTAGGTTCCAGGATCAATTGGTTTAATGGTGTATTGTCCATCTGGATCTGTTTGGCCACCTGTAATCAGATTTCCATTCAAAAACAGAACCACATTCACGAAGGGAAGAGGTTTCTTTGTCTCTTTGTCAATGACTTTTCCTTTTAAAGATCCACCGTTTCCTTGTGCAAATAAACTTGACACTGAAAGGATCATAAAACTCAAAAGGAGGTATACTTTTCTCTGCATAAAAACCAGGTTAAGGAATTATTAAACTATACAACGGCCGCTAAAATAAGGCAAGCTTGGCTTAATTACCAAAGTTCGTTGAAGCAATCTGTATTTTTTTTGTTATTTATTCTGATTATCAAAGTGCTAGACTGTTTCGGCTAAAGGTAAAAAGCGAATTTAAGCAGTTCAATCAAGCATTCGGTACCGATTCGTTTTTTTTGGTCTTGAAATGAGCGGTTTTTTTTCTTTTCTAAGAATGTTTATTGCCTCCGAACCCACATGCGCTTGTACCAAGGCATATTTCCAAGTCTCCTCAGTCTTTGTGATTTTTTTAGGTTTTTTCTCATTCTCTTTTTTCCTTTTTTTCCTTGTGCATCTTGATGTTTTTCTACCCTTTGCAAGTATTCAGTTTCTATGAGATCGTGTTGTTCTTTGCGTTTTGCCCGAGAGTTTTCAGGAGTTATGACTGTGTTGTCGGGTTGTCCGAAAACCGTGAATCCGAAGAAAATAAAAATTAAAGTCAAGAGTTGTTTCATTTTCTGAATTCGTATGAATACTTCGTAATCGTTATGTCTTTGGAGTTCATGTCTTGGTCAAGCGTAGCTTCTATGAAGGAAGTTGAGGTGTACAAGATTTCGATTTCTCTTTGAAGGACAGCATTAGAGTGGTATGACACTTTTGTTAAGTTTCCTATTCTATCATATTGAAAAGACTCACGTTTAATCTCTTTCTTAGAGGCGTTTTCGATGGTTGATATTTGTGCAATCCAGCCCTTGTCGTTGTAGGTGTATTCTTTCGTGAAGCTCTTTCCGCTAAGGTTCAGCTCTTTTTCTTCTCTGGTGACAAATCCGGAAGAATCTCTGTAAACCAAATCAACTGAATAAGGAAGGCCGTAATTGTTGAAGCTTTCTCTTCGAAGTGTATATGCTGAAGGCTCGCTGTACTTGAAAGACTCAGAGTTCACAGTTACAGTAAGTCCTGGTATAAGCTTTAATTTGTCAACGCTCTTATTTTCAGAAACAGAGTTGTCAATTCGTTCCACCCTTCCTTTATTATCGTAAAAGAATGAGGTTGTTGAATAGCCGTTGCGACCCAATTCATTTCTATTTTGAACTAAGCCCAATTCATTTCTGTCAAATACAATATGCGTGCTATCAACGATACTTAGCACACTTGTTACCGCGTCGATTTTTGAGAGTTGCCCAGTTTCGTTGAAGTGGTAGACTACAATATCGGGTCTGTTTTCTATTGCCTTTCCAGTTCTCTTCATTTGGCATACACCGGTTATGCTTATGATTTTATTCTGCCAAAGAAATTCCTGACTAAAAAACATTTCAGACTGAAAGGCCTTTCCTTCACGGTTGTCAATAATTTGAGTTGCACCTGAATGGGCTATGAAAAGGGTTATGGCAAAAAATAAGTTACGAATCATGGTACAAACATAAAACCGAAGTGAATAAGTTCACCAATTGGTGGAAAAGCTTTCAACTGTCCATAGTGTTGTTTCGGGCAGAACGAACGAACTTTGTATTCATATTATTTCAACATGAAAGACCAAATTATTTTCGATTTAATCGAGCGCGAGAGGATCCGACAAACAAACGGAATAGAGCTAATCGCTTCAGAAAATTACGTAAGCAATGACGTTATGCAGGCTACGGGGTCTGTTCTTACGAACAAGTATGCGGAAGGTCTTCCGAGAAAGAGATATTATGGTGGTTGCGAGGTGGTAGATGAAATTGAACAAATTGCGATTGATAGATTGAAGATGTTGTTTGGCGCTTCATGGGCGAACGTTCAGCCTCATAGCGGGGCTAATGCGAACAGTTCTGTAATGCTGGCAATACTTAATCCGGGAGATGCTATTTTGGGCCTAGATCTTTCTCAAGGTGGGCACCTAACCCACGGCTCTCCTGTAAACTACTCGGGAAAATTGTACCGACCGTTTTTTTACGGGGTGGAAAAAGAAACCGGACGGGTAGACATGAATAAAGTTCGAGAAAAGGCTATAGAGTGTAAACCTAAGCTTCTTATTTGCGGAGCAAGTGCATACAGCCGCGATTGGGATTATGCTGCATTTCGGTCGATAGCCGATGAAGTTGGGGCTGTACTTTTAGCAGATATTTCTCATCCGTCTGGTCTCATAGCTGCCGGATTGCTCAATCATCCCTTTCCTCATTGTCACATTGTAACCTCTACCACTCACAAAACCTTACGTGGACCGAGAGGCGGTGTGATTATGGTTGGAAACGACATGCCAAATCCATTGGGTTTAAAAACTATGAAGGGTGAAGTTCGTTCGCTATCTTCAGTGCTTGACAGTGGGGTGTTTCCGGGTATGCAAGGCGGCCCGCTAGAGCATGTTATAGCGGCGAAAGCTGTAGCTTTCAATGAGGCCTTAACAGATAATTTCAAATTATATGGAAAGCAGGTGATGGCTAACGCGAGTGCCCTTGCAGATCATCTTACCGCAAAGGGTTATGAGATTGTTTCCGGAGGTACAGATAATCACTGTTTCCTTATTGATCTTCGTAATAAAAATATTTCGGGAAAGGATGCGGAGCATGCCCTTGTAAGTGCAGAAATTACCGTGAATAAAAACATGGTTCCTTTCGACGATAAATCACCGTTCGTCACTAGTGGAATTCGAATTGGAACACCAGCAATTACTACTCGCGGATTGAACGTCAGTGATATGGCTTTTGTGGCCAATGCAATTGATAAAGTTATTTCAAACGCTTCAAACGAAGATGTGATTCGAGCAGTGAAAATGGAAGTACACGAACAAATGTCTTCGAGACCATTATTTGCGTAATCTGAAAAGATCTTCTTTTGATAGAGGGCGCTCGTTTCCGCGCCAAATAAAGTCCTCCAATTTGAATTGTGAGGATTTTGTTTTTTGAATGCTATTGTACAAGCTGTTTGGCTCGTTTTCAAGTGTAACTTTTTGAATTGCTTTTTCTTTCAATTCAATGCGAATGTTCGAACAGTCTGATCTGTTCAAACCGGTGAGTTTAGTGCTTTTGTTTTTCTCTTCTGTTGAGAAATAGGCGAGTTGTCCATTTCCATTAATTTGAACTTCGTGAAGATCGTTTTGAATGAATTGTCCGTGCAGCGATTTCCCTTTTATCTGGTTGAAGTATCCGGGCACAACTTCGGATGCTAAAAAACTTTTCTCTGGAACAAAAAGAAAATCTAAACTGTCATTTTTGAAGTGCAGATTTATCTCTGTTCCCGTAAGTTGATTTGCGTCGTTCCACAGGACGGGAGAGTAGAACATTCGCATGACTGAATCTGCTTCAGACAGTGAAAGAGAATCGCATTTGCCTTGTAAGTCTTTGCTGAACAGAATCACGTTGTGATAGGCTTTAATGTCGCGGTTTTTATCACTTGTTTTCTTGGCAAACAGAGTGTCAGCTACAATGAAAAGCGTGTCTTTATTTTCGAGTGTTTTTTCGAGAATACTTTTTCCGGTTACCCATGAAATTTCGTTTGTTTCCTCGTGCCTTCCATAATCACCCCGAATGGTTAAGTCGGAATTGTTGTCAACGATAATTACATGCTGAAAAGCTTCGCCCCATTTCTCTTTTCCATTGTAAAAAATGCTGTCACCGAATAGCGTTTGTTCTTTCGATTTTACGCGTGCATTTTTCTTGAAACTGCAGGTCTCTGTTTTCGAATTGAAGAAACCGTTTTCACATGTTATTTCAAGGTCTTTTCCTGTTATTGTTGTGGGTCCGAAGAAATAGGATATCTCTGTAACAGTGTTGTAAAGCATGGTGTCTGAAATTACAGTGTAGTCTTTGTTCTTGACAGTTACTTTTCTGCGAAAAGTGAAATTGTTAGAAGGGCTGTGATAGCGTCCCGTTTGAGAAACCAATTCGTTGTTATTCTTGCTTGAAACTACCTTGCCACCTCCGGAATATGTTGCTACTTCAGTTTTCAGGTTGTAAGACATGTTGGGTGAAGTAAGGGTCATTGCCCCATCTGTGAAAATACAATTTTCGTTTATGGTTGCAACCTGGGTGGCGTCAGTGAAAAAGAGTTTTTTTCCTGAAATAGTGTACTCACCTGGTTTGTTTACACGAATGTTTCCGAAAGCCTGGAAATTTCCATTATTAAATTTATATGCCGAATCACAAAGAAAATTCGTGCCGTCGAAGTTCAAATGAACGTTTCCTAATAGGCGTTGCCCATTGACTAGATTTTTGTTGAATGCAATTTTATCGGCATGCACCAATTGCACGTGTTTGCCTTGTCCTTCTGCGTTCTGCGAAATCAGAAATACGGAAAGCGCAACAAGAAGTATTTTAACGAAGTTGTGTATTGTTCGCGGTTTATCTAACAATGGTTTGCTCACGGTCTGGACCAACGGAAACATAGGTGATAGGAATTTCCAATTCCTTTTCAATGAATGCGATGTAATCTGACAGCTCCTGTGGGAATTCTTCGATTGTTCTAATTTTAGTCAAATCAGTATTCCATCCTTTTAAAGTGGTGTAAATAGGCTCTACTTTTCCGTCTAACAAATCGTAAGGCATCTCATCTGTTTGCACACCATTGATTGTGTAGTGTGTGCAGACATGAATTTCTTCAAAGATGCTAAGTACATCTGCCTTCATCATGTACAACTCTGTGATTCCGTTTAGTCGACAAGCATAGCGAAGCGCGGGAATATCTAACCAACCGCAGCGACGAGCACGACCGGTTGTAGAACCGAATTCGTTTCCTTCTTTGCGCATGCGTTCTCCAACTTCATTTTCTAGTTCAGTGGGGAATGGGCCACTGCCAACACGGGTGCAATAGGCTTTGAATATTCCGAATGCCGATCCAATGGAATTCGGTGCAATACCCAGTCCAGTGCACGCTCCCGCAGCAACCGTGTTACTTGAAGTAACAAACGGATAAGATCCGAAGTCAATATCGAGAAGTGAACCTTGGGCACCTTCAGCTAAAATCTTTTTGTTTTCGCGAATGGCTTTGTGCAGGTAATTTTCGCTGTCTATGAAGGTTAAAGTCTTTAACACTTCGATTCCTTGGAACCACGCTGCTTCCATCTCGTCAAGTGAATATTCGAATTGAAAATGCGAAAGCATTTTCTTGTGCTTTTCTACAAGCGTGTTGTATTTTTCGATGAAGTTTTCTGAAAGAATGTCACCGATGCGAAGGCCATTGCGACCTGTTTTGTCCATGTAGGTTGGACCAATACCCTTCAAGGTAGATCCAATTTTAGACTTCCCCTTTTCGGCTTCAGAAGCTGCGTCGAGAAGCTTGTGTGTCGGAAGAATGAGATGCGCTTTTTTCGAAATTAGAAGTCGTGATGCAACATCTACATTTTTAGCATTGAGTTTTCCTATTTCGGTAGCGAAAACGATGGGGTCAATTACAACGCCATTTCCAACTACATTGGTAACATGATTATGGAAGATTCCACTTGGAATGGTGTGCAGAACATGTTTTGTTCCGTTGAACTCGAGGGTATGACCCGCATTGGGTCCGCCTTGAAATCTGGCTACGATGTCGTATTTCGGAGTTAATACGTCTACAATTTTCCCTTTTCCTTCATCGCCCCACTGAAGGCCTAACAATACGTCTACTTTGCTCATTCTGATTTGTAAAGCACAAAAGTAGTGGGTTATTCAAAATAAGCCTTATTTTCTTCAAGGAAATTTTCCAACTTACTTCTCATGATGAGTCGGCTAATGACTTTCATATTCGAGTCAAGCGCTATAAGCGTGGGAGTGGAAGGGGAAGGGTAATGTTTAGCTAAGTGTGGGCGCTTGTCCATGGGGGGAAGTACGTTGATCCACGGTTGTTGATGTGTTGATAAGTGATTTTTCCACAGCGCCTCTTCTTTGTCAATGGAGATGGCATAGACTTCCAATCCTTTTTCGTGGTATTTTTTATAAATCTCTTGGAGCTTAGGGTGGAACTCTTCACAATGTGAACAATTACTTCTCCAAAACATGACTAAAGTCACTTTGTTTTTTTTACAAGTTTCTTCAAGCGAAATGGTCTTCCCTTCTTGATTTGGGTACTTCAGTTCGGTGGCTTTTTTACCGGGAGAGCAGTTTTTCAAAGACTCAATGAGGCTTTTGGTGTTTACACTGAATGAAGCATTATCAGAGCATCCATCTGCGTAATTGTTTAGGTAGTAGGAGAGTCCCTCTTCATTTTTATAGTCCAACATTTTATTCAACATGAAAGAATGCAGGTATTGGTTCACGGCTTCATTCTCACCCATTCGTCCCAACAATTCATCTGTAAATTTCTGAGCGTATTCTTGCGGGTAGGACTTGTAAAGCTGATTGAAGTATTGGTTGAGGCCACGCACGAAGGCATAGTGAAACAGTATTACCTCGTTATTGTAGTCAACATTTCCGAGAAAATGCTTGAAATAGATTGTGCTGTCGAATTGCATGAAGTCATGCGGAAGTCTGCGACAGAAAAGCGGTGCAAAGTTGGAGTAGACCTCTGAATTTTGTGCCTCTTTGGACTTTTCTAAAGTCTTTGTATTGATGATTTTTTGCTTGTTCAGGAAAGCAGGATGGGTGATTGATTTGTACGAATCGAAATCCAGTTGAAGGTTTGCATACAGCGTTGCTAATTCAACATAATCCACTTGTTCATCTGAAAGAAAGAGAGAGGTAGGTAGTCCGTTTAGTTTCAAGAAGTCTAGAGTTAAGTCAATGGATTTCGGAAGCGTTTTCGGGTTAATATAAAAGTCGGTCCAAGCTTTGCCTGATCCTGAAAAACGAAGGCGGTATTGCCCGATATGGGAAGGCGTGAAGCTTATTGAAACGGCTCCCTCTTCATCTAACTCAGAAGTTGATAGAATTTGCCACTGGTCCTTTTCAAAGGCTTCGAGAAATACTTTTTTAGAACTCTGCACCGGTATATTTTCAACATGAAGTTTCATACTCGTTTGCCCGAATGCAATCGATAAGCCAAGGGTCAATATGACGGTGAGAATTGATTTCATGGTGAAAAAAAAAGGTCACCGAAGTGACCTTTTAAAAGGGATTTAAGATTATTTACCTTGAGAAAGTTTCTCCATTTCTTTGTCGAAAGTTTCTTTGAATTTTTCGTAGTTGTAGTCAGCTTTTAATTTGTCATTTTTAGACAACCCACTTTGGTATGCATCTGCGATAGTGTTTCCGCTTAACTCAAGAGCAACGTAACTTACATAAGTTCCATCAGGGCGTTGAGTTAATTTTTCACAGATTTCAATGCAACCGCGAAGTTCTTGGTCAACAACTGTGCGAGCCATTTCGTTGAAAGACTCAGTTACTTCTTCTTTGTTGTTTACTTCAGTGGAGTTAACGTAGTTGTCACCAACAATTTTCATTGTAGCGCTGATTGTTTTTCCCATTTCAGACATAGCGTTTGAACGCGCTTTTTTCTTAGCAGTCTCACGATCCATGCTCTCGCCTGTAGCGGTTGAACGAAAAGCTTCGTTGGTACTTTTGTAATCATTACCTGAGCAGTATTCATTGATGATTACTTCTCCTTTTGGGTCTGGAGTTTTCACTTCGTCTTTGTTCTTCTTGCAAGAAGGGATAGCAACCATTGTCATTGCAGCAATTGCTAAAAGGGTAATACGTGTTTTCATTTTGTCAAGATATTAGTTGTATTGTTGTTTTCAGTTATTGTGCCAAACTTACAAAATAATTTTAATTATTTCTGGGATTAGCGTGGTTTCAATAATTTCTCTTTGTTTTTTATACGCTTCTAAGACTGCATTTTCGTGAGAAAGTTGCACGCCTTTGACTCCATTGATGCTGTGTTCATATACAGGAGAGTTTGTTTTGGTGTCGTTAACAACAAATTTACCATCGATGTACGCTACTTTAAAACCTTGAATATCTTCTCCTGCTCGCGGATTTACGTTTATGTAAATGACGTAATCTGCATTTGTTTCACTTGATTCAATTCGCATGCCTCGGCTAACGAGGGTGTTTTTCGTTGTTTCTGAAAGCGTTGTGATTTTAGTGCCGTCGAGTCGAAATTCATTGGTTGTTATGAAGAAAGTGGGTGCGAGAATTTCAATAGGAATTTTCCTGCTATCAGTGTTTATCCCTGTTATGAGAGCTTTTGCAAGGTCGGAATCTAGGTCCTGAGGTACCAGGGCGTCAATGACTAGACTTAGTTCAAGAGCGTTGTTTCTGGCCTTGAGAGATACATTGTCTACATCGGCTAAAATAATTCCATCATTATCAGACATGACAGTTTTAGGTTTCATGAAATTGTCTCTTTGATAAGAATATCTCACATTTATGCCTCGCACACCTTCGCCTTTGTATGTAACCATTATCGGTACTTGAGCTTTGAAAGTGTTTTTAGACGAAAGAACGATATTCTTGAGAGGTGTTTCAAAGCGCAAGTCGGCTAATACTGCTCTTATCTCGGAAAATAGTTCGTTGTCTATGAAAATTTCGTTCCCATTTTCATCTTTTACTCTGTTTACCTCAGTCCAGTATGGTTTCAGAGCAAAAAGCCCGTGATAAAAAAGATCTATAGCAGTTGGTATATTTTTATTCTTTTTAGCCTCTCTGCCTTTTTTTAAAAAATCCAACGCTGATCTCAGTGTATTGTCTTTTTTCTGATCTTTTTTTGTTTGATAATCGAGCTTGTTAAGTCTGTAGTAGACGGCATAAATTTCTTTGTCCTCCCATATTCCAGCAACTTCATAATCTTCCAACAATTCAGAAGATGATGTTGTAACGTTTGAACTAAAGCTTTCACTGAAGGCTTTATTTACTTCCATGGTATTAAAGAAGGTTTGGCCTTCAACTTTCACAGAAATCTCTGTTGCTAAATCGTTCAGGGCTAATTTCTTTGCTATTGCTTGAAATTCTGTTGGCTGCGTAATCTTCGAGCAAGTGGCAATGCCAATGTAATACGCAGAGTTAATTGGTCTAGAAGACACCCATTCTGGTTTTGGTTGTGGAGGAGGAACAACTGTTTTGACTGAGTCTTTAGAGCCACATGCATTTAGCAGAACGATTCCCAAAAAAAGGAAGTATTTGTAAAATAGTTTCATTAGGGAACAAGCGTTTGCATTTGTATTTTGACGTTATCAGCAATCTTCTTTGCTATTTCAATGTACAAGTCATTGGCGAGGTCATTTCCATCGCGAAGGTTTCTTCTTGCGTTAAGCATTTCTCTCAGTGCATTGCGATCTCTAGTGTTGGTATTCACTACATTCCCGTTAGCAGGGAGCAAATTGTTTGTATTTCCGCCATAAACCGCATAGATTACCTCGTCTTTTTTCTTTTCAGTAAAGATGTCGTTTTTAATCAAGGAAGCGGTTTCAATAGAAGTCATTTTGTATTGGATAGAAACGTTGGATTCTGAGAAGTTGTAATACTCATCGAATTGAGTTGGTTTGTATTCAGTGTCGTAAAATGTTTTTCCTTCAGAATTTACTTTCTTCACTTGATAGGATTCGAAGCCGTTTCGAGTCACTTTTCGAATTTGTCCATTTTGTACGGTGTGATTCAGGACGGTTCCCGTTATCAGTGCTTTAGCTCCTGATATTTTGCCAATTTCAACAGCATTAGATTCAGAGAAAATTCCGCTCATCTGAATGCGTTGTTCAGCAAGAATATTATTAAGGTTTTCACGATCTATTACATGAAGAAATGGATCGTTAATCTGAGTCAGTGCATTTAAAATGTAGGCTGTTGCTTTCGTGTCGCTTCCCTGCATGTTGGTGCCGTTGCTAAAGGGAAGTAATGCAACGGTATACTTTCCCCTTTCAAGAGATTTCTTTTTGAGCTCTGCAGACTCTTTGTATCCTAATTTACGTTCTTCAACTTTTATAAAATTGTTGTAAGCTGCACGGTAATGTTTGGCCTCAAATTCAGTAACTGCCTTTTGATAAATGGGTTCGAGGTATGCGATATCTTTTAGTTCGCCTGCATTTTTGAAATTGGGGTCAAGTCTACCAATTTCATTGAAATTGATTTCAGCATCTGCGAATTTATTTTCTTCAAGTAACGAGGCTCCTTGTTCGTAGAGATCAGTCAAGTATGATTTTTTGACTTTTTCAAAGTCGCCATTGTAGAAATCGGGAATTTGAAGTTCTACGCCTACACCGGCAATCTTCGCTTTGTATTCTCTTGCTGCAATGAAGGAATAAACTGCTTCTTTTTTGTTCCCAAAACTGCTTTTTTGACTAAAGTCACTGAGCATGTTACTCAAAACTGTTTGCCCAGTTTTTTTCATTCCAATTTGGGCGTCTATGTTGGCTCTTTTTTTCCAAAGCGCGGTGTAGTAATTCTCAGAGGCTTCTTTGGTCAATCCAGCCGCCTCTTGTTTCTTAGCAAGTTTCGTAAAGTATTTGCTGTTGTGACAAGACTGAGCAGTCACTAGAAGAAGCGCGCTTAAGAGGAAAAGGACTGTTCTCATAATTATTTCGTTTCAATGTATTCATTTAGCTCTTCCGTACTCGAATCGAAGTTGAAGGCTTGACTTACATTGTAGTAATTGTTTTGGTCGAAGCAAAAATCGTAAGCATATTTTGCGAATTCTAGACGAGTTTCTTCGAATCCGAAAATTTGCATGATTTCAAGAATTTGGTCTGTTGTAAGGCAATTGGCTTTTGCGACTTGTCTTGCCGTTGACAGCCTGGTGTCGTCGAATCCCTTACTTTCTATGGTTTGTTTAGCTCTGCCAAAGCTTGCTGCATCCATTGATCGAGTGCAGTTTCCGTTTCCAGAAATGGTAGCATTCGAGGGCTGGGTTGAAGATGGTTCGCTTGGACGTGTTGAGTGAGCTGGGACGGTGGAATTGCTTGAGGAAGTTGATGTTGTAGTTCTGGTAGTTGTTGTGGTTGTTCCAGATGTTTGAACATCCATGTTTGGAACATTCATGTTAATACCCATGTTCATTCCGTCTACATTAATATTCATTCCAACGTTTCCACCAGTAGTTGTGGAATTGGTTTCGCTGACATTTACATTCATTCCGAAGTTTACGCCGTCTACGTTAACATTCATTCCAACGTTCCCCACATTTGTGGGATTGGCGTTTGTGCCGGTTACTGTTGTAGTAGTTGTTGTATTTGAATTTCCGCTGTTCACGACTCCGGTGGAGTTCTGCGTTTGAGTTGTGCTCGCAGGCACATCGTCTGCAACGGCGAAATCTTTCACGTTATTGTTGGCAGGGGAGTTCGCTGTAGAATTAGCAGAAATAGGGTTTTCTGTAAAAAAACGAAGGACGTACTCACCTTTTTTATTTTTCTTCACTTGGTAGGTAACTTCCATTCCTGGATGAAGTGCAAAGTTGTTGTTGGAGAAATCGGCAAGTGATGCATCTTGAAAATCTACTCGTGCTTGGTAAAATTCTGATGTCAAACCTGTAAGCTTTATGTTTGCTTGAGGTGCGCTGTTCATGGCTTCGCCGTTTAAGTAAAGTGTGAATTTCTCTCCTGCTTCGGAATAAATTACGGCATTCATTTGAGCAAAAGCGTTTGAGAAAGAAAGGAGGGCTAGGGTTATTAAAGCTATTTTTTTCATCGTAATTAGGGTTGTCTTAATTGGTAAATTTAGTTATGAATCTATATGTAGAAAAGTTTATGCCAAAAAATAATGCCTTAAGAAAGGGAAGCTAGTTGGTTTGGTTAACTTTGTTTGCGATGGAAACGAAGAAAATAGTAATGTTTGGCGCAGGAAGAAGCGCACGTCATTTAGTTTCTTTTTTAGTGAAAGGAGCTATGGAAGGGAAGTGGAGTGTGGTGATAGCCGATACGAATGTGTCGCATTGGATTGAAGAATACGGGAGTCTTAGTGAAGTACATTTTATTTCTGGGGATGCGACAAACGCCGAGTTTCGTCATGAGTTGATTGCTCATTCGAGTTTAGTTATTTCAATGCTTCCAGCATTTATGCATGCGGAAGTTGTGAAGGATTGTATCAATTTTCACGTGCATGTCTTCACTCCAAGTTATGTGAGTCCGGAGGTAAACGCCATGCATGAGCTAGCCCAACAGGAAGGTGTTTTGGTTTTGAATGAAATGGGTGTAGATCCTGGAATAGATCACATTTCGGCTATGGAAATCATTCATAGGTTAAAAAGTCAAGGGGCTGAAATTAAATCGTTTGAATCATATACAGGAGGGCTTGTTGCTCCTGCAAGTGATGATAATTTATGGGGATATAAAATTTCATGGAATCCAAGAAATATAATACTTGCGGGAAGTTCTGGACATGCAATGTATCGCGAGAACAACAAACTTCGAATGGTTCCTTATTATAAATTGTTTGACGAAGTAGAGACTGTTCTTGCGAGTGATGGTGTACGATATGATGCTTACCCAAACAGAAATTCAGTGCATTACCTCGAGTTATATGGATTAGAGAATGTTCACAAACTTGTTCGCGGAACATTGCGTAAGCAAGGCTATTGTAGAGGTTGGTCCTTTTTAGTGAAGAACGGTTTCGTGAATGATGATACAAAAATTCCGGCAGGTGAATTTTCAACATGGGCAGAGCTATCTGAGTCGTTGCTCGGTTTGAATTTCAACATAAACAATGAGAATGAAGAGGTGGCAGAGATGTTGAAAGAAATCGGAATCTTTAGCAATGAGCCACTGAGCAATGAAGAGCATACTTGTGCGCAGCATCTTCAACAACTGCTTGAGAGAAAATGGATGTTGAAGGAAGGTGATTGCGATATGATTGTGATGGTGCATAAATTCGGTTATAAGCTGCATGGAAAGAATCATATGTTAACCTCTTCGATGGTTTTGGAGGGAGATGACGAATTGAGAACAGCGATGTCGAAAACAGTGGGTATGCCAATCGCCTTTGCAGTTGATCGTTTATTCAATGGTGATTTTTCTTCACGTGGTGTTCAAATACCTGTGACCGCAGAGTTTTACGTGCCTCTATTGCAAGACCTTCACAACTACGGTATTTCATTCGTTGAAACCATTGAAGAAATATGAAAAAAATAATTCTGATACTGTTCATATTGCCGTTTTCTATAATGGCTCAAGAGTATCGGAAGTGTCCTTCATTCAATGCCGATGAAAATTGGGAGACGGTTGAGTCGTTTGTAGAGAATAGAAAGAATGTTGAAGAACTTGTCGGGTGGCTTATATCAACACCGCCTACAGAGCAATTGATTGAACGTAGTGCAGCAAGTATTTTTGTTATGGAATGGGTGACGAAAAACCCTAATCTGTTTGTGAATGTCGAAGTTGGCCCTTACAACGATTATCTCATTACTGAAGATTTAATGTTAGCCTATTTATTCGGAAATGTCAATTATGTATTGAAGCATGAAGGAAAAGTAAAGCAGGAAACGCAACGAATCGCCGGATTAAAGGCATTACTATTCTTAATAGAGCACTCGGATTCTTATTCGAAAAACAAAATTTTTAAACCTCTTTTACGCGCAAACAGAAAAGGCGAGTTAAATGAGTTTGATAAAGAGATGTGGATGAACTATAAATCCCAAGCATTGTTGTACTTGGAGAAATTGAATTAGAATGAAGAAGTTCGAAGTACCAGAGCATTACAGATCTAACATTCTCGGAAGAATAAAAGAAATTCGTAAGGTCAATGATCCAAGAAAGAAGGATCACTCACCTTTTGTTTTTCATGTTGGAAAAACAGAGTTTGTGATACCAAGACATTTCGGATTTTGCTACGGTGTTGAGAATGCGATTGAAATTGCTTTTCGAACTGTTGCCGAAAATCCTGGAAAGCGAATTTTTCTATTAGGTGAAATGATTCACAATCCGCAGGTCAATGAAGATTTAATTGCGGAAGGAATTCAGTTTTTAGTAGATAACCAGGGAAATCGTCTCGTTGATTTTTCAACTCTTAGTTCAGAGGATGTTGTTATTACTCCAGCCTTTGGAACTACTGTTGAAATAGCGGCGGAATTGGCAGAATTGGGGGTTCACCTTGAGCGTTACAACACCACGTGTCCATTCGTAGAAAAGGTTTGGAAACGCTCGGCCGAGCTAGGAAACCGTGGATATACTTTGGTCGTTCATGGAAAATATTTGCATGAAGAGACGCGCGCTACGTTTTCGCATGCTGCGGAAACAGGACCTGTAGTGGTTGTTCGCAATGATACGGAAGCGGAGTTGCTGGCGAGATATATACGGAAAGAATTAAGCGACGAGCAATTTGAAGTCGATTTCGCGAATAAATATTCTCCTGGTTTTGTTGCGTCAAGAGATTTGCAAAAAATTGGTGTAGTGAATCAGACAACTATGTTAGCCAGTGAAACGCAGCAAATAGCAAATTATCTGAAGGACGTAGTTGTTCAAATGCATGGTGAAGAGGCAACAACAGATACCCGCGACACGCTTTGTTATGCGACGAACGACAATCAAAATGCAACAATTGGAGTACTGGAAAGCGGAGCGCAATTGGCAGTGGTGGTCGGTGGATTCAATTCTTCGAATACCATTCAGATTGCGACGATTTTGGGCGAAAAAATGCCAGTGTATTTCGTTCGTAATTCCAATGATTTTATGTCCTTGGAAAAGGCGATTGTTTTCAATAGTAAGGCATTGAAGGAAGAGGAAATTGCTCCTTCACTTCTTCAACAAGAAAATTTAAAAATCGTTGTTACGAGCGGGGCTTCTTGTCCGGATAAAATCGTTGATCATGTTATTCAGCGAATCCTGGAGCTGCGCGGAGAAACAGCATCGGTTGAGTCAGCTTTGGAAGGGCGCATATAAAGTGAATAAATGTGCAATCGCAATCGCGATGTTCTGTTGTAAATTTGGAAGATGAATAGTTCAGGTGTCATTCAGCTATTGTCTGATCAAGTTTCCAATCAAATCGCTGCGGGAGAAGTTGTTCAACGACCATCCTCCGTTGTGAAGGAATTGGTAGAGAACGCAGTTGATGCAGAGGCTACTCAAATTCGTGTGGTAATTAAAGATTCTGGGAAGACTCTTATTCAGGTGATTGATGACGGAAAGGGAATGAATGAAGTGGACGCTCAGCTTTGCTTTGAACGTCATGCTACTTCTAAAATTCGCAAGGCAGAAGATTTATTCAACATTACTACAAAAGGATTTCGAGGTGAAGCTTTGGCAAGTATCGCATCTGTTGCGCAGGTTGAATTGATTACCAAGCGTGAAGAAGATGAGTTGGGTGTTCGAATTGAAATAGATGGGGGAAAGTTAATTTCAAACGAGTCACTTGAAGCGACGAAGGGATCTGTTTTTTCCGTTCGAAATTTGTTTTTCAATATACCTGCGCGTAGATATTTTTTGAAGACGGACGCAATTGAGTTTCGTCACATCATTGATGAATTCGAGCGCGTAGCGTTGACGCATCCCGATGTACACTTCGTGCTGACGCACAACGGGAATGTTGTTTTTGATTTGCCGAAATCTAATTTGAAGCAGCGATTGGTTCATGTGTTTGGAAACAAATACAACGACCAGTTGATTCACTTGGACGAGGATACTGAGATTGTAAGAATTTCAGGATTTGTTGGAAGGCCGGAAATAGCAAAACGCACTCGAGGTGATCAATACTTTTTTGTGAATCAGCGATTTATTAAAAGTCCGTTCTTGAACCATGCCGTTCAGCAGGCTTACGAACAAATTCTTCCCTCCGGAAGTTTTCCATTTTATTTAATCTCATTGGAGGTTCCCCCTTCAACCATTGATATAAATATTCACCCGACGAAGACCGAGATTAAGTTTCAAGACGAAAGAAGCATTCACGCTCTGCTGCATGCAGCTGTGAGAAGAGGTTTGGGTAAGAATCAGGTAGCACCTTCGTTAGATTTCGAACAAGAAAATATCCCTTTGACGCAAGTAAGTCCGGGTTCTGTGCGTGTTCCGCAAGTAGACGTGAATCACGATTTTAACCCCTTTCAGAAGGCGGATTCTTGGCAACAGAAGTCGCGCAATTGGATGGAACAATTTGCGCAAGCGGGATTTGGATTCGAAAAGGAAAGCGCGCCAGATCAAGAGCAAATAGAATTCGATTCGGAAGAGTGGGGAGGTGGAACACCTTTTCAGATTGGACGAGTTATTATTGGATGTGAGATAAATTCAGAGTTGAAGATGTTTCATCAAACGCGATTGCATTGGCAGGTTTTGTTTGAAGAGCATTCGAATCAGAACAGTCATTCATTTGTTGCGCAGCAGCTTTTATTCCCCATTCCATTACATGTTCAACCAAAGGACATTTCGCTACTTCAGCTGCACGATGTTTTATTGGCCTCGTTTGGGTTTGAATTGAATTTGGAAGAAGAACCTGAGATTATTGCGGCTCCTTCTAATTTAGATGAGCAAGGTGCTTTAAACTTTATTGAATTAGTATTGGAAAGTTTAAGGTTGGGTGTTGAAGGTCCGGATTTGCGAATGAATTTGTTGAAGGATTATACGCGCAGACTGTCTGTAAAGAAAGGACAAATGTTAACGGTTCCTGAGATGTTGGATTTACTGATTCGATGGAACGCATGTGAAAATAAAAATTTCGCTCCAGATGGAAAGGCCATTGCCTTGACTTTTGGAATCGATCATCTAGAAGATCAATTAGGAAAATAAAGTGCTATGAGAATGAATCTAACACCGGCGGTAAAGAACATCATAATTATTAATGTTCTTATTTACTTGGCTTGTTTTGTTGTTCCGGGATTGAACGACGCCTTAACAGGATATTATTTCGCCAGCCCGAATTTCAGACCTTGGCAAATTGTGACACACATGTTCATGCATTCGCAGTATGACTTTACACATATATTTTTCAATATGTATGCCCTGTATTTGTTTGGAACGGCATTGGAAAATTATTGGGGCACAAAGCGTTTTGTGATTTATTACATGACGTGCGGAATTGGCGCCTTTTTCTTGCACATGGGAGTGAGTTATCTTGAAATTCAGAAGATGCTGCAATCCCTTTCAGACAAAGAGATTTACCAAGTAATGATAGTTGGTTTAGAAGAGGGAAGGTCGTACAAAGTGCAAATGGTAGAATTGTATTCGGCCATAAATACAGGTGTTGTTGGGGCTTCGGGAGCCGTTTTCGGTGTTTTACTGGGATTTGGAATGTTATTTCCTAACACAGAATTAATGTTGTTGTTCCCGCCCATACCGCTAAAAGCGAAATATTTCGTTATGATTTATGGGGCCATTGAATTTTACCTAGCCATGCGTCAAACTGCCGGCGATAATGTCGCCCACTACGCTCATCTTGGAGGAATGATTTTCGGTTATCTTCTGTTGAAGTATTGGCAGAAAAACCCTAAGGCATGGTAGATCGTTTTCGAAGCACTTCTATTGGTTTGAAATTACTGATTGCCTTGTTGGCTTTTGGTTTTATTGTTCGAATGGTTGTCGTTCTTGTTTCTGTCAACTACAATGGCGCTTCCGATATTGAAGCGTTTGATTCATATGTTGGATTTTCTACGAGTGGGGAACGAGTGACTTGGATTTGGACGTGGCTGACCTATAGTTTTTTTCATGCTGAAGTCAGCCATTTTGTATGGAATTATCTACTGTTGATGCTTTTGATTTACTGGTCGAAGGACAGGTACGTTGGTTTCAATGCATGGAGGTATTGGATTGTTGGTGTTCTCGGCGGATTGCTGTTTCTTTTTATGAATGAGAAAACCTTTTCGCTCATAGGCTCTTCCGCCGGAATAACGGCGCTTTGGTCCGGTTGGCTTGCCGAAGGGTTTTTAAATGGAAAGAAGAGAGATCTGACTTTTTGGTTGGGGTGTATTGTATTTTTATTTTTGGAAGGAATAGATATCGCGAATTACGAGTTAGGTAATTTGTCTCTGTTTGCTCACATTGGTGGAGCGTTATCAGGTGCTCTGTTGTATTTTTTTGAAAAGAATAAAATCGAGAAAATGAATTGGTGGTCGAAGATAGTTTTATGGTTTACCCCATCTCCGAAGTTGACGGTTAAACGAAGCAATGTTAGGTTTCAAACCGACGATGAGTTCAATGCTGAGCGAAAATTGAAAGAAGATTATTTGAATTCAATTTTAGATAAAATTTCGCGTTCAGGTTTTGAAAGTCTTTCAACCAAAGAAAGAACTTTCTTAGATCAGCAAAAGGAAAAATGATGGAATCGCCAGCGAAGGAAATAAAGAAGTTGAGCCATTGGGGTAAGTTCGTGCGATTTGTTTTTCGTATCTTTAGTTTGATAGTTTTATCGGCGTACTTAATTTCTTTTGTTTCGGCCCACTTCACGCCAAGTGTTTTTATGTTTCTTAGCGTCCTTGGTTTGTTCTTTTGGCCGTTGTTTATTTTGTTCGTCATCGCTGCTGTTATTATGGCTTTCAGAAAAGAATGGAAATGGCTGCTTGCATTCGGCATTTGTTTCACGTTTTCTCTTTCAGACCTATTTTCATTTTTTAATTTCAAGACGAAGACTGATGTTTCTGGTCAGGGAATAGGTATTACCGTCATGACGCACAACACTCATTTGATGGGGTTTTATGATGGTGACAATGCCAAGAAGAGTAGAGATGCGATTATTGGTGAAATTCAAGAGGTAAAACCTGATATTCTCTGTCTTCAAGAGTGTTATTGGAATACGAGTGGTGGCGATTTTTTATCTGAAGTTGATCGGAATAATATTTTGGAGAGTTATAACATTCATGAGAGGTCAACACATGTTCTTTCCGACGGAGGTCGATTCGGATTAGTTATTTTTTCTCGCTACCCTGTAGTTAGTCAAGGTCAAGTTCCTTTCGAGAATGAGGTAAACAATTTTTGTATTTACGTAGATGTTTTGGTGGGAAGCGATACCCTGCGTGTTTACAATGCGCATTTACAAAGTTTTCGTTTGAAGAAAAAGTCACTTGAATTATTCGATCAAAAACTCGACATGAATGAAATACAGAATGAGAGTAAGCCTTTGTTTGTTCAGCTTTATCGTTCTTCTCTTAAGCGATCGCAGCAAGTGAATGTTTTAGCTGCCCATGTCGAGGCGTGCAAGTATAAGGTAATTGTAGCGGGTGATTTCAACGATACACCCGTATCCTATACCTTTAATAGGCTAAGTAAAAAGTTGAACGATAGTTTTAATGAGGCTGGAAGAGGTATAGGCAGTACATATAAAGGTCCATTGCTAGGATTACGAATAGATTACATCATGCATAGTGAGGGATTGAGAGCAAGAAGTTATAAGACAAGTGATGCAGGATTCTCAGACCACAGACCTGTTATTGCAACTTTTTAGTGTTCCATTTGAGTCGGAAGTATTCATACGGTGTTAGCGTAAGTAAAACCATGGCCAAACCATAAAAAAAGTCTTCAATAGGCACGCTCCAAATTCGAATTCCAAGATTATAGTTGTTGTTGTAGCGCACGATTGCTTCTGAAATATTTACTTGCGAAGTGTTCAATAAATCATATTTGTAAAAATGCAATCCGGTTAGAATTCCATTTGAAATAAAAAATGGGATAAGGAGAATGAACCAAGCAAATAGAAAACTGCCAAGAAAATTTGATTTCATTTTCATATGAATAACCAACATAAGAAGGCTCATGACGGTAGCAGTAAATGTGTACCAAAGATTGTTAAGGCCTGCGTAGATTGCTAATGCTGCTGACGTTAGTGCAATGGCAGAACTACTAATTTTAGTGAATGTTTCGCTGGGTGGGGTCTTTTTGAAGTAACGTACGCATTCGAAAGTAAAAACACAAGCAAAAGGAACAGCTATAAAAAACAACCACTCTTCAAGAGGCAAAAGGAACCACCTTCCTTGAAGAGTGTATTCGTTATTGAAGCTCCAAATTCCCCAATGTGTAAAAAGTATATCCCATGGAATATAGATTGCGAACATGGTGAGAAGACCAATAACTAACGGTTTAAAGTTCTTATAAAAAGCAACGCTTTTGTGGAAGCTTAAAAAGAATGGACCTGAGAGACAGAAAAGGTCTACAAGTATGTAGGCGAATTTCGGATTCATTTAGAAGCTTTGGCCTGTTTGAATTTAAGTTCAGCCTTGAAATATTTCATGGGTACGATAAGCATTCCGAAGCATTCTCCTTCTTCTTTGTACTGGTTCTTGTGGTGAACTTTATGTGCTTTACGAATGGCACGAAAATACATGTTGTCTGTGTTGTCGAACCAATGAAATCTTCGATGAATAAGAACTTCATGAACCAAAAAATAGCCAATGCCGTATGCTAATATTCCAAAGCCTACAAAGGTTCTAGGATCGTTTCCGTTCATCATTCCGAACATTATGAGAAGCCAACTTGGTATTGCGTATATGAGAAAAAACACATCGTTTTTTTCAAAGAAACCTGGGGTAGGTTGGTGGTGATCTTTATGGAAATACCACATGAATCCGTGCATAACGAATTTGTGAGTGAGCCATGCCATTCCTTCCATAACAAGGAACGTGAGAACAATTATTGCTATGTTGAATATCATGATTGAATTGTTTTTAATTCCATTAGTTTGTTTAGCGCGATTACAAACCAAGGGGTAAATCTTTCGGGTGAATTCGAAATTTCTACAAGAAGATTATTTATTTCAATGTATCGAAAGTCAGATACTTCTTCTTTGTTAATACAAGGTAGGTTGTCTGTCTCACCTATGAATACGTGGTCGAATTCATGCTCTATTAGTCCGTTTTCGAGAGCAGCTTTATATAGAAACGAGAATTCGTTTTTCAAGGAGCATTTCAGGCCCATTTCCTCTTGAAGTCTGCGGTAGGCGGCGTCTAATGTGGTTTCATCTTCTCGCGGATGAGAGCAGCACGTATTTGTCCATAGTCCACCACAATGGTATTTTCCTGAAGCTCGTTTTTGAAGAAGTAATTTCTTTTCTGAGTTGAAGATGAAAATAGAAAATGCACGATGAAGTGCTCCTTCTTCGTGGGCTTTTTGTTTTTCCATTTTCCCAATAACGTTGTCTTGCTCGTCTACCAGAATAACGTATTCCATTAGAGTTGACTGTATTTAGATTTTAGATCGGCACTAATATTTTCACTTTGTATCATAAACTGAATTACAATTTTCCAGAAGGCTTTGGTTTTATTTAATTTTCCGGTAGAGAGTGATTGGTAAATGTAATAGGAGTCTTCTGCAAGTTTGTCGTGATACTGAAGCATCCAAGGTGCTTTGTCTTGAACCGAGTAGCGAAGAAATCGAAGCTCTTCATTCCAATAATCATTGGCGATTGCTTTTTCAAGAAGATCTTTTCCTTTACTGAAGTAACTTAATTTTTCAGCTGGGTTCGACACAAGTTCGGCGTACATCGCCGTTGCCACGCCAAGATAGGCTTGCTGCGTGTTGTTTCTGTTTTGAAGACTCGCGCAATAGTTGTAAAACTCTTTTTTCGCGGGTTCGTTTTGCGCCGATATAAAAAGTTTTTGGCATTGAATCTCTTGTCCGAAAACTAACGGTGTGTAGATCAAAAGAAATGTCGCTAAAAGTGTTTTATCAAAAGCGATTTTCATCACAATAAATTTAAATTGTGCTGTAAGTAACTTTTTGCTAAGAGTGCAATTTTTTTAGGGTTTGCAACTCTCACTCGCTCTTTCAAAATACGGTCACAAGGCAGCGCTTGAATTTTAAGAAACAGTTTGTAGTAGTATTTGAAAGCAATAAGAACGCCAAAGCGCGCTTCTTTAGGAAGTTGGAGTATTCCGATATACGCTTGTCTAAAGTCTTCTTTAATTTCTTCTTCGATAGTCTTTTTTGTTGGCTCATCGAATTGAGTCATGTCGACATTTGGAAAATAAACTCTTCCTAGAGCGTTGTAATCTGCGTGTAAATCGCGCAGAAAATTAATCTTCTGAAAAGCTGCGCCAAGTTTCATGGCCGATGGCTTTAACTTTTCGTATTCTGCTTGGTTGCCGTTCACAAAAACATGCAAGCACATTAATCCAACGACCTCTGCAGAACCTAGAATATATGTTTCGTAAGACGCTCTGTCATGTTCCATTTGGTGAAGATCCATTTCCATACTTTTTAAGAAAGTATCTACAAGATTCCACTCAATATTGTACTTGTGGTAAGTATGTTGAAAGGCATTTAAGATCGGATTCAGTGAAATACGTTCTTCAATGGCTAAGACAGTGTCTCGGCGGAAACGTGCCATGAGTTCATGCTTTTCAAAATCGTGAAAGGTATCCACAATTTCATCGGCGAAGCGCACGAATCCATATATGGCATAGATCGGATTTCTAATTTCTTTACCGAGTGTTCGAATGCCCAAACTGAAACTTGTGCTGTATGCTTGCGTAGTGAGCTTACTGCAATTGTATGAGACGTTGTCGAAAAGTGGTTTTCCCGTCATATTTTAAGATTGAAAGAGTAGTTTGTTCATGGTTTCGGCTGCGAGTTGTCCGCTTATGATGCTTGGAGGCATTCCAGGCCCGGGAACGGTTAGTTGCCCGGCATAAAACAAGTTGGTGAGTTTTTTACTTCTCATGGAAGGTTTTAGAATAGCTGTTTGTTTAAGGGTATTTGCGAGTCCGTATGCATTTCCTTTGAAGCTGTTGTATTCCGAAATAAACTCTTCATGTGCGAAACTTCTTTTGTAAACAATGTGACCGCGAATGGTTTCGCCTGTTCTTTTTTCGAGACGATCAAGCATGTTTTCTAGGTAAGTTTCGCGAAGCTCTTCATTGCTGCTTAGGTTGGGTGCAACAGGAACTAATAAGAAGATATTTTCACAATCAGCGGGTGCAACATGCTCATCGGTTAATGAGGGGACACATGCGTAGAATAAAGGCTGTGTCGGCCATTGTGGTGCATCATAAATCTCTTGAGCGTGTTTGTCGAAAGGTTCATCGAAGAATAAGTTATGATGCAGAAGATTTTTGACACGTTTGTTTATCCCGAGATAAAAAAGTAGTGAGGAGGGCGACATGGTTCGCGATTCCCAGTATTTGTCATTGTGCGAACGGTCTTCAGGGGAGAGCATTTTCGTTTCAACGTGGTGGTAATCCGCAGCTGCAATGACAGCATCCACCTCAAAATTTCCAGATGATGTTATGACACGTGAGGCCTTTCCGTTTTTCGATTCAATTTGAGAGACTGTGTTTCCGTAGTGAAAATTGACACCTAGTTTCTTGGCTACCTTTTCCATTGCTTTTGGAATTTCACCCATGCCATTTTTGGGATACCAAGTCCCAAGTTCCAAATCGGCATAATTCATTAGACTGTATAAAGCAGGTGTTTTTTCTGGCTTTGCGCCGAGAAATAGAACAGGAAATTCAAGCAGCTGTATGATTTCAGGGTGCTTAAAATATTTTCGAATGTGGGCTGAAATGGAATTGAATAGGTGAATTTTCACTGCTGCTTTTAAAATTTTCAAATCGAAAAATTCAGTAGCTGAAAGTGAGGGTTTCCAGACAAATTCCCCCATGCCGGTCTCGTATTTAAATTTTGCTTCGGCAAGGAATTTTTTTAAATTTTCCTTGCTTCCAGGCTCTAGTTCTTCCAATTTATCTCCTAAAGCATCTGCAGAAGCAGGTACATCGAGTATGTCGTTTGAGAAGTATACGCGGTAGGAAGGGTCTAATCTTTCCAATGAATAATATTCTTCTCTTTTTTCTCCGTATTGTTCGAAAAATTGTTCAAACACTTCAGGCATCCAATACCAACTGGGACCCATGTCAAAGACGAATCCGTTTTGTTCGAAAACACGGCATCTACCGCCAGGGGTGCTATGTTTTTCAAAAACATGTGTATCGAAACCGAGTTGAGCCAAACGACAAGCAGCAGACAACCCTGCGAATCCTGCTCCTATAACTGCAATGCGTTTTTTCATAAAGTTTAAAACAGAATGCCGTGTTTTTTGTTCTCTATTTAACAAAAATTCAAGAGCTTGGGTGAAGATACCTCTAAAAATTAGCGTACCCTAATTTTGCGCCCAATTTTTAGGTTAGTCGAGGGCTTTATGCCGTTCAGCTTGCACAGTTTTGAGACGGTAGTTTTGTTTTTATTGGCAATAGAAGAAAGGGTGTCTCCTTTCCGAATGGTGTGATATTTACTTCCGGAAGTATTTTTCGAATTGTTTGAAGCTCCGGCTGCAACAGCTGGTTTTGTGGGTGCTGCAAGTTTTTGCTGAGTGAGTTCGAAGACAGGTGATTTAAGTGCTTTTTGATTTGGTATTATCATGTAAGCAGGATCAAAAGGGTTCCCAAGGTATCTTGTTTCGAAGTGAAGATGCGAGCCATATGATCTACCTGTATTTCCTCCTAAACCTAACGTGGTTCCTGCCTGCACATATTGTCCTGGAACAACCCATCTAGCCGACATGTGAGCGTACAAAGTTTCAAGGCCATTCGGATGCCTAACAACAACCACGTTACCATATGTGTCACTGAATTGTGAGATTCTGACAAGGCCCTCAAACATACTGTAAACAGGATCTCCGGTGTTTAAATCTAGGTCCAGTCCTGCATGCAGTCTTCCCCATCTTGGACCGAAAGGTGATGTTTGACGGCCGACATCGGTAGGAAATGCAAAGTCACACGAATCAATAATAAGTTGAAATTGCAATGCAGAATCCGATTGGAAGGTGATGTTTCTTTTCTTATGCCAAATATTTTGAGTATCCCAACTTTGGTAGTTGGCATAGCTTGGAATAGTTGAAAGAGAATCATCACGCTCTTTCATATTCAGATTTATTTGAGGAAGAAGCGGTGTAACGACTAGGTTGTTTTTGTAGGTTTTTAGATAGTCTTTAGCGTTTGCCCACGCCGAGGTGTCGGCCATAAGTTCAAGCGCCGATTCAATCGACCCCGAAGGTTGAGCCTGAGATGAATACCCCAGAATTCCAAAAAGAACAACGAATATGACTCTATTAAACATCTACTGCGAAAATAAGGATTAATTTTTTAACGAGTTTAGAGCCACATTTCGGAGATTTGCAAAATGATAAAAGTTAACCTACTCGTTGTATCGGTTCATCCGGATGACGCAGAAATAAGCGCGGCTGGAACCATTATTAAGTCTGTTCAAGATGGTAAAATAGTTGGGTTAGTTGATCTAACGAAAGGTGAAAAGGGGACACGTGGAAGTGCAGAGCTTCGTATGATTGAGGCGCAGCGAGCTTCCGAGATTATGGGTACTCACTATAGAGAAAACCTCGGTTTAGAAGATTGCTTCTTCACAGATTCTCCTGAAAATAAAATGAAGGTTATTGATGTTATACGAAAGTATAAACCAGATGTTGTCTTTACAAATTCACTTCGCGATAGACATCCGGACCATGCTCGTGCAGCAAAGTTAGTAGCAGAATGTTGCTTCTACGCTGGTCTTCCGAAAATAGAGACTTCGCATGAGGCATGGAGGCCAAGGTCTGTTTATCACTTCAATCAGGATTTCTATAATCAACCAGATTTCGTGGTTGACATTACATCACAAATGGATCTGAAAATCGAAACGTTGAAGGCTTTTTCAAGTCAGTTTTTCGATCCGAATTCACAAGAACCAAAGACTCCAATTTCCGGAGAAGAGTTCTTTGATTTCATTAAAGGTAGAGCCATGGATTTCGGTCGCTACGCGGGATATCAATATGCAGAGGGATTCATTGCATCGCGTCCTATGGGAATGCGCGATGTTTTCAGTCTAGATTAACGTCTCTTTTTTCTTCAACTTGAAATAAAAGAAAACTTGCACCAAGCATTGCGTCATAAACGCTGCCGAAGCTGCCAGGCAAGCACCGTTAATATTGTCGCTCGGAATTAGGATTGCAGAGCAATAAATAGCGACAGAGAATCCAGTTACAGCGGAATAGAAATTGTATTTGTGCAAACCTTTTCCTGAAAATAAATGGGCGAAAGACACAGTGGCTGCATTAGCAATTATTCCAGGGACAAGAAAAAAGAATCCCTCTTTTAAAAATGCAATGTCATAGTCTACAAATACTGCAAGCCAAGAATTCGGTACGAGCATGAAGCAGAGTGTTCCGAATGTCGTTGCGGAAATTCCAATGATTAAATATCGTTTAGTAAGTGTGAGATGTTCACTGAAATTCGTTGTTTGCGCCACCCGCGATGCGAGTATGGACGAGAGACTTTTTACAACAGACCAGAGTGCTTCAGCCACATACAGAAGTATGGAAAATACACCTGCGAAAACTTTTCCTTCAGCACCTATATTTTCAAGGAAGTACAAGTACGAACGCTGATTTCCTAAATGAAAAATATTTCCCAATTGCGCATATCCACCAAGTTTTGCTGTTTGTTGCAAATCGCTTTTCGATAAGTCGAAGCGCATGTTTTTCCACGCTTCCGAAGTAAGATAAAATCCAACAGAAGCGGTTAGTATGAACGCAAGTAACTGTCCTGAAATAAACGCTGTAATTCCCCAATCTGTTGCCAAGTAAAAGCATGTTACGAAAGCCAAGGAAGAGATCGATTGTGTGAAAAGTAAAATTTGATAAGATTCAATTTTTTCCTTTCCCAATAAAATCATTTGTTGCAAAACAAAAACAGCCTGAAGCGTTCCTAAAAGAATTGTGAACCCTACGAATGGTGCGTTTAAAACCAAGAGCAGTGCAGAAGTTAAAATGGCACTAATTACAATCCATAGGAGAGAAGGAAGCGCAATTTTATTTTCACCCATACGAGGAATTAAATAGATGAGCGCACCTCCGCCGATGAACTGACTTAACGTGGCGAGAATGAGAATTCCGAAATTGATGAGTGCAATGGTTCCTTGTCCTTCAACTTGAACAAAATGCAAATTCAAAAGCACGAGCAACAAAGCTGAAACCAGTCCGAATGCTCTATTCAATATGGAAAGTAATTCTACTCGCTTCATTGATTTAGTGCTTGCTCGTATGCTTCGATGAATTTTTTTCCAACTGAATTGAATGAGAAGTTATTCTCGGCGTATACAGAAATTTCTTCACGATTAATTTCATGCATTTCATGATGTGAAGTTAACAACGCATTCATTAATTGCTCTTCATTCTTCGCATCAATGAGTTTGTTCCATCTGCAGAAGCCCATGTGCTCTGCAATGCCGCCTACGCGCGTTGCAATGACATTCATTCCGCTGGCCATGGCTTCGATCATTACGAGAGGTAAGTTTTCGTAGTTGCTGAAAAGAATAAACGTATGTGAAGCATTCATTTTTGCTGCGACTTCTTGTTGGTTCAGGGCCCCGAAAAACGAGATGCTGCTTTCGCGGATGTTCAATTCCTGACTTCTTTTTTTCCAATGTTGAATATCACCATCGCCCCCAAGTTCAAGCAGGACCTCTTCCACTTGATCTGAGAATTTTTTCCAAACTTGAAGAATGCCTTCAATGTTTTTGTGGTTGTTAACTAGGTGTGAAATATGAAGAAAAGTATGGGTTGAATTTTTGTTTGCAATCTTGAAAAATCCGGTATTCACAACATTCGGAACAATAACCGAAGGTTTGTTGAATCCGAGTTTACGCATAGCATCTTCGAGTTGCTGAGTAACAGGAAGAAGAAGATTCGATTGGTTTGCAACATAACGCATGTAGCTGCGAATGGGCAACGGTAAAGGCCCTCTTTCAGTCGCGTGATAGCCTGTCCAGTTGTCTGAAATGACAAAAGGAATTTTCCATTTCCGTTTAATGTAAAGTGCCTGCCATCCTTCCGTCCAAACCATATTGAGTTGAATGATGTTGGGCTTGTTCGTTCTGAAATTGATGTATTCAATTCCTTTTTTCAAAGCGCGGATACGATTTCGAAAAAGAAATCCATTGGATGAATAATAAACTCGAACAATGCGGACATTGCTTTCTTCGGCATCTTCAATCGTGAAATTTTCAATTGTGCTGTTCTTCGATAGATACAGTACGGTAATCTTCGCGAAAAGGGCAACTGCCTCTGCGTGTCGCTGCACAAAATTCCCAAGGGTGTTGTGTGTTTTGCTTGGGAACCAGCTGCTGAGAAAGAGAATATGAAGTTGCTTTTTCACGCGTGCAAGATACTAATTCAAAAAAATACTCAGGTCTATTTGTTCAAATAGAAGTTATGTGTTTATCTTTGCGCCCTCTTAGACGGTGGTTTTAGCTCAGTTGGTTAGAGCATCAGTTTGTGGTTCTGAGGGTCGTGGGTTCGAATCCCATAAGCCACCCCACTGGAAAAAGAAAAGGTCGACGTTTGTCGACCTTTTTTGTTTTCTATCCATTCAATTGTTTAGTGAATTCCTTTCGAAGCTAAATAACGCTCAGCGTCTAAGGCAGCCATACATCCGGTTCCTGCTGCAGTTACTGCTTGACGATAGTTTTTGTCAGCGGCATCTCCTGAAACAAATACCCCTTCAACATTGGTTTTAGAGGATCCTGGAGTGTTTATGATGTAACCTGTTTCGTCAGTGGTAATGAATTCTTTGAATACACCCGTATTCGGATTGTGTCCAATTGCAACAAAAAAACCGGTTATATCTACCGTGCGATTTTCTCCGGTCTCACTGTTTTTGAATATTGCGCCTTCAACAGCATCTTTGCCAAGAATGTCAACCGTTGTAGAATTCCAAAGAATTTCAATATTAGGGGTTGCTAGGACGCGATTTTGCATGGCCCTTGAAGCACGCATTTTATCACTTCGAACAATCATATAAACTTTCTTACAAAGTTTAGCAAGGTAGGTAGCTTCTTCAGCTGCTGTGTCTCCAGCGCCAACGATAGCAACATCTTGATTGCGATAGAAGAATCCGTCGCATACTGCGCAAGCACTTACACCGCCGCCTAAATTACGAAGGCGAATTTCGTTGTCAAGTCCCAACCATTTAGCAGAAGCTCCGGTTGCAATAATAACAGCATCAGCAGAAATTACGTGTTTTCCATTGTCAATTTCGACGAAATGCTTACTTCCCGAAAAATCTACTTTCGTCACCCACCCGTTACGAATATCTGTTCCGAAACGCTTGGCCTGATTTTCTAAATCAGCCATCATCTCCGGTCCTTTAACGCCATTTGGGTACCCAGGGAAATTGTCCACTTCAGTCGTGTCCATTAATTGTCCACCTGGCTGTTGTCCTTGATAAATTACAGGCTTCATATCGGCGCGTGCTGCGTAAATAGCCGCTGTGTAACCAGCTGGTCCGCTGCCGATAATGAGACATTTGATGTGTTCGTTCGCTTCCATATTATTCTAATTTTTATTGAGTGGACAAATATAATGTGACTGAAGCTTGACACTGTGTGATTTTACGCACAGGTTATTCAAAAGCTGTCATAAGAAATGCATCCCATAACGGATCTTCCGGGGGTGGTGCCGAGATTACAACTGGTGTTTTTTTTACAGGATGAATAAACTCTATTTTTCGGGCGTGAAGGTGAATGCTCGCATTGTCGTTGGTACGCTTGCTTCCGTATTTAATATCGCCTTTGATAGGACAGCCGAGTTGGGAAAGTGTTGCGCGAATTTGATGGTGTCTGCCCGTTTTCGGATATACTTCAACAAATGTGTAATGGTCACCCTTGCCCAATACTTTGTAATTCAGTTCAGATTCTTTTCTGTCAGGTGCGGGTTCGTTGTAGAAGAATGATTTGTTCTGCTTTTCATCTTTCCATAAATAATTTAATACATGACCCTCCAATTTTGGTGGTGCATCCTGAACCACAGCCCAATAGGTTTTAGCCACATCGCGCGATTTGAAGTCCATAGTTAGCCTCGATAGTGCTTTACTGGTCTTGGCATAAACAACCACACCGCTGACGGGCCTGTCTATTCGATGAATAGTACCGCAAAAAACCTCGCCAGGCTTGTTGTATTTTGCTTTTATGTATTGTTTTATAATATCGCTCAAAACAACATCACCTGTTTTATCGCCTTGCACAATATCAGAATTACGCTTGTTAACGGCAATGATGTGATTGTCTTCGAACAGGACACGAAGATTTTCAACAGTTGTTACTTCAAGCGGTTTTTTTGGTGCTCGGTCCCAGACTTTGGGCGCGTTTTTTTTCATCAATACTGCTCTTTGTCGTTCGGGAAATCAACGCTTCTTACATCGCTTACATACTGCTCCAATGCAACGCGCATTTGCTCACCCATGTTTAAGTATTTGCGTAAGAATCTCGGAGTGAATCCTTCGGTAATTCCAAGCATATCGTGTAATACCAATACTTGCCCGTCAACGTCGCTTCCCGCGCCAATTCCTATGATCGGAACATGTACTTCTTGCGCAACACGTTTAGCGAGTGCAGCGGGGATTTTTTCAAGAACAATTGCAAAACAACCACTTTCTGCCAGAAGCTTAGCGTCGTGAATAAGCCTTTCGGCTTCGGCTTCTTCCTTAGCGCGAACTTGATAAGTTCCGAATTTGTATATGCTTTGCGGTGTTAAGCCAAGGTGTCCCATGACAGGAATACCGGCAGTTAAAATTCGTTTTACACTTTCAACAATCTCTTCTCCACCTTCCATTTTAATGGCGT
Source organism: uncultured Chryseobacterium sp. (assembly GCA_964511555.1). Lineage (GTDB taxonomy): Bacteria > Bacteroidota > Bacteroidia > Flavobacteriales_D > Sanyastnellaceae > CAIZGX01. The sequence goes on from CAZEFR010000001.1 coordinate 130,142, forward strand.
GTCCCCCTGTTTCTTTCATAATACGTATGGCAGAGTTCAAGGCTTCTTTCGAGTTCCCCTGGTACGATCCAAAGGGCATATCTACAACAACCAATGATCTGTTGCTTGCTCGCACTACGCTAGCCGCGTGGTAAATCATTTGGTCTAACGTAATTGGAAGGGTAGTTTCATGTCCGGCCATGACATTGGATGCGGAATCTCCAACAAGAATGACGTCTATTCCAGATTGATCTACTATGAGTGCCATGGAGTAATCATATGCAGTAAGCATAGAAATTTTTATTCCCTTGTTCTTCATTTCCTGAAGAGTATGGGTTGTTACTCTGCGGACTTCTTTGTTTACTGACATTTCTTTTTGTTAATTAAGAGGCAAAAGTGAGGATTATTCTTTTACAAATATTTTTTTCGCGACAATTCCTTTTGCGCTATCTGAAATTTGAATGGCATACATGCCATTGCTGAATGTTGAAACGTCTATTCGTGTTGAACCTTGATTCTGCATGTTTCCAGTATGAGTCAATTTTCCTTGAATGTCGAAAATAGAATAAGTCAACCCTCTGAATTGCGCTTCAGCAACCACTTGAATGTGGTCCTGGGCAGGTGAAGGATAAATTCTGAAGACAGATTCTTCTTCCTCATTCACATTCACGTTCGATTGGAAATGTGCTGTGAATTGAGCGGAGTTTAAGGAAATATTTCCAAGCCAAATAGAGTCTAAGATATCATCTATAAGACTGCTGTTTTCCCAATAAGCGAATTCATATCCGGGATTTGCAATGGCTTCAATTTTCACGGGCACGCCGTCGAAGTACACTCCTGTCCATGGATATTCAGTAGGTTGAATGGTGCTGATGTGAATTTGTCCAGAACCTGCTGGTAATACATCTAATGTGACATCTACTTGATTGGGTAGGTTGAAACGGTCTTGAATGTGATTGCGAACTTGCTCCGTTCTGCAAAGCAATTCTGATTGGAATGTCAAGTGATTGTTGTAGAATTGGTCCATCTGTCCAGGAACGTTATTCGCATCTCCCCAACGTTGGTATTCATTTGGCATTTCAGGTGCTGTTAAATTAAAATAACGATTCTCTATAGCAATAAGTCTTTCAGGACGATAGTTGGTGTTCATCAAATCAGCAAATCGATTGATGAAGTAGTTTTTGTACTGTGTATTTTGAATGCTCTTTAGCCAGATGTTGATGTACGGATTGTCGGTGCTCTGTCCTGAAATGTAATCGATGTGATTGAAAAAACAATCGGTCCAAGCATTCGGGTTTAGCGCCAATTCCAAATCAATGGTTGCGAAACGCCATCTGTTGTTGGTCACATTTGAGCGATGAATTTTTATGTTATTCTGCGGCCAATCGACATTTCCCATCCACGATTCGGAAATGATATAATCGGTGTAGTAGGTCATATCGAAATGCTGATCGGCGTCATTCCAATAGTTAGCACTTCCCGGATTGAGTGCATTGAATGCGTTATATGAATTCCAGAAATTATCTGTTGATCCCTCTACCGCCCGCAACATACCGCCGTACCAATAACTCAGAGACATGATTTCAACGGTATTTTTAATAGCGCCTTCATTTTCTCGGAACATCTCTGCGTTGTACTTCTCTCGAAGTTCATAAAGCCCGAAGTACTGTCCGTTTATGTAGACAGTTGCAGGTCTGTATGCGCTGTAGTTGGCATTTGCTCCGCGACACATCATTTCAGCCTGACAAGCTTCTTTGTATGGAAGAACTAAATACTGATTACTGCCATTTCGCAAATAGAATTCGGAATATTTGTTTCTGTTAGGTCTTCCAGGAATAATAACTTCATTCACCGATCCTTCTCCTAACACGCTGTGTGCTAATTCCAGTCTAAATGAATGTTGAGGATGTGAGCGGCTTCCACCAGCTCCTCCATCTATTTGCATTCCTGTGTTTTGAGAAAAAACCAATGGGTGTCCTGGAATGGAGTCGAAATAATCGATATGTGCATCGCGCAGCCAGTCTTGATCCCAATTGTCGAAAATCCCTTCGCTTCCATAAAGATTCGCATTGTCTGTGGTGATGGAGAGAATAGGAGTGGTGTGCGTGATGTTGAAGAGAAAAGAAGCCGAAGTTACATTACTCGGAATGTGGTTCGGTTTGAAAGCCCTTGCACGAAGAATTCTTGATTGGAAGAACGGGATAGGTATTCCCGTGTAAACGGGTGAATTGAAATTTGGTTCACTTCCATCCGTTGTATATCGAATTGTTGATGGTGCAGTATTTACATCTAGAATTGAAACGCCAAATGGAGTTGAATAAATACCGGGGTTATGGTCGAAAAGCGGTGCAATGGCATAGCCCAATGCAGGTGCTTGGTTGTTGCTTGCTTCTGGTGTTGGATTGGCGAAAAGCGAATTCGAGTTAGAACCATTTGGATATCTTCCAATACTCATGTCGAGGGCTTGACAATTAATGAATAAACTATTTTCAAGAACCTGCGAAGGGTTGAATAAAAACAGCGTGTCACCACTTCCAGAAAGTTTGAAATTGGTGTGAAATTGCGTTCCAGTATTTGGAAGAAAAGTATTCGTCATGGAAACTTCTGGCGTGTTCTTCATGGCAATTTCAATGTAGGTATATTCCACAGGATCTGTGGCCGCTACATTAAATCCAAGCGAATTGATAGGTCCAGCAGAGAGTCCGGCTGCCGTAAGTTCTGCTGCTGGAATGAGCATTTGGTTTCGCGCGCTCCAGTACCAGTTTCCATAGGGTGCAGGGTAATCGGTATTTCCGTTTTGAATGTTACCTGTTCCGATGGTAACGCCATTCAATTTCATGTTCGGACGTTGATTAGCAACGCTGCCCAAAACAGTTGAACACGACGCTTCGCTACCATCATTGTATGCGTATGTTGTTGATCCGTATGATGTAGCAGACTGTCTAAAAACAGAGTTGGTAATGTAGCCAGTATTGCTGTAGGAGCATACGTTTACGGCTATGCTCGAAACGCCATCCCATTGAAAAGGCGTCGTGAAGTTGTGCGTGTTCCATCCAACATATGGAGTGTAAGTTCCAGTATTGACTGTGGTGGTGAAAGGCGAAGTTGCAAATCTGTTTTTTTCGCTACAAAAAACAACAAGAAATTCTCCAGGATTAAGCGTGTAATGGGGGAATGTCCACTCTGTCGGAGTAGTAGAATTGTCCGATAAAGAATAACCGAAAAGATCGACTGCTGAATTTCCAGCGTTGTAAAGTTCAACCCAATCTTCGTATTCACCATCTTCATCGGTAATTAGACTGTAGTTCTTATTACTTCCTTCGTTAATTACAATTTGAGACCAAAGTGGGTTTGAGAGAAGTGAAATAGTAAATATTACAACAAGGTTTTTCATGTCCTAAAGGTATTAATCTTTGCTGCTTTTTGCTTTTTGAAGTTCTTGTGCAATGGCTGCTTCAACAAGCGGTTCCATAATGAGATAACCCGCTTTATTCGGATGAACACCATCATCTCCGAGTTCTATGCGCAATCCGTTACGTTCGTCCTTCATGTGTGTGTGGAAGTCTACAAAAGTAATGTTATGCATTTCTGCGTAAAATTCAAGCGCAGCATTTAGTTCAATAATTTTTTCAGCCGGCTTCTTTCCCGGACTCCAGGAATAATCGAAAGCAGGAAGCACTGAGCAAAGAACAACGCCTATATCATTAGCCTTGGCCAGTTCAATCATAGAGAAAATGTTGTCTTCAATCATATCAAGAGTTACATCGCCCGTATTTCCTGCGATGTCGTTCGTACCTCCGAGGAATACGACAACTTTGGGGTGAAGATTTACTACATCTGCTCGAAAGCGGAGAAGCATTTGAGAAGTTGTTTGGCCACTAATTCCTCTGTTAATGTAGCTTTTTCCAACAAAAAATTCAGGATGAATACTACTCCAGAATTCAGTAATTGAATTTCCCATGAAAACAATGCGCTCTTCGTTGTTTCCTGGATTTTCGAGCCAAGTGTTTGCCTTTCTATAGTAAGTCAGATTTGCCCAGTCTTGAGTGTATACCGTGTTATACATGGCCATGATTAAGCAAAGTGAAAGTAGTCTTCTTGTCATAAGTTCATTTCAAAGTTAGCTCAGGCCTTGCGTAATTCATTGTCAGACGTTGATAATTTTACTTTTCAGGGTTCGAGGCAAGGAAGTTTCGCGTTTTCTTCGAAGAAAATTAAGAGATATGTCGGCTTTTGAAATTGTTGGTGGCAATGCTTTGAAGGGAACAGTTATTCCTCAAGGTGCGAAAAATGAGGCGTTACAAATTATTTCTGCGGTATTGCTTACTGCAGAACCTGTGATTATTCGCAATATTCCGGAGATTATTGATGTGTTGAAGTTGATAGATTTACTTCAAGACATTGGTGTGAAGGTGGAGAAGTTAGCCAAAGGCGAATTCAAATTCATTGCCGATGATGTGAATCTTGAATATTTAAAGACGGAAGATTACAAGAAGAAGGCTGCTGCTTTGCGCGGATCTATCATGCTTGTGGGGCCTATGCTAGGCAGATTTGGTCAAGGATACATTCCTAAGCCAGGGGGAGATAAGATTGGTCGTCGTCGTTTAGATACGCACTTTACAGGATTTCAAAATTTAGGTGCTACGTTTAATTATGACGCCGTAAATTACTTTTACAGTGTCACTGCTCCTCGTTTGAAAGGTGCGTACATGTTGCTCGACGAAGCTTCTGTAACAGGAACTGCAAACATTGTCATGGCCGCGGCATTAGCAGAAGGTACAACCACGATTTACAACGCAGCTTGCGAACCCTATTTGCAGCAGCTGTGTAAGATGATTAATCGCATGGGTGGTAAGATTTCGGGCATCGGTTCGAATTTACTTATCATTGAGGGGGTTGAAAAATTAGGTGGAACCGAGCACAGATGCCTTCCAGATATGATTGAAATTGGATCTTTCATTGGAATGGCCGCCATGACGAAGGGAGACATTACGATCAAAGATGTTTCTTACAATGATCTTGGAATTATTCCTGAAATGTTCCGTCGCATGGGCATTCAAGTGGATCTTGTGAACGGTGATGACCTTCACATTCCAGCGCAAGATTCATATGAGATTGATACCTTCATCGATGGCTCTATCATGACCATTAGCGATGCGCCTTGGCCAGGGTTCACTCCAGATTTAATTTCGATTGCTTTGGTTACTGCGACACAAGCAAGAGGTTCGGTCCTAATTCATCAAAAGATGTTTGAGAGTCGTTTGTTCTTCGTTGACAAACTTATTGATATGGGCGCGCAGATTATTTTGTGTGATCCACACAGAGCAACCGTTATTGGCCTCGACCGCAAGTCGACCTTAAAAGGAGTGACCATGTCTTCGCCTGATATTCGTGCGGGAGTGTCCTTGTTAATTGCGGCATTGAGCGCGAAAGGAAAGTCAACGATTCAGAACATTGAGCAGATCGATCGCGGCTACCAGGATATTGAAGCGCGATTGCAAGCATTGGGAGCAGATATTAAGCGCGTCTAAACTCTTTGGCAAGAACTTTGGCTTGTGAGCAACAGACTGTTCTATATTTGAAATGAATTCAACAATTATGAAAAAAAATCTTGCCCCTTTCGCTCTGCTACTCGCAGTAGTTGCCATGTTCAGCTTCACTTCGGTTAAGCAGAATGATACCAAACCAACTTCAACCAAAATCGGATTGGAGATTGGAGACGAAGCACCTAACATTATTATGAAGGGTGTTGATGGAAAAGACTTAAAGCTTTCTTCTTTAAGAGGTAAAATGGTTTTGATTGATTTCTGGGCTTCATGGTGCGGACCTTGCCGCAGAGAGAATCCGAATGTGGTGGCTGCTTACAACAAGTACACAAAGGCCAAGTTCAAAACAGCAAAAGGATTCGAAATCTTTTCAGTGAGCTTCGATCAAAACAAAACAGCTTGGGAAGAAGCCATTGCGAAAGACGGATTGTTGTGGAAGTATCATGTTTGCGATATGAAGGGATGGGCGAATGCGGCCGGACAATTGTACGGTATCTCAAGCATCCCATCAAGTGTGTTAATTGACGAGAACGGAATTATTGTCGCGAAAAACCTTCGCGGACCAGCTTTAGACATGGAATTGGACAAGTATGTAGCTTCGTTCAATTGATCTGATTATATAAGTTATCTTTGCGGGCCGAATACATTCGGCCCGTTTTGTTTTCTGACAGCCTGTCGCACTTTGCGGTGTGGCTTAAGGATTGAGTAATGGGGTTTATATTAAAATTTTGATTATGACAGAAGAATTGAATGACAATCAGTCACAAGAATTGGAAAACAACGAGGTGAATGAAACACCAATCGAAGAGACTGCCGCAGAACCGACAGCTGAAGCAGAGCCTTCAAATGACGAGTTAGTGGCAGAGTGGAAAGATAAATACGTGCGATTGACGGCTGACTTCGAGAATTTCAGAAGGCAAAAGAACAAGGAAAGAATTGAATTATTAAGCAATGCTTCGCGCGATGTGATTAGCGGTTTGCTTCCAGTATTGGATGTGTTCGAATTGGCCATGAAAGCCAATGAGACGAGCGAAGATATTCAGGCGGTGAAGGAAGGTTTCGCTCTGATATACGGAAAGCTTTTGGGTGAATTGGAAAAGAAAGGTCTGAAGCCTATGGAAAGCAATGGTCTTCCTTTCAATGTAGATTTTCATGAGGCCATTACTGAATTCCCAGCTCCAACAGAAGAGCAAAAGAATACGGTAATCGATACAATGGAGAAGGGATATTTGTTGAATGATAATGTTATTCGCTACGCCAAAGTAGTGGTAGGAAAATAATTATGGCTAAGAGAGATTATTACGACGTATTGGGTGTTTCGCGCAGCGCAAGTGAAGCTGATATAAAAAAGGCTTATCGCAAATTGGCTATTCAGTATCACCCCGATAAAAATCCAGACGACAGTTCGGCTGAAGAAAAGTTCAAAGAAGCTGCAGAAGCCTATGAGATTTTAAGTGATAATCAGAAGCGTCAGCGCTACGACCAATTTGGTCACGCCGGAATGGGCGGAGGCGGAGGTCAAAGCTATGGCGGCGGAATGAATATGGACGATATCTTCTCTCAATTCGGAGATATCTTCGGTGGGTTCGGTGGTGGTGGTGGTGGAAGATCGAGCGCAAGAAAAGTGAAGGGAAGCAATCTTCGTATTCGTGTTAAATTGAATTTAGAGGAAATAGCCTTTGGAACCACCAAGAAAATCAAGGTTTTCAAGATGGCGAATGCCGATGGCGTGACTTACGATACCTGTTCTACTTGCGGAGGTTCGGGACAGATACGCCGCGTGCAACAAACCATTCTCGGAGCTATGCAAACGGCAAGCACCTGCAACGCTTGTAACGGTGCCGGAAAGTCTATCAAAGACCGTCCGAAAGATGCCGATGCCTACGGACAAGTCCGCAAGGAAGAAACCGTTGAGATTAAAATTCCAGCGGGTGTGGGTGAAGGAATGACTTTGAATGTTTCTGGAAAAGGAAATGCAGGTCCATTCGGTGGAGTACCAGGAGATTTATTGGTTCAGATTGAAGAAGAAGAACACAGCGAATTGAAGCGCGACGGCATTCACTTGTACTACGATTTGTATTTGAATTTCGTAGATGCCGCTATGGGCGCAAGCATTGAAATTCCATTGGTAAAGGGCAAGGCGCAGATTAAGATTGAAGCTGGAACGCAAGCGGGTAAAATATTAAGATTGAAAGGAAAAGGTCTCCCAGATGTTAACGGATACGGTACTGGAGATTTGATGGTAAACATCAATGTTTGGACGCCACAGAAACTTTCTTCGGAAGAAAAAGAAATTTTAACGAAGCTTCGCGAATCGGAAAATTTCAAACCTAATCCTTCAGCGAAAGACAAGAGCTTTTTCCAACGTGTAAAAGAAATGTTTCAGTAATTAGGCAATGGAGCAGGAAGAAGAGAAAACTGAGTTTGCGCGCTACTTTCTGCAGATAGCCTATGACGGAACGAATTATCACGGGTGGCAACGCCAGCCGAATGCCCATTCGGTTCAAGAAGAAATAGAAAAAGCCCTCTGCAAAATTTTACGTTTGCCGAAGGTGGTGACACTCGGCTGCGGTCGCACAGACACGGGTGTTCACGCAAGCGATTTTTATCTTCATTTCGTTCCGGAAATTCATGAGTTGAATGAAGAGGAAACGTTGTTCCGATTGCAACAGGTGTTGCCGAAGGACATTGCGGCCTATAGACTTTTCAAAGTGAACAATCGCGCACATGCCCGCTTCGATGCCAATGAACGTTCTTACGAATATCGCATTGCAAAAAAGAAAGATCCCTTCCAACGTAATTACACATATTTCTACGGTAAAGAATTAAACGTTGAGGCCATGAACAACGCCGCTCAATTAATGTTAGGTTCTCATGATTTTGCTTGTTTTTGTAAGTCGGGCGGAGGTCAGATGACGACCATGTGCGATGTGCGAGAAGCAAGGTGGGAAGAAAAGGATAGCTTGCTCATCTTTCACATTACTGCCGATCGATTCCTTCGGAATATGGTTCGCGCTGTTGTTGGAACGTTGTTGCAAGTAGGAAGAGGCGAAATGAGTTTGGAAGAATTTCAAGAAGTGCTGAATAGCAAATCGAGAAATGCGGCAGGAGAAAGTGTTCGTCCGAATGGACTGTTTTTAACTCGAGTAATTTATCCGGAATCTACATTCCGAACAAACTAAAAGATGGCATCAGGTAAGGCATTTGATTGGAAAATATTTGGAAGACTGTATAGCTACAGCAAGCCTTATCGCGGTGGATTCGCTGTGACGCTTTTGTTGGTTTTAGTGCTCTCGGGATTGACAGTGGTTCGCCCCGAGCAAATGCGGAACATGTTAGATGTGGCGGTACCTGGCGGAGATCCCACGCAAATATTGAATGTAGCCATTTGGTTTTTTGTGGTGTTGGCTGTTGAGATTTTACTTCAGTATATACAAACGCTTTCCGCCAATAGCGTTGCGCAGAGCATTACACTTGATATGCGTGAAAAGGTCTATGCGCAAGTCATTCGATATAAGTTGAATTACTTCGATAAGACTCCTGTTGGACAATTGGTAACGCGTCACATTGGTGACATCGACGGTATTGCGGAAGTATTTAGCGTTGGACTTTTAGATATCATTCGAGATACGCTGAAACTGTTGGTTATTGTAGGATTCATGTTTTTTCTCGATTGGAAGTTGACGTTGATTGTGATGCTTCCCATTCCCATTTTGCTTTGGGCCACGCGCTTGTTTCAACAAGCCGTGAAGAAGTCGTTTCAAGATGTTCGAAATGAAGTAGCGCGTATGAACGTGTTCGTGCAAGAGCACGTGACGGGAATGAACATTGTTCAATTCTTCAACCGTCAGAAAATAGAAAACGAAAAGTTTGTAGAGATTAATGCGCAGCAGCGCGATGCGCACATTCGCGGCATCTGGGCCTATTCCGTATTCTTTCCAGTAGTGGAAATTCTTTCTGCACTGTCTGTTTCTCTCTTGCTGTGGTGGGGAGTGAAATCGAGTTTGAATTTGGAAATGTCACCCGGATTAATCCTCGAGTTCAGCACATTCATTGCCATGATGTACAGACCTATTCGTCAGATGGCAGACAACTTCAACGTACTTCAAATGGGTGTGGTGAATGCAGAACGTGTATTCAAATTAATGGACGAAGATCATTCGGAAGAAGATGCGCTGCATGAAGAGATGCAGGAGGTGAATGGAAGAATTGAATTCCGAAATGTGAGTTTTCAATATGTGGAAAATCAACCGGTGTTAACCAACTTCAACATGATTATTGAAGCGGGTAAGAACGCGGCTATTGTCGGTTCTACGGGGTCTGGAAAGTCGACGTTGATTTCTTTGTTGAATCGTTTCTATGAAATAAATGAAGGCGAGATTCTAATTGATGATGTCGCACTTTCGAAATTGCCGTTGATTTCGCTTCGAAAGACAATAGGTGTTGTGCTTCAAGATGTTTTTCTTTTCAGCGATTCCATTCGAAACAATTTAACCTTGTACAACACCGAAATTTCAGACGAGCGCATGATCGCTGCTGCGAAAATGGTGGGTGCGCATGAGTTCATTATGGCGCTTCCGGGTGGTTATGATTTCGATGTGAAGGAAAGAGGAACGTTGCTCAGCACAGGTCAAAGACAATTGTTGGCATTTGTACGCGTCTTTCTTCAAGATCCGAAAATAGTTATTCTCGATGAAGCCACATCGAGCATCGACACGGAGTCTGAGTTGTTGATTCAGCGTGCGACAGAGCTCCTTACGAAAGACAGAACTTCAATTGTTATCGCGCACAGGCTTTCAACCATACAGCAAGCCGATGTGATTTTTGTGTTGGAAGAAGGAGAGATTATTGAGCAAGGAAGCCACCAAGAACTCATGAACATGAGCGGTCATTATCGTAACTTAGTGGAACTGCAATACAAGAAATAATGACACACGCCGAAAAGATTGTAGAATCTATGTTTGCGAACGACGCATTTAGCCAATGGCTGGGTATAGAGCGTTTGAGAATTGAACCAGGGATTTGCGATTTGCGCATGACGGTTCGCGGCGAAATGCTAAACGGATTTTCTATTGCCCACGGAGGAATATCTTATTCGCTTGCAGACACAGCGCTTGCCTTTGCTAGCAATGCACACGGACTGAAGTGTTATTCGGTAGAGACGTCTATTTCGCATGTGAAACCGGTGGTGGAAGGAGATGTGCTTTCAACGTTGGTTGAAGAGAAAAGTTTATCGAAGCGCATCGGTGTTTACCACATCACTGTTTTCAATCAGAACAACGAAGCTGTAGCGTTTTTCAAAGGGACTGTTCATCGGTCCGAAAAATCATGGGAAATCGCATAATTTTCAAGGACTTTCTTCCTTAAATCGTAAATTTGCACCATGCAAGAAAATACGCGTGTTGGCAAGGTTTCCCAATTGTTGGAAAAGTTATCTGAATCTGCAACTTTAGCTATGGCCCGTATGGGTCGTGAATTGGCTGCAGAAGGTAAGCCCGTGGTGAACCTTTCTATTGGTGAACCCGATTTTAATACACCTGATTTCATTAAGGATGCTGCTATTGCAGCCATTCATGCAAATGTTACGCATTACCCGCCTGTAAACGGATTTCCAGAATTGCGTCAGGCGATTTCAAATAAGTTTAAGCGCGATAACGGACTTTCTTATTCACCTGAACAAGTGGTAGTAAGCACCGGAGCTAAGCAGAGTTTGGCCAATGTAATTTTAGCATTGGTGAACCCAGGCGACGAAGTAATTATGCCGAGTCCATATTGGGTAAGTTACGCTGAATTGGTGAAGATGGCCGGAGGTACCGTGGTTGAGCTGCACGCTGGAATTGAGAGCAATTTCAAAATTACTCCAGAAGGATTAAGCAGCGCCATTAACGATAAAACGAAGTTGATCATTTACAGCTCGCCTTGCAATCCTACGGGTTCTGTATATAGCAAGGAAGAGCTTGAAGCGTTGAGCAAAGTGATTCTTCAGCACGAAGGTGTTTATGTGATAAGCGACGAAATTTATGAGCTAATTAATTTTGTTGGAAAGACGCATTCTATCGGTGCTTGCGAAGGTATGTTAGACCGCACCATTACGGTGAACGGTGTGTCGAAAGCATTCGCAATGACGGGATGGAGATTGGGATATATTGGAGCGCCGCTTTGGGTTGCTCAAGCTTGCAATAAAATGCAAGGACAAATTACAAGTGGTGCAAACACCATTGCGCAGATGGCAGCGAAGGCAGCTTTAGAAGCAGATCCTTCTGTTGTCAGTGAAATGATTGCTGTATTTAAATCGCGCAGGGATCGTGTTTATGGGGGTCTTTCTAAAATCCCTGGATTGAAAATTAATTTACCTGAAGCAGCGTTTTACTTTTACATAGATGTTACCGCTTTCTTTAACACAACAGACGGTGAAACCGTTGTGAAGAGTTCGGAAGATATGGCCATGTATTTGTTGCGCAAAGTATATGTTGCAACGGTAGCCGGAGATGCCTTTGGTGATTCAAATTGCATTCGTATTTCTTATGCAACTTCTGAAGAGAATTTAGATCAAGCCGTTTCCCGCATGACACAAGCCTTATCCGAATTAAAACCCTTGTAAAGTGAAGAAAGAATCTGTACAATCGTTTTTCAATTCATTGTCTGGCAAGACCATCTTGGTTGTTGGAGACGTTATGATTGATGCCTATTTGTGGGGAAAAGTTGAAAGAATATCTCCGGAAGCGCCTGTGCCCATAGTGCATATCCAGAAGAAAGAAAATAGATTGGGTGGCGCAGCGAATGTGGCGTTGAATGTAAACAGCTTGGGTGCTAAAGCCATCATGTGTTCAGTTGTTGGAGATGGGTCGAAGGGTGATATTTTCCGAAAGACAGCGAAGGATTTGGGTTTTAGTACAGAAGGAATTATTGATTCTACAGAACGTATGACAACCGTGAAAACGCGCGTCATTTCTGGTGGACATCACATTGTTCGGATAGATGATGAAATTACATGGCCGCTGTCTGCAACAGACGAACGGAATTTACTCGATTGCATAGATCAGATATTAAGTAGACAGAAAATAGATGCCATTGTTTTTGAAGATTACGACAAAGGGGTTCTAACAGAGAAGGTGATCTCGCAAGTCACAGCCAAGGCAAAGTCTTTGAGCATTCCAGTGAGTGTTGATCCGAAATTGAAAAATTTCATCTTGTATAAAGACTGCACGCTTTTCAAACCAAATTTGAAAGAGTTGAAAGAAGGAATGAAGGTAGAGTTTGCCGCAGACGACACGTCCGCCATTGAACAATCGCTCTTGAATTTACGAAATGAGTTGAATGCCGAAGGAGTTATGGTTACGCGATCAGAATATGGTGTAACATCATTCGACGGCTCAAGCTTTTCAACGCACGCAGCGCACAAGCGCGAGATTGTTGATGTTTCTGGCGCTGGAGATACCGTAATTGCTGTTGCAACTTTAGCCTTAGCTTCGAATTGGAATTTAGCAGACATTGCAGAGATAGCTAATCTTGCGGGAGGTTTGGTTTGCGAGAAAGTGGGCGTAGTACCAATAGATAGAGAATTATTACAGTCGGAAGCAGAGCGAATTGCTGTTTCAGTTTGAACAAAATCGATGAAAATCGAATTCATGTAAGTATGGAAACAGTTAAGCCCTACAATCAAGGTGGAAAGAAGGAAGAGGTTGAGCAAATGTTCGATCAGATTGCGCACAGCTATGATTTTTTGAATCACTTCTTCTCCTTGGGAATCGATATCATCTGGCGCAAACGTGCCATTCGTATTTTAAAGAAATACCATCCGAAGAAAGTACTCGATGTTGCTACAGGAACAGCCGATTTCGCGCTTCAGGCAGTGAAGTCCAAGTTGAATGCCTCGTCTATTGTTGGAGTAGATATCTCAGAGGGAATGTTAGAAGTGGGAAGGAAGAAGGTGAAGGAAAGAGGCTTCGAACAAATTATTGAGCTGCGAAGAGGCGACTCTGAAAATCTTCCTTTTGAAGACCACAGCTTCGATGCCTACACTGTTGCCTTTGGTGTGAGAAATTTCGAAAATTTGGAACAGGGCATGCGCGAAATGTTACGCGTGTTACGTCCGAATGGAGTAGGAGTCGTTCTAGAGTTTTCTCGTCCGAAACATTTCCCCATTAAACAATTGTTCGGATTTTATTTCCGATTCATCATGCCAACACTCGGCAAATGGGTTTCGAAAGACAGCCGCGCCTATGAGTACCTTCCTGAATCAGTTGCGCAATTTCCTTCCGGAAAAGATTTCTTAGACGTTATGGAAAAGGTCGGATACAAGCGTGTGCGCTGCATTCCGTTAAGCGGAGGTATTGCGAGTATTTACATTGGTGAAAAGTGAAAATAGAAATTCTTCCTTCGGAAATTAGTGGAACCGTTTCGGCGCCAGCTTCGAAAAGTATTGCGCAACGATATGTAGCCGCTGCTTTGCTTGCCGCTGGAGAAACAACCATTCGTCATTATCCGAATTCAGAAGATCCTTTTCACGCAAGAAAATTGGCAGAGGCTTTAGGAGCCATTGTTCAACTTTCAAAGAACACATTAACCATCAAAGGCGGATTTCCCGCCAATGAAATTCACGGAATACGCACTCCGCAAAAAAATCTTTTCGCCGGAGAGTCGGGTTTCGCATCGCGCTTGTTTGTACCTATTGCTGCGCTGCACAACAGTGAAAAAGTATTGAATGGAACAGGCACATTATTAAGTAGACCTTTCTTCGAATTCGAGCCTTATCTCAATCCATTCGGTGTAACCGTTTCAACCAACCAAGGAAAATTACCTTTGACTTTTTCAGGACAATTAACAGCGGGAAAGGCTGAATTGTCTGCTGCAAATTCATCGCAATTTCTTTCGGGAATGCTTATGGCTTTGCCTCGCTGCACGGGCGATTCAGAATTGGTGATAACCGAATTGAATAGCAAGCCTTACATTGATTTAACCCTAGCGGTGATGAAAATGTTTGGTGTTGTGGTGAAGGAAGAGGAAGGCACCTACTACATCAAAGGTTCACAGAAATACAAACCACAAGATGTGTCGGTCGATGGTGATTGGAGTGCCGCCGTGCCTTTGCTTATCGCAGGAGCATTAACCGCAACCGAAGGTTTGTTGGTGAAGAATTTAAATACGCGTCTTCCTCAAGCCGATCAGGCTATTTTGGAAGTCTTCGAATTAGCGAAAGTGAAGTACACGCAGAACGAGAATAGTGTGAAGGTTTTTGCAAGCACCATTCAGGCATTCGATTTCGATGCCACACATTGTCCAGATTTATTCCCTTGCCTAGCGGTGTTGGCTTCCTTCGGAAACGGCGTGTCAACATTGAAAGGCGCGAAGCGACTGCACGTTAAGGAAAGCAATCGGGCGAACGCCATTGTTGAAGAATTTGCGAAATCTGGAATACGTGTTGTTGTGCGAGGTGATGATATGATGGTTTATCCGGGACATGCCCGTCCTGCTGTTTGGAACGTTCACAAAGATCACCGCATGGTTATGGCAGGCGCGCTTTTTGGAATTGCAGGAGCGAAGACCGTGTTGCAAAATCCAGAGGTTATCTCGAAGTCGTATCCCGACTTTTTCAAAGACATTCAAGCAATTGGAGCAAAGATGAAATAAGTCTTTGCCAATTGAGAAGTATATTCGCATTCAAATCTATTTCGTATGAAATTTACGGCAGAACAAATAGCCGGTATGTTGGAAGGAACAGTTGAAGGAAATTCTTTGGCGGAAGTTTCAGGTCTTTCTAAAATTGAAGAAGGCAAAGCCGGAACGCTTACTTTTCTGGCCAACCCGAAATACATTTCTCATATCTACTCAACAGGCGCAAGCATTGCCATTGTTTCAAGCGATTTTGTTGCCGAACAACCCTTGCCTGAAACGCTAACGCTTATTCGTGTAGATGATGCTTACGGAAGTTTCGCGAAGTTGTTAGAGGCGTATAGCCAATTTAAAAGACCGCGTCCGGGTATTCATGCCTCTGCTGTTATAGATGCTTCAGTTGTTCTGGGTGAAAACGTGCACATTGGAGCAGGGGTAGTGATTGAAGCTGGAGCCTCCATTGGAAGCAACACGGTGATTATGGCTCAGTCCTATTTAGGCGAGCATGTGAAGATTGGAGATTTCACCACGGTACATCCAGGTGTGAAAGTGTATAGCGAATGTGTAATTGGTTCGAATTGCACGTTGCACGCAGGTGTTATCATTGGCGCAGACGGATTTGGTTTCGCACCTCAAGCAGACAATCGTTACGCGAAGGTTCCTCAAATTGGAAATGTAGTTGTTGAAGATCGCGTTGAAATAGGCGCGAATACCGCCATTGACCGCGCTACCTTGGGCTCTACCATTATTCGTGAAGGAGTGAAGTTAGACAACCTCATTCAAATTGCACACAACGTTGAAATTGGAAAGAACACCGTCATTGCTGCTTTAACTGGAATAGCGGGAAGCACCAAGATTGGTGAGAACTGTATGATAGGCGGACAGGTAGGTATTGCTGGACACTTGACTATAGCGAACGGCGTGAAAATCGCAGCTCAAACAGGCATCAGTGCTTCTGTATTGAAAGAGAATGTTGTTCTTCAAGGAACACCGGCTGTGGATACCATGGACTTCAAGAAATCGTATATTATTCATCGCCGATTGCCGCAATTGCTCGAGCGTATAGAGCGACTTGAAAAAGGACAGAAGTAATGTTATTGCTTCCTTATCTCAAACATTTACTTTTTGCGAAAGGACCTCACGGTGTTCATTCACCGTTTGTTTTCAAACTTATTACCGATGTGCTGAAGCAGCAGCGTCCTGCGGTTTGGAATCCCATTGAAGAAGCGCGAAGAAAACTGTTGGCGAATGATACTGTTTATGTGGTGAAAGATTTCGGGGCGGGAAGCAAAGGCCTTCAGACTACTCGAACCTACTCGCGCTCTGTGGCTTCTAGCGCCATGCCGAAGAAAAAAGGAGAAGCCCTCCATTTGTTGGTTGAACATATACAGCCTTCCGGGCTGTTGGAAATAGGAACGCATTTCGGAATAGGCACACTCTATTTATCAGAGGCTCTTCATTCCACAAAAAAAATAATTACGTTGGAAGGGGACCCCACCCATGCAGCAGAAGCGCGATCTCTTTTTCATTCCTTCCAGAAAAATAACATTGAGGTGGTTGAAGGAAATTTCAACGACACCCTTCCAACTACTTTAAATGCCTTTCCTGAAATGGAATTGGTTTATGTAGATGGAAACCATACGGAAGAGGCCACACTTCGCTATTTCGAGGTGCTACTTCAACATAAAAATATCACGTGCATTGTCTTCGACGATATCTATTGGAGCAAAGGAATGATGCGCGCTTGGAAGAAAATATGTGCGGATTCTCGCATTGAATTGAGTCTCGATTTCTACTGGTTCGGTGTCATCTTCCTGAATGGAAGAATGCGCAAGGAGCACTTCGATTTGTATCTACCGCGCTGATTTGTCGGGCGGTTCAAGAGGCGTGTCAGAAAATGCTGACAGTTCTGTCAGATTTTATTCCTGATTTCTCAATGGCATATTGGTTGAAATGCCGGGTGAAACAAATTGAAAATTTAAGAACATGAGTAAAATAATAGGCATTGACCTCGGTACCACGAATTCGTGTGTATCTGTGATGGAAGGAAACGAGCCCGTGGTTATCGCGAACAGCGAAGGAAAGCGCACCACGCCTTCTATTGTTGCTTTCGTAGAAGGTGGTGAGCGTAAAGTAGGAGATCCTGCAAAGCGTCAAGCCATTACGAATCCAACGAAGACGATTTCAAGTATCAAACGTTTCATGGGATCATCTTTCTCTGAAACAGAAAAAGAAGCGACCCGCATGCCTTACACGGTGGTGAAGGGCGACAACAACACGCCTCGCGTTAAGATTGACGACCGTCAGTATACCCCACAGGAAATTTCAGCAATGATTCTTCAAAAGATGAAGAAGACCGCTGAAGATTATTTGGGTCAAGAAGTAACGGAAGCGGTTATCACCGTTCCAGCATACTTCAACGATGCGCAACGTCAGGCTACGAAAGAAGCGGGCGAGATTGCAGGTCTAACAGTGAAGCGTATCATTAACGAGCCAACAGCAGCGGCTTTGGCTTACGGATTGGACAAGAAGTCTCAAGAGATGAAAATTGTCGTGTTCGACTGTGGTGGTGGAACACATGACGTATCTGTTCTTGAGTTAGGTGACGGAGTGTTTGAAGTATTGTCAACAGACGGAGATACGCACTTGGGTGGAGATGACTTCGACCAAGTGATCATTGACTGGTTGGTTCAAGAATTCAAAAATGAAAATGGAAATTTAGATCTTTCGAAAGATCCAATGGCTCTTCAACGTTTGAAGGAAGGTGCAGAGAAAGCGAAGATTGAATTGTCTAGTTCTTCTACAACTGAGATTAACTTGCCATACATCATGCCTGTTGACGGAATACCAAAGCACTTGGTGAAGACGTTAACGCGTGCGAAGTTCGAGCAGTTAGCGGATTCGTTGATTCGCAGAACCATTGCTCCTTGCGAAAGCGCATTGAAGAACGCTGGTTTGTCTGTAAACGACATCAATGAAATTATCTTAGTAGGAGGATCAACACGTATTCCCGCCATTCAAGATGCAGTGAAGAGTTTCTTCGGAAAAGATCCAAGCAAAGGAGTGAATCCTGATGAAGTAGTAGCTATCGGAGCAGCAATTCAAGGAGGAGTATTAACCGGAGAAGTGAAAGACGTGTTGTTGTTAGATGTTACTCCGCTTTCATTGGGAATTGAAACCATGGGAGGTGTATTCACGAAGTTGATTGAGGCAAACACTACGATTCCAACGAAGAAGTCTGAAGTGTTTTCAACGGCTAGCGATAACCAACCAAGCGTAGAGATTCACGTATTGCAAGGTGAGCGTGCCATGGCGAAGGACAACCGTACCATTGGAAGATTCCACTTAGACGGATTGCCACCAGCGCCAAGAGGGGTTCCACAAGTAGAAGTTATCTTCGACATTGATGCGAATGGTATCATTAACGTATCTGCGCTTGACAAAGCAACCAACAAATTGCAAAGCATCAGAATTGAAGCTTCCAGCGGATTAAGCAAAGAAGACATCGAGAAGATGAAGAAGGAAGCAGAGATGAATGCAGATTCAGATCGCAAAGCGAAAGAAGAAGCAGACGTTGTGAACCAAGCCGATTCGTTGATTTTCCAAGTGGACAAGCAATTGAAAGAGTTCGGAGATAAACTTCCTGCAGATAAGAAAACAGAGATCGAAGCATCTTTGGAAGAGTTGAAGAAAGCACACGCAGAAAAGAACCTAGACACCATTAAAGCGTCTATGGATAAATTGAATGCAGTGTTCCAAGCGGCGAGTGCAGACATGTACAACAACGCTGGCGGAGCTGCAGATGCAGGTGCTGGAGAGCAACAAGCAGGAGCCAACGACGGTGAAGTAACCGATGTTGACTTTGAAGAAGTAAAAGACGAGAAGAAGTAATTCGAATCGAAATAAGTAAAAAGGCCTTGAAATTTCAAGGCCTTTTTTTATGCGTTGCGTCTGCCTATCCAGTAATTGAATAGGCTGTTGTTTTCAGGAAATGAAATGTGGGATTGCTGAATAATCGGAAGTTCAGGATCTGAATGAAGCGTCAATTCAAATTGCACGCCGTTGCGCAAAATAAGGAGTTGCGTGGTGGTTGTGGCTTCAATAAGGAAGTTCACATTTCGATCTACAGCTATTCCATCGATTTCTAAAATCTCATCGCCGTACCATAAACCGCCAAGATCTGCCGCAGAATTCATGCACACCGAAGTGACTTTTGATTTGCCCATTTGAATGTCGACACTAAAACCGAATAAACGTTCGGTTGCTAAAACAGAAGGTAACCAATCCAATTGAACGCCAATTTTATTGAACGCGTCTTTCAAATGAACTGAATAATCCACCGCTTTTTCAGCAATGTTCTTTCTGAAGTCTTGAGCGTTTGAAAGTCCTGTGGATTCCAGGGTTTTCCAGTAATCTTCAACCGAATATCCTTTGTTGTTTTTCGCGAAGGTGTGGTACATGCTGTGCATGACGTCGTCTAACGATTTCCTTCCTTCCGTAACTGTAATCAATTCAATATCGAGAATCATGGAAAGCAAAGCGCCTTCGTTGTAGATGGAAACTTTTCTCCAAGGAACTCCTGGGACATAACCGTCGAGCCAAGTATCCACGCTGCTATCTGCCACGCTGTATGAGAATCTTCCGTAGTTTCTGTGGTGGGTGTTTAACCATTTTTCCAATGAATTTTTCCAGAGGTCGTTGTTCCAAACGTCGCTTCGGCGTAAGCAAAGATCACCGTAGTAGGTAGTCACTCCTTCGTCAACATATCCGAGTTGCGTGTAATTTTCTTTGGTGAAATCGTAGGGCATCATTTCAACCGGACGCAAGGTTTTTACGTTCCATGTGTGAAAGAGTTCATGGCTGCAGATGGCCAACATTTCGTTGTGCTTTT
This sequence comes from uncultured Chryseobacterium sp., assembly GCA_964511555.1. Classification (GTDB taxonomy): domain Bacteria; phylum Bacteroidota; class Bacteroidia; order Flavobacteriales_D; family Sanyastnellaceae; genus CAIZGX01. The sequence goes on from CAZEFR010000001.1 coordinate 150,170, forward strand.
CTTCGCGGTCGAAGTTTTCGCCGTGCCCCATAACAATCACTGTGCTGGTTATATGCTCTACACCGTGATGCATGAAGTAGGGAGTGAAATGTAACAAGTAGCGATACTTTGAAACTGGAAACTCTCCGAATATATTCAGTTGAAGTTGGGTGTATGCGCGGACGTCGTTCCAGAAGCGTTCGAAATTCAGATTCGTAATTCCAAAGACATGAGCTTGGAAAGTTACACCTTGAATCTCTTCCGAAATTACTTCTCTGTTGTGCGAAGCAACAAAAGGCGAGTCGGCCAATTCGTCGAAGTTTTGTGCGAATAGTTTATTCCCTTCGTGCGGAAGTCCGCACGAGAGGTGTGCATAAGAATCGAGAATTTCAACGGTATAGTTTTCATTTGCTCTTCCCGGAAGGAAGGGAATGCAGTTGACTGGATTCACATAAAGCATTTGGCTGTTCACATAGGTACTTCCAGCGTTGAGCTCTGCCGCGCAATAAAAATATTCGAATGTGATTTGCTCGTCGGCATTGCATGCGATGCACCACTTATCTTTCTCGGTTTTTTTGACTTCAAGTGATTTGTTCAACGAATCGAATGCTTTCACGTGCGAAATGTTTTTCGCGAAATTTCCCATTTCATATCGACCTGGTCTCCACGAGGAAAGTTGAACGATTTGATGTTCTTCTGAGTGGCTAAATGACACGCGCACCTTCACCATTTTTCTGTGAATGTGCGGCGTGCTTAATGAAACATGAATCATTTTTTAGTAGGTCTGAGGAAGCTAATGATTGGGTTGCCAATACAGGCGTTAGGGTTTCCTATGCGCAAATAGCTGCAAATGGTTGGAGCAATATCGGTAATGCTGTGTGCTGCATAGTTTGTACTTGCAGGAACATTTTTTCCATACATCAAGAAAGGCACTTGAGAATCGTAAGCGTAAGGAGAACCATGTGTGGTACCTTGTCTAGAGTATTCCATGAAGCCCGGTTCAAGCACATAGATCACATCTCCGGAGAGGGCTGGAAGAAATCCAAGTTGAACTTTTTGTCCCAATCCTGAAGTGAAATTTTCTTGGGTAAGATCACAGCTTGCAAAAGCCTTGGTAACATAATCTTGTTCTTCAGCCCACTTAGCGAGTGTACGTTGCATGTCTTCCAACTTCATATTCTTTTCCCGAACGAGCGTTCGGTTTATGAATAAGTTCAAGTTACTTTCGTTTAGAATCCAGTTGCCTTGTCCGTATTTCGAATTCATAAAAAGCTCTGCTTTGTCTTCGAGCGCATCGGAAGACCAATATCCCGCGTGTGCATTTGATTTTTGAATAAAGCTTGGTGTTGGCGCTCCACCATGATCAGAGCTTAAGAACAAGAGGTAGTTGTCTTTTCCAAAGCGCTTGTCGAGTTCCAACAATAATTTTTCTAGTTCGCGATCGAGACGAATGTAAGTGTCTTGTAATTCTTTTGAATGAATTCCGAATTGATGTCCAACATAGTCCGTAGCAGAGAAGCTCAGGCAAAGCATGTCAATGGTGTTGTTCTTTCCCAATTGCTCTCCGTCTATAGCGGCTAAAGCGAAATCGAGCGTAAGCGAATTTCCCATGGGAACGGCTTTTAGAATTTCGTATCCGCCGTTGTATTTTTTCAGCGTGTCTATGTTGTATGGGAAGACAGGACGGAGCAACGGTTTGAAAGGCATTTCGTAGGCGTTGTTGTCCTCGATGCTTTCGGAGTAATTTTCTTCGGGAAGAAGAAGGTTCCATGTTGAAGCGGCGTAAGCTTTTGCTTTTCCGTTGGTGTTGAAGTCTTGCACCCATTTTGGAAGTTCGCGCATGTACCAGCTGCTGGAAGCCCACACGCCCTCTTCTCCACCAACGAACCAATATGCCGCATTGGCAGTCCTTCCAGCGGGAAGAATAGCGCCTCGGTCTTTAAGTGAGATGCCAATGACTTTCGATTTTCCGGCAGTGAAAAGTTTCAGTTCATCGCCAATGGTGCTCGATTTCAGGTAATGCGGAGACATTTTTCCGGCCGATGCAGAAGTTCCAACTCCCTTAACGGTAGAGTCGCCTGAGCAGTACGTCATGCGGTTGTATTTCCGTTCGAACCAGTCGTTCGCAACAATACCGTTATGTGCTGGCGTTGTGCCTGTGAATATGGCGGCGTGTCCTGGACCTGTGTAGGTGGGCATGTAGTTGTATTGCAAGTTGCGCGCGTATGCGCCGTTGCGAACGAGGCGTTTGAATCCGCCTTCGCAGTAGTCGTTCCAGAAGCGGTCGATGTAGTCGTTGCGCATTTGGTCAACGGTAATTCCAATCACGAGAGAAGGTTGTTGTTGATCGGAAGGATTAACTTTTTTCTTTTGTCCGAAACCTTGTGTGAAAGCGATTAAGGCAAGAAATACGATGGCAAATCTTTTCATAAGGCAAATGTACCTCTGAATTAAATTACTTTTACGGGACACAACACGTTGTGATGACCACTTCGTGGATGATGCAAAAAAATAAGAGTATGAATAGACACATTTTATTAGTTGGAATGCCTGGAAGTGGGAAGACGACAAAGGCGAGGCAGTTGGCTGTTGAGCGGGGTGTGTCGTGTTATGAAGTAGATGAGATGTTGGAGTTGAAGTGGGGAAGGAGTATTGCTGAATTTGTGGTAGAGCAGGGGTGGGAGAAATTTCGCGAAGAAGAATTTTCCATGGTGAAATTAATTGTGAACGAGCCGGTGGGAATCATTTCAGCGGGAGCGGGGTTTTTCACCACTGAAGAGAAAGTTGAGTTCTCTTTGAATCATTTTGAAGTGTGGTATTTGGAAGTGTCTATTGACGAGTTGTTCAACAGGCTCAACACTCCGGAAGAGCGCGCAAAGCGTCCGCTTTTGAGTGAGGGGGATTTGCTTTTTAAATTACAGGAGTTGTTGAAGGAAAGGGAAGGGTTTTATTTAAAGGGTAAGAGTGGGTAAGAGAGGGTAAGAGAAGGTAAGAGAGGGTAAGAGAAGGTAAGAGGATTCACCGGAAGTTTGATCACACAGTGATTGATTTGAAAGATTGATTCGAAGAATTGATCACCGAAGATTATTTAAGGTTTATTGCCTTTAAGTTTCTTTTTCTCGATTCCCTTTACTGCTGATTTAACTCTTCGTTCGAGTTTCTTAATGTCTTCATCGGCCGGAAGATTTTCTGGTTTAATTCCGCTCTTATTCAAAAGCCCTCTGACGTCTTTATTGTTTTTAATGTGTTCGTCAGAAATCGGAGATTCGCCTCGAATATCGTTTTGTTTAATATTGAAATTAGTGATCTCGGCTGCTAATTGTTTCGCTGTGATGGTAATTGTCGGAAGAAAATCTGCTAAGGGTCTGTTTTCCGGAATTTTCAATTTCTTTTTCATGCTGTTCGTTGAATTCCCTCCAAACAATGCCCAATCTCCTTTACTACGAATATTTGCAAATCCTTTGCTGTCGACACCTCTTTCTTATATGCTTTTTGAAAGTTCCGTCTCGGTTGCAGCTAATTTTTCTCTAGCATGAATTCTTTCATTTAATAAAATTCTTTCTTCAAGTATTTCTTGCTTCCTGGTTTGAATAGCGAAATAACTTTGTGCAAATGCAATCTGCTCTTTCTTTGGATCACCATTTTGAGCAATAAGATAGCAGGCATATCGAGTTAGCATGATGTCATCCTGTTTTCTCTCAGCACCAGATCCGATTTTAACCATTTTGTCGACATCAACAAAATGGTCTAGAATCTCTTCTTTGCTAGTTTTACAGCTTTCTTTTGCCTTAGTAACAGCATTGATAAAATTTCTCCAACTCGTGTATCCAAGTAAAATTTGAAGTTCTCGAGCAAGCCAGTATTCTATACCATCTTGCTCATATGCCGAATCTTCAAATGATTTATTAAGTCTTGCAATTGTTACCTTTTTCATAGTTATCCATTTTTTATTTACCCGTCGAAAGTATTACTTCGGGGGAAAGAATCCTAAATGTTGATATGCGGGTTTATGGGAACTTGGTTATTGGAAAACCTTTGGTTTTGTTCCTACTTTGTAATTCCTATTGCATAATTCCCACTTTGTAATTGGAACTTTGTTTCGATTTCACCGAAGGTTTGATCACGCAGTGATTGATCTGAAAGATTGATTCGAAGAATT
>CAZEFR010000002.1:0-6307 GCA_964511555.1 uncultured Chryseobacterium sp.
ATTTGTGCATTCCACGAAGTACATTCCGTTTGTCCAGTCGGAGCATGGAATGTGGGTGGTGCGATCTTGAGAAGATTCGGTGTAAATAAGTCTTCCGTCTAAAGCGAAAATCTTAGTTGTAAATGTGGGAGAAAGAAATGGGTTTTCAACGTTGAATACGTTGTTTGCTGGATTCGGATAACAATTGATTTCTTGCGTTGTTTCTTCATCAAACCCTACAGTGTTTAATTGATAAACACGAATGTAATCGAGGTTCATTTCTGCCGGGAATACTGTGGTAGCATCAGGGCTTCCTGGCCAATTTCCACCTACAGCTAGATTCATGATAAAGAAAAATTCGTTATGAAATTCTTCCGTACTTCCGGTGTTGTTTAAAATGTTTTTGGTGTAGTAGATATTTCCATCTACGAAAAAACGAATTGAGGATGGATTCCAAATAATAGAATAGACATGGTATTCTTCAACGTTGGTGTAGTATTGACCACCTTGGTATACATGTCCATTGTTATTGAAGTGAACAGTTCCATTGATGTACGGATTGTTGTTCACGTGCTCCATGATGTCAATTTCACCGCATTGCGGCCAGCTAACTTCGTCAATGTTTTGTCCAAGCATCCAGAAGGCAGGCCAAAGGCCTTGTCCGGCGGGCGCTTTAATACGCGCTTCTACCTTTCCGTATTGAAAGAAGAACTTGTCTTTGGTAATGAGTCGAGCTGAAGAGTAGTTGCTGTTATTAATGGTTTGTTCTCTTGCAATAATGTGCATTTCACCATCGCTAACAAAACTGTTGTTTGTGCTGGCTGTGTAATATTGAAGTTCGTTGTTACCCCAACCCCAATTTCCTGTGCCAAGCTCGTGTGTCCATTTAGAGTTATCTATAGTAGAGCCAGAGAACTCATCGGACCAGATGAGATTCCATGTTTGCCCTTGCGCGTGGCCGAGGCCACACGCAAAGACGAACAATAGAATGAGATTCTTCATTAACGAATGAAGATAGTTTCGTTAACGCTATTCAAACTGTTTGAAATTCTAACTTGGTAAGCACCTTTTGAAAGGTTTTCCAAATTGATTTCAGAGTTGTTTTGGAACAATTTCATGTCTTGAACTCTTCTTCCGGAAAGATCGAATACTTCGAGGTTGTAAGGAAGAGAAATGTTACTGTTCACACGGATAGTTCCGTTCGATGGATTAGGATAGATAGAGATTGTCGATTCGGTTTCGTTAACGAAATCAGGACACAACTCACAGCTTTCCCAACATACAGCAGGAAGTGTTTCAGCATCAATAACTGTAATTACACGATTGGTGAATCCATCTGTAGTAATAGTGCATGTCGACCCGTTTACTAACGTCTCTTGACCCAACCAGCTGTCGAATGCGAATTTGTATTCGTATGTACCTGGAGTTAATTCAATGGCTAATTCCCATGTGTTATCTCCGTCTACATCTGACATTGGAGCGCAACCGCCACACCAGTTGTTGAATGTTCCGTTTACTTCAGGAGTAGTGAAAGAACCAAGGTATTGTGACATGTCTACTTGGAAAAGCACGCTTACAGGAGGAGCAATACTTTCGCAATCTACGCAGCTAGCCCAACAAACTACAGGAAGAACAACATCTGAAGAGATTACTAAAGCACGGTTTGTGAATCCACCAGTTGTGATTGTACACACATCGCCAGCAGTAAGTTGCTCTGAATCTGTCCAAGAATCGTAAGCGAATTTGTATTCGTATGTTCCAGCGGCAAGTTGTGTAGTTCCTTCCCAAACGTTATCTCCGTCTACATCCGTCATAACAAAACATCCACCACACCAGTCGTTGAATGTACCGTTAATTTCAGGAGTTGTGAATCCGGTAACGTTTTGCATATCTACTTGGAAAGTTACGCTGTAAGTAACAGGAGCTTGCTCGCAGCTTATGCAGCTAGCCCAACAAACGACAGGAAGAGTTACATCTTCAGATACAGTTAACGAACGGTTTGTGAAACCGAAGTTTGTAACAGTACAAGAGCTGCCTGCAGTTAGATTTTCTTGTCCAAGCCAAGAATCGTAAGCATACTTGAATTCATATGAACCAGCTGGAAGAGCAATGGTTACTTCCCAAATGTTGTCTCCATCTACATCTGTCATTGGAGCACAACCACCACACCAATCATTGAATGTGCCGTTTACTTCAGGAGTGTTGAATGCTGCAGTAACGTTTTGCATATCTACCTGGAAGGTAACGTTGTAAGTTGTTGCATAAGTGCAAGAACCGTCGTCTTCTGTAGCAGCAGCGTTGTAGTTTGTAGCTGTTGGATCTGTACAACCTGGAACAGCAACCGGAGCGAAGCAATTCAATTCGATGTTATCGATTAACAAGGTACCACCTGCACCAAGGAATGCGCCTGCAGCCATGTTGAAATGCATGCGGAACAATGACGCTGCTGTTACACCATTGAATGTGTAAGAGTAGTGTGTCCAGGTGTTTTCGTTGATACCAGCGTTTTGAATGTCGAAGGTGTTGGTTACACCAGTACCTGGGAATTCAGTTTGAAGGTGTAATGCAGTTCCAACAAGTGCTCCAACAGATTTAACGTCGAATTCCAATTGTACTGTTGAATTACCGTCGTAGTTCACTGCATTGTTCAAGTATTGGAAGATGTATGCTTTTCCGATAGCAGTAGAAGTGTTTGAACCGCTGATGCGCAATGCACCTGTAGCGTCCCAAGTCATGCTAGCCTCTGGAAGTGTAGCATCGGCTAAAGCAGTCCAAGAAGACAAAGAACTCGCATCATCGAAAGCAACAGTTAAGATGTCGCATGGCTCTGGAGTAACCCCTCCACATGCTGTGCACTGACCGTATACGTCGTTGGTTGTTGTTCCAACTACAATTTGTCTGTTAGCGTAGTTTGCTCCGTCTGTGATTGGGGCACACGTGCCACCGTTTTGAACATCGTCTACAAGATTTTCTTGAGAAGCCCAGTCGTCAACCATGTACTTGTACTCAACGTTACCTTGTGGCAGGTTAACTGAAACGCTGTAGATTCCGTCTGCATTAGAATCGGTAAGGATGTTGTAAGTATCTGCACCGCACCATCCGCACCAAGGACCTGTAACGTACACATTGGTGAATGCATCGGCGCAGTTCATATTTACGTTGAAGTTTGTTGCGAACAAGCAAGAACCGTTATCGGTGCCAGCAGCTGGATTGTAGTTTACAGCGTTCATGTTCGTGCAACCCGGAGTAGAGTTCACAGAACATGCCGCGCAACTTCCCCAACATACTACATCTAGAGTTGTATTAGCTGAAAGGCTAAGTGTGCGGTTTGTGTTTGCACCAGTAGTCATTGTACAAGAAGATCCAGGGGTAAGGTTTTCCTGCCCCGTCCAGCTATCATGAGCGAATTTGTATTCGTAGTTTCCAGCAGGTAAGTTAAGAGTTACTTCCCAAATATTATCGCCATCAGCATCGCTCATAGCGTTGCAGTTTCCGCACCAGTTGTTGAATGTACCGTTTACCTCCGGAGTTGTAAACCCAGTTACGTTTTGCATGTCAACTCTAAATGTCACGTTATACGAAGATGGCAAAACAGAGCACGCTGTGCAACTTCCCCAACATACAGTTGGAAGTGTAGTGCTACCACCAACAACCACAGAGCGATTGGTGAATCCGAAATTGGTTACCGTACAAGGAGAACCTTGAGTTAGGTTTTCTTGACCTGCCCAACTGTCGTAAGCAAATTTGTATTCATAGGTTCCGGCAGGTAGGTTTAAGGTTGTCTCCCAAATTCCATCCGCATCTGCATCTGTCAAAGGATTACAGTTACCGCACCAGTTGTCGAAAGAGCCGTTAACGGTTGGAGTGTTGAATCCGCTTACGTTCTGAAGATCTACACTGAATGTTACAGGGAATGTAGGAGGTAACGCATTGCAAGCGTTGCAGCTTCCCCAACATACAGTAGGCTGGGTGGTTTCTCCGGTTACTGAAAGAGTTCTGTTTGTGAAGCCCCCAGTTGTAAGGGTACATGGAGTACCTGGAGTCAAATTTTCAGAACCTGCCCAGTTATCGTAAGCAAATTTGTATTCGTAGTTTCCAGCTGGAAGGTCGAAAGTCGTTTCCCAAATGCCATCTGCGTTCGCATCTGATAAAGGGCGACAGTTACCACACCAGTTGTCGAAAGAGCCGTTAACTGTTGGGGTTGTGAAACCGGTCACAGACGACAAGTCAACCGAGAAGGTGACGTTGAAAGCTTGTGCACTCGTAAACATTCCTAACGAAATGATAAAGAGAGCGAGTAGTTTTTTTAACATAAGTTTAATTTTAGGTTTGGCTAATATATACTAATTGTCGGTTTTACAAAAAGGTTGTGAATATATTTTTCAGATGAAAAATGAATCTCAATAGAGGGGCTGTGGGAAGCGTTAGAAAATAAAAAATTGTTTTTTTTACAAAAAGTCCTTCCAAATCTCATTTATTTTCGCTGAAACTTTGAAGGATGGCTATTTCCAAAAATATATCGAAGACAAGGATTGAGCAGGATGATTTGTATTCCATACCTATTGATGAATTTTTCAAGTCGGCATTCTCTGTAGACTGTGTCATATTTGGCTATCACGATAGAGAATTGAAGGTTTTGCTTATTCAGAGAGGAACAGATCCTTTCCAAGATTATTGGGCATTGCCTGGTGATTTGGTCTATCCGTATGAAGACCTCGACGATTCTGCGCAACGCGTATTAAATGACCTTACCTCTCTTTCAGATGTATCCATGAGACAGGTGCACACCTTCGGAAAGGTGAACCGCCATCCGCTGGGAAGAGTTATCACTGTGGGATACATTGCCCTGGTAGAGCTGATGGACATTAATCCGCTTCCTTCGAAATGGGCGAAGCAAACCAAATGGCACAGCATTAAGAGAATTCCTAAGCTAGCCTTCGATCACAAAGAAATATTGAACGAAAGCTTTAGGGCCTTGAAAGATATTATAGTGGCAGAGCCACTTTGGAGTGAGGTTCTGCCAGAAAAATTTACCCTCACCGAATTCCAAGCAATTTTCGAAACGATTTTGCAAAGGGAATTCGATAAGGGTAATTTCAGAAAGAAAATCAACGGGTTGAAATTCTTAAAACGTTTAGACGAGTCTCAGCAAAATGTGCGTCACCGTCCTTCGAATTTGTACCGCTTCGACGCGAAACTGTTCAAGCAGTATCGCGACAAAGGGTTTGTTTTCGAGTTTTAGTATTTCTTACAATTTCACGAAACGCTGTGTAGCAGCTCCCTTAAGGGTAAGCACTTGCACGTGGTAAATGCCAGCAGGAAGTGACTCTGTATTCACTTGCACGTTCTTGTTAAGCAGAGTGGTAGGAAGAGAGATGTTCTTACCGGTGTTGTCCAGAATAGCAATGTTGGTTACCTGCTCTGCACTTTCAATTAGAAAGGAGTTTTGAACAGGGTTCGGATAGATGGCGAATGTATTTCCAACTATTTCATCTACGTTAACGCCAGCGCAGCTCACGCAACTTCCGTAGCAAACCGTATCCATAACCATATTACCGGTTACTTCTAGCCCTCGGTTTGTGAATCCGTCGCTTGTTATTGTGCAAGGGTCACCAACTACGAGCGCCTCAGAACCTGCCCAAGAATCGTAAGCATACTTGTATTCGTAGGTTCCGTTGTTCAGCGCAATTGTAATTTCCCAAATGTTGTCTCCGTTCGCATCGCTCATTGGGGCGCAGCCTCCGCACCAGTTGTTGAATGTTCCGTTCACTTCAGGTGTTGTAAAATCAACACCACTATTGTTCATGTCTACCACAAAGGTGATGTTGTATGGACCAACAGACTGTCCGCATGCTGCGCAGCTTCCCCAACAAACTACTGGAAGAGTCTCTGAAGTAGACACGTTCAAAACACGATTCGTGAATTGTCCGGTAGTCATGGTGCAAGAGCTACCCGCAACCAACATCTCTTGTTCGGCCCAGTTGTCTGCTGAAAACTTGTATTCGTATGGACCCGGAGCCAATGAAATGGTAAGTTCCCAAATGTTATCTCCGTTTGCATCTGTCATAGGCGCGCAACTTCCACACCATGCGTTGAATGTTCCGTTTACTTCCGGAGTGGTGAAGGCGGGAGCACCAGTCATGTCTACCTGAAAGGTAATATCTACTTGTGATATTGCGCTAAGCGAGAAGGTCGAGAATAATAGAAATAAGAGTTTTTTCATGTTATTGTTTTTTGCTAATTTAGAGAAATTGTACTTTCTACAAAAAGGATTTAATACATTTGTTTCGGTACTGCCATTGTTTTGAGAATTGTTGTGTACTTTGCC
>CAZEFR010000002.1:6407-133256 GCA_964511555.1 uncultured Chryseobacterium sp.
AATTCAATTCGCACCTGGAGCACAGACAATGCGCAAGAGGTTTTAGACGAGGCTCATTCAAAGGGCCTGACAGTCATGCTTGGTTTGTGGGTTCAACATGAGCGACATGGTTTCGATTACAACGACGAAAAGAAAGTAGCCGCGCAATTGGAAGGATTCAAAAAGGTTATCCTTCAATTCAAGGATCATCCTGCTCTCTTAATGTGGGGAATTGGAAACGAGGTTGATCTGTTTTACTCGAACACCCGCGTGTGGGCCGCTATCAATGATATTGCAAAATTCATACATGAAGTTGATCGCAACCACCCGACTTCTACTGTAACAGCCGGGTTAGATGAGAAGGAAGTGAAGTTGATTCTGCGCGACGCTCCGGAAATTGATGTGTATTGTGTGAACACCTACGGCGACATTGCAGGCGTGCGCAAGAATATTCGCAATTTCGGTTGGAACGGTCCGTACATGATAACAGAATGGGGTCCGAACGGACATTGGGAAGTGGCCAAGACAAAATGGGGAGCGCCGGTAGAACAAAGCAGTTCAGAAAAAGCAATTTCGTACAGAGAGCGTTTGAGCAATGAAATTCAAGCCGATAAGAATTATTGTATCGGTTCTTACGTGTTTCTTTGGGGACACAAGCAAGAAACAACATCTACTTGGTATGGTCTGTTCTCAGCAGACGGAAATGCTTCTGAGGCTGTGGAAGTATTGCAAGACGTTTGGAAGCCGGGAACAGTGAAGAACAGAACGCCTGTGTTAGACTCTCTTTTGGTGAATGGAAAAAGGAAGGGAGAATATATAGCTTTAACCGCAGACGAAATTTATGAGGCAAGTGCCTTTGTGAAAGATGCCGACGGAGATCTTTTGAAATCTTCTTGGGTCATTGTTCCGGAAAGTCGCGACATTAAATCGGGCGGAGACGCAGAGAGCGCACCTACGCCACTTGTTGGACTATTCAAAAAGAAATCGACTACAGCAGCGAAGTTTTTTGCGCCTTCCGTGGAAGGTGCCTACAGATTATTTTTTGAAACGGTAGATGGAAATGGGCACTACGCTTACACCAATGTACCGTTTTACGTAATGCCAAGAAAAGCAGGACAGGCGCCAAAGCGTGCTGTTTCATTCAAACGAATCGAATTTCAACCTTAATGCGAATGAAGAGTAATTTCAAATACCTATTTTCTCTTTTGGCGCTTCTGTTTCTGGTTGAAGGAAATGGTGCGTGGGGGCAAGTAGACAATCTAACTTCCCCATACGGACTATACCCGAAGAAGGACTCGTTAATACCAGGAAAAATAAGTGTCTCGGGGTTTTATCGTTTTTTCGGAACGTACACCAAACAGAACAATCCCTACCAACTAACAGTGCCAACGAACACCGTTCTTCCACGTAGTTTTTTCATTGGCGACGATGAGCAGCTTCCAAATTTATTGGTCAATGTAGCAGGACAGTTCTCAGACAAATCAAGTTGGGGATTCGATTTAAGAATGTTTCAATTTTTGAATGGCGTAATCAACCCATCATACGGCGCTCAAGTGACCGATTCTCTTCGTCCGAGTATTCAAAATCCCTTGGGAACGGTAGCGCTAGGTGGAAATCTTGGAACCATGTTGGGAATGAACTTGTACGGGAATTTCAAAACAAAATACGGACAATGGGGCGTGCGTGTAGGTGGTATACAGTGGTTGAGTATTTCTGATTTGACATTCGGTTCTTTCAGGGGTTACAATCGTTTTATGTTGTTTGAAAGAAATCCGTGGGATCCTATGGGAAATAGCGCGGCTTCAAGATACCAGCAATACTTCGATCAAGGAAGTATAGACCAAGATTCGCGTTGGGGAAATCGCGCCTTTCAAGGCGCAGTGATAGAGGGAAAAGAATTGCCTAAGAATTTTTATCTGTTAGGAATGGTTGGAAAAAGTGAAATCAATGGCGGTTTCTCGGTAGTTCCAAATTATTCCTACGGCGGGAAACTTCTTCACAAAGGAAAGAAAAATGGCTTCCTATCGTTGAATACGTTCAACAGCGTTAACTACACAGACAGTCTGGCACGTGAGGCCTTCGGCTTGAATGTTATAACGCTTGAGGGCATGACGAACATTAAAGGTCATACCCTAAAGGCGGAAATGGGGGTAGGAAAATACTACAGCCCAAGACACCAAGGCGGTTGGGGTGAAGCGCTTCAATTGCGTTGGTCTACACCAGTTTTAGGTTCACGCCCAATTTTAGAAGTGCATGCCTTTCGCTTAAGCCCAAAGGTGGTTAACAACACTGCTATTTTCTGGAATACTGCCACACAGGAATATGCGGCGAACGAGATTCCAGCCGGAGCAGTGGGAAGTTCTTCGCTGCTTCAACCATTCGGAAGTTCTATGATTCGTTTAGGTCAAATGACCAACAATCGTCAGGGATTAAACATGAATGTTCAGTGGGGCACGAAGAAATTTAAGTTCAGCGGTGGTATGGGTGCCTCTTCAGAATTAGAAGCGGCAGCGGCCATAATCACCTACGGTCATCCTGTCAATAGCGTTACACGCTCACGCTTCTGGCGTTGGCAGTATCCAGCTAATGTTGGACCATACGGAAGATACTCTGACATATACAGAGACACGTATGAGTCTGTTCAACTTTCCGATGATAGCTCGGGTGTGGTAGTGAACAAGAAGCATTTCAATGTGGCTGAAGCGCAAATGAAGTATCAGGGAAAAATTGGAACACACAAAGTGTTTTTGTTTTCGCTTTTGCAAGTGCAAAGTGCGGGAAGAAAATTCTCGCCAATAGTCGTGACGAATGAGAAAGCTTATGTGCGTCAGTACTCTTCTGAATTGGAAATCTACTATGAACTTACCCCAACCGTTATGCTGAATGGCTACGTGGGTTATGAAAGAACCATCGCGAATTACTTGACCAACATTGACGAGATTTCAAGAAGACCACGCAACCAATACGGGACAGGTTACGGTCTTGGAGTAGACGTTGAATTGGGAAGAAACACAAGATTGTATTTACGTCACCGTTGGTTCTCTTTCGAGGATAGAAGTTTCTCGTTAGATCATTTCAATGGAAGAGAGTTAGTGGTTGAATTAAAAGCATTTTTTTAATGAAAAATAAATTACACATTGTTGTTGGAATTGCTGCACTCGTAGTGACTCAGTTTGTTTCGGCACAGGAAAAAGATTTGCGAAAGGTTGTCTTCACGGGTGCTGCACGCGGATTGTATTACGGAGACAGAATGGGACAGGACGTAGTGGATTCTGTTACTATACCCCGCATGAACAGCGGACATACCATGGTTGACTTAGGAATGAATATTCGTCCGAATAGAAACACCGAAATTCAGGGTATGGTGCGTGTGCGCAACGATTACGGCGGGTTCTGGGGATCTGGTGTTAGCTTCGATATTCGTCAGCTTTACATTAAAGGTGTTGCAGGCGGCGTAGTTCGGTACCAATTGGGAGACATCAATTACAAGCTTTCGCCTTATACGCTTTCAAATACAGATCAAGAAATAATTACACAAAGCCCTGTTGTCTTTCAGCAACAAACGCGCTTGATGAATTACGATAATTTTTATGCGGCAGATAGCTCTTGGAGACAGCAAGGAGCAGCGGCAGAATTCGGATTGCAGTTTTCGAAGTTTGTGAAAGAGCTGCAATTTCATACCGTGGCTACTCGCGTGCGGACCTCTGATTTTGGAAGTATAAATGACCGGTTGTTTGCGGGTTACAATGTGAACTTAGTGCAGAGTAATTTCCTTGAGGTAGGTGTGAACTACGTTTCGTTGTTTGATGTTGAAGGAACATCTAGAAACTTAAGCACCTTCCACAACCCAGTAACCACAGGTACTTTGTTGTTGAAGAAGGATATTTCCAACTGGAAAATGAAAGTGAATGTGGAAGCAGGAACTTCAAAAACATACTACGAGAAATTCGAAGGTTCACCGGAAACCAACGGTAGGATATTCGATGCGAAATGGATGGGTGTTAACTCGTCGAGAGGTTTAAGTGTTGAAGCGGGATGGAAATACGTAAGTTCAGATTTCCGCAGTCCAGGCGCGCAAACCAAGCGTGTGAATTACAACTATCAGCCTTCTTCATTCGGTAGAATTACGAACGATCAATTGGTTCGAAATCTAACATCATTCGATTTAATGCGCGAGGCAGATGTATACAATCGCCAGCTTTCTTCCAACTTAATGTTGTTTCAACCTAAGTACGATAACATAACACCATACGGTACCGCTACCCCGAATAGACAAGGGTTAACGGTTAATGCGCGATACGTTAGCCCAAAACAGTTGTTCGAAATTTCTGCAACGCAATTGATGTTGCAAGAGACACGCGGCGAAGGAACTTTGCTGCCACGTAAGTTCATGCGTTCAGAAGTGAAGGCTATTGCGCATCTGAGCAAAAGATTCGGTAGCAGAGAGAAGTTGTTCGATGTCACAATTCGATACAGAACAGACAACACGTCGCGCGAAGCAGAAGAGAATGTGAAAGCAGTAGACCTTTCTACCCAAATTTTCTCTGTAGGGTTAGAATATGAATTCATGGAAAACTGGGACTTGATGTTGGGTGTTCAACAGATAGATTTCAACGGCTTCGATTATACAGCGGTTCGTAATAATTTCTCTGAAATTTTCAACTTCAGAGAATACCAAACAGACGGAAGCGAGTTCATGCAAGCTGCAGGTGTGCGCTACCGTTTTTCAGACAAGTCTAGTTTATCTATGAACCTCTCGAACTTCAAGAATACCGATGCTTTCGATGCTACACAGAATTACAATGTTCGTCAGTTTATGTTACTTTATCAAATGAATTTTTAATATGAAAAAGTCGATTTTCTTTTTGCTTTTCGCTTCAGCGCTCTACACATCTTGCAAGGTTGATGACGATTTTGAAGGACCGTCATTGGTTGATTTGTATGGTGAATTCACCTTGGTGAATGGCCTGGACATTACCAATCGCGATGTAGATTTCTCGAGCGGAGAAACCACAGCTTTTACCGCTGCGTTTTCGAAGAATGTGAATTGGACAATTGAAGTGAAAGGATTGCAGTCGGGCGCTGTGAAGCGTTTCGAAGGATTCTCCAATGTCATTGACGCATCAAATGCAACATGGACAGGAACCACGACAGACCTTCCGATGTTTCGTGCGGAAGATTGCGCCGTTCAACTTTCAATAGAGAATGTTGCCGATACTTTGCATGATACGCTTACGGTGGTTGGATCGAAGGTGTATCAGGGTTTTGTTGTGGCTGACTTCGAAAACGGATGGAATAGCGGATGGAACACTTACGTTCAAAGTGGCGCGAACATGAGCTTCGCAGTTCAAACAAATGACAATGCAGCCCAAGGAAGTAGATACTATGAAATGGCAGGTGCAGTGTCGTGGGATTGGTTAATTGGCTTGGTGAATATGCCCGGAAGCGCCTACGGTTCGACGTATTATCCCTTGACGAGCAACCCGGCGAATTTGTATTTCAACACGATGTTGTACAAGCCTGCGGGGGTTGACAATGGATTGGTTCTATTCCAAATTAAAGAAGACGACAATCAAGACGGAATGTACTCTACAGGCTCTGAAGATATGTATTCCATTCAAGTGAATTTGACGACTAACGGTTGGAACAAAATTTCGCAACGTTACGACAACATTCCAACCTTGGTGAATGGCGCTGCTTCCGGACCCATTGGAAATGGATTACACGAGCCAAATAAAATTATTGAAGTGTCAATTTTGTTCTTGGCAAATCCAACGTCGGGTTATTCGAAGACGTGGTTAGATTATATGATATTTACCGAAGGGTCTGCACTAGAGCCTTAATCTTTCTATATGAAATACGCTTTTTGGTCTGTACTTCTTTTATTCTCGAGTTGCGTAACCGTTAAGGAGCTCGCGCTTTATGAAAATGAGGTCATAGTGGAAGAAACGAAGGATGTCAATGGATTTCAATTAACTGAAATTTTCATTGATGACATCACTTCAGAGATTTGGTTCACACCAAGTCCTGCATGCTTAACAGTTACTTCAGAGCGTAAGGAAGTTTTTTCTGGAACAGGTGCAATGAAATTTACATGGAACAAGCAGGCAGGCGGATGCCCTTGGTTGGGCCTTGGAATTGGTTGGGCGAATTGGAGTGGAAAGGATCTAGCTTCAGTTGAAAACAGCGCAGCAATTTCATTCAAAGTAAAAACGCAAGAAGGCACAATGAAAGGATTGCCCTGGGCCATGGCGTTGGAAGACTACGCGGGAACGCAAGCTTGGATAGGCGTTACAAGCGGTTATGTGGAAGGTGGAATGGTAGATACTTCTTGGAGAACCGTTACCATTCCCTTAGTAGATTTTCAATTTGAAGGTTGGAATTTAGATGGCGGAACGGTGAAGCAAATGCTTATTCAATTTGAATCGAATGGAACTGTGTTCGTAGATGAGTTCAAGATTATTCCTTTCAAACCGAAGGAACCCAACACACTTGTTGTAACGAAGTCATACGGTTGGGTGAA
The DNA here is from genome assembly GCA_964511555.1 of uncultured Chryseobacterium sp. Lineage (GTDB taxonomy): Bacteria > Bacteroidota > Bacteroidia > Flavobacteriales_D > Sanyastnellaceae > CAIZGX01. The sequence goes on from CAZEFR010000002.1 coordinate 12,910, forward strand.
CGACGGTTTCATTGAAGGTGGGCAATATGTTGCGCAAGCGAACATCGATGGTTCAGTTATTTATTTGAATTGGAACGAAAAAGAATTGTACATCGGCGGTGAAATTGAAGATGTTTCTCCGTGTAGAAACATGCAAAACGGAAGAGACATTTGGAACGGCGATGCCATTGAAGTTGCATTCTCTTCCGAAACTGGAATTAGCGACAAGCGCATGATGTTTTACGAAGGTGACCGTCACATTGGAATTAAGATGGGCGGAAATTTCGATGTGTACGATTGGTCCCGAGAGAAGAATATTCAAGCGCAAATTTCAGTGAAGCCGCTTCCAAACAAATATGTTTTCGAATGTGTTATTCCTTGGAGCGAATTGGGTGTAGCGCCTTGGAAAAACAATTCAACATACAACATTGAATTTGCCATAGATCAAGCCACAATTGAAGATACACGTGATTTCCAGAAGCGTTGGAATTCAGTGAACAATGAAAATTTCAATACGAACCCATCACTTTGGGGTAAGTTGAAAGTTGAAATTCCAATCAATACGTTAGAGTAAAAATGAGTTCAAAAAATATTTTTCAATCGTTTTTCATTCTTGCTTTTTTAGCACTGAATGTTTCTTGTACTTCACAGAAGTCTGCTACAAAAGACAAAAAGCTTATTGGAATGTACGAGTACTACATTTCCAACATGTCTATTGAAGAAAAGGTAGGACAAATGACACAATTGAATTTAGATGTCGTTTGTGAGGGGGAAGTGTACAAGTTGGTGGAACCGCATCATTTGGATGCAGCGAAGCTTCGCAAGGCATTGGTTGATTACCACGTGGGTTCAATTTTGAATTGTGGTGGCCATGCATATCCGCGCGAGCAGTGGCATGAAATCATTGGCGGCATTCAGAAAGTTGCTACGACAGAAACCCGATTGAAGGTTCCTATTCTTTATGGTATAGATGCTATTCACGGAGCGAACTATGTAACAGGCTCTACCTTGTTTCCGCAACAATTAGGACAGGCAGCAACATTCAATCCGAGTTTAACACAAGAAGGTGGAAGAATCACTGCCTATGAGACCCGCGCTGTTGGTATTCCTTGGAATTTCTCTCCAGTTTTGGATGTAGGAAGAAATAAAAACTGGTCGCGATTTTTTGAAACGTTCGGGGAAGATCCGTATGTGTGCAGTGTATTTGGAAGCGCCCTTGTTCGTGGCTATCAAGGGGGAGACGGTTCTACTGTAGACGACCTTCACGTGGCAGCATGCATGAAGCACTTCTTGGGTTACAGCGGTACACGAACCGGTTTCGATCGCACACCAGCAATTATTTCAGACATTGAATTGCGTGAAATTTATCGCCCATCTTTTCAAGCGGCAATTGATGCGGGTGCATTAACTGTGATGATCAATAGCGGCGAGATTAACGGAATTCCTGTACATGCAGATCCAAAAATCTTAATCGATTTGTTACGCACTGAAATGGGCTTCAAAGGACTTGCTGTTACCGATTGGGAAGATGTAATTAAGTTGGTGAAGAACCATCGCGTTGCGGTTGATTTGAAAGAAGCAACCTACTTGGCTGTCATGGCAGGAATAGACATGTGCATGGTGCCAAACGATTACGACTTCACCAAGTATTTAATTGAATTGGTGAAGGAAGGCAGAATTTCAGAAGAACGTTTGAATGTAAGTGTTCGAAGAATTTTGGAAACGAAGAATAAATTAGGATTGTTCGAGAACGCTATGCCACCAAGCATTGCAACGTTTCCTGAATTTGCTTCAGAGGGACATAAAGCCGCGGCATTGCGCACAGCAGAAGAAAGCATTACGCTTCTTGAAAATAAGAACAACATTCTTCCTTTGAAGAAAGACGCGAAGATTTTTGTAACAGGTCCGGCTGCGAATTCAATGACCTTGTTGAATGGTGCTTGGACACGCACATGGCAGGGAACCGATGCGCAATTCGATGATGCTACGAAGAACACAATTTATGAGGCGCTTCTTAGCAAGAATAAGAATGTTACGTTCAATGAAGGTTGTGGATTAGAGACCATGAACAAAATGAATGGTAATCCGTTAGAGATGGCGATGAATGCCGATGTTATTGTGGTTTGTGTGGGTGAATTACCAAGCACTGAATTACCAGGAAACATTTACGATTTAGAGCTTCCGAAGGCGCAGCAAGAGTATGTGAAGATGCTTCAGTCTACATTAAAACCTGTTGTTTTGGTGTTGGTTGAAAACAGACCGCGGATTGTTCGCGATATAGTTGACGGATGTTCTGCTGTTGTGATGGCTTATCAGCCTGGCGATTTCGGAGGAGATGCATTAGCGAATATTTTATATGGCGATGTTAATCCGAGTGGAAAGCTTCCATTCACGTATCCGAAATTCCAAGTCGGCACTTCAACCTACGATCATAAGTATACCGAGACGTTCGATAAGGATTTTGGTAACAAGGCTTTCCAACCGCAGTGGGAGTTCGGTTACGGATTGTCGTATTCAAATGTGCAATACGAAAATTTGCAGGTGAATTACGAGAGTGAATCTCACGGAGGAGAAGTGCTGGTTCGTGTAGATGTTTTAAACCCGAGCGAACGTTCGGTTAAGGAAAGTGTGTTGGTTTTTGCAACGGATGAAGTAGCATCTGTTACTCCTTCCGTAAAGAAATTAAAGGCCTTCCAGAAGGTAGAATTGGCACCGAAGCAGAAGCGCACCGTTGAGTTTTCTATTTCGAAGGAAGATTTGAAATTCATTGGAAAAGACGCTCAACCGATTTTCGAACCGGGTGCTTTTCAGTTTCATGTGGGTTCGTTAACACAGAGATTAATTATTCAATAAGATGAAAAGATATTTGTTGTTTTTAGTGCTTGCTTCGGTAACGTTGATTACGTGTAAGCAGTCTAATCCGGAAGATGTATTGGGTCGTCAGGGCGATGTTGTAGACTTCGCTGGGCGTAAGTGGGACATTAAATACAGCAATACTCCTGTAGGCCCTGGTCCAAACAACTTCTCTCGTCTTTACGACGATGTATGGGTAGATGAAAACGGTTACTTGCACTTAACCATTGCGAAGCACGGAGAGACTTGGTATTCGTCTGAAGTGGTGGGGCAAGATAACTTGGGTTACGGCACTTACATCTTCACTATTCAAGCTGATCCGATGTCGTTTTCTGAGAATGTTGTATTGGGATTGTTCACATGGGACAACAACACCATGCTAACGCAAGGAAACAGCGAAGTAGATATCGAATTTTCGAAGTGGGGAGATGCAACTTCGGATGAACCAACAACCTTCTCAGTTCAGCCAGTAAGTTTTGGAACGTTTTATCCGGAAAGAACACGCGAGAATTTTATTGATCCAGATATTCTGAAAGGGGTTACAACCCACATGTTCAATTGGACGGATACGTTGATAACATGGTACAGTTATGCAGGTGAAGACTACCAGAACGCAACTCCAATTGCTTCATGGTCATTTAACCTAAACAATCCTCCGCGTATAAAACAAGATGGAAGTTTAGTTTCTCAACCAATCGTAATTCCAGCGCCGGGCGCAACCACGAATTGCCGTATGAATTTCTGGACGTTGCCATTCTCTGCCATTGGTCCAAACAATGGATTGACTCACGAAGTGGTTATTCGCGATTTCAAGTACATACCTATGCAATGATTGCTGTAAATTCGCAGCATGAGCGTTCAGAAACATTTTGAAGAAGCGCATCAGTTGCTTTCGCAATTGTTGGCTTCGCCTGACTTTTTAACTTCAGTAAACAACAGTGCTCAATGCATGTCTTCCCAATTGAAATTGGGCAAGAAGATTATGTCTTGTGGTAACGGCGGTAGCATGTGCGATGCCATGCATTTCGCTGAAGAGCTTTCAGGAAGATACCGCGATAATCGTCCAGCTATTGCAGCCATGAGTATCTCTGATCCTTCACACATGTCTTGTGTGGGAAATGATTACGGTTATGATTTTATTTTTTCGCGCATGGTGGAAGCCATAGGAAATGAAGGCGATGTGTTGTTGGCTATTTCAACCAGCGGTAACTCTGCGAATGTGTTGAAGGCTGCTGAAGCAGCGAAAGCGAAAGGAATGAAAGTTATTGCCCTAACGGGAAAAGACGGCGGTAAACTAGCTCCGCTGTGCGATTTCGAAGTGCGTGTTCCCTGGATGGGATACGCCGATCGTATTCAAGAAATTCACATCAAGGTCATTCATAGCTTTATTGACTTCATTGAAAGAAGTATTGACTAAAACGGAAATGACTATAGAACAAAAGTTAAAGGCACGCAGCAACGAAAGTTGCGAATTGTGCGAATCGAAAGAGAGTTTATCGATGTACGAAGTTCGTGAAGAAGTCTTAAGGTAGTTATTTCAACATAAAACACGCTGAAATGCTTGATTGAAGAGCGTTTCAGAAAGAGAAGCAAGAAGGTTATGGCATATGACTTTCTTGCTTTTTCGTTTTATTGAAAAGTCATTTGCAAGAAAAAATTATGCTTGCAAAAACATACGGCAGTGCTGTTCACGGCGTGAATGCCTACCTCATTACGATTGAAGTTCATGCCGACAAAGGAACGTTGGTGAACATGGTTGGACTTCCAGATACTTCTGTGAAAGAAGCGCAGCAGCGCATTCGTGCAGCGTTTACGAATTCAGGAATGAAGAATCCCATTCGGAATTACACCATTAACATGGCGCCTGCCGATATTCGGAAGGAAGGAACAGCTTATGACTTGCCTCTTGCATTGGGACTTTTAGCAGCAACAGAACAAATTCCGAGCGAGGCGCTTTCGAAATACATCATCATGGGTGAGTTGTCGTTAGATGGAAGTATTCGTCCGATAAAGGGTGTTCTGCCCATGGCCATTCAAGCGAAGCGCGATGGGTTTGAAGGGATTATTGTTCCTATTGAAAACGCACCGGAATGTGCGGTGGTAGATGGATTGAAAATCTATGGATCTCCGTGCATTTTAGACGTCGTGAATTTTTTCAAGGGTGAAGGAAAGTTGGAAGAATTTCCCTTCGAAAAAGAAAAATTCCAGTCGTTGCAAACGCAACATTTTGCATTGGATTTCACCGATGTGAAAGGACAAGAAAACATTAAGCGTGCGTTCGAGATTGCAGCATCAGGCGGACATAACCTCATTCTGATTGGTCCGCCTGGCGCGGGAAAGACGATGTTGGCGAAGCGACTTCCTTCCATACTTCCGCCGTTGTCTTTGGACGAAGCCTTGGAAACCACGAAGATTCACAGTGTTGCAGGTAGATTGAAAAAACACGATGCGTTAATTGTGAATCGTCCGTTTAGAAGTCCCCATCACACCATCTCTGACGTCGCGCTCGTCGGGGGCGGATCTTACCCTCAACCTGGAGAGATTTCGTTGGCTCACAACGGTGTTTTGTTTTTAGATGAATTGCCTGAATTCAAGCGCACGGTGTTGGAGGTTATGCGTCAGCCGTTGGAAGATCGCAACGTGACAATTTCGCGCAGCAAGTTCAGTGTTGAGTATCCGGCGAGCTTCATGTTGGTGGCTTCTATGAACCCCTGTCCCTGTGGCTATTTCAATCATCCAGAAAAAGAATGCACGTGTGGTTCAGGAGTAGTGCAGCGTTATTTGAGTAAGGTGAGTGGCCCGTTGTTAGATCGCATTGATTTGCATGTTGAAGTGACTCCGGTTCCTTTTGCACGTTTGCATGAGCAGCGCGCGGGCGAGCGCAGTGCGGGTATTCGCGAGCGTGTTACGCGCGCAAGGGAGTTGCAGTCGCAGCGATTCAGTGAGAGTAAAACGAATTACAACGCGCAGATGAATACGCAAGAGTTGAAAGCACATTGCGCGTTGGACGAAGCTAGTTCCGAGTTGTTGAAGTTGGCCATGAATAAGCTTCAGCTTTCGGCGAGAGCGTATGAACGCATTTTGAAAGTTGCTCGCACGATTGCCGATTTGGGTGGCTCTTCGAATATTCAGAGTGAACATATATCTGAAGCCATTCAGTATCGCAGTTTAGATCGAGAGAATTGGGGAGGGTGAAAAGGACTCTTCATTTCTCTTTCATCACATAAGAATCTAGATAATTACTACAATTAATAATGCGTCAAAATCAATCTTTAATTCTTGAGATAAGAGCAATAATAACTAATGCTAAAAACGGGGCCATAAGGGCTATCGAAAATGAGCGTGTTATTTTGTATTGGAATATTGGAAAGCGAATTTTTGAAGAAGAACAACAAGGAAAGGATAGAGCGAATTACGGAACCTATTTAATCAGATTTCTTTCAAAACAATTATTACCTGAATATGGAAGTAGTTTTTCAATCCGACAATTGGAGCGTTATCGTTAATTTTACCGGAATTTTCCAATTGCGTCCGCACTGCGGACGCAATTAAGTTGGCGCATTATAAATCTCTTTTAGGTCTCGATAACCCTGATAAAAGAGAGTTTTATGTCGCAGAAAGTGTAAAGAACAATTGGTCTTCACGACAACTTGATCGTCAGATAAATAGTGGGCTGTATGAACGTCTTTTAATGAGTAGCAATCGAAAAGATGTCTTGGCAATAGCTAGGAATGAGAAATTACCATCAGACGCAAGAGAAATAATAAAGGATCCAATGGTTTTAGAGTTTTTAGATTTGAAGAAAGAAAATTCTTATTATGAGAAAGATTTGGAAAGTGCTATAATAGCGCATCTGCAAGATTTTCTTTTGGAATTAGGAAATGGATTTGCGTTTTTAGCAAGGCAAAAGCGTATTCATATTGATGGAGACGATTTCTTTATTGATTTAGTCTTTTTCAACCGTCTATTAAGGTGTTTTGTAATTGTAGAGATTAAGACCGAAAAATTGACACACCAGGATCTTGGACAATTACAGATGTACGTCAACTATTATGATAGAGTGGAAAGATCGGCAACCGAGAATTCGACGATAGGTATTTTGCTTTGTGCCCAAAAGAACAATAGTGTGGTTAAATTCACATTGCCAGAAGGCAATATTAATATCATTGCAAGTCAATACCAATTGTATTTACCAACTGAAAAACAGTTATTGGAAGAAGTAAAGAAAGAGTTTAGGAATTTTGATGAAGAATAATCAACTTGCATAAATAACCATCACTTACAAGCCATTTAATACCGAAGTTTAGATCGAGAGAATTGGGGAGGGTGAGATTTATTCTCTTGAACTAATTTCAATTTCAGATTCAAAAATGCGATTATCCTACCACAGTGATAAATCTGTTTCTTCTGAGTTTGATAGCTCATTGGATGTGTCAATGTCAGGGCTTGTTGTTTCTTGATTTATTTCATCATCAAGAGTTGAATTGTTTTCACGAATTTTTTTAGCTTTTGGGTTGTGGAAAACAAGGCTTTGTTCTAGTTCATTATATATAAATACATTTCCTAGAAGGCCGAATCCAACGGCTTCATTTCCAAAGTAGGTTAGTGAAAAAATGTAATAATCTTCTGAACTTACTAAAGGCGCCACAACAGTATTCAAAAGGTTGTCTCTTTGATCTTGTGTTCTGAAGACCATATTTTCGACTAAGTAATTTCTATTGAAATTGGCTTTAACTGAATTTACATGTTTCTCGTCTGATGGGTTTGTAAAATATGCGATAGACAAGAAAAGCAAAGAAATTATAGCGAGCTTATTTGCAGGCTTAGTTCTCGTTGTTTTTTGGGAGTCAGATTTTTCCTTCGTAGGTATGCTATTTGCATTCGGTTTTTCGAGGTGATTCTGAATTCTATTAGTGGTCTCTTCAGCAAAAACGAAAGCCTCTATGCTCGTTATAAACGGTTCAAGCTTTCCTAATTGACTATTTTTATAGAACTCAAGCATAAAGATCACTTGCATATGAAATACGAGGCGTTCATTTATTTGGTCTTTCTTCGGGTAAAGTTCATTTTCAAAATCAGGGCATAACATCAGAAGTTTTTCGAAATTACCCGTTTGTTTAATGTAGGAAATCATTTTTTCTCCATCTGAGTGAATACCATCGAAAATATTAACTGATGCTCTGATTAAAATATCTTCAGGAGACTGGACATTCAAGCTTTCTTCTCCGCGTAATTCTTTGCCAATCTTGATAGCGAGGTACATTCGATGGCCAGGGTAGGCCATAATAAAATCGTATAGATTGTTCTTGATAATGTAATCTAAAGCGAAATCGTATTTTGCTCCGAGTTCGATTATTACTCCATTGTTGATGTTTTGAGCCATTGATTATGATATATTATTCGCTTTCTCCTTTGGTCGGAAGCCTCTAGTCTTCTCTCATTGTATTGGCTATAGACATAGCGTTGTTCCAACTGATATATCTAAGAACATGATTTTCTTCTAACACGAATGGAAACGGATTAGGTTTCCGCTGTCCTGTTATTTTATTGAGAATGTAGTGTTGATCTTCCGTATTAAGGTCTGGGTTTCGGTATTATTTGATCTTCGTTGTGTTCGATGTCTTCGGTTTCTGTTTTTTCTTCAATTTCTTTATCATCTATCGAAGTGGCTGGAGCATTTTTGCTATAGCATTCAATGAGTTTAACAGATTGCTCTGCAGGAGAAAGTTCTTCAGTTACCCATGCACAACCCTCTGATTTTGCTTTGATTTCTTTTTGAGAAAGTAGCAGTTCATCTGTTAATGCCGCTTCTATGTTAAGGCAATCGCAGACGTCTAGACGTTGGGGTCCGCAGGAAAATAGCAAAGATGAAATTGCTATAAATAGTGGTGTATACATCTTCATATTTTGTTCTTTATTCAAAAATAATTTTTTCTGTATCTTTGGATTGATACAACTTGATACAAGATGGAATGTTAGACAAATTTGGGGCAATACAAATTCTTAAGAAGAATATCCAAATTGAATTAGGCAAGGCCATTACTACAAGGAGGCATTGTGAAGAGTTAGAACATGAAGTGCACAGGAAGACAGGCGTTAAACTAAGTTACAACACCATTCGAAGATTTTTCAATTTAGCCGGGAGGCTTAGTCAGTCTGAACCATCTGTTTCCACCTTGGATATTTTAGCGAATTATGCTGGATTTCGAGATTTTCATTCTCTAAAAATCGGTATGACGAAATCGGAGTCATTAGAACAAAGAACATCTGGACAGATTGCGGTATTATCTGGCGTTTTTTTATTAAGCAGTAGGCAAAAGGTTAATTTCCTAGAAAATCATATTTCAGACAACTCATGGCCCTTGTTGGTTTCGTTAATAGCAGAAAGAGCGGCTGCTGAAGGGGACCGAGACTTCTTCTCTTTATTTTTTGATTCAGTTGTCATTTTTCAGAATAGCAATTATTTGAATCAACGCCTTTATTTCGGAATGCAGTATCTAGGAGTAATCATTCGCAATTTGTCATTCCGAAATGAATTGCAACGTTCTTTAGCTTGCCATGAGTTTGGAAGGAAATTTTACTACGAATTGTTCGTAGATATGGATAGCCTTGTTCTCGATTTTTATAAGGGAGTCCAGGTTTATTTTAATTCCTCAATTCAAGAACAGGATAAACTTTTTGCGTCAGCGCTGTTGCATTTCCGAGCATGGATGGCGGGAAATAAAGTCAGTCGTTCCAAATGGTTTAATGAGATTAGAAGAGTATCATTGAATCCAGATGAGATTCATCCTATACCTATGGCGCGTAGCCTAAATGCACACATGTTCGAAGATTTCAACGAAAAGGGAATGGTGAGCGCGGCTACTAATAAATTTATTAAATCGGTAACGGGTGCAATACTTAAAAGTGATTTAAGGACTGGACAAACAGACATGTTTTTCTTTTGGCTTTTGCAAGGGTCCGTCATAACTCAGAATTGGAAAGTAGCTGAGCTATGCATCGTTCAAATTGAGAAATTCCGTCCTAAGAAATTAGCATATTATGACGAAGGAAGTTACGAACTGTTTAAGGCGTTGAAAGGTATTACACTCCTTAGAAAGGGCAATCTCTCGGAAGCAGAAAAGTGCTTGGCGGAAATAGAAATATCTAAATTTTATTCTTTCAGCCTACAGTTTGATACCATATTTGTTAAGGCTTTGAATTACCTCATTTCACCAAATATTCAATTGAAAAAGGAGGGCAGGTTTTTTTCACAATCGATGGGTTATGGAAAATTGTGGGATTATTTAATCGCTATTTAATTACATAATAAGTTTCCCTATTTTTATTCCATGAAAAGACTCGTACTCCTTTTTGTTTTTGCTTCGCAATTGTTGATTACAAATGCACAAGTTCACTTCGCAAAGAATTTTCAAAACGATCCGAAGTTACCGGAATGGGCGAAGCTCATGTATGACGATACCACTGACCCAATGGTCGTGAAAGCCGCATATGAAGGGTATTTCAGCGAACACACGTTCGAAAAGACTGTTCATACGCAATACTACAAACGTTGGGTAAGCACCAACCAAGCACGGTTTTTTTCAGACCGAAATGACACCTTTAATTCAGAAGATCGCGGAAGCGGCATCTGGAATTACTGCGGTCCGAAAGTGCATTTTACTTCTGATGGAAACTTAACTCCGATTAGTTCGCATGCCAATGTATACACACACGATAGAAGTCCTGTAGATAACAACACGCTGTATTGTGGAACCGAATCTGGAGGCGCTTACAAAAGCACAGACGCCGGAACAACATGGGAATATGTGACAAAGAATATGATTGTCGGGGGAGTGAGCGCCGTGCGATGTCATCCTACCGACGTGAACACCGTCCTTTTCAGTGGAAACAATGAAATTTACAAATCCATTGACGGAGGTGTAACATGGAACATCTCTGGAGGTTCTTCCTTCGAGGCGTTAAACATTAACGTTTGGGAATTTCAGTTTCACCCTCTTCAACCCAACATCGTATTTGCCGCTACGAATCTAGGTTTATACAGATCTACCGATACTGGTGATACTTGGACCGAAATTCTTCCGAATGAATGCATGTCAGTTTCTTTCAAACCGAATGATTATTCGGTTGTGTACACTGTTCATTATGAACCTTCGGTGGGCATAGCGAAATTTTACAAGAGTGCAGATACAGGAATAACATTCACCATGAGCGATAACGGCTGGTTCGCAGAGAACCCCGGTTTTACAAATGTGGAATTGCTAGGCGGACACATGGCTGTGACTGAAGCCGATCCGAATAGAATCTATGTTGCATTAGCGGGTTACGGAACGTATGCAGCGAATGTTGAATTGAACGGTTGGATTGGCTTGTACGTGAGTTATGATGGTGGTGATTCTTGGGTGAACAATCACGGAGCCATTGGAACACCATACAATATAGACACTCATCCTAACCTCATGAATTTTTCTGCAGACGACGGCGCTTACACCCAAATTCACTACAACACAACTTTGGTGGCTTCGCAGATTAATCCGGATAAAGTTTTAATCGGAGGACTGAATGTTTGGCTCACAGAAGATGCTGGAGCAACGTTCGATGGAGTAGCCGGATACATTGGCGGACTTCAAAATTACCATGTAGATCAGCAGGAATTCAGAATATACAAAGACAGTCCAACTACCGAAACCATCTGGTGTAGCAATGACGGTGGAATAAATGTCTCTTCTGATTTTATGCAAACTTTCGATGCGAAGAACTACGGTATCATGGCTGTGAATCTTTGGGGCTATGATCAAGGATGGAATGAAGACATCATGGTTGGCGGTCGTTACCACAACGGAAACATGGGTTATTATGAAGCCTATGGTTCAGGTAATTACTTGGCGCTGGGCGGTGGAGAAGCACCAACCGGATATGTGAATTATTCCGATGAGAATAAAGTGAGTTTTTCCGACATTGGAGGAAGAGTGTTACCCGATGCTTTAACCGAAACACCAACGAGTTTCAATGTTAGTTTATTCCCGAATGAGAGCTATTGGTTTAACGAGAGTTCGCGCATTCTTTTCGACTCGCATTATTACAACGTAGCGTGGTTAGGCAAAGAGAATAAAATTTACAAAAGCATGAACGGCGGACAGTCCTGGTCACTTCACTATACATTCGGCACATCAACATCGAACAACGTTGTTTGGATTGAACAGTCATACAGCAATGCGGATGTGCTTTATGCCCAGCAGCGAATAAACGGCACCATGAAGCTTTGGCGCACGTTAGATGGTGGTTTTACCTGGAATCAGGTTGCATTGCCTTTGAATCAAAACAACATGGTATTTACATTAGGAAATACGCCGGAAGAGTTTTGGTTGGGATACACCAATGCAAATAGTTCTCAGAAAGTCTACTACACCAACGATGGTGGAGGTAATTATCAGAATTGGTCTGGCATGTCTATTGGTTCTGATCGAGTTTGGTCAATAGGCTCTCAATTGGGAACTAACGCTGGAGTTTATGTTGCCTTACTTCACGGTAGAGTGCTCTACAGAAATGCAGATATGAATGAGTGGGTTGAATACAGCAGTGGACTTCCCGCAGGTACAGAACCAATGCGTATAGTTCCATTTTATAGAGACAACAAACTGCGTTTAGCGACATGGAATTTGGGAGTTTATGAAGCGCCACTATTTGAAGCTTCTTCCTTGCTAGTCGACTTCGCAGGTGAACGCGGAACGTTTGTTTGTCCGGGGGAGACCATTCACTTCGTTGACCACAGTGTGGCTTCTGCCAATGCAACCTACCTCTGGAGTTTCCCTGGCGCAACGCCTTCAACAAGTTCAGAAAAATATCCGACTGTGGTATACGGTGCTGCTGGTGTGTTCGATGTAACCTTGGAAGTGACAGATAACGGAAACACAGCTTCAAGAACAAAACAGGCTTATGTTCAATCGACTTTGCCTAACAATGAGTGTGTTTATGAGTCGTTCGACAGTGGTGCTATACCAACCGAATGGACGTTCGGTCACAGCACAGGAGGTGGCGATGTCTTTGCTATTACCGAAGAATGCAGTGCGTACGGTTTCGGAACTCACTCAATTACTTTCCCGAATTATTGGGTAGATGTTGTTGGTAATAGAGATGAGCTCATTCTTGAAAAGCAAATTACTTTTTGGAGCGGAGGCACTTGGGTAATAGATTTCGATGTCGCTTATGCAGAATACGGCGGTCAATATTCAGATACATTAGCTGTATTATTAAGCTTGGATTGTGGTGACACGTGGACAGAGATGTATGTAAAAGGTGGTCAGGAATTGGCTACTGCGCCGAACACGACAGACTTCTTTGTACCAACTGCCGATCAATGGCGTTTGGAGGAAATTTTCCTTCAGCAATATGTACAGGTAGACGATGAAGTTCTTATTGCGTTTCAAAACAGAGGGCGTTGGGGGAATAATTTTTACATCGACAATGTTGCAGTGTGCACGATTAATTCGGTTGAAGAGAACATCCTAGAGGATACCAAGTTCTTCCCGAATCCGACATCGAACACGAGCACACTTTCATTCAATCGATCTGTGGAAATTGAAAAGATTATCGTAACCGATTTAGCTGGCAGGATTCAAAATGTTCCTTCAACCAAGACTTCGAATCAAATCGATTTTAATTTCAGTTCGTTCGCGAATGGAGTGTATGTTATTCAGGTTGAAACGAATTTCGGAATGGTGGTGAAGCGTTTGGAAAAGCTCTAATGAAAGTCAGGATTATTCACGAACTCCATGTCTGTTAAGGTTTTCATGAAGGCTACTATAGCTTCCATTTCCTGCTGAGTCATTCTTCCTTTAACTGCGAAGAACAAATTAGGGTCAAGGGTAGCGCTGTAGTGGAATCCGGTGTTGTAATGCTCAACACATTCCAATAAGGTTTGGAACCTCCCGTCGTGCATGTACGGACCTGTGAGTTCCACATTGCGAAGAGAAGGTGTTTTGAACTTTCCCTTGTCTCCTTCGTTCAAAGTAATGCGATATCTGCCCTCATCTACCGGTATGCTGTCGAGGCCTGTATTGCGAAATTCGAAGTCGCTGAAGGTAGATCCCATCGAATGACAATGAACACAATCTCCTTTGTCCATGTCTTCAAACAATGCCTTTCCATTTAATTCTTGAGGTGTAAGTAAAACTTCACCGCGCATGTATTTGTCGTATTTCGAATTTCCTGAGATGAGGGTTCGTTCAAACTGTGCAATGGCGCGAAGAATATTTTGCGAGGTCACTCCAGCGCTTCCAAAGGCGGCTCTAAAAAGTTCGGGATATTCATCGTGTGCATTAAGTTTGGCTACAACGTTCGCCATGGTCTCGTGCATTTCAATGGGGTTGGTAATAGGCCCTAGAACCTGGCTCTCCATGCCTGTTGCTCCTCCGTCCCAAAAGAATTTCGTCTGCCAACCTAAATTAATCAAGGGCATAGCATTTCTTTCCCCTTCAATTCCATCTATTCCAGTGCTGAATTGATTGGGGTCTGTAAAACCGAATTCCTGTAAGTGACAACTGGAGCAACTTTGCGTGTTGTCTCGCGATAAAATGGGGTCATGAAACAGTCGTTTTCCAAGCGCTACACCCTCAACGGTAAGTGGATTACTTGTTGGGATATTCATAGGAGGCAGTCCCTCGGGAATGATCAAGGTATACGGAGTAGCAGCGGGCAAATCGTCGGTTCCCTTGTCACAAGCAACAAAGAGGAAAGGTAAAATGCAAACGACAGCAATCAGTACTTTCTTCATTCAGAGAAAAGATAAGCATTGGCGGTAAACGTATTTGGAAAATTGGCGCGTAGCGCGTTTATCCAAGGAATATCGCTGGGAGAAAGACTTTGATGATTGTTGTTGTTGGTGAACGCAATGGTGTTTGGTTCGCTGTAAAGTTTATTTAAATCGAATTGAATCTGAATTACCGATTTATTCCCCACAACATGCAATTCAATGGGCAATGAAATAGGTGTCAGTGCGCGGTCTGTTCCGTAGTGGTAGATAAGTGGCTGCTGTGAACCGTTGGTGCTTGAGGTGAAGTATCCCTCATGCTTCAAGAAAATATATCCTGTATTCCATGTCCAAATCATTCCGAACAAGGGATCTAAATCTCCCGCTTGATCTCCCGAGTGGTTGTGCAATGAATCTACGCCTAGATTGAATTCAATAGAGGTGTAATGTCCGTCTGGAATTTCAACTTGATCCAATTGCATTGAAGCGGGATTGGCTTGGTCTATGAGTTCATGTGCGTACAATTCTACACGCTCTCCGTTTTCATTTACAAGGGCCATTTGAGAGAAATAGTACTTCAACAAATAGGCTGAATAATTCTCTCCTGCTGCGTTGGTGTATATGCTGTCTAGATGAAACTCTTCCGAACCAATAACGTTGGTTACGCTAACACGCGTGAAGGATTTACATTTTGTGTTTAAATCTTTTCTGCAAGAAGAAATAGCAACGACACAAGCAACAAAAAAAAGGAGGACAGTACGTTTCATTACTCGAAAATAAGAAGAATTGCTCTTTACAACCGAATAATGTCGAAATTTGCCAATACGCCCCCGTAGTTTAACAGGATAAAACGGCCGTTTCCTAAACAGCTAATCCGTGTTCGAGTCACGGCGGGGGTATTTTCTAACTGTCTTTAACCTTGGCCTAACAAGGCTAAACTTCAGCTAACATTGAAGCCAATTTTTTCTTTATTTCTTCAACTGAGATTCATTTACACAATACAAGGAATAGTGTACTTCGAAGAAAATTATCAATATGAAGAGTTCTGTACTTTTTCTTCTCGTGTTCTTACAATCATTCTTCGCTAGTTCTCAAGTTCGCATTACAGAAGTAATGTCTAACGGAGGCACTTCAGATTGGTTCGAATTAACAAACTTTGGATCAACAGCTGTTGACATTTCCGGTTGGAAGGTAGATGACGGTTCTTTTGCTTTTGCGACTTCAGTGTTACTGAATGGAGTAACATCCATTGCTCCAAATGAGCGGGTTATTTTCTGCGAGAACGCAAATGTTGCATACCCTTCTACATTCAGAACTTTCTGGGGTTTGGCTGCAGATGCGCAGGTTGGGACCTATACAGGTAGCGGAATTGGACTTTCTTCTTCTGGAGACGGTGTAATTGTTTTTGACGCAAGTGGTACTGAAGTTTGGCGTGTGAGTTTTGGCGCAGCAACAGCAGGATCTTCTTTTTATTGGGGTTACGATATTGCAGGGAATTTCGATGCAATGTATGTAGGTGCTGCCAATGTTGGATTGGTAAGTGTGTTGGGAACAATTCAAAGCCAAGTAACTTTTAACAGCGCCGATGTTGCATTGAATGTAGGTTCACCTGGAACCTCTATTCAGCCCGTTAATCCTGTTTTGGGTTGTATGGATGTAACCGCTTGTAATTACAATGAAACAGCCACAACGAGCGATAACTCGTGCAATTATGGAACAACATATTATTTAGATTTAGACGAAGACGGCTTTGGAAATATAGATAGTACACTTACGAGTTGCATACCTGTTCCTGGCTACAGCGCCCTGAATACAGATTGCGACGACAACAATCCTGCAGTTTCGCCGTCGGCCTCTGAGAATTGTTTGAATCTATTAGACGACAATTGTGACGGGTTGGTGAATGTGGGTTGCCCTGACGCTCAGGTAAGCATAGCTTCCGCCTCGAATTTTATTCAAGTAAATGAAAACGTTGGTCAAGTTGCAATTCCAATTTCGGTAACGAACGCAAATGCGCTGCCAATAGTCGTGCATTTCGCACTTTCAGTTTATTCGAATGCAACAGCTGGTGAAGATTTCACTTGGGTAGATTCCTTAACCATTGAACCACTTACAAACGGAGTAGTAAATCATTTCATTTCAGTTGTTGACGATGCGATTATTGAAAATGCGGAACGCGTAATTGTGAAGATCCTCTCATCGAGCAATGGAGTAGTTCACGCTTCAAACAATTACAGAATCATTTTCATTAAGGACAATGAAGTAAATACAATTCCGTCTACGAATGAATTGAGTTTGAATTTGCTTTCGAGCTTCTCCAATGGCGCAGCCGGAGTGAACTCTGCGGAAATAGTTCAGCATTGCAGATTAACGCAGCGATTATTTATTGCGAACAGTATTGCAGCCAAAATGGATATCATTGACTTCGCAAACCCTGCAGCGCCAGTGCTTATTTCCTCCATAGACATGACGCCATACGGAAATATAAATTCGATTGCTGTTCATGATGGAATTGTTGCAGTTGCAACGGAAAATGCAAATCCACAATTAAACGGAAAAATTGTCTTCTTTGATGCAGACGGAGTTTATATCAATGAAGTTTCCGCAGGTGCTATGCCCGATATGATAACTTTCTCGAAGGATTACACAAAGGTGATAACAGCGAATGAAGGAGAGCCGAATTCTGATTATTCGGTTGACCCAGAAGGTTCAATTACTGTTGTAGACATTAGTGGGGGAATTGCAAACGTGACGTCTGCAAATGCGACTCAGATCATGTTAACACAATTCAATGGTCAGGAAATAGCTCTTCGTGCGCAAGGCATTCGAATCTTCACGACTTCTGCAAGTGTGGCTCAAGATTTAGAGCCCGAGTATGTGGCCGTGTCAGATGACAACACCAGAGCATACATTACACTGCAAGAGAACAACGCAATGCTGGTAGTGAATTTAATTACAAACACGGTTGAATCTATTCAAGCATTGGGTTTTGCAGACTATTCAGAGGGTTCAGGAAATTCATTAGATGCTTCTGATCAAAGTGGAGCTATTTTAAATACTTCTGGAATTCCAATTCGTGGTGCATACATGCCAGACGCCATAGCCTATTCAAACATTAACGGAAGTGGCTATGTATTTATGGCCAATGAAGGAGATTCGAGAGAGTTCGGGTCGGTAGTAGATGCCAATAGAATTTCATCGAGTGTATTTAATAACTTGGATCCACTAGCTTTTCCAGACGCTTCTATTTTACGAAACAATCGTTTTTTAGGTAGATTGAATGCACTGAAATACTCAGGAGATACAGACGGAGATGGAGACTATGATGAATTGCATGTTTTGGGTTCTCGTTCGTTTACCATTCGCAACGCAGCAACCAATGAATTGGTTTTCGATTCGAAAGATTTATTTGAAAAGATTACGGCTGCTTCTCCTCTGACAGCTGCATTTTTCAATGCTTCAAATTCTTCTGGAGCTGCTGTTTCGAAGAACAGAAGTGACGACAAAGGTCCAGAACCAGAGGGTATTACAGTTGCAGAAATAGACGGTGTGCACTACGCATTTATTGCGTTGGAGCGTGTGGGTGGTTGTATGGTATTTAATGTTGAAAATCCGAATGCTCCTCTATTTGTCACTTACGCAAACAACAGAACATTGAATGGAAGTGGCCCTGACTTAGGTGCAGAAGGAATTCTATTTATAGATGCTGCTGATTCTCCAACAGGAGAGTCAATTGTTATTCTTGCGAATGAGGTAAGTAGCACGCTTTCAATTTTTGGAGTGCGTTCTTGTGCTTCTTTATCAGCTTCGGTTGTAGCACCTACAACAACAGCGGCTTGTCAAGGAGAGTCGATAGAATTAACGGCTTTGATTGAAGCGAATGTTACTTCACAGTGGTTCAAAGACGGACAGGCAATTGGAATGATGAATCAAGATTCATTAACGGTTACCGAATCGGGTTCATATTACTTGGAAGTAACGAATAGTCAATTACAGTGTAGCCATTCGTACAATGAAATTGAAGTGACAATTTATGCACTGCCAGAAATCACAGTTCCGGCTGACCTAGCGGTTTGTTTAGGAAGTGAAATTCAATTGCAAGCGCAAGGTGCTGAAAGCATTATTTGGAATGGAACTATTGCGAACGGCTCATTCATTACACCAACGGTTTCAGAAGTATTCACTGCTGTAGGGACGAATGAATTCGGTTGCGAGTCTTCAGTAGAATGGAATGTTCAGGTAAACGAAGTACCTACGGTCTATGCAGGTGAAGATATCACTGTTTGCGAAGGATCTTATGTAGAGTTCACTGGTGCTGGAGCTATTGATTACGTATGGAGCAACGGAGTTTCAGATACTTATGGAACATTACTGTTTGCATCAGAAGAGATAACTGTTACTGGAACCAATGCCTTCGGTTGTTCAGATACAGACACATTGCAAGCAACCGTTTTGCCAAATGAAAATTTCTACGCGGACATGGATATGGACGGATATGGAAATACTTCGACTTTGATTAGCACTTGTATTCAACCGGAAGGATATATTACTTCTGCAGGGGATTGCAACGACATGAACGCTGCAGTGAACGAAGGAATGATGGAAGTGTGTAATGATGTTGACGACAATTGTAATAATCTTGTTGATGACGGTTTGGATTTTGTGAACTACTACTTCGACAACGATGGAGATACATTCGGTAACACCAATGATGTAGTATTTTCTTGTGAGCAACCGAACGGTTATGTGCTCAATGGTGGCGATTGCAACGATAATGCTTTCGGTGTTTATCCGGGCTCTTTGGAATACTGCAACGGTATAGATGACAATTGCAACAACGAAGAAGATGAGGGGTTGACATTTATAAATTATTATGCAGATGCAGACGGAGATTCATATGGAGATCCATTAAACTTTGAGAGTTTGTGCGCAGATCCAGGTAGTCCGTTTGTTTTGAACAATACAGATTGCGATGATATGAACCCCAATGTAAACCCAGGAGTAACTGAAATTTGGGAGAACGGAATAGACGATGATTGCAATCCGAACACCACAGATGTTTTTGTAACGGAGATTGTAATGAATGAATTATTCATATACCCGAATCCGGCAAACGAACAACTTACCCTTACCACAACTTCTGCAGAGCTCGAGGTAGTAACGGTTTACAACACCGTAGGTCAGTGGGTTGCTTCTTACACCAAGGTAGGAACGCAAACAACCATAGATGTGTCTGCGCTAGTGCCCGGATATTATGTGCTTCACGTTGGGACATTGTCGAAGACATTCGTGAAGTTGTAAATGAGATTTGATAATGAGGTAAGGCAGCCCTGAAAAGGGCTGTTTTTTTTTAGTTTGCAAATCGGTAACAATGCCGTTACACAACACGAAAGAGAATAGAGTAAAGGTAACTTCAGATTAATATCTGAAAATTGAGTTCGATGTAATCTTGCATGACATTTTAAAGAGTTATGCAGACAATAAAATTTCCCGCAATAATCATAGCCGTTTTATTGAGTTTTAGAGGTTTTACTCAAGATGGTTTAGAAGGCATTATTGTGGAGAAATTTTATGTCGCAACAGAAGCAGATAACGCCGCGAAATTATACAGCGGTGACCTTCCAAAGGGAAGCGTTACCTACAGAATCTACGTTGATTTAAAGCCAGGCTTTCGTTTTCAGGCGGCCTACGGGTCTCCAAATCACCCGCTCATTATTGCGTCTTCAGAAAACTTTTACAACCATCTTGAATACGGACAAATTCAGCCTAACATTATTCCCGCGCGTACCTACAAAAAAAATATCGCCATGTTAGATTCATGGCTCTCCGTTGGTTCTTCAGGAGAAGGACATTTAGGAATTTTGAAGGTCTATGACGACACTGTTCCAGATGACTTTATTCGATTTGAAAAAGGATATTTTAAGAACAAGAGGAAAGAGACTCCACTTTATGAAAAAGACGGTATGAAGCTAGCTCCTTTTGTTCCTTTTCCTACGTTCTATCAGCTCGATTTTTTGTCGGGCATAATTGGTACCACTACCACTGCAAATAAGATTGAATTTGATAACGGTGCCTGGGCATGCTTGGGTAAAGGTTCTGTGGGCGCCGACTCGCTTACCACGAATTGCGTTCTTATTGCACAATTAACTACAGCAGGAAATTTGAGCTTCGAATTAAATCTATTAATCGGAGCGCCCAACGGTTCTTCACAGAAATACGTTGCTAAAAATCCAATTACCGAAGAAGGGGAGTGGACACATCCAGACCTCATTTTCAACTCGGAAAAACGAAAAATAAAAACAAAGAAAAAATAAATCAAATGAAAAAAAGCTTACTCTTTATTTCTGCTCTTCTAACTTCAACGCTTGCATTTTCACAAGTGGGTTTAGAGGGTATTGTGGTTGAAAAGTATTATGTTTCAGATGCTGCCGATTCAATAGATGCTAACGAAAACGGTGCTGTTTACCCGCTGCACGTGGGTTCTGTAACATACAGAGTATATGCGAATTTATTACCAGGATATAAGGTAATTCAAATGTTTGGTACTCCTAACCACACGCTGAACGTTGCAACTTCAACTGCTTTTTACAACGACCCTAACTATGGCTTCAAGGTGTACCAAGGAACAAGTGTAAACAACACCAAGAAGAATACGACACTAATTGACTCATACATAACTATTGGTGGTGTGGCCAACGGTTTGTGTGGTGTTTTGAAAACAGAAGATGCAGACGGCACCATTGGAAATAACCAAGGTATTTTAGCTAATACAGATGCAACTGCCGGTATACCTATCACAGGTATGGATGGTATGGATGGTCTTATGCCAGGAGAACCAATTCTACCAAACGTATTGGGAATCTCAACTGAATTAGATATTTTCGATCAAACAGTTGGAAACGATTTCACAACGAATAATGCTGCAATTGCTGCTTTAGGCGGCATGGAGGGAGTTACGCCAAGCAACCATGTGTTATTGGGTCAATTCACTACCGATGGTATTTTTAGCTTCCGATTGAATTTACAATTATCTACTCCAATACCAGGTGAAAGTCAAATTTTCGTTCCAGATTCAGCGTTAGCCGGAGAGTTCGTAGACACTACGTTAGTGTACACAACTGCTCCTGTAATCATTGATGCAGTGGAATCTTTGGGTGCTTCGAATGCAGTTGAATTTTCAGCTTTCCCGAACCCATGTGAGAATGTATTAACACTTGTTCAGTCTAATAACCAAGTAGACGAGGTGAACATGAAAATGGTTGATCTTACGGGTCGCACAGTTATGACTGCAAGATATTGGAGCGCAAAACAGACAATAGATACAACCGATTTACCAAGCGGATTCTACACGGTTATGTTAGAGAGAAAAGGTAAGGTGCACGCTGTGAAATTCGTTAAGAAATAAAATTTAGATAGCTGTTGTCATGAAAAACTTCTTCGTTGCACTCGTTCTTTTATTTGCCACTCATGGGCTGTTTGCGCAAGGTACCTTGCGCGGTAAGGTTACCGATGAAAAAGGTGAATCTATGTTTGGAGTTATTGTTCGTGTTCTTGAAAACGAAACAATAATCACCCAGACAGATTTTGAAGGAACGTTCACGTTGAAGTTCCCCGACAACAAATTGTACACGCTGAATTTCGTTATTGTTGGTTACCAGACCCTTGAAGAAAAAATTCAGCTAAAAGACAATGCCGTATTGTCGAAAGAGTTTACCATTTTATCTACTTCCAACATAATTACAGGAATGGATGTAGTGGCGAAACGCGTAAAGGCGAATGACGGATACATGGAAAAAATGAAGATGAATTCTGCCGTAACGCTCGATTTCATTTCAGCCGAGATCATGAAGAAAACCGGAGACGCGAACGTGGTAAACGCCATAGCGCGTGTCTCGGGTGTTTCTACTAACGGCGGATTAATTACAGTGCGTGGTATTGGTGACCGCTACGTTAGAACAACCTTGAACGGTTCTCGTATTCCAACATTAGATCCGTTAACCAACAACATTAAGTTAGACATTTTCCCTTCAAGTTTAGTAGACAACATTGTTATTAGCAAGACGCAAAGCGCCGACTTACCGGGCGAATGGGCCGGTGCATACATATCGGTGGAAACGAAAGATTATCCAGATGAATTAACCGTAAACATAGAGTCGCAATTCGGTTACAATGCGCAAACGACTTTTCAGAATGTTATTTCTTCAGACCGAAGCAGTACCGATTGGTTGGGTTTCGATGGTGGATTGCGCATAAGAGAAACCGACAACATAGTTGCGCCAAACCTGAGTCCAAGCAGGTACCAAGAAATGGTAGCATTGGGTCTTGGAGATTATTTTGCGCAACAAGGTATCTACGGTTGGCAAGACGGTTTTGCTCAAGGCGATGTTTATTTTAGAATGGGATTGGTACAATTGGGTCTATTGCCTGCCGGGCAGTTCAATGACCCAACCGCCATTCAGAATGCCCGTACTCAGTATAACTCAACGTACAAACCTCAGGCGTTCAACATTATTAATCCGGAAGGTACCGACTACAACAACGGATTCAGTAACAATTGGAACACTCGTTTCCGCAGAGCACCCATGAACTTCTCTCAGAGCTTCAGCATTGGAGATCAGAAAACGTTGTTTGGCAGAGAATTGGGATTCATCTTCGGGTTTAAATACGGGTCCTCTATACGTTTCGATCCCAACGGAATTTCTCAGCGTGTAGGCGATGAATCACTTGGGTATATTTTCGATAGACGCGACAGCGCCAGAATAAGCAGAGAGACAAATTCAATAAGCGCGCTCATAAACCTAGCGTACAAGATTAATAAGAATAATAAGATTTCATTGCTTTTCATGCCCAACATTATTGGAAACAACGATGTGGCCAGTTTCGAGGAGATGCCCTTCGGAGTGATTAATCAGGAGTCTCTTGTTTCAAAAAATATATTCTATGAACAACGGAAACAATTGATTTATCAGTATTCTTCACAGCATTACATTCCTTCACTCAAAATAAAACTAGATTTGAATGCCTCGTACACAGACGGAAGCAGTATAGCACCTGACTTTAAGGCTACCGAGTATCTACGATTTTTAGATTACTCTACGGTAACAGGGTATCAGTTTGCTCCCACAGCGGGTGAGGGAATACGCAGATACGATCGTTATTTAGATGAGAATATTTTCGACGCAAGAGTAGGGGCAGAATTACCCATTAAAACCTCAAAAGATGGTGTCGTACGCAAGATAAAATTTGGAGCCGCTACCCAGCGTAATTACAGAAAGATAGACAACGAAGAATACCGCATGTTTTCGGGAAATCAGCCCAACGTGTTACCCTTGTTAGATGGCGATTTAGACAATTACCTTGACCCAAGTAAGTTCGTTATGAACAACGGCATCATAGGTTATTACTACACAGATTTCGACTTTGCACGCAACCACAGTTTTGGAAACAGCAATGTAGACGCGGCATATGCTATGGTAGATTACGAGTTCAGTTCAGCGCTTAGGTTTTCGGGTGGGGTAAGATTGGAACACACAGATATCTTTACAGATGCAGATCTTTTTCACCAACAGAATTATGCGGTAAATGACGTTCGCAGAGAGAATGTGGGGGGCTTTGCTTTGGTGAATCCCGGAATAATTAACCAATGGGATCTCTTGCCCAGTGGGAGCTTGATTTACAAAATAAAAACCAAAGCGGAAACCCAGGCCAATTTGCGTTTCAATTACAGTCAATCGGTGGCAAGACCAAGCATTCGCGAGATGAGTGATGCGGCTATCTATGACAACGAGTTCAGAACATTGATATACGGAAATTCAGATTTGAAGCTTGCCAATATCACCAATTATGACTTCCGTGGAGAGGTCTATTTCGAGAGTGGCGACAATCTTTCTGCAAGTGTGTTTTACAAAGACTTTCGAAACCACATTGAAATGGGTTTTGGTGGTGCAGGTATTACCTGGGACAACATAGAGCAGTCTTCAGTGCGCGGAATAGAGATAGAGGGAAAGAAACAAATTGGAAGAAATTTCGAGTTTCGTGCGAATCTAACGTTGGTGAAGTCTGAAGCTGAATTTGTGCGGAAGGATTTACAAATTGTAGACGGAATAAAGGTCTACACCATTATAGATACGGTGTATAGACCTATGTTTGGTCAGGCGCCCTATCTGTTCAATTCAATCTTGTCTTACACTGCCGATTCTCTGGGTTTAACAGCCACTGTAAGTTACAACGTTCAAGGTCCGCGCTTGGTAATTGCAGGGGTGGTGAAAGGAAGACCAGACGTGTACGAGATTCCAAGACATTTGTTAGACTTCAAACTAAGTAAAACAATTGGTGAACACTATGTAGCCAGTGTAACCATTCGAGATATTTTGAATTCGCCTGTTCGAAGGGCTTACGATTTACCAGATGGCTATGTAGACTTCGACAACTTCAGGTATGGGACTAATTTCTTAGTGAGTTTTGCCTATAAACTCTAAATTTTGAATAAGATGAAGACTTTTTTAACGACGTTATTTTTTGTTTGTTTCGTTGGGTATTCTGTGAATGCACAATTGGAAAAAGTAATTGTAGAGAAATATTATGTGAGCGATGCGAACGATGCAACAGATATAGATGGTGGCGGCGTTCCTTTAGGTTCTGTTACCTACAGAGTGTATGTAGACCTAAAGCCCGGGACTATTCTCAAGCGCATTTACGGAGACGCAAATCATCCGTTCTCTGTTTCGAGTACGGAAGTGTTTTTCAATAATGTATTGGACGGAAAGAGCTTCGCGAAAGATTTTATTCGAGGAAGGTATTTAGAGAATACGGTAGCATTGGATACCTGGTTAACCTTAGGTCAAACGGCTAGGCAAGGCACAAAGTATTACTACGGGATTTTGAAAGATCAAGATAATGACGGCTCATTTATTGGAGGTGTAAATAACGACGGTGGAAGTGCCCTAGTTCCCTCTGGATTGCTCATTAATGAAGATCCGTCTTGCGGAATTCCGTTAACAATAGCAGACGGTATGGATACCCTAAATTCTGCACCAACCAATTGGCAGAGTTTTGGGTTGTTAGATTTCTTTTCGGGAGCAGACAGTACCATATTCGGTTCCTTGGTTACACCAACTTCTTTCGAGAGTTCAGACTTTGTTTTAAGTTGCTCGGGTGTTCAAGGAACGGTTGCAGACAGTAACCAAGTTATTGTAGCGCAATTAACCACCTTGGGCGAGTTGTCTTTTAAAATGAATATTACCGTTGAGGCTCTGGTGAACGGCGTTCCTACCGAAATCAACTATGTGGGGTCAGACACCTTACTGCTAGAAGGCGAAATTTTTAATCCTTACTTAAGCTACCCTTATACGTGCGGTTGTAACAACCCCGATTATGTAGAGTACAACTCTTCTTTCGTGTGTTTCGAACCGGGATCTTGCATTACACCCATTATTTTTGGTTGCACAGATACGTTGGCCTGCAATTATGATGCGTCGGTTAATGTAAGTATACCCGAGTTGTGTTGCTACCCTGGTTTTTGCGCAGATAGAAACATAGAAGAGGTTTGCCCGTCGTTAATGGGAGAAGATTTCGATATAAATATTTATCCAAATCCTACTTATGATAATGCGACATTAAATATTATTTCTGGCGAAGCAAGCAGTTGGACTTATGAGCTCTTCAACACATACGGATCGGTGAAATTATCTGGACAGGTTTCAAACAACGATTTGAATTTGGTTTTACCTCTTGACTTATCAAATGTAGAATCTGGCTTATATCAGTTAAGAGTTTCGAATGGCGAAGTAAGTAAACACAAATTATTCATAAAGTTATGAGATTAGTAAAGCGCGTTTTGTTTGCTTTTGTTTTACCAATTGTTTTGTTCTCTCTCACTGGCTGCGAGGAGACGGTAGAGCCCCCTAGAATTATAGAAACAAGCACGGTAACAGACATAGACGGCAGGGTTTACAAGACAGTGAAGATTGGTAACCAATGGTGGATGGCAGAGAACCTAGCGGTAACTCGGTTGAACAACGGTTCGCCTCTAACTTTTGTAGACATTAGTTCTCCTGACTCTACTTGGGCAAGTGTCACGGGTGCTGCTTACACCACTCTGAACAACGGTCAGTACGGCAATTTGTACAATTATGCTGCCATAGAGAACTTAGAGAACATTGCTCCTGAGGGTTGGCACATACCCACAGACGAAGAGTGGAAAGAAATGGAGCATGAGATAGGAATGGCTCAGGAAGAAGTGGAAGCCTTGGGCTGGCGTGGCGTGAACGAAGCAAATAAATTGACTGCCTTGAATGCAATAGGTTGGCCTGCAAACGCGGTATTGTTTGGAACCGATGAGTATGGGTTCAACGGTAGACCAGGAGGTTGTAGATCATTTTCTGGGATCACAAATTTTCAAGCGAATCTTGCTTTTTGGTGGACAGCCTCTACCAACAACAATGAAGCATGGTACAGATACATAGACGCCAACCAAACACGTGTTTTTAGACAATACACGCACAAGGGCTATGGCATGAGTATTCGTTGCGTTAAGAACAACTAAGATGAAAAATTATATAATTGCTGCGGCACTCTCTCTTTTCATTTCTTCGGAAATGTATGCACAAGAAACAACGGCATTCGGTGTTTCTTTCGCACCAGCTTACACCCAACAAAGCACGCGTACAAGCAGTGAATTGAATTGGTTAGAGAATGAATGGGATGGAAAAGAACGTGGCGGCTTTGCCTATGCTCTTGGAATTTTTGCAGAGAAAGAGTTGTCTGAGCGTTTGAGTGCGCGTGTTGGCTTGGGTTATTCGTCTTTGGGAGAGCGTGTAGACTCGCTTCTCGATTTAGATGTTGACAAGTTCAACAATGACTATCGATTTGTAGAAATGCCCCTTGCTTTTTGTTATTCTTTTGGGAAGAATAATTATTCGAAGCCCTATGTTTCTTTAGGTTACAGTTTAAATTATTTTTTAAATAAGCGAACAACCTATTCGCTTGCAGGGACGAATAGAGATGAGATTCTGTTAACAAAAGAAGACATCAACACCCTCGGACACGTTGCCCGTCTTGCAATGGGCTATGATTTTGTATTGGATAAAAAAATTAGTCTCAAAGCAGAGTTATTTGCCTCGCAATTCATAAATTCTTTAACAAAAGGTCCAATAAATCGTTTTCCCGTTTCTTTGGGAATGTCTCTTCAGGTAAGAAGGAAGAATTGATTTTTCTGGGTCTTGTTACCCCGAATTTTATTCGTTAAGCCAGTGTAAATAAGGGATAACATTCGTGCAACGTATGGCCTGAAATCTTTAACGTAACGGCAAAATAGCATTCATCTTAAGGGTAAGTAGCTCAACCATCTTTGCCCCAAATTAAACTAAACAAATGAAAACAAAAAAGAACATGTTGAAAGCGCTAGCTACAGCAGCTTTCGCTTTTGGTGCTTTTGCAGGTGTGCAGGCACAGTCAAATCTTGGTGCCGCGTGCGGCTGTCCTCCGGTTGCTTCAAGACCTACTGAGCTGTTGAGCTCACAGGCGGGTTACACAGCGGTTAATGGCACTGGTGGTGGTATATTGTCGTCAATGACATTAACATGCGACAAGACTTGGATTCTTGACGTAAAAATCTATGTTGATGAAGGTAATACTTTGTCGATTGAGCCTGGAACAGTAATTAAGGGAAATCCGGTTGTAAATCCAGCGAACGCAACTGCGTTGGTGATTGCTCGTGGTGGTAAAATAATTGCAGCGGGTACAGAGTCTTGTCCTATTGTATTTACTGGTTCTGAAGATCCAATGGACGGTACTTATGGTATTGAAAACATTGGTAAATGGGGTGGTATAGTTATTTTAGGAAAGGCAAGTAACAACCTTACTTTAGCAGCAAACGGTCCTTTCGTACCGGGTGGTGCGGGTAGATTGGCTGTGGCAGATGGTTTGGGTACAGTTGAGGGTTTTGCTTCTTCATATCCTCTTGACCAATACGGTGTCGCTACTTCTATTCCTCCAGCGTATGTAGTTGCAACTCCTCCAAGTTCTCCAACTTATACTTTTGGACAGCAAATTGCTTCAACTGCCACGAGTAATGGAGTTACTACTATTACCCTAACAGGTAACGGATCATCCGTTTTAAATGGAATGTCTGTTTCAGGTTCAGGTATTGCAGCAGGTACAACTGTAGTATCAGTAAGTGGTAATGTTGTTACATTGAGTGGCACACAAAGTGGAATTTTGACTGGCGCTGGAAACAATGCAGATTTTATAGGTACTTATCCTACAGCCTTGGGAGCTAACCCAAGATATTATCAGTATTCTACTGCAACATCAGCCCCTACAACAGCCCCAACCTTCACAACAGGAACTGGTCCAATTGTAGGTGGTATTAACTTCGCTATTGCTTTCACCGGAGGTGCTGAAGCAGGCTTTAATGATGACGACAACTCAGGTGTTATGAAGTATGTTTCTATTCGTCACTCAGGTGCTATTTTATCTGTAGGTGCTGAAATTAACGGATTAACCTTGGCTTCGGTTGGTCGTGGAACAACTATCGATCACATTGAAATTGTTTCTTGCGCAGATGACAATATTGAACTTTTCGGTGGAACAGTTAACTTAAAGTATATCACTACGTTATTTGGTAACGATGATATGTTCGACTATGATTTGGGTTGGAAAGGAAAGGCACAATTCTTCTTCGGAATGAAGAATACACAATCTGGTAAGAGCCCAGACAACGATAATGGTATCGAGGCAGATTCTCATGATAACAATTCAATGACAACCTTCAGATCTCGTCCGGTTTTATACAATTTCACTATTGTTGGAAACGGAAAATCAGGACCTACAGTAGATAACCGCGGTTTAGCGGGAGCAAATTTCAAAGACGGTGCTGAAGGGGAGTTATACAATTCAATCTTCGCAAACTGTAAAAACGGAATTAACTTAGCTAAGTCCCTTTCGGGAGTTACCTACAACTCATGGCAAAACTGGAGAATAGGAGGAGATAATACAAATGCTGTTGCAAACCCAGGTAGTTTAAAAATTAAGTGCAACACCATTTTAATGAACAGCGCAACTACAAACTCCAACGGTTTAGGAATTGATGCGAGTAGCAGTACAGCAAATGCAACTGCACCTACAGCTGATGAACTTACACAATTCACGAACGATTTGAACGTTATCACTACTGCTCCTATCCCAGGTTTCAGCTATGATTTCACAGTGAATTCAAGCACAAATGTTGTTTCTGTTAAAAATGATGTTACTCCAACTACAGCATTGAGTGTAGCGGGTTGTCCAACAGTACCTGTAGATGGTTTCTTCGAACCAGCTAACTACCGTGGTGCATTTTCTTCGGTAAACGGAGACAACTGGTTGTCTAACTGGACCTACTCTCAGGTTTTAAACTCTACTTCAGGTGTTCGTGCATGTGCAACAGACTTGAACTTAGACGGTGTTACAGACGTAAGTGACTTCTTAATTTTCGCTCCGGCATTCGGAACTTCTTGTAACTAAAAAATAAAAAAAATTGGCCTCTGCATAGCCCACAATTTGGTGGGCCTTGCGGAAGCCTTAACCAAAAAATTATGAAAGCAATAAAGTTTATACTTGGAATGGGATTGATGTTGGCTGCATCGTCTGCTTTCTCTCAAGGCCTTGACGGCATTGTTGTAGAAAAGTACTACAAAGCCGATGCTGCCGATGTTGCCAATGCCAATGCAGAGGGTGCCGTTACACCTCTTACTACAAACTCAGTAACTTACCGCGTTTACGTGGACATGGCTGCTGGTTACAAATTTAACAGCTTATTCGGAACAGGTTCAAGCAACCTTGTTGTTGGAACAAGCACGTCGTTCTTCAATGACCCTAACTCAGGTGTAAGTGTAAACCCAGGAACAATATCTGCGGCAAACACTAGAAAGAATACAGTAATGTTAGACTCATACTTCACCACAGGTGGAGCGGGTGGAGGCGTCGTTGGTGTATTGAAGACTGAAGATACAAACGGCACAGTTGGAAACCAACAGAACATCTTAGCGAATAATCCAGGTGGTTGTTTCGGTTCTCCAATCATGGGAGCTTCAGGAAAGGATGGCTTTTTACCAAGCTCAGGTACTACTTACATTGTACCAAACGCTTTAGGAACCGGTGGTTCAATTCTAAGCGCGCTTGACCAAACCAACGGTGGATCAGTTGTAATTACAAACGGATCTATAGCTGCTCTTGGTGGTGTGGTAGGTGCTACGTCATCTAACATGGTTTTAATTGGACAGTTCACAACAGATGGAGAATTCAGTTTCTCTCTTAACGTTCAGATTCAGAACATTGCAACAGGTGTTGCAGAGAACTACGTTGCAGGTACCCCAGGTGCAGGTGAATTAACTCACCCAACGCTTACATTGGTTCCGAACGTTGCTCCAACAATCACTTTAGCAGCTTCTCCTTCTTCTTCTTCTATCATCAATGGAACTGCAATGACTTTCACTGCTACTGCTGCTGATGCAAACGGAACAATTACAGAGGTTGCTTTCTATTTAGATGGGGTATTGTTGTCGACCGATAACACTTCTCCTTATACTGCTTCTTACACTGCGGTTGCAGGAGCTCATACTGTTTATGCTATCGTAACAGACAACGATTGTGTAAGCACACAGTCATCTACCTTATCGTTCACTTCTGCAGCTAACCAAGCTCCTACGGTAACGGTTACTGCTCCTACAACTACCGTTGCGGGTACTGTTTTAACGTTCACAGCTTCGGCTTCGGATGTAGATGGTACTGTTGCCGGTGTTGAGTTCTTCGTGAACAACGTTTCAATTGGTACAGACAACACTGCTCCCTACACAATGAACCACACTGCTGTTTTAGGTTCTGGACAAACAGTGAGAGCTGTTGCAACAGATGACCTAGGATTAACTGGTACTTCAAACATTGTTACCATGAACGTTTTGGCTAACGTACCTCCAACAGTATCTCTTACATCGCCTACTTCAAGTGATGTTATTTCAAGTTACGCGAGTGCTGCTGCTGCAACGGGAGCAAATGCTTCGTTAACACCTGTTACCTTCACTGCATCTGCAACAGATTCAGACGGTACAGTTACGCAAGTAGAGTTCTTCGTGAATGGTGTTTCAGTTGGTGTAGATACAACGAGCCCTTATTCTGCAACATGGAACAGTACCTCAGGTACAAAGAGTGTTACTGTGACAGCAACAGATAGCAACGGTGCTACTACAACATCTTCAGCTTTAACATTGGTGATCAACGATTTGTTGGCTTTGCCTTACGAAGTGCAAGCTGTTTCTCAGACATGTGACATCGCAACCTATTGCGTGCCTGTAGCTGCGGCTTCAACATACACAGTAGACAACGTAAAGGGATACGACGTAGTTATGAACTACGATGCTACCAAGGTTGTACCAACTGGAAACATCACAGTATTCAACAACACAGTTAACCCTGCATTAGTAGATGCAGACGGAGCTATCTCATCACCAGGTGTTTTCAACTTGTCATTGTCATTCAACGGAACTGCTCCTGCTTCTGCTGAGTTTACCGGAACAGGAAATATTTTCTGTGTTGAATTTACTCGTCTAGCTGGTTTCTTACCTGTGGATTCTTCAACTGTTTCAGTTTCTTTCTTACAAGAAAGTTACATCACTGGTGTTCAGTCTAAGCCTGTAACTGCACGTAAAATGTATTCAACTACACAGCAGAATTACTTGGCTAGCTTAGAGTTTTGGTCAGACAACAGTGACATTTCTTACGATGTTACCTCGCCTAACTCGTTCTTAATTACGAATGTTTTCGGTGCAACGGGTTCAACAATCAACAACCCGCTAACTCCTGTTAATCCAAACGTAGCTGGACAGTTCACACACGATTTAACAGACGGAACAAGCATTTCAATTCAGCGTGACATTAACAACTTGAATTCAATTCAGTTGATTGTTAACGCAGCCGATGCGGTAATTGGAAAAACCCTTTTGTTAAACCAATTAGCGGCTCCATCTATTTACCAAATGCTTGCATTAGACGTAAACTTAGACGGTGTTGTGAGTGCGGGTGACCTTTCACAATTGAAGCAAAGAACGACCTTGGCTATTCCTGAATTCCAACAAGCTTGGAACTATGATAACAACGGTGTTTCAAACGGACAAGCTTCTAAAGATTGGGTTTTTGTTGATGTTGCGCGTCTTTCTAATCCAGCATATCAAATTTCTGCAACATTCCCTGCAAACGACGGAGTAGGTTACTCTAAAGCGAGTGTACCTGTGGTTCCGTTTATTCTTGGAACAAACGTTACAGGTTACAATGCAGATAACTCAACTTGTCCAACAGTTGGAACAGAGACATACAAAGGTATTATGCTAGGTGACGTTAACGGAAGCTACGCTGCATATGCTGCAGATGGTATCTTGAAGACAAACAACACAGATTATATCTTAGTTGACTTGAACAACGTAATTGTTGAAGGAACAAAAGTTTCTGTACCAGTATCGTTTATCTCTGAAGAGCCTGTGAATGCATTCGATTTGGCTTTGCAAGTAAAAGAGAATAAATTAACTTACGTTTCAGTTGAAGACATGCAATTGGGTTCTGAGAGCGATGCGTTCTACAACAGCAACGACAAGACCTTCCGCTACACGGCGTTAAACATGAATGATTTCAGTTCAAACGCACGTCTAGCTTATTTAACTTTCGAGACAATTGATGGAAAAGTATCTGAGAAGGACTTAACCACTGACTTGGGAATGTTAAACGGAAAATTAACTGAAGTGAGATTTACAAAATCAGCTGAGTTAGGCAATAACACAATAGATATTTATCCGAACCCATCGAACGGTATGTTTACTGTAATGTCTAACCTAGACGGAAGAGTAGATATCATCGATATCGCAGGAAAGTTAGTACACCCAGGTGCACTTGTAAAAGCAAATCAAGTAATGGAAGTAAATATGCCTGAGCTAAGTGCTGGAGTATATTACGTTCGTTTCTATAGCAACGACGCTTTAACCACAAAGCGTATTGTAATTAGCGAATAACCAAAGCAGATTTGAATTTGTTTAGAGAAAAGGTTACTCAACGGAGTAACCTTTTCTTGATTTATTAAAATTGGTAAAATGAAAAATATTCTACAAAAAATCGGTGTTATTCTTTTTCTTTCGTTGATGTCTTTCTGTTCTTTCGCAGGTGTGGAAGATTCCGAGGAATTTGTAACATGGGCAGATACGGTTGTTTTCGATTTAGCTGGAGCTGAGTACTCAAGTGCTGGTGGCGTATTTTATATAGATATCCCCGTGCTCATTCATTCTACCAACACCAACATTAACGCACTTGATTTTTGGTTTTTATTCAATACGAGTAAGATGACCTACCAGAGCACGACTGCACTTGTTACTGGACTTGATCCGTTCACAAATTTTAACGCGAATAACCAAGTGCTCAGTAACACCACTTCAGGAACATCGATAACTTTTTCTACCCCACTGTTTACTGAAATTTTGAACTTGAGATTCGTCCTGACAGGAGCTTGCACAGAAATTTTTCCTTCTGATTTCAACTCAATTTTTGCTTTGGTCAATGGGAATTTAAGCAGCTATCTTTTTGTTGAACCAACGGGTATTCCACCTTTTGAAATACAACAACCAGAGCCTTATTGCAGCGCAGATGCTTTAATTTTCAATTACCCACTTACAACCATTAACGGCCGAGACATTGTGTCTTACGATTGGAGTTTCGGAAACGGACAGTTCGGTAATTTACAGTCAGAGACGGTAACATACGGCGCAGCTGGCGACTATCCTGTAGAATTGACCATTGTTACAGAAGACGGATGCGTGTTTTCTCAAGAAGATTCGGTACCCGTGTTCATTTCACCGGTAGCTGCTTTCTCAAGCTCTTATGACGCTATTTTAAACGTGGTGAGTTTTACAAATGAATCTACCATTGCTTCAGGCAGTGTAGATTTTTATAACTGGGATTTTGGCAGTGGCACTTCAAATTTAGAATCTCCCAATCATACATTTCCCGCATTAGATTTTTACGATGTGACTTTAACCGTAACCTCTGATTTGGGTTGCAGTGCTACCATAACACAGTTGGTAAGTGCTACAGACAATGTATTGGAACTTTCGAATAGATCCTTTTCAATTTTTCCGAATCCAACTGCCTCATTCCTGAATGTGGAATCTTCGTTTCATACACTTGCAAGAATCACCGATGTTACGGGCAGAGTTGTTGTTTCGAATTTAGTTGTTCAAAGCGGACAAACCACAACAATAGATGTATCTGCGTTGGCCAGTGGCTACTACTTTATTGAGAGCATTGCCCAAGAAAACGTGGTTAGAGAGCGTTTTTTAAAGGAAAACTAGATTTTCTAAGGTCAAATTTTGATTTCTTAACATGACGTATTGGAACTATCGTCATTTTTGCAACCATGGAAAAAAAGAAAATTGGGATTGAAAGAGAATTGTCGTGGTTGCAGTTCAATGAGCGCGTTCTTCAAGAGGCTCAGGACGACCGTAATCCGCTTCTTGAACAACTGAGATTCTTGGGTATTTTTTCCAATAATCTCGACGAGTTTTTTAAGGTTCGCTTTGCTACGTTGCGAAGAGAATTGAAGGCCTTGGGCCGCAGCAATGTGGCTGCAGCTGCCGTGCAGAAAAAGCAATTGGAGCAAATTCATGATCGTGTTATAGATCTTCAGATTCTCTTCGATCAAACCTTCGAGAATACAAAATCCAAATTGGCACTGAAGGGCATTCAGTTTAAAAGTGAAACACAACTATCGAAAGGGCAGAAAGAGTTTCTTCAATCTTATTTCGAAGAAAATATTCGTCACCACATCATTCCAATAATTCTCAAAACAAAGGGGAATATTCCTCCTTTGAATGACAATGAATTGTACCTCATTGTAGATATTGTAACAAAAGCCAAGCAAAAGGTTCATGCGCTTATAGAGGTGCCAACCTCAATTTCTCGGTTTGTCATTTTGCCTACAGAGGACGATAATATAGATGTTATTTTATTGGAAGATGTGATACGTCTTTCGTTAAGAAAAGTATTTAGTGTTTTCAAGGTTCAAACGGCAAAGGCTTTCGATATAAAAGTGGTTCGAGATGCTGAGTACCAGGTTGAGCAAGATTATTCAAAGAGTGTCTTCGACAAAATTTCAAAGAGCATTCAACAAAGAGAAAAGGGTGAGTATGTGCGATTGAATTTCGACCGAAAACTTCCGAAGGAATTGCTCGACTTTTTATTGCTGAAGACCAAAATTAAAGATGCAGAGAATATTATCCCGGGTGGAAGATATCACAATAAAAGAGATTTTATGAAAATACCTACTTTCAACAGAATTGATTTGAATTTCCCTCCCGCGCCCCCACTTGAGCACTCGCTCTTGGAAAAGTCGCACAATATTTTAGATACGGTTGCGAAGCAAGATATTTTGCTGCACTATCCGTATCAGAAGTTTGCCCATGTTTTAGATATGCTTCGCGCGGCTGCTATAGACCCTTTGGTAAGAACCATTCGCATTACCATGTACCGCATTGCAAGCGACTCTCACATACTTCACGCACTTGTGAATGCAGCTAAGAACGGGAAACGCGTGGTAGCCATTGTTGAGGTTCAGGCTCGTTTCGATGAAGAACACAACATAGAAATCACACGAATTTTACAAGAAGCTGGGGTAGAGGTTATTCCGGGTGTTCCGGGTCTTAAAGTTCATTGTAAAATATTTCAGATCAGTCGCAAAATCAACGGCCGAACAGAACGCATTACGCACATTGGAACAGGTAATTTTCACGAGAAAACGGCCAACGTTTATTCAGATACTACCCTGCTTACAGGCCATTTAGAAATTGGAAGAGAGATTCGAAAATTATTTGAATTCTTCGAATCGAATTACTTCAGACCGCAATTCAGACATCTTTTGGTATCGCCGTTTAACACAAGAAGAAAATTACAAGAGCTTATTCAAAAAGAAACCAGTCAGGCTAAGAAAGGCAAGACGGCTTCCATTTTAATTAAAGTGAATAACCTTATAGATGAGGCTATGGTGAAGAAGCTGCTTGAAGCAGCAGAGGCTGGTGTGAAGGTTACTTGCATCGTTCGTGGGGTTTGTTTGCTTGTTCCCAAAACCAAGAAACAAGCTAAGAACATTGAAATGCGCAGTATCATTGGCAGGTACTTAGAGCACAGCCGTGTAGTTGTGTTTCACAACAATGGAGATGAAATTACTTTAATCGGCAGTGCCGATTTAATGACGCGTAACCTCGATTACAGAGTAGAGGTGCTCACGCCTATCTACGATAAGAAATTACAACGCGAAATTTCAGATTGGTTAAACATGCAATTGTCGGATCAGGCTAAAGCAAGATCATTGAAGAAAGAGGATTTGAATGAATACATTTACCCGCTAGATGCAGAAAACGCCTTCGATACTCAAATTGAATGGAAAAAATATTTGGAAGCTAAGTCAGCGAAGGCTTAATTTGGAAAAAAGTACTGAGTGAAGATTGCCGCTGTTGATATTGGCTCGAATGCCATTCGTTTATTTGTTGCTGAAGTTTTTTACGATTCAAGTAAAATAGAGTTAGACAAAATTAGTCACACCCGAATACCCATTCGATTAGGTGAAGATGTTTTCACATTTGGAAGAATTTCAGAGAAGAAAGAGAAACAGCTTACACAAGTAATAACTGCCCTTGGATTAATTATTGAATCTCTTGGTGTAGACCACTTCAGAATTTGTGCAACGAGTGCAGTAAGAAGTGCAGAGAACGGAAGAGAGGTTGTAAGTTCCATTAAGTCGAAAACTGGTTTAACCATAGATGTTCTTTCAGGCGCAGAAGAAGCAGATATTATATTCGGGAACTTCGAGCAGCAAGATTTGCCGAAAACAAAGAACTATTTGTTCATAGACGTAGGTGGTGGCAGCACAGAGTTGACCATTATTGAGAATTTTGAAAGAAAGCACAGCCAATCATTCGAGATTGGAACTGTACGTATGCTCATTAACCAGCAAGAAAGAATACCCAAAGCAATTTCGGTTTGGCTGAAGGAAAAGCTAAACGCAAACTTATATTACGAAGCTATTGCAACAGGAGGAAATATAAGCTCTGCTTTTAAAATACTCGAGAAGAAACAACGCGAACCCATAGCAGTAAAAGAACTCGAGATCTTACTGAAAGCTTTGCAAAAACTAACGCATCAAGAGCGCGTAAAGAAATATGTCATTCGTCCAGACCGCGCAGATGTTATTGTTCCAGCGTTGAACTTGTACACACAGGTTGCCAATTCAGCAAACATAGATAAAATTTTCGCTCCGAAGTTTGGGTTAGCAGATGGTATTGTATTGAAAATATTCAAGTCGCTGCAAGAACAAGCATAACATTATACGTGGTTCGTGTATTTTCGCTTCATGAACGCGAAAACATACTTGGATAAAGTGGCTTATGTGGCAGCTGCAAAACATTCCGGAGCTTATTGCGTTACTGTTGCCGTGGAAGGAGTAGAATTTTTAAATCCGGTGAATGGGGGCGAACTCGTTTCGTTCAAAGGGTCTGTGAACTATGTAGGCAACTCTACCATGATTGTGGGCGTTAGAGGTGCTATAAACGTTAAACGCTAGTCTTTCGCATGCGATTGTTGCTCATTATTTTTTGCTTCGCGCTTTCGCTGCAAACATTTGGGCAATCTAAAAAGACGGTTGTCTTGTTGCCGCAAGTGACCTGCCTTTCCCTAGACACCGCCATTGTTAGACCTTCTTCGATTCTACTTTTACATAAAGGCAATGTGTTGAAAGGTGGATTTCGTTATACGGTTCACGGACAAATGCTTCTTCGTGATACGCTGTTGATTGATACTTTGTATGTTGAGTTTGAAACATTAAGTTTTCCTTTGAACGCATTCATGCAAACCTATGAACCGCAATATGAAAAGCGAGATTTGTTTCAATTCGGAACCATTCAGAGTGCAGAGAATTATACATCTTCCGATGCCATTCAAAAAAGCGGTTCAATTACCCGAGGTGTCTCGCTAGGTAACCAGCAAGACCTTGGTGTGCAATCTTCTTTGAATCTTCAACTTACAGGAAAAATAGCCAATCGGTTTCAATTGCTCGCTTCTATTTCCGACAACAACATTCCCGTTTCTTCTTCGGGAAGTACGCAGCAATTTCAAGAATTCGATCAGGTTTTTATTCAACTTACCGATAAACGAAATAAGATTATAGCCGGGGATTTTGCGTTACCGCTGCGTTCCCATTATTTCATGAAATACACCAAAAGAGGCTTGGGATTATTCATCCAAAATACAAGTGAAATTAAGTCAGATGGAATTTTGAAAAGCGAAGTTTCCATTTCCATCTCGAAAGGAAAATTTCATAGACAAAGTATCATTGGAATTGAAGGAAGTCAAGGACCTTACCGTCTTCAAGGTGGACAAGGAGAGAGTTATATAACGGTTTTGGGAGGAACTGAAAACGTATACATAGACGGGAAGAAATTGGTGCGCGGACAAGATCAAGACTATCTCATAGACTACAACACCGCAGAGATTATTTTCACTCCGCGTAACCGAATAACAAAAGACAAAAGAATAGTTGTCGAGTTTCAGTACAGTGATCGTCAATATGCACGTCCGCTCGTCACCTCAGATTTTGAATACACCACAAAAAGAGGAACGACATACGTCCAGTTTTTTCAGGAACTCGATGCGAAAAATCAGCCTTTACTGCAAACGCTTACTGCAGAAGATAGACTTACGTTATCTCAGGCCGGCGATGCTTTTTTAAGTGCGGTTGTGAGCGGTATAGACAGCGTCGGATTTCAGTCTAACAGAGTCATGTATGCAATGATAGACACCCTCAATTTCACGCAAGTGTTGCGATACTCTACCGATGCTTCGGAGGCTTTTTATACAGCGAATTTTACCTTTGTTGGCAATGGCAATGGCAATTACATTGAGAACGGATTTTCTTCTTTCGGAAAAGTGTTTCAATGGGTAGCCCCTATAGACGGCATTAAGCAAGGAAACTACGAACCTGTGCGAAGACTTAGTGCACCAACAAAACAACGAATGTTGGTGTTTGGAAATACTTCTAAATGGGAGCAAAAGACCAATTTGTGGACGTTTCAGGTGGAAGGGGCTTATACTGAATTCGATGCCAATACATTTTCAGATTTCAATGATCGAAACAACCGAGGTTTCGGATTGAAAACCAACTTGAAAGAAAAGATTCCTGCACGAAAAGAAGGACAGTCGTGGCTTTGGGAGCTAAGTACTGAAAATTTATCTTCTACGTTTTCACGTCTCGAACGATTCAGAGAGGTAGAGTTTGAGCGCAATTGGAACACGCAATCATTGGCTCGTTTCGGAGAAAGTGAATGGATCTCTGAGGCGAAGTTTTCAAGACAATTCGCAGAAGGGAAACACATTTCGGTAAGCGGTGGGCATTATGAAATAGGTACAATTTACAGTGCCAACAAAGCCAAGGTTCTGGTGAATGCAAATCTTTCAAAAAAGACAAGAATTCAAATAGATGCATCGGCACTTCAAACAGACGGAGTAATTACATCTTCATTCATTCGACAGAAGGCTCACCTCTTCAGAGAAGGAAAAAAGTTTACAGTTGGTGTGCGAGATGAACAAGAGATTAATTCCT
Organism: uncultured Chryseobacterium sp.; assembly: GCA_964511555.1. Lineage (GTDB taxonomy): Bacteria > Bacteroidota > Bacteroidia > Flavobacteriales_D > Sanyastnellaceae > CAIZGX01. The sequence continues at coordinate 53,148 of CAZEFR010000002.1, forward strand.
TTGCACAGGCCCCTCAGTCTTATAAATTCTTCGATGGTGAAGCGTATTTTCAAACTACCGACACAACACGAAGAGCCTTCAAATTATTTGTTCGAAATAGAAAGGATCATGCATTCATTGGTGATGGTGTCACGCCCATTTCAACAGCGAACAACTATGGTGTGGAATTTCGAAACACATCGAAAGCAGGAAGCTATTTTGCGGTAACCGCAAGTAACCGACAGTTGATTTCATTAAACAGCCTAGCTCTCATTAAGCCCTTGAGCAGTTTACTTGGTAGAATTGAATACAGAACCCCACAGAGTAAATGGATTCAAATGAATTTGTTTTACGAAACATCGAGTGGTTTGGAAGGGAGGCAAGCATTTATATATGCTGAAGTTCCTGCCGGACAAGGTGTTTACGTTTGGAATGATTACAACGACAACGGTGTTAAAGAGCTTGCCGAATTTGAGGTGGCGGCTTTTGCCTACGAAGCGAATTATGTGCGGTTACCTGTGCAAACCACAGAATATCAGAGTGTGTATACAACCGCTTTCACGAGTTCATTGAATATTAACCCAAGACAATTAAAGAATAAAGACGCCGCTTTCTACAGAGCTTTTAAGCAATGGAGCACACAGATTATGAGCAGGGCAGAGCGCAAATCTACCTTTGGAGGAATAGAGCATATTTCGCCTTTGTATGAAGACGAGGAGTTTCTTGTTTCTGCTGGAAATGTTTTTCGAAGTACGCTTTTTTATCGAAAATCCGATCCTAATTTTAGTGCCGATTTCACTACCCAAAAGGTCATGAACAAGGCCTTTTTACTTTCCGGATTTGAAAGGCGTACCGAACAATCGCATTCATTGAATTTTAGAAAAGCAATTGAGTCGAGCACGCAAATTTTATTACAATTAACTCGCGGTGAAAAGCAAACCGCATCAGATTTTTTATCAACGCGAAATTTCACGTCCACTTATATTACAGCTTCGCCTTCGTTCGCTTTTCAACCAACAAATAACAAACGATTTTCGGTTTTGTCCGAGCTTGCAGCTCGAAAGGGAAATGCAAGCGAGTTAACATTCAACGCTACTTCAATAACCATAGGTGCAGATGCACAGGTAGAAGCGAAAAGCGGTCAGCTGTTTAAGAGTGAGGTAAAGTACATTCGCATTCAATTTGAAGGCGATGCAACGGGCGCTGTTGTTTACGACGCCTTGGGTGGTTTGCAAGCCGGAAATAATTTGACTATTGCTTGTGCATGGCGAAAAACCATAAACAAGAATTTGCAACTTTCACTGAATTACAACGGAAGGAAGAGCGACGGAAGAGACATTGTTCACGCTGGAAATATGAGTGTGCGTTTGTTGTTTAACTAAACCACATCATAATTTCTTCCAACTGCGCAGCAGGCACATCGAGCTTATTCTTCTTGCGGTATTGATTCAAGTTTTGGTGCAATGCCGTTGGCTTGGTTTCTTTCAATTTATCCAATGAAAGAAATCCCATGCTTACAATGGCATCTATCCAATGCGCTTGAATGCCCTTGGCTTCGAAAGAGGCTACGTCTGGACCTTCTTGTTTCTTTTCTGGTCGCATTTGCGGGAAGAATAAAACTTCTTGAATGCTTTCGTTGTTGGTCATCATCATAACCAAGCGATCTACTCCAATACCCATTCCTGAAGTAGGCGGCATACCGTATTCCAACGAACGCAAGAAATCGTAGTCAATGAACATAGCCTCGTCATCGCCGCGCTCCATCAAGCTCGCTTGCTCTTCGAAGCGTTCACGTTGATCAATAGGATCGTTCAATTCAGAATAAGCGTTGGCCAATTCTTTTCCGTTCACCATTAATTCAAAACGTTCTGTAAGTTCAGGATTTTCGCGGTGACGCTTACACAAAGGCGACATCTCTACAGGATAATCTGTAATGAATGTCGGTTGAATGTAATGCTTCTCGCACATTTCACCGAAGAGGGTATCGATGAGTTTTCCTTTTCCTAAATTTTCTCCGGCTTCTAAACCAAGCTCCAAACACTTCGCACGAAGCTCGTCTTCAGACTTTCCGGTAATATCGAACCCAGTATACTCCTTAATCGCATCGGTCATGGTAACGCGCGCGAATGGAGCCTTAAAGCTTAATGTTTTCTCTCCGAATTGAACTTCAGTTTTTCCAAGCGCTTCCATGGCAACATGCTCAAGCATTTGTTCAGTGAAATTCATCATCCAGTTGTAGTCTTTGTAGGCTACATAAATTTCCATTACCGTAAATTCTGGATTGTGTGTACGATCCATTCCTTCGTTGCGGAAGTTTCTACTGAATTCATAAACACCGTCGAATCCGCCAACAATCAAGCGCTTTAAATACAATTCATTCGCAATACGCAAGTACATGGGAATGTCTAGCGAGTTGTGATGTGTAATAAACGGACGAGCTGAAGCTCCTCCGGGAATAGCCTGAAGTACAGGCGTGTCAACTTCCAAATATCCTTTGTCGTTGAAGAAATTACGCATAGCGTTTACAATCTTTGTGCGCTTCACGAAAGTGTCTTTCACTTTCGGATTAACAACAAGATCTACGTAGCGCATGCGGTAGCGCAATTCAGGGTCGGTGAATGCGTCGTATATATTTCCATCTGCATCGGTCTTCACCACCGGAAGAGGCTTCAACGATTTTGCTAAAACTTTTAAACCTGAAACGTGAATAGAAATTTCACCCAATTTGGTGGTGAATAACGTTCCCTCAACACCAACGAAATCGCCGTAGTGTAGGAGGTGACGAACAACTTCTTGGTAAAGCGTTTTGTCTTCACCAGGGCACAATGCATCTTGATTGATGTACAATTGAACTCTTCCGGTTGAATCGATAAGATCGGCGAACCCGGCCTTTCCTTGAATACGCTGATTCATCAAACGTCCGGCTACAATAACCTGTTTACCTTCTTCGTAGTTCGCCTTTATTTCTTCGGCGTTTGAAGTGGTAATAAATTCTTCAGCAGGAAAAGGCTCAATGCCTAGCGCGCGCAATTTTGCGAGTGCTTCTCTGCGTACAATTTCTTCAGGGGAAAGATTCAAATTCATGAACGCGAATTTAGCACAATTACGAACTCGCCCTTCGGTTCGTGTGTGCTGAAATGCGCTAAAAGTTCAACAAGGGTTCCGCGACGGGTTTCTTCGAATTTCTTTGATATTTCGCGGGAGACAGAGCATTGACGGTCTTCACCACAGAATTTTATTAACTGTTCTAAGCATTTCACCATGCGGTGCGGAGACTCGTATAGGACCGAAGTGAAGGGGTTTTCAGCTATTCGCTTGAGTTGAGTTTCTCTTCCTTTTTTTTGTGGAAGGAACCCTTCAAAAATAAATTTATCGGTTGGAAGTCCGCTGTTCACAAGTGCCGGAACGAAGGCCGTTGGGCCAGGAAGGCATTCAATCGGAATGTTGTTTTGAATGCATGCGCGAACCAACAAAAATCCAGGATCTGAAATGCCAGGGGTTCCTGCATCGCTTATAAGGGCTACCGATTGCGATTGCTGAATGCGTTCAATAATGTGATCGAGTTTTTGGTGCTCGTTGTGTTGGTGGAAGGCCACCAGCTGTTTTGAAAATTCAAGGTGATGTAACAACCGAACGCTCACTCGGGTGTCTTCACACAAAATGAAATCACACTCCTTTAAAATGCGAATGGCACGCAGCGTAAGGTCTTCAAGGTTACCAACTGGAGTAGGGACTACGTATAGCTTCATGCCATGTACCGTCTATTCACGAGGTCTGTAAAGTCTTTGGCCGCCATAGACTCGGGAGTCCAACTGTATTTTTCTTTTAAGGATTGAATAATTCGTAGGGCTTCTTCGCGGGTCGTGTTGTTTAACTTTTCCAATTGTACTTCATACTCTTGGTTGTTTCCTTTGAATAAATCCTTGCAAAATTGAAATCGTTGGTTCAGTGAAATATTCTTTTTCAAATCGCTAATGGGCGAACCCTCTAGCTTCTTTGCAATGCTCGCTTGCTGATTCGCATTTTCTTTGAACGTATCGTTCAACGAAACCATAGGTTTCACTTCACCCTTCGGAGCTTCTATAGCCGGCTCATCATTCGGTATCAATTGAAAAACGATGTCTTCGTCGTCGTTGTCTTCGTCTTGCGAAGCATCTTTCGTAGAGTCTTGCAAAGCATTTGCATCTTGTGCAACATCTTTCGTAGAATCTTGCGAAGCATTTGCATCTTGTGCAACATCTTTCGTAGAATCTTGTGAAACATCTTCCGCAGGATCTTGCTCCGCAACCTGCTCCACCTCTTTAATAGCATCAATCAAATTCACTTGATTCGCTAATTCTGGTGGCGTTGAAACAGGAGTAGTATCTATCTTAATTGGTTCTGAAGTTTCGAGAACCGCTTGCATTTTTTCAGCAGGAGTAATTGTTTCTGTGAAAGCTTTGAAACGAAGAACAATAAGTTTTTCGTAGAGTTCACTGCATAATTCAACCAGATGCTGCGTTTGTTCTGGCGACATTTTGCCAGAAAGCAGTTCGTTAATGTTGTTGTGAAGGTCGTCTGAAAGTTCTTTCAAGCCCATAGCGTTTTCCATAGTACAAATTGTACTTCAAAAATAAACTCCCAATGCTTTCCTTTTCAGGAAGTATTGGGAGTTATTAAAAGACGAAAGTGAACACTTAACGCCTTCGGAAGTCGAGATTAGTTTTCTTCAGTACCTTCAACAGATTCTTTAGGAATTTCTGGATAAACCACCAACACGCAATCGCCCGGTGCTGCAACCAATTCTGGATCTAGGGTTTCTGGAGTAACTAAAAGTTGATTCGCAAATTTGTTAGTAGGGTCTAATTGTAATACCATGTTCCAAGCAGACTTCGAGCAATTGATATCTCCGTTGTTTCCGTAGAAAAGTCCAAGATATTGGTATGCTTCAGCTAAGTTCTTTTTATTCTTTTCAATTACTGCTGGATCTTGTCCAACGAGGATAATTCCTTTTTCGTAGAAAGGCTTCGCTAAACCTTTTGCTGGACTTGTTTCAGTGACTGCTGCAAGGTCTATTTTATTTTGACATTTACCAACCCAAAACCAAGCTTCAGGGTAACGCACTGCGCTTCTGCGGAAGGTAGTGTCGGCAATTACATATTGCTGAGAGAAATAGTACATCTGCCCTTGAATGAACTGGTCTTTCGCATCTGCGCCCAGTTTCACCATTTTCTTTTCGTACCAATCTGCTGCTTTGCTGTATAATTTAATACGAAGCGCTTCGTTTTCTTTTCCTTTGGAAGCAATTGCTTTGTTCGTATAAATGGTTGCAATTTCATTGTATCCATCTGTGTACTCTGGGAACAATTCAATTGCTTTTTCCAAATAAACCACACCAAGACTGTCTTGTCCAAGTCCAAGACAAATTTTACTGTAATTTACATAATCTGAAACGTCTTGATTTTTCACTTCTTGTCTTGCGAAATAAGTATCCATGTAGTTCTTCGCATCTGTGAAGTTTTGTAACTCCAGATATGAATATCCCAAAACGCGATTAAGGGTATGGTTGTCTGGGTTACATGGCATAGCAGCCGTAACTTCAGTAATTGCACGGTCGTAGTTTTTCGTCAAGAAGAAGAAAGACGCATAACGTTGTTGAACGCGGCACGAGTTGTTTAGCTCAAGGTATTTCGCATAAGACGCAATTGCTTCTTCGAACTGCCCACGGTCTTTTAAAAGCTCAGCTTTTTCGCGGTAGGAAGGAGCGAATGTTGGGTCAGTAGAAATAGCTTCATTAAAGAATTTCAAAGCTTCTTCGTTGTTCTTTGCACCGCGGTATAATTTCGCTTTACGATAAAGTGCAGGAACATATCTTGAATCTATCTCAAGACATTTGTTGTATTCTGTGATGGCGAAAGATTGATTATTCACTTCTTTGAAGCTGAAGTAATCACCCAAGGTTAAACCTAGAAGAAGGCGAATGGAGGTGTTCTCTATTGCAACTTCAGACAAAGCGTCTAACGCTTGTTTGGCAGCACCCAAATTCTTTGCATCTTCAGCAATATTCGCTGCTGCAATGGCAATGTAGGTGAAGTATTTTAAGTCTTTAGAAGCTTTGTTTTTCTTGTTGTCTACAATGCCTCTTGCTTTTGCGAAATAGGTATCTGCTTTTCCGCCATTGCCTTCACGCATTTCTATTTGGCCAAGACCAACATAGTTCAATGGGAAAAGAGAATCAGCTTTCACACCGGCCATAAAGGCTTCTTTGGCTTCAGCAGTTTTTGCTGCATCAATGAATTTGCCATCGATAGCCCATTCCAAATAATTGAAACCATCTACAGCGAATTTCTCTGCACTGTAGGGTAAAACTTCTAAATCGCGAAGTGCTTTTTCGTAACGCTCATTTAAAGTTGATGTGCGAATAGGATCGAATACAGGATCCAATACGAGTGGTGTCGATTTCTGCGCTGTGCATGAAAGAAGTAGCACATTAGCTACAAGGATTGTGAATAGTTTCTTCATATTCATGTGGACTTATTTTCAGGTTTAATCTTTAATTCGAATGACTCTTGTTGGAGACGTAGCAGCAACCATGCCCATTTTGTGAATGATGAGCTGGCCCTTCTCTCCATTGAGGAAAGAAATGAATCCTGTTCCTACAGTACCCTTCAATCCTGTACGAATGGCATACACATCTCTGGTGAACGGATAGCTCTTGTCGAAAACATAGGCTTGGAACGGATACCTCACGCGCTCGGGGTGATCGGTTATGGTGTTGTTTAATATTCCAACAACCTCAATTTTATCTCTAAAGGCCTTGGTAACCTTGTCTTCCGGATCGGTGATCCAGCTAACGGAAATAATTCCAATAGCCCCCGGATTGTCGTGAACATAGTTAATCACAGCAGCAGTGCTATCCATAGCGAAGAAATTCGCGGGCATTCCACCTCCGTTCAAAAAATTCTCTTGAACGTAACGCGCGTTGCACGATCCGTTGTTATCGAAAATAATTCGAATGTCTCCGTTTTTGTTGGAAGAATTAATTTGATTCCAATTTGTGATCTGTCCGCCAAGAACTTGTTTCGCTTGCTCAAGCGTTAAAACAGTGTCTTTGTTTTCCTGATGAATAATAAGTGCAATAGCGTCTGTAGCAATTTTCACAGACTCGGGGAGGCGTTGTTTTGAAGCGAAGAAATCCAATTCTGCCTGAGTAAGCGGACGATTGATTATGGCTGCTTGGATGCTGTCTGCAAGCAATAAACGAATAATCTCTTCTTCTGTTGAGTAGATAGGTTTGATTTTCGCTTTGTCATAGATCTGCTCGTAAACAGGAATTTGAGACTGCATCATCAAACTGTAACTTTCGTCAACCCCAATCTTCAATTCTCCTGAAGAAATTCCTGGAGTTGTTGTATCGTAGTTGCCGCAGCTAGCAAGCATAGCGCCTACGAGCGCTGTGAAGAATAGTTTTTTCATATTGTGGTTTTCTCTGATTTAAGTTCTTTCCACGCTTTGATTACTCTTCTCGCGCGCATTGCAGCATATAGCAGCAATACCAAGGCGAACCAATATTTCCGTTGGCCCGGTAATGTGTTGTCTAATGCGTTAGAGGCCACACAAAAGATGGCCATTCCAACGAAGACTCCTACCATAATAATCTGACTAATGAGCAACGGCTTTTTTAGCATAGGGTGCAAATTTAATCGTTTACGAGTGAAAATTGGATAGGAATAGTTTGTTTTACTGCTACGGATGTATTTCCGCTACGACCGGGGATCCATTTCGGCATTTTTAGTATGGCTTTCATGGCTATTTTATTCAACTCATCGCCGCTCTCAATACCACGTTCTACCGACACTCGAGAGATGCTTCCGTCTTCTTCAATTACGAATGAAACGTAGACTGTGCCTTCGATTCCGAGGTTCTTCATTCGCTCGGGATAATAAATATTATCTTGAAGGAAGGCGTACAATTCAGAGACTCCGCCAGGAAATTCGGGCATGAACTGTGCGAATGTTTTGAAATTGTTATTTTTTTTCTTTTTCACAGTTGTTGTGTCTACCGAGAAGTTTGGTTCTTCAGGGAAACCAAAGAATTCTTCGTCATCTCCTCCAAGGCCAATTCCCCCGAATCGTGAGAATACATTGGTCTTTTTGGTTGTGTGATCTACAACGTTAACCGTGCGGTTTTCTGCACCTCCCCCTTGTGTTTTCTGCACGAGCGAGTGTTTCTTCGGTTCTTTTTTTGGTTGAATTTTAATTTCTTCCAACCGCACGGTCGCAAGTTGAGTCATTTGAATCTCCGGTGCCTTTTTCTCAATGGCCTTGTTCGTCAAGGTTAGCGCAAAGAGAAAGCCAGAGACGAGGCAAATGCCCATGGCTGTAGAGAGTAATGTTCGGCGTCCGTAATTTTTACGAAGCTTGTACGCGCCATACATTTTGTTTCGTGTTTCAAACACTACTTCATCGAGTGTGCTGAAAGGGGTGCGAGTCGTTTTCATAACTGTTGTTTTCTTTTTCAAACGAGTTATTGATCCGTCATGGTCTTTTGAAGAGCTATCTTTGACATTCATTTCCATCTATAAATTTCCTTTCTATGAGAGTCAAATTCTTGCTTATTTGCCTACTTGTTTTTGCTGAATCCCAAGCGCAGCAGGCGAAATACCTTGTTTCAAATGGAAAAAAATTACCCTTGCAAGAGTTCGTGGTGAATGGAGATTACGAGGCTAGGCTTCCGTTTATCTTGTTTCTTCACGGTGCCGGAGAGCGGGGAAGTGATAATCTAGCGCAGACCAAAGTGGGTTTACCTGTGCTTATGCAAACCCTGAAGGCCGCGGGTTTGGAACATTACGTCTTGTGGGCACCGCAATGTCCGAGCGATCAACGTTGGACAGACGTCGATTGGAAAGCCATTGAACACACCATGAAGAAGAATCCCACTTGGCCCATGCAAGTCTTGATGAATGGAATTGATTCGCTTGTGTTGAACACCACGATGATTGATACCACGCGCATGTACATTGTTGGATTAAGCATGGGCGGCTACGGAACTTGGGAATACATTGCTAGACAGCCGTATCGTTTTGCCGGTGCTATGCCGGTTTGCGGCGGAGGAGATATTGCGCAAACAAAAAACAACACGCAAACCGGCGTGTGGGCCTTTCATGGAAAGGCCGATAATGTTGTTCCCTATGAGAACTCAGTTCGTATGGTGAATGCAACAAAAAAGGTGAACACGAATGTTCACCTCATTTCTTATCCAGATGTCAAACACGACAGTTGGAACAAAGCTTTCGCGGAAAAGAAAATCGTTCGCGATTTCATTTCAACACGAAAGAAATAAATTCAATTATCCAAGCTGTTCTTTAATTGCCGCGATCTTACTTAACGCGTCAGATTGTTTTTTACGCTCGCCTTCCAAAACAGCAGCAGGTGCGTTCTGAACGAAGCGTTCATTCGAAAGCTTCGCCTCAACTGACTTCAAAAATCCTTCGAGGTAAGCCAACTCTTCCTTCATCTTCGCTTGCTCTGCTTCAACGTCTACAGATGCGGTATATGGAATGAAATATTCAACCCCATTCACCATGAAGCTAAAGGATGGGCTCATCTTTTCAGATACTTCATTCAATTCAGAAATATTACATAAATGTTTGAACGCTGCATCAAACGAAGAATTTCTGTTGGCTGTTTTCATGAATGAAACAACCAATGCTTCTTTGTTCGGAAGGTTTTGCTTTTTGCGAACGTTACGAACTTCAGTCACCAATTGCTCGAACTCTTCAAATTCTTTTTGAATGTTCGGCTCGAAGGTTTTTGCTGCAGGCCAATTTGAAATACAAATCATTTCCGATTCGCTCTTCCAAGCGTCCATGTGCTGCCACATTTCTTCCGTTAGGAAAGGCATAAACGGATGTAACACTTTCAATAAATTTTGGAAAATATCTAGCGTATCGTTGTAGGTTTTCGAATCGATTCCTTTTCCGTAAGATGGCTTCGCCATTTCCAAATACCACGCACAGAAGTCGTCCCAAATTAATTTGTACGTCTGCATCAATACCTCGCTAATGCGGAACTTGTCGTAACCGTCTTCCATTTCAGCAAGCACTTGCTCGAAGCGATTGTTCATCCACTTCACAGCAATGGCTGAAGATTCAGGTTGCTCCAACGAAGCATCGATCTTCTCTTCCCAACTCTTCACCAAACGGAAGGCGTTCCAAATTTTATTAGCGAAATTTCTTCCTTGCTCACACAATGACTCGTCGAATGGAAGGTCGTTTCCAGCGGGAGAAGAAAGCAACATTCCAACACGAACACCGTCTGCTCCGAACTGTTGCATGAGTTCAATCGGATCAGGTGAGTTACCCAACGACTTACTCATTTTTCTTCCTTGCTTGTCGCGAACGATGCCGGTGTAATAAACGTTTTTGAACGGGAAATTTCCAACGTATTCATATCCTGCCACTATCATGCGTGCAACCCAGAAGAACATAATCTCTGGAGCCGTCACTAAATCGGCAGTAGGGTAGTAGTAGTCCAATTCTTCTTTCGAATAGAATCCGTCGAACACACTTATTGGCCACAACCACGAGCTGAACCAAGTGTCTAACACATCGTCGTCTTGCTTCAAATCTGCAGCACTCCATGAAGCGCCTTTGGCTTGAAACTGCGCAACAGCGTCTTCGATATTTTTCGCAACTTCAAAACTTCCATCAGGTGCATAGAATGCAGGAATGCGATGTCCCCACCACAATTGACGAGAGATACACCAGTCTTTGATGTTCTCCATCCAGTTGCGATACGAGTTCTTGAATTTCGGAGGGAAGAAGCGAATGGTGTCGTTCATTACGTTTTCCAAAGCAGGCTTGCTCAGGTCTTTCATGTCTACAAACCACTGCAACGAAAGGCGTGGTTCAATAACTACATCTGTACGTTCTGAATATCCAACTTTATTCAAGTGCTCTTCGGTCTTCGCTAATAGACCGGCTGCATCTAAATCTTTTGCAATTTGATCACGAACGGCGAAGCGCTCTTGACCCACATACATGCCTCCTGCTTCGGAAATGGTTCCGTCTGCGTTCATCATGTTAATGACTTCCAATTGGTATTTTTCTCCCAACATAAAGTCATTTTGATCGTGTGCAGGTGTTACTTTCAAGCAACCCGTTCCGAATTCTATTTCAACATATTCATCGGCAATGACAGGAACAGCGCGGTTCACCAGAGGAACAATGACTTTCTTTCCGTGAAGGTGTGTGTAACGCTCGTCTTTCGGATTCACGCACACAGCGGTATCGCCTAGAATGGTTTCAGGACGGGTAGTTGCAACAGTTAAGAACTCGTTGGTTCCCTCGATCTGATATTTTAGGAAGTACAATTTCGATTGTACCTCTTTGTAAATTACCTCTTCATCTGAAAGTGCAGTTAGAGCGGCCGGGTCCCAGTTGATCATGCGCTCGCCGCGATAGATTTTTCCTTTTTTGTGAAGGTCAATGAAGCAGTCGATTACGCTTTCGTAGTATTTCGGATCCATGGTGAAGCGCGTGCGATCCCAGTCGCAGCTCGCTCCCAACTTCTTCAATTGATCTAAAATAATTCCACCGTGCTTGTGCGTCCATTCCCACGCGTGTTCCATGAACGCATCGCGAGAAAGATCTGATTTCTTAATGCCTTCTTTGCGCAGTTTCTGAACCACTTTCGCTTCAGTGGCAATAGAGGCGTGGTCGGTACCCGGCACCCAACATGCGTTGAAGCCGCGCATACGCGCACGACGAATAAGTAAATCTTGAATGGTATTATTCAACATGTGTCCCATGTGCAATACACCTGTGACGTTTGGCGGAGGAATAACTATGGTGTACGCGGGCTTGTCGTTGGGAAGAGATTTAAAAACCTTCTTCTCTAGCCACATTGCGTAAATGCGGTCTTCCGTCTCGGTTGGAGAGTATTTGCTTGGAATTTCCATGTGTGTTGAATGAAGGTGCAAATTTACACAATCAACGACAGGAATTTCTTTTTTACAGGGTCTTTCTCTGCTGTGAATTCGAGTTTTTGAGCCAAACAAAGGGCTTTGTCTACAATATCTTTGGAGTTGTCGTGGTAATCCATTCTTACTGGCAAAACGCGAGCAAGCCAAAAATCGATGTCTGCAGAATGCTTTAAGTTGAACGCAGGTAAGATATACACTCCTAAATTTTTAAGTGCGGCCGCATTGCATTCTTGTTCGAAATGTTTCTTAATGGGAATTGCGCAAATCTTCTTCCCAAGATAAAGGGCTTCGCTCGTCAATCCGAAACCAGCAGCGCTAATTATGGCGGAGCAACTTGCTAAGCTTTTTTGAAATTCACTTCGAGATAGAGGATGAAAGGATATAAGTTTCGAGAATTGCGTTTCATTTTTTACAAATGGAGTAAAAATGCGCCACTCGAATTTTTGATTTCGAAGCGAGTTAACTACCAATGCTATATAGTGTGGGTCATGCGCTGGCAGGTATACAAGAATAAATCCTTGTTCATCAGTTGTCATGTTTTTTATTTCCCTTGAAACAATTGGCGTTTCAATTTGGGAATTGTAGGCTTCGTAGTGAATACCAATGCTATCGGTTACAGGTACGAGATTCTCAGAAATGAATCTCGCGAACTTGCGGTCTTCATGCGGCATGGGAACATTCGGATGCATCATAGAAAATTGGTTCCCAATGCCCACGCACTCTTTGTTTTTCATGAGTGAGGACCAAGCCGTAATGGGCTCGAAATCGCTGATGACCACATCATATTTTTCAATGTCTAGTTGTCTAATCTCATGAATGAAAGGTCGTAGATGATTTTGGGCAAAAGTGCGAGAGAAGCTCAGTTTCCCTTTTTCATTCATTCCAATCGTTAGTCCTTTAAAGCGGTATTTCACCTCGAAAGGAAGTGGCAACAGATTTTTTTCGCCGCTGATTAAAACATCGACGGTTCCATGTTTCTTAAATTCAGGCAATAGCTCTATGGCCCGAGATAGATGGCCGTTACCAGTTCCTTGAACGCCGTAAAGTATTTTCATGATTGTTGAAGTTCTGAGCTGAAGGCAGCGAATAGTTCTTTGTAGGTAGCTTCCACTTCAAAGTCCAATTTTTCTTCTTCAAAGGATAGATTTATCTTGTCGTGTTCAAAATGAATGAGCGACCATTCTCTATTGTGGTATTCAAGAGAGGTTAAGTTCTCAATCCAGTCTCCACTGTTCAAATAGATAATCGACTTGTCGTTTCTATTGATCTGACGAATCGTAGGCTGGTGAATGTGCCCACAAATGACATAATCAAAATCCTTGTCTAGCGCAAGGTTTATAGCGATATCCTCAAAATTCGCGATATATTTTACGGCCGCTTTAACACTTTCTTTTATTTTTTTTGAAAGCGATATTTTACCCCGTCCAAACTGCTCACTGATCTTGTTCACCCAACGATTCACTAGAATGAGAATATCGTATCCTTTTCCTCCCAACTTTGCAGCCCATTTGGAATATTTCATACTTACATCGAAAACATCGCCATGGAAAATCCATGTTTTCTTACCATCGAGGTGAAGCACCAATTTATTATCTATGGTCAAATTTCCAAAGTTTAGTCCTGCGAATTTTCTTAGCATTTCGTCATGGTTTCCTGTGATGTAATAAACTGTGGCTCCGTGTGACAGCATGCGCAGAATTTCCTTTAAAACAGCCATATGCGAAGCTGGAAAGTAGTTCTTCGAAAACTGCCACATGTCTATGATATCGCCGTTCAAGACAAGTGTCTTTGGTCGCACAGATTTTAAGTAGCGAACCAGTTCATCGGCGTGACACCCGTATGTACCTAAGTGAATATCGGACAATACAAGCAGTTCTACCTCGCGGCGGTTTTCATATTTCATAACTGTAAATTTTTGAGGGTGAAAGGGTGACCGAACGATTGTTCGGGTGGAAAGAAGAATTGTCAATGTTGACGAAAACTACCAAACCCTTATTGTTTGGAAGGCAAATTACGAGTACAAAAAAAGACCGCAGAATATCGCTCCTTGAAGTTTACATTAATTCAAGGTATTAAAAACACGGACTGAATTAACGAAGTATGTCCAAAACGAAAACTGAATATTAAGCCTTGGCAGTGGATTCAAATACAACCCTTATCGTATCTAGTGAAACCAAGATGTCAATTAAACAAGTTCCAATTTCTGAGATTAAACTAATATTAATACCCCTTGAGTTATTTTTCTTATCGTTCAACATGAATTGAAAAATCTGATTCAGCTCTTCTTTGTTGAAGAAAGGCAGTGGACCGAAAATTTCCAAAATTCTGTTTTCAATGTTTAGAGCGAGAGATTCATTGAGTATCCCTAATTTCACTGCTATTCTGTTCTCGAGTACCATTCCCCAGCCTACTGCATTGCCGTGAGTAATGGGGTCGCCTTTTTTTAAGAAGAATGACTCAATGGCATGTCCAATCGTATGTCCGTAGTTTAGTTTTTTCCGAACCGAATGTTCGTTCGGGTCTTCGTTGGTAATCTCTGATTTTATTTCGTTGGAACGTTTAACGAAGACCGCAATGTGCGAAGCTTCATTGGGGTTGACATGCGAAAGGGCTTCCCAGTATTCGGCATCGGCAATGAGTGCATGTTTGAGCATTTCAGCGAAGCCAGATTTCAATTCTTTTTCAGGAAGAGTATCTAAGAATCCAGTAAAAACAAGAACACTGAGTGGCCAGCTGAACAAACCGACTGCATTCTTCACATCCATTAAGTCAATGCCACACTTTCCGCCCATAGCAGCATCTACTTGGGCCATAACAGTTGTTGGGATGTTAATGAAGTCTATTCCTCTTTTGTATGTTGAAGCAACGAATCCACCAATGTCTGAAATTACGCCCCCTCCCACATTCAATAGAAGCGATTGTCGATCTGCGTTGTGCTGAAGCAATTCTTCATACAACTGCGCCACGATTTCGAGCGATTTGCTTTCTTCTCCTTCTGGAATTTCAATTATCGGAACTTCGTTCAACGCCGGAATAGTCTCTAGCAAGAATCGAACGCAATGTTCATTTGTATTGGTATCACACAAAATGAAAGTTGCGGAATGCGCACGGACTTCATCTGTGAGAATTTTCTCTATTTCGTCGAATGAATGAATGGTCTTGACGTTCATGGAAATGTGAAATTAAGGCTTATTGTTTAGAGCGGCCTCTAATTGTCATGAAAATATTGAGGCAACTTAAAGTGACTCCTCTCGTCTTTCAAGTACCTAACTAAAAAGATTATGAACCTAACTGTTGCTTTGCAAGAGGTGTGGGCCAAACAGCCCCATCTCTTACTTATCGCTGGATTTGTTATCCTTATCGGATTCGTTTCCAAAATGAAATTGTTTGCGAAAGCCAATCAGCCCATGGCCGCAGCATTTGTTCCTATTTGGGATCTGATGGTTATCATGAAAATTATTGGTCGTCCTGTAAAGCACGCTTGGTATTTCGCCATTCCTATCCTGAATATCTTTTTCGGATTTAAGGTGTTGGTCCAGCTGGCGCAGTCTTTCGGAAAGCGGACGTACACAGATGCTTTCTTGGTTTGCCTTTTCAACGTTTTTTACATGTTGAATTTGACTTTGTCTTACGACGAAGAATACGTTGGTCCAGTATACAAGGATACCATTGAACCAGCCGCTCCTGTAATAGAAGGCATTGCTTAGTGAATAAAAGAGTCGAGTGAAATTTTCACTTCTTGTGGAAGGGTAACTTTCAATAAAGGCTCTTGTTCCATTGCGCGTTCAATAGCGAAAACCGCTTCCTTGTTGCGTGCCCAGCTTCTTCGTGCAATTCCGTTGTTAACGTCCCAGTGCAACATGCTGCGTAACTTCTTATCGCACGCTTCACTGCCGTCGAGTAACATTCCGAATCCACCGTTAATCACTTCTCCCCAACCAACGCCACCGCCATTGTGCAAGCTCACCCAGGTAGCACCGCGGAAAGCGTCTCCTACAAAATTCTGAACAGCCATGTCTGCGGTGAATCGAGAACCATCGTAGATGTTGCTTGTTTCGCGATAAGGAGAATCGGTTCCACTCACATCGTGGTGATCTCTTCCCAAAACAACAGGTCCAATTTTTCCCTCAGCAATGGCTTTGTTGAATGCCGCTGCGATTTCCATTCGTCCTTGCGCATCGGCGTACAAAATTCTTGCTTGCGAACCCACAACCAATTTGTTGCTCTTCGCTTCGCGAATCCACTGAATGTTGTCTGCTAATTGCTGTTGAATTTCAGTAGGTGCTGTTTCTTTCAACTTCAACATAACTTCTAACGCAATGGAATCAGTAGCATCCAGGTCTTCTGACTTTCCGCTTGCGCATACCCATCGGAATGGTCCGAATCCGTAGTCGAAGCAGAGTGGTCCTAGAATATCTTGAACGTATGAAGGGTATTTGAATTCGCGTTCCAACGTTGGAACATCGGCCATCACATTTGCACCAGCACGCGAAGCTTCCAACAAAAATGCATTTCCATAATCGAAGAAATACATGCCTTGTTCACTGTGCTTTTGAACCGCAGCAGCATGACGAATAAGTGACTCTTCAACTTTTATTTTGAAGAGCGAAGGGTTCTCAGCCATGAGCATGTTGCTCTCTTCGTAAGAAAGTCCAACCGGATAATATCCTCCTGCCCAAGGGTTGTGCAACGAAGTTTGATCACTTCCCAAATCAATGTGAATGCCTCGCTCAGCAAACACTTCCCACACTTCAACAATATTTCCAATGAACGCAAAGCTGTGTGCTTTTCCAGCTTTCAAAGCTTCTTGCGTGCGCGTGCACAACTCATCAATGTTATCAATAAGTTCATCTACCCAACCTTGCTCGAAGCGCTTCGTTGCAGCTTTTGGATTTACCTCTGCTGTAATTGATACGCAACCTGCAATGTTTCCAGCCTTGGGCTGTGCGCCGCTCATTCCGCCTAATCCAGCAGTAACGAACAGCAATCCTTCAGCTGCACGCGCGTAAATGTTTTTATCGCCACGCTTGTTGCGAAGCATGCGCGCCGCATTCATAACGGTAATGGTTGTGCCGTGCACAATACCTTGCGGGCCTATGTACATGTATGACCCAGCAGTCATCTGTCCGTATTGCGTTACACCTAACGCATTGAATTTTTCCCAATCGTCTGGCTTGCTGTAATTCGGTATCATCATACCGTTCGTTACCACAACGCGCGGTGCAGAAGGGCTAGAAGGGAAGAGTCCCATCGGATGCCCGCTATACATAACCAACGTTTGTTCTTCAGTCATCTCACTCAAATACTTCATCACCAAACGATACTGTGCCCAGTTTTGAAAGACTGCACCGTTTCCACCATAGGTGATTAACTCATACGGATGTTGCGCAACGCGTGGATCTAAATTATTTTGAATCATGAGCATGATCGAAGCCGCTTGCCCGCATTTGGCCGGGTATTCAGAAATTGGACGTGCATACATCTCATACGTCGGACGATAGCGGTGCATGTAAATGCGTCCGTATGTTTTCAATTCTTCACCGAACTCTGCGGCTAACGTTTCGTGCAACTCTGCGGGAAAATAACGCAAAGCATTGCGCAAGGCGAGTCCCTTTTCCTCGTTCGAAAGAATTTCTTTTCGCTTCGGAGCACGATTGATGTTTGAATCCATGGAAGGAATTTCCGGTAAGTAACTTGGGATTCCTTCTTGTATTTGAGTGTGAAATGTTGACATAGTTTGAAATGCTAGAATTGCGCTGCAAGTGACAAATTTAATCCGTTCATGTGGTTTTCGCTGAAATTCTGAAATGCAAAGGTGTGGTTGTTGGAGGTGATGTTTCTCCATTCAGCTCTAAACATCAAATGTTCATCGAGTAAATAATTCATATTGAAACTGTATCCCCACAGATCATTATTAACTCCAGCAATAACTAAATTATTTTTATCCTGAAACCTTTCAGCTCTGCCAACTAGGGCTAGCTTCTCATTCAATTGATATGAGATTCCAACAAATCCAGTCATCCAACTTTTGTCAAGGCCATTATTCCCGGTTTCTTGCATTCCATAATCAGCTTGAAGTTGAACGGTCCATTTATCCTTTAACAAAATACTGGCATACAAGTTTTGAAAGAATCTTAACTGAGAACTATCCAATACAGCTACTTCTCCTAAGTAGGTGGAATGATTCAACGTAATCTTTGAGTTCGGTTTGAATTGAATTTGCGTCCCAAGACTAGGTAAAGTCTGCTGTGGCATAAAAGACATCGTTTGCCATCCGTTAAGAAGCAGGAGAGTTCCGAACCATTTATTGTTATTTGAAGTGTATTGAAGATTTAATCCACTTTCATAGTACGGAGAATTCTCTGCAGCGAGACTTCTGGTCATGGATAAATTAGAAAATCCAATGGCAGATTCAAGCCCAATATGCGAAGGGAATACGCCAGCCTGAAGCCACAGATTTCTTGAATGACTTAATTTGTAGGAGATGTTTCCAACGTAGAGTGCCCCAAAATCTATAGGTTCTGCTGATGTTACCTTGTTGGCGTATGTTCCTTCAACTAAAGAAAGTTGCGTTTTCAAACGCTCAGAGCTGTATTTGAAATCTATTACCGCTGTATTTATTGCGAAGTGGTTGGTTGAAGTGTGGCTGTATAAAAATTCAGGACGCTCATGATCATTCCAATTGTGTTGATCTTGCGAGAAATAAATCTCAGTGAAGCCAGAAAAATGAATACTGTCTTTGCGAATTTGAGAAAGAAGAAAGTTTGGAAAGAGTAGCCCGAGAAGTAATAACGAACGCATACAATTGTTTTTGCAAAGATGCGAGGTTATTTCTTCGTTTTACCTGTTTTTTTATCGTAGCCATATGGACAGTGCTTACAGCCACTGAGGCAGCAATACCCTCTTTTTAAGTGATATTCCTCGGTAAAAATAAAATAACCTTCTTCGCTCAAGTAGTAGTCTTCACCATGTACTTTTGAATTCTCTTCTTCTTTCATATGGCAAAAATGCAATTTACTGACTTGAACAAAATAATTAATTTTCAACTTCCCGTTTACGATAACTTACTTATCGGTGAAACAGTGAAATTGGCTGTCAAGCGTTTTGACCGCGTGCACGCAACTATCAATGGGAACAAGTGGTTTAAGTTAATGTTCAATCTGGAAGAAATGAATCGAAGAGGTGCCAAGCAATTGGTCACTTTCGGTGGAGCGTATAGCAATCACATTTACGCTACAGCCGCAGCGGCAAAGGAGTTAGGCTTTCATGCCGTAGGTATTATTCGGGGGGAAGAACCAAAGTCATACAGTCCAACATTGTTGTTTGCAAAGGAATGCGGAATGGAATTTTGCTTTATTTCAAGAGCCGATTACGAAGAACGGAATACGGAAGAAATGAAGGCATGGGTGCACGATAAATGGGAATCTGCTTTTTTAGTTCCCGAAGGTGGAGCGAATTATTTAGGAATGAACGGCGCCATGCAAATGGTTAGCGAAGAAGATTTCGCTTTTGATCATTGGCTCGTAGCGGCAGGCACAGGAACAACGGCTGCGGGCCTTTTGGTTCAATCGAAGCCACACCAGAAAGTTTGGATTTACAGTGCATTGAAGGGCGAGCATTACATGCGAAATGAAATACGCAACAAGCTCATTTATTTTTTTCACGATGAAGCAGTGGCTGATGAAGTCATGGAGCGTGCTGTAGTTTTCAGTGAAGATGAATTTGGCGGGTATGGGAAATTTGATGATCGATTGGTGGAGTTCATTCAACAAATAAACAATGAGCATGAGCTTCCACTTGATGTTGTGTACACCGGTAAACTCATGCACGCTTATTTAGCAGGAAACAAAAAACCGAACGAAGGTTCGGTTTTAATGTTTCATACAGGCGGATTGCAAGGCAATCCGAAAACTATATTCGACTAATCTTTAGCATGTTTGTTGTGCCTTGCTCTGCAATAGGCATAGAGGCTACATTCACCAAGAAATCACCTTCTTGAACATATCCGTTTTTCTTCAAAATGTAACGAATGTCTGCAATGGTCTGGTCTGTGCTCACCATCTTATCATAGAAGAATGCTTTCACCCCCCAAACCAAGTTTAGTTGTGTTAGAATGCGCTTGTTTCCTGTGAAGACGAATACATGAGCGTTTGGTCTCCAACTTGAAATTTTATATCCCGTATATCCGGAGAAAGACATAGTTGCAATACTCGTTGCTCCTGTGCGCTTGGCAACGCGACAAGCACTGAAGCAAATACTGTCTGTAATGAAGCGTGTTTCATCCATTTCATAAGGAGCCTCTTCCAAGTAATAAAGTCCAGGGAATTTCTCAGCTTCTTTAATAATACTACTCATCATTGCAATGGCTGCAATCGGATAAGCTCCAACACTTGTTTCACCGCTTAGCATAACGGCATCTGCACCATCCAATACGGCATTGGCAACGTCTGTAACTTCAGCGCGCGTTGGAGTCATGCTTGTAATCATGCTTTCCATCATTTGTGTTGCAACAATAACAGGTTTCGCAGCTTCAACACATTTCTTTACAATCATCTTTTGAGCAAGTGGTACTTGTTCAATTGGAATTTCCACTCCGAGATCTCCACGCGCAACCATAACAGCATCGGTCTCGCGAATAATGTCGTCTATAACCTCTAGCGCCTCTGGCTTTTCAATTTTCGCTACCACCTTCGCGTGCTTGCCATTCTCGGCAATAATACCTTTTAAAACGCGAACATCTTCCGCAGTTCGAACGAATGAAAGTCCAATCCAATCGATGTTCATCGAAAGAGCAAACTCCAAATCATTCAAATCTTTTTTCGATAGTGATGGAAGAGAGACTTTTGTTTCAGGAAGGTTTAATCCTTTTTTCGATGAAAGAATTCCACCTTGAATAATTTCGCACAACACTTCTTTTTTTCCGTCGGTGGAAAGAATACGAATCGCAATCTTGCCATCGTCAAGTAGTACACGCTCTCCCGGCTTTACATCCGATGGGAATTCTTTGTAATTGGTGTAAATATGATCTGCTGTTCCAATCTGTTCTTCAGTGGTAATTATAATTTTTTTACCAGCCTCTAACATTACCCCGTTGTCTTGCATAATTCCTACACGAAGCTTTGGACCTTGCAAATCCGCAAGAAGGGCAGTGTTCGTGCCTAACTCTTTGTCAATCTCGCGCACGAAATCAACCACACTTTGGTGATCGTCATGAGCTCCATGTGAGAAGTTTAACCTTACAACGTTTAAGCCGGCTTGAATCATTCCTTTCAGAACCTCTTTGTTTGCTGAAACGGGACCAATGGTCGCTACTATTTTCGTTTTTTTCATAATTAATCGAAGAACAAATGACTCACGTGTTTCATGTTTTCTTGCGGAAGATGAAACGCAGCAAGCACGTTGTTTATTTTTCTTATTTTTTTTACCAGATCTTCAATGTCGTTTCTTCCTTCAACTTTCAATAAATATTCTATTTGCGCATACTCTTGAATAAGCACTCCCTTGAGGGAACGATTGGAAATTAAATGAATAGTGAAATCGTTATCTTCACAGGCATACTTAAACAACTCATGCTCTGAAACTTGATCTTTTGTCTCAAGCAGATAGGGCTTCTCTCTCACTAAATCCCAATTTAATTCTTTGTTAAGAAACCACGCCAAACGAAAATCCTTCTCCCTCGAGTTAATTCCGATTAGATCGAAATTCAAGTATTCATCGTTTGAAAACGTTATGCTTTTAGAATTCATATGAGTTAGTGTATTTTTTACACGAACTAGGCAAAGGTAGTTATTTCCATGTCAGATTTGCCGAATTTTCATTCACAAATAATTCGGCATTTTTACCCATATAAAACGCTCTATTGTCGTTTAAGTGACCTGCCGGAAAACCAACAGCAACAGGTGTCTTAATACTTAATCCAATTTCATGAATCATTTGTTCCACAGATTTCCCCCATGGATTATTGCTCGAAAATCCGAATTCTTCGGTGTTGTCTCGCATTTGTGTGAATCCGCCTAGAATTAATCCTGAAATATTCTTGAACATTCCCGCACGCTTCAACGCAGTGAGCATTCGGTCTACGTGGTAAAGCATCTCATCTACATCTTCCAAGAAAAGGATTTTTCCATCTGTCTTCAGTTGTGTAGACGAACCAAGCTGACTATATACGACAGATAAATTTCCTCCTACAATTTCTCCTTCAGCTTTTCCGATTTGAATTTGTTTTTCATTCCAATCGAATGAAAAGGATTCTCCGAACAGCGCACACCTCAAATTCTCTAACGCTTCTTTTGTTGCGTGTTCGAAGGAAATGGGCATAGTCGAGTGAATGCAAGGAATATTTTTGTTTGTGCAGGCATTCAACAACACAGTCACATCTGAGTATCCGCAAATCCATTTCGATTCGTCTAACACAGGAAGAATTTCATCTATGGTATGAACGGTCCCATATCCCCCTCTCGCCACCAACAATGCTTTCACGTTATCGTCTTTCCAGAGTGAAAGAAAAGACTGAGTGCGTTCTTCTACATTGCCAGCAAGCTGAAACTGCGAAGTGAAAACGTTTTCGGCTAGTTTAATCTTCAATCCCCACGACGTAATAGTGCCCTCAGCAAATTGCCATTGCTCGCTTGTAAGGAATCTCGCAGTGGCAATTATTCCAATCGTATCGCCTTGTTGTAAAAAAGCTGGTTGCATCGCTTTATCTTTGATGCGCTAAATTCGCAGTTTTCTGCGCAAAACACCACAAAAAAGATGAAGTCACCGAAAAGACACCTTGTAACCTCAGCGCTTCCCTACGCAAATGGTCCTATTCATATTGGACACATAGCAGGAGCATACTTGCCTGCCGACATTTATGTTCGGTACTTAAGAGGAAAGGATAAGGATGTGGCTTTTATTTGTGGCTCCGATGAACACGGCGCTGCCATCACATTGCGTGCTAAGAAAGAAGGGAAGACTCCGCGCGAAATTGTAGACTTTTATCACAAACTCATGGGCGATGCTTTCCGCGATTTCGGAATTTCGTTCGATGAATATTACCGCACCTCTTCTCCTGAACACATTGAGATGAGTCAGCAAATTTTCCTTGAGTTGAAGGAAAAAGGAGTTTTCGAAACACACCGCTCAGAACAATACTACGATGCAGAGGCGCAGCAGTTTTTAGCAGACCGCTACATCACTGGAACCTGCCCGAAGTGCTCGAGTGAAAAGGCTTACGGAGATCAATGCGAAAAATGCGGATCTACTTTAAGTCCGACAGAATTAATAAATCCAGTTTCCACATTAAGTGGAAGCACGCCTGTGTTGAAGGAAACTACGCATTGGTATTTGCCTATGCAACACCACAGCGATTGGGTGCGAGATTTTATTGAAAACGGAAAACTCAACGGAGAGCAACACCACGATGCTTCGAAGTGGAAGTCTCATGTAGTTGGACAGTGCTTGAGTTGGATCGATGGAGGTCTTCAAGCACGCGCCATGACCCGCGATTTAGATTGGGGTGTTCCTGTTCCGGGTGAAGATGGAAAAGTGCTTTATGTTTGGCTCGACGCGCCTATAGGTTACATCACCAACACAAAAGTTTGGGCCGAGAAGAACGGAAAGAATTGGGAAGACTATTGGAAGAACGATGAAACCGAATTGGTTCATTTCATTGGGAAAGACAACATTGTTTTTCACTGCATCATCTTTCCAATCATATTGAAATCGCACGGTGGGTTTAACCTTCCAGTGAATGTGCCTGCCAACGAGTTCATGAATTTGGAAGGAGATAAAATTTCAACTTCAAGAAACTGGGCGGTTTGGTTGCATGAATATTTGGAAGACTTTCCGAATCGTCAAGATGAAATGCGTTATGTTTTGGCGTCTATTATGCCTGAACAAAAAGACAGTGAGTTTACTTGGAACGATTTCAAGGACCGCGTGAATAACGAGCTTGCGGATATCGTTGGAAATTTCGTGAATCGCGTTTTCGTGTTAACGCACAAGTATTATAGTGGAAAGGTTTCGAACCCTTCGTTCGATGCTTCTTCACAATTTGAAGAAGCGCAGGCTGCCTTCAATTTGATTGGTGAAAAGATTGAAGCGTATCGCTTCCGCGAGGCTCAAGCCCTGGCAATTCAATTGGCTCGCATAGGTAACAAGCTTCTCACAGAAACAGAGCCTTGGAAACTTCAAAAAACCGAACCGGAAAAAACAGAAGGTATCTTGAATGCATGTATTCAGTTGGTTGCTGCACTATCCATCGCGTTAGAGCCATTCCTTCCGTACACCGCGAAAAAATTAAAGTCAGGTTTGCAGTGGGAAGGAGTGAAGTGGGATGATGTTCAAATATCACAATTGATTCCAGCTGGACATGCGATAGGAGAGTTGCCTATTCTTTTCCAAAAGATAACAGACGAGGAAGTGGCGAAGCAAGTTGCGAAATTAGAGGCATCTAAAGTTCAACCTGAAGTTGAAATGGAATCGATTAAACCGAATGTTTCATTCGAAGACTTCCAAAACATGGATCTTCGTATTGCTGAAGTATTGGAAGCGCAACGTGTCCCAAAGACGAAGAAATTATTGCAATTGAAATTGCGAATCGGCACCGAAGAGCGCACCGTAATTTCGGGTATTGCAGAATCATACGAACCCGAACAGGTTGTTGGAAAGCAAGTGCTGTACCTAGCGAATTTAGCTCCAAGAGAAATCAAAGGAGTTCAATCTGCAGGTATGATACTAATGGCTGAAAACAACAAGGGAGAGCTTTCGTTGCTCTCCCCTGAACGTCCCGTTGAATCGGGAAATACTGTTCGTTAAGATCAGTCTACATTATCGTGTAAGAACGGGTTGTTCGTGCGCAATTCAATGCGTGTGTGTCCATTCTCGTCAGTTACTTCTTTTGAAAGGGTTCTAGAAACTGTATTTTCGCTTGAGTGCGACCCTTCTTCTAAGGTTACTTTTCTTCTGAGGAAAGCTGGCTCATTTTCCAATTCATTTAATCCGTTCGGAGATTTCATGCGCATGGTATACTCGCGAATGCGCGCTTCGCGCTCTTTGTTACGTGCCATTAGCTCGGTGCGTGGAGGGCGATTCTCTGCAACTACTTCCGGTTTGAAAGTCATTTGTGTTTCAGGAATCATACGATCCGATGTCTGACGAATACTTTCGAAACTAGGAATAACAGGCGTTTCAGCGGTGTTGCTTTCTTGAATTTTAAATGTGCTTAATTCTGGAATTTCAGGTTCTTGCAATTCCATTTTCACACTTTCCTCAGCGGCTAATTCTGCTTTCTCATACTCTTCAAAAGAGAATAACGCTCCTTGCTTAACGGGTTCTTCAATGGTTGGATTCGATTCGAAAGAATTTTCAATTTCCAATTCAATTTCATCTGCAATCACCAATTTGAAAGGCTCTTCAGTCACTTCTGCAACAGGCATCTCGTTCAATGGAGCTGTTTCAGCAACTACAGGAGTTTCTTCAACAACTACGGCAACGGGTGTCATTGGAGTTTCTTCAACAACAGGAGCAGTGTCTAGTGTGAAAACCGGATTTTCTTCAACAACAGGTGATGGTTCAACAACAGCTGCCGCCGGGGCATCGCCTAGAACGAATACAGGTGTCGGAGCCGGCACTTCTTTCACTGCGTTAAGCGGAAGAAGTGTTGCAATTTCTTTGGCAGCAAATCCGGTTGCTATCACGTTCACACAAATGTCTTCGCCCAATTGTTCGTCTTTACCGTATCCCCAGATGATATCTGCTTCCGGACCCGCAAGTTCTTGAATGAAATCGGTGATTTCTCCGATTTCGTCCATTTTCAACTCGTTGTTTCCGTAAGTGATGTTCAACAAGATATGTGAAGCACCTGTGATATCGTCGTCGTTCAACAGTGGAGATTCCATAGCCATTTGAACCGCGCGTATAGCTTGATTTTCACCGTTTGCTCTTCCGCTACCCATAATAGCCACTCCGCTTCCACGCATAACCGTTATAACGTCGTTCATATCTACGTTAACAATTCCGGTAATGGTAATTAATTCAGCAATGCTTTTAGCCGCTGTGCAAAGCACGTCGTCTGCGTGACTGAATGCGTTACTTAGCGAAAGGTTACCGTATAGTTCGCGCAACTTATCGTTGCGAATAATCAAAAGTGTATCAACTGCCTTACGCATTTCTTCAATACCGGCAGTTGCTTGAGCTGTTCTCTTTTTGTTCTCAAAAGCGAAAGGAACGGTTACGATACCCACGGTAAGGATTCCCATTTCTTTTGCTACTTGAGCAATAACAGGAGCAGCTCCTGTTCCTGTACCACCGCCCATTCCGGCAGTAACGAAAACCATTTGCAAATCTGAATGGAACAATGCGCGAATCTCTTCGATAGATTCCATCGCGGCATCACGTCCTACCTCTGGACGAGCGCCTGCTCCGCGACCTTTCGTTAGTGTGTGTCCTAATTGCATTTTATTCAAGATAGGACTGTTGTCTAATGCTTGTGCATCGGTGTTACACACAACGAAGTCTACGCCGTTAATTCCTTTATTGTACATGTAGTTAACGGCGTTCGAGCCACCACCACCAACACCAACAACTTTGATTATGGCGTTTTCTTCGTGTTTTGGAAGGTTGAAATTGAGCAAATCTGACATCTTATTCGAACTTTTTTGAGGTAGGTAAATCAGTAAATTTTTGGTTCTCCGAAGTAAGCGAAGAATTGCTCTTTCTGAAAACACAGTTTTCAAAATAGTGAACCACCGAATGTTAGTAAAGGACTATTGTGGAAATGAAGAAATATTATAAGGAAGAGAAAATCTCACGTTGTACATTTGCCGCATGTCTCAACAAGATATTCAAGATAAGGTAAAGGAAATCTTCACGGCTTACCTAGAGAAGCATTTGCATCGAAAGACGCCTGAGCGATATGCTATTCTAGCTGAGATTTATACGATTGAAGACCATTTCGATATTGAAGCTTTGTACGTTCGTATGAAGAACAAAAAATACCGTGTGTCTAGAGCAACGTTATACAACACCATCGAGTTGTTGTTGAATTGTGCACTCGTGAGAAAGAATCAATTCGGGCAGAATATTGCGCATTTTGAAAAGGCATATCAGAACCAGCAGCACGATCATATTATTCTCACAGACACGGGAGAGGTGTTTGAGTTTTGCGATCCGCGCATTCAAAACATTAAAGCAACCTTGGAAGAGATTTTCGATATTGAAATTTCCATGCACAGTCTGAATTTTTACGGAAAAAGAAAAAGGAAATAGTTTTCCATTTCCTTTCCCTTCTTAAAGTTAACTTCTTTTTTATTTTGCCGAAAGCAACGCTGTGGCTTCTTGGTAGTAGCGATCTGGTTTTTGAGCTCCGTCGAAATTCCAACGTTGCCATGCACCCACGCGTTGTCCTGCTTCATACAATCCCTGAGATTCTTTAACTCCATTCGCGAAGAAGTAAACGAATTCACCTTGAGGAATCGTTAGCGCTTCATCTAAGTATGTTCCTGTCATCATTAATTCACCCGTTTGGAAGTTGACTTGCGCTTGGTAAAGAGACTCTCCCACTTTAGTAATGGTGCGGGTGTACTTTGCTGCTGCCTTATTCTTTGTAACATTCAACTGAGCATCTAACAATTGAGAAGTAGTTTGTGCGAAAGCACTTGTTGTTAAAACTAGGAGAGCGATTAGGGTGAATAATTTAGTTTTCATGACGTGGTATGTTATGTTGGGGTATACCTACCTTCGCCGAAAAAGGTTACATCTTATTAAAATTTTTTTTTTAGAAGCACACAGCACATGGATTATTTGTTTGAGAAGAAGTGGCAAGAAACACTCGAAATGGCATCGAAGAACTTTGGGGAAAAGCTAGACTATTCCGCAATTCTCCTTTTAATAGGTCTGCAGGAATTGGGAATTTTCGATTTGAAATTTAAAAAAGACCAAAAGTTGGAACTCATGCATGTCGCTGTTTGTACTTTGCTTGAGCCCTATGGTTATTATGAGTTTGAAGGAAGAGATGTGGACGGGTGGCCACATTTTGCTAAAAAAGAAAATCTCCCGGTGCTCAGTCCGGGAGATCAGGAAGTTCTATTAAAAAAGGCAATTATGAAATACTTCGGTAACGAAGCATAACTGCTATTAGATTTCGATTGTAACCTCAGTGGTTTCTTGTTCTTCAATCTTAATGATACCCACACCGTACAACGCTCCTTTATATGCTTCAATGTCTAAGACAGCGAAACCAGCTTGACCCAACTTATACTCTTCAGAGTAGTCTACTGTCACAGTTCCTGTAGCATCTGTGATGAAAGTTGTATCCAAAGCTATAGCGTTCGGCGGAGGAGGTGTTTGAGATGGAGAGCCATATAAACGAACAGTAGCACCTTGAACAGGGTCACCATTTGCGTCAATGACACGAACTACCGCAATGGTAGGCTCTTCTTTTACACAAGAACTGAAAGTTAGCGTAGAGACCGCCAAAAATAAAAATCCTAAAACAATTTGAAAAGATCGTGTAGCCTTCATATACGTTTGCTTAATTTTGCTGCCGGTTAATCGGTTAAGTAACACAAATTAAAGAAAAAAAAATGAATTCACGTCTATCTTTTTGGGGGTTTGCCATTTTTTCCTTCCTCTTATTCCTCAACGCCGCAGGATGTAAATCGCAAGAACCTGTTAAGAACGGCAGCTCAAATTTAACAATTGGAGAGCCTGTACCTATTGAAAACAAAGACAATCAAACAAATAACAACATGCAAACAGATCACACGAACACACGTATTAAGGTAAGCACTTCATTAGGCGATATGGTTATTCGTCTTTATGATGAGACCCCACAGCACAGAGATAATTTTATTAAATTGGTTGAATCTGGATTCTACAATGATTTGCTATTTCACCGCTGCATTCGTGGATTCATGGCACAGGGCGGTGATCCGAACAGCCGTGGTGCCGCAGCAGGAGTGCAATTGGGCATGGGTGGTCCGGGCTATACCGTTCCGGCAGAATTTAATCCGAATTTCATTCACAAAAAGGGAGCCTTAGCGGCTGCTCGTCAAGGAGATTTCGCGAATCCCACGAAAGCTTCAAGCGGAAGTCAGTTTTACATTGCTCAAGGTCAGCCAATGACAGATGCACAAATTAATCAAGTAGAGCAATACGTAAAGCAGAAGAATCCAAATTTTGCTTACACTCCAGAGCAACGTGAGCTTTACAAGACCGTTGGAGGAACTGCTCAATTAGATATGGATTACACTGTTTACGGAGAGGTGGTTGAAGGTTTAGATGTTTTAGATAAAATTCTTTCAATGCCAACAGGAGCTGGAGACAGACCGGTGCAAGACATTACCATGAAAATGGAGGTGATCAAGTGAGTTTAGTTGAGCAAATTGAGCAACTAAAACTCGAGGTTGCTTCAACCCAACTCAACTCTGCTGAAGAAGTAGAAAACTTTCGTGTGAAGTATTTGGGAAGGAAGGGCATCTTGAACGATTTGTTCGAGGCATTTAAAGCCATTCCCAATGAAGAGAAGAAGGCTGTTGGTGTGGTGATGAACGGATTGAAATCTTCCGTTCAAGAAAAAATAGATGAGTCTTCAGCCTTGTTCAGCGCAAAGAAAGGAAATGTTGAAGTTCCTGATTTCACTCGTCCTTATGGTGAATGGAGTCATGGAAGTAGACATCCTTTGCAGTTGGTGCGTGAAGAGATTCTTTCCATTTTTGAACGTATGGGATTCAGTGTTGAAGACGGTCCAGAGATCGAAGACGATTGGCACGTATTCTCAGGATTGAATTTCTCTCCAGAGCATCCTGCACGTGATATGCAAGATACTTTTTTTGTCGAAGGTCAGCCAGATACGGTCTTGCGCACACATACAAGCAGTGTGCAAGTGCGAGTAATGGAAACCACCAAACCTCCCATTCGTATTGTTATGCCAGGACGGGTTTACCGAAACGAGGCTATTTCCAGTCGTGCACATTGTCAATTCCATCAGATTGAAGGACTGTACATCGATGAAGGAGTTTCTTTCGCCGATATGAAGCAAGTGTTACAAATGTTTACCGAAGCCTTTTTTGGAAAAGCCAAGATCCGATTGAGACCTTCATACTTTCCATTCACCGAGCCAAGTGCTGAAATGGACGTGTATTGGGGATTGGAAACACCAGCTGACCATAGAATTACGAAAGGAACAGGATGGTTAGAGATAATGGGATGCGGAATGGTAGACCCGAATGTTTTGGCCGCTTCCGGAATTGATCCTGAGAAGTATTCAGGGTTCGCATTCGGTATGGGAATCGAGCGTATTGCTATGCTGAGATACGGTGTAGATGATTTGAGACATTTCTTTGAAAACGATATGCGCTTCTTGAGTCAATTCAAGAAAACCATATAGTATATTTTACAATAAGATAGTGTACATTGTACACTTTTTACAGGAAGTCTTTTTGTACAAGGCCTTCCTAACTATATTTGCAAGGAACAAAAAATTATGGCAACAGTGTCTAAGTCAACTAAAATAGCCTCTACCGCAACAGGAGAGCGCTTTACCAAAGCAACTTACCTGAAATGGTATCGTGAAATGCTATTGATGCGCAAGTTCGAAGAGAAGTGCGGTCAGTTGTATATTCAACAAAAATTCGGTGGATTCTGTCATTTGTACATTGGACAAGAGGCCATTCTTTCTGGAATGATGGAGGCTATTAAGCCAACAGACAAAGTTATCACAGCATACCGAGATCACGCTCATCCGCTAGTAATGGGTTCTGATCCGAATAGAGTTATGGCGGAGCTTTACGGCAAAGCGACTGGACTTTCGAAAGGAAAGGGTGGCTCCATGCACATGTTCGATAAAGAAAGAAATTTATTTGGTGGACATGGTATTGTAGGTGCTCAAATTCCAATGGGAGCAGGTATTGCTTTTGCCGATCAATACAGAGGTGAGGATCATGTTACAGTCTGTTTTTTCGGAGATGGAGCAGCAAGACAAGGCGCACTGTACGAGACGTTCAACATGGCAATGACTTGGAAGATTCCATGCATTTTCGTTATTGAAAACAACCAGTATGCTATGGGAACTTCTGTTGAGCGTACTTCCAATGTAACAGATTTGAAAACATTGGGTGCTAGCTTCGAAATGCCTTCAGAATCTGTAGACGGAATGAATCCAGAGGCTGTTGCTGAAGCATTCGACCGAGCTGTTGCAAGAGGTAGAGCAGGTGAAGGTCCAACACTGTTAGACATTCAAACCTATCGCTACAAAGGTCACAGCATGAGCGACCCTCAGAAGTACCGCACGAAGGAAGAGGTTCAAGAGTATATTGAAAAGGATCCGATTGATTTCGTTTTGCGAAAAATTCGTGACAACAAATGGATGACTGAAGAAGAGATTGAAGCGGTAGAAGCAGAAATCAAAGCGGTGGTATTAGAGTCGGTAGAATTCGCAGAGAATTCACCGCTTCCTGAAAAAGAAGAAATTTATAAAGACGTATATTCTCACGACGATTACCCATACGTAATCGACTAATAAAAAAATTATGGCTGAAATAGTTCGTATGCCCAAGTTGAGTGATACCATGACGGAAGGAACCGTTGCGGCGTGGCACAAGAAAGTGGGAGATAAGGTAAAGAGTGGAGAGTTGTTGGCGGAAATTGAAACCGACAAAGCCACTATGGAGTTTGAATCATATGTAGATGGAGTTCTTCTCTATATCGGAGTTGAGAAAGGAAAAACCGTAGCTGTTGACGCTCTTTTAGCCGTATTCGGCGAAGCGGGTGAAGATGTAACAGCTATCGTTGCTGCCGAAGGCGCTGCTCCTGTAGCGAAAGAAGAAGCTCCGGTTGCAGCTGCACCAGCGCCTAGTGCGCCGGTTGTTGAAGCGCCAAAGCCAGTTGCTCCAGTAGCAACGGCTCCTGTTTCAGTTCCTGCATCTGCACCGAGGCCTGTAAATGACGGTCGTATGCGCGTAAGTCCATTGGCTAAAAAGTTGGCCGAGGACAAGGGATTGCCGCTTCAGTACATCCCTGGTTCAGGTGATGGTGGAAGAATTGTAAGAAGAGATATAGACGCATTTATGGCAGGTGCTTCAGTTCAATCTGCAAATGCTGTTGAGTCATATACGGAAGAGAATGTTTCCCAAATGCGCAAGACCATTGCACGTCGTTTGGCTGAAAGTAAATTCACGGCTCCGCATTTCTATTTAACGATGGAAATTGACATGGGCAGAGCAGTTGAAGCGCGTGCAGCAATGAATGCGGCGACTGGATCGAAGGTGTCTTTCAATGATATGGTTATCAAAGCCACTTCATTGGCATTGAAGCAACATCCGAAAGTAAATTCATCTTGGAGAGGAGATACCATTCGTTACAATCACCACGTGCACATGGGTGTTGCGGTTGCTGTAGATGAAGGATTGTTGGTTCCTGTTGTGAGATTTGCAGATACTAAGTCTCTGGCGCAAATCAACCAAGAGGTGAAAGTATTCGTAGATAAAGCAAAGAACAAAAAACTTCAGCCATCTGATTGGGAAGGAAACACCTTTACCATTTCTAATTTAGGAATGTTCGGTATTGAAGAATTCACTGCTATTGTGAATCCACCGGACGCTTGTATCCTTGCTGTTGGTGCTATTCGTGAAGTTCCTGTTGTGAAGAATGGAGCGGTTGTTCCTGGACACACGATGAAGTTGACGTTAAGCTGCGATCACCGCGTGGTAGACGGAGCCTCAGGATCGGCATTCCTACAAACCTTGAAGGCAATGTTGGAAGAGCCTGTGTTGATGTTCATCTAAAAAGAGATATTCTTGAGAACGAAAAAGAGCACCGCGGTGCTCTTTTTTTATGCAGGTTAGGAAGTATTACTTCTTAATAAATCTCTTTGTGATCACATTTCCGTTAACGTTTACGCTTAACAAATAGGTTCCAGCTTGAAGGTTGTTCACATTCACATTTTGTTGTTGAGCACCTGGAAAACGGTTAGACGATTCTGTTTGCACCAACTTTCCAGTTAAATCATAGATGGCATATGTAACCTTCGTAGATTGTTCAAGCGAATAGTTCACTGTGATGTTTTCCGTTGCAGGATTTGGGTAGAACGAAAAGGTGAAAGGAGTGTTGATTTGCTCTTGAACGTTTACACTCGCTGGGGTAACAACTTGTGATCCGTTGTAGATGTAATCGCCAGTTTTCGTGCCATTGTTGTTGGTTGCATTACCTGCATAATAGATTGTGATGGGTCCAACATCGGTTGCCGGCGCAGTCCAAGTGAAGGTAAAAGAATGTGCATTAGCTGTTGCACCTGCATTCATGTTGTGCACGATATTCTTTCTAGAGTTTCCTGCGATGGTTGCGTTTTTAGTTGTGGTACCAGTCCCGGGCACAAGGTTTCCAGCATTCGCACCTGATGGCAACAATGCCTCAAGGCCAATTCCAAATAAAGATCTTCCTTGTTGAGATACAGTCGCTGTTAATGTATAGGTTTGACCTGGCGTGTATTCCCAATTTACAAGATCAGCTGAAGAAAGGGTTACCGATCCGCCCATTGAATTATCAGCGGTACCTGTATGACAATTCGATTGGCTGCATGTCTGTTCACCCGGTGAACCTGTTGCCCCCGCCTTACCGTTGTCTGATTGTATTCCGGCAATAAATAACATTCCCGCAGTTCCAAGAGCGAAGGTGAGGTGGTAGAATTTTTTCATGATAAACTAATTTTAATAAATTAACCCCAAGACGCAATCTTATCTGCCTTGTATTCTCCGGCTTCTAACTTTTCGCGTACTTTCGAGAAGCATTCAATGGTATACTCAACATCTTTTAAGGTGTGCACAGTAGTTGGAATAAGTCTTAACATAATGACATCTTTTGGAACAACCGGATAAACCACAATTGAACAAAAGATTCCATAAGTTTCGCGAAGTTCAACGGTTACATTAGTGGCCTCGCCCAAAGAACCTTTCAAAAAGACAGGAGTGACAACACTATTGGTGTGTCCGATATCGAAACCGGCTTTCTTCAATCCGGTCTGAAGCGCGCGAGCAACATTCCAAAGATTGTCTTGTAGCTCTGGCATGGTGCGAATCATGTCTAATCTCTTCAATGCACCAATTACAATTGGTAAAGGAAGAGATTTAGCGAATGTTTGCGAACGCATATTGTAACGTAAAAACTCTATGACATGACTTTCAGACACAACAAATGCTCCCACCGTGGCCATGGCTTTCGCGAATGTCCCGAAATAAACATCGATTTGATCTTGAACACCTTGAAACTCTCCTGCGCCACGACCGTCTTTCCCTATTGATCCAAATCCGTGTGCATCATCTACGAATAAACGGAATGGAATAGTTTTCTTAAATTCTGCAATCTCTTTTATTTTCCCTTGGTCACCAGCCATTCCGAATACGCCTTCTGTCATAACCAAAATTCCTCCACCGGTTTGGTCTGTAACACGCTTGGCTTGATTTAACATTTTCTCGAAACTAGCCATATCGTTGTGTTGGAAAACGAAACGCTTCCCTTGGTGCAAACGAACACCATCTACCATGCATGCATGGCTTTCACTGTCGTAAACAATAACATCGTGTCTTCCAACCAACGCCTCAATGGCCGACATGCAGCCTTGGTAGCCGTAGTTCAACAAGAAGGCAT
Organism: uncultured Chryseobacterium sp.; assembly: GCA_964511555.1. Lineage (GTDB taxonomy): Bacteria > Bacteroidota > Bacteroidia > Flavobacteriales_D > Sanyastnellaceae > CAIZGX01. The sequence goes on from CAZEFR010000002.1 coordinate 87,717, forward strand.
CTTCTTTATGCATAAACTCTGCAAGTTCTTGCTCCAGTTGCTCATGATACTTGGTTTGACCAGACATCATTCTAGCACCCATTGGGTATGCCATGCCCCACTCTGCAGCCGCTTCTGCATCTGCTTTACGAACATCAGGATGATTTGCTAAACCAAGGTAATTATTTAAACTCCATGTCAAAACAGGTTTGCCACGAAAAGTCATATGAGCGCCAATATCGCCTTCTAGTTTAGGAAAAGTGAAGTAGCCATGAGATTCTTTGGAGTGCTGACCAAGTGGTCCTCTGTTGTTCTTGATTTTTTCAAATATATCCACAGTCGTAAAATTTTAGAAATACAAAAATAACAACGATTTTCTTAATGTAACCTGTGAATTATTATCTTGTGAACAGATGATTGTGATTCTTTTGCCGTTACTTCCAATCAAACCCCTATTTTTGCAGCGGAAATGAAAAGACTAATTGCCTTCCTATTCTTACTTTCAGCCGCTTTTTCGGGGTGTACAGATTACAGTAAAGCCTTGAAGGAGACTGATCCTGTTAAGAAATTAGCAAATGCCAAAGCTTATTACGAAGATGGCGAATGTTACAAAGCTCTTCCTATGTTGGAGGAGTTAATTGGTTTAACACGCGGCACGCAACAATCCGAGGAAGTATATTACTATTTCGCGAAAACTCATTTTTGCCTGAAGGATTACTACATGGGTAATTACTACTTCAAATCCTACGCAAAATCCTTTTCTTCTAGCCCCAAGTCTGAAGAATGTTTGTTTATGGCTGCATTGTGCAGCTACAATCTTTCCCCGTCCTACACACTTGACCAAACAGACTCTAAAACTGCTGTAGATGAATTACAGTACTTTTTAGATCAATACCCGGCAAGTGCTTTGAGGGATTCTGCAAATAAAATGATTCAAAGCCTGAATTTCAAAATTGAAAAGAAAGACTTTGAAATTGCCGAGCTGTATGTTCAAACCATGAAGTACAAGGCCGCGGTGAACGGGCTTCAAGAGTTCTTAAAGAAGTATCCGCAGTCTTCTTATCGTGAACGCGCCATGGTACTCGTAATTCAAAGCAAGTATTTACTGGCTGAAGGCAGTATAGACACAAAGAAATTGGATAGATATAGAGAAACAATGGAATCTTATATTACCTTTGTATCCGCTTTTCCAAAAAGTATTTTCTTAGACAGTGCTGAAGAGTACTATCTCAAGAGTGAGAAAATGGTAGCGAAATTAACTTCTAAATAGACATTATGAGCAACTATAAAAACTCTACAGCGGCAAAGACAACGATTACCCGCGATACCAACGAACTTTATGAAAAGGTTGATGGAAACCTATTCGAAACAGTTGTACTACTTACGAAGCGTACTGCTCAAATTTCTCGCGAAATGAAAGAAGAACTTAGCCAAAAGTTGGAAGAGTTTGGAAGCAACCAAGACAACTTGGAAGAAGTTTTCGAGAACCGTGAGCAAATTGAAATCTCTCGTCACTACGAAAGACTTCCAAAGGCGCATAGCATTGCAATTCAAGAATTGGAGGAAGGGAAAGTATTTTTCCGTTACCCAGAAGAAGAAAAATAATATTGAACTCAGTTCTAATAAACCCCGAATTTTCGGGGTTTTTTTATTAGGTTTACCCCGTGTTGAAAGGAAAAAAAATTGTTCTCGCCGTTACCGGTTCCATAAGTGCCTATAAGTCGCTCTTCTTGTTGCGTCTTTTAGTAAAAGAGGGAGCAGAGGTTAAAGTTATCATGAGTAAATCGGCTCACGATTTTATTCAACCACTTTCTTTCAGCACACTTTCTAAACATCCTGTTTGTTCTGATTTTACTGAAAGTGAATTGAACGGTGTTTGGAACAATCACGTTGAAATGGCTCTTTGGGCAGATCTTATTCTTATCGCACCCTGCACGGCGAACACGCTTGCAAAGTATGCTGCCGGTATGTGCGATTCGTATTTGTTAGCAGTTCTCATGAGTGCCCAATGTCCTTTGTTTTTTGCTCCGGCAATGGATCACGATATGATGGAACATGCAGGTACGCAAGACAACTTGAAACGTATTGCTGAAATGGGCTGCACCGTTCTTGCTCCCGGATATGGTGAATTGGCAAGTGGGTTAATTGGTAAAGGAAGACTTTCTGAACCCGAAGAGATAGTAAACGCTGTAGTTTCATTCTTCAATCCGAATCAACGATTGAAAGGACTCCGTGCCATGGTGAATGCTGGCCCTACATATGAAGCAATAGATCCTGTCCGCTTTATTGGAAACAGATCAAGTGGAAAAATGGGTATTGCTATTGCGCAGGCCCTTCGAACCCAAGGAGCAGATGTTACTTTAGTTTTAGGTCCTGTTCACGAAAGTATTCCAGACGGAATAAAAATTATTCGTGTGGAAAGCGCTAGAGAAATGTTCGAGGCGTGTACTCATATTTTTCAAAATGCCGATATAGCTGTTCTTGCGGCAGCTGTTGCAGACTATCGTCCTGCTCATGTGAGCACTGAGAAAATAAAAAAGAAACATTCACCGTTAGAGCTGCGCTTGGAAGAAACAGAAGATATAGCAGCGGCCATGGGTAAGAGTAAAAACACGAATCAAAAATTGATTTGCTTTGCATTGGAAACAGAGAATGAAGAGGCGCATGCGCTTTCAAAACTGCAACGAAAAAATGCCGATATGCTTGTGCTGAATTCACTCAAGACCGAGGGTGTACATTTTGGGTCAGACAACAATGCGGTTACTCTTTTTCATTCCAACGGAAGTAAAAAAGAAATATCTTTAAAATCGAAATCGGAAATTGCACAAATTATTTCCAACGAAATAGCCGACCTCTTTCAATGAAAAAAAGCATAGCATACTTCGTTTTATTCTGCCTTCCATTCTCTGCATTTGCTCAAGAGTTGAATTGTGATGTGAAAATTATTCCGCCACGAATCATGATTTCCGGCCCGGAAGTTTTTCAAACGATGGAGCGAGCCATTGAAGAATTCTTGAATGGAAGGAAATGGTCGAAAGATCAGTGGCAGCAAGAAGAACGCATTCCGTGCACCATTCAAATTACAATTGAAAAACAAGAAAGTCAGCGTGACTTCGAGGGAACCATTCAAATAGGTTCCAGCCGCCCAGTGTATAATTCAGATTATAAAACTCCTCTTGTCTCCATTAATGACCGCAGTTTCCGTTTTCAATTCCAAGAAAATACGCAATTGCAGTGGTCTCCAGATCAGCACCGCGACAACCTGAGCAGTGTGCTTGCTTTTTATGCGCTTTATATGATTGGGAGTGATTACGATTCGTTCGCCCTTGAGGGTGGGACTGATTATTTTTTGCTTTGTCAAACCATTGTTATAAACGCTCAAAATGCGCCTGAGCCGGGGTGGAGGTCTAGTGGGGAGAAAGGTCAGCAGAATAGATACTGGTTAATAGAAAACATACTCACTGAAACCTTCAACCCTCTGAGAGAGTTAAGTTACAATTACCATAGAAAGGGATTAGACAAAATGTATACGGAACGAGCTACAGCGACACAAAATATTATTGACGCTCTAAACGGCCTGAACGATATTCATAAAATTAAGCCATCTTCGTACAATATGCAGGTATTTTATTACGCCAAGGCCGACGAAATAGTGAGTATATTCAGTCCTTTACCGGAAGAGAAGAAAGCACCAATCGCTGAATTATGTAAGCGTTTAGACCCCGGGAATATTGCAAAATACGATCGTATTTTACAGAAATAGGCATAACTTTTTTCGTCATTAAATAGGGCATAGCAGTAAATTCGCTTCATGCTGAAATCGCTTCATATTCGTAACTACGTTCTTATTGAATCACTGCACGTGAACTTCAACAAGGGTTTCGTTGCCATTACTGGTGAAACCGGAAGTGGAAAATCGATTTTATTGGATGCCTTTGCTTTACTTCTGGGCGATCGTTCAGACGTGAAAAGCATTCGTGTGGGCCAAGAGAAATGCACTGTCGAGGCGGTTTTCGCTATTTCGAAGTCACGATTTGATTCTTTTTTCCAAGAGCATGATTTAGATTTTTCTGAAGAGACTGTTGTTCGAAGAGAAGTAAACAACAAAGGGAAAAGCAGAGCATTCATTAACGACACGCCGGTGACGTTAACGGTGTTGAAGCAATTTACCGAGCAGGTAGTTGATTTGCATTCGCAGCATGAAAATGCTTTGCTGTTTAGAAAGGCTTTTCGATATGAAATGGTGGATGCATTTTCGAAGTCGAAGGAAGTTTGGATGTCATACAAAACAAGTTTTTTGAAGTGGCGTCAGACCCAAGAAGAATTAGAGAATTTGCGTATTCAATTGAATAAGGAAAAGGCAACAGAGGACTATCGTTTGTTTCAATTGAATGAATTGTCTCAAGAAGATTTTAGTACGTACGACGTTGCAGAAATGGAGAGCGAGTTGAACCTTCAACAGAATTCGGGAGAACTATTGGAGTCGTTGCATTCTGTTTCCAATCTGTTGAGCGAAGGCGACAGCAATGTGCTTCAGCAATTGAAAATTGCGAAGCAGCAATTGATGAAGTGGGAAGGAGGTCATGCGAAACTGCAAGAGTTTTCTTCGCAGTTGGAATCTGTGATTGCAGAGCTTCGCGAAGTGGACATTGACTTGCAGCGTTTTTCAGATTCGGTAACGATGGATCCGGAACGTGCTGCGGCAATTGAGGAGCGCTTGAGTTATGTCTTCAAGATGTTCCGCAAGCACAATGTGAATAGCATTGACGCTTTGAATGAATTGAAGTTGAAATTAGAGCAGGACGCTCAGTTGACCGAGACGTTGGAAACTTCAATTCAGAATAAAGAATTGGAAGTTGTTCAGCTGGAGCAACAGTGTAAAGAAATGGCAACGAAGTTGTCTCATTTGCGCATGAAGGGCGTGAAAGAAGCTGAGAAGGCGATTTCTTCTTCCTTGAATAAATTGAATCTGACTCATGCGCAATTCCAAATTGAAGTGACAGGAACTTCGGAATTGCATTTATATGGAGCTGAGAATTTGCGCTTCGCTTTTTCCGCGAACAAAGGTCAGCCTTTTGAAGACATAAAATCCGTTGCATCAGGCGGAGAGATTTCGAGGGTAATGTTGGCCATAAAAGCGGCGACTGCACATTTGAATGAAATGCCCGTTTTGATTTTAGATGAAATAGATCAGGGAGTAGGTGGAGAAACAGGAAATCGCATTGCGGCTTTGCTGCGTGAAATGTCGGCTTCTGCCCAACTGTTGGTGATTACGCATTTGCCGCAAATAGCGTCGAAGGCCCATCAACATTTTAGAGTGACAAAACGAGTGGAAGGAGAGACGACAGTGAGCGATTTGCAAGAGCTAAGTATGTCGGAACGCGAAAAGGAGTTGGCGCACATGTTAGGAGGCGATCAAGCGGGTGCCGCTGCGCTTCAAACCGCTAAAGAATTAATGCAGCAAGAGGCATGAGTGATTTTTTGAAACACTGCACGATTTCACACGCCGAGGAATTGCTCGATGGAAAAATCTTGTTGGTCGATAAACCGCTCAATTGGACAAGTTTCGATGTGGTGGGAAAGCTGAAGTGGATTCTCCGAAGCGAGGGGAAGTTCCCGAAATTTAAAATCGGACACGCTGGAACGCTAGATCCATTGGCAACCGGACTCTTGATCGTCTGCACGGGGAAGATGACAAAGGCTATTTCTGAAATTCAAGGAGGGACAAAGGAGTATACCGGGAAAATTGTTTTGGGCGCTACCACCCCGAGTTTCGATAAAGAGACATTGCCCGAGAATTTTCAATCCACAGAACATTTAACCCTCGAGAAATTAGAAGAGGTTGCGAAGACGTTCATTGGAGAGCAACTTCAAATGCCGCCCGTTTATAGTGCGAAGCAGATAGATGGTGTGCGTGCCTATGAGATGGCCAGAAAGAATGAGGACGTGAAGATGCGAGAGAACTTGATTTCCATTGATTCTTTCGAATTGAGTGATTTTGATGGGAAGGAAGCCTCTTTCCTAATTCGCTGTTCGAAAGGAACATATATCCGCTCCATTGCGAACGATTTTGGTCAAAGATTGGGCGTTGGTGGGTACTTAAGCGCATTGCGAAGAACCGAGAGTTTTCCGTTTCGAGTGGAAGACGCAAAGACTCCAATGGACTGGGTGAAGTTATTTTATCCTAACTACAATGCTGTTAATGAGCACTTTAGTTCTGAGTCAGTGAAAAAGGTCTTTACAAAGGCTTTTTGATTTCGTACTTTCGCCCCCTACTAAAAATAATTACACCTTGATTTCAACAATGAAATTGGGTCAATTCAAATACGAATTGCCTAAAGAATTAATAGCTCAGCATCCGTTACCCCATCGCGACGACGCCAAATTAATGGTGTTGGATCGTAAGACAGGAAAGATTGAGCACAAGAAATTTCGTGATGTGCTGGATTATTTCAGTGAAGGCGATGTTATGGTAAACAACAATACCAAGGTATTCCCTGCACGCATGTATGGCAACAAAGAGAAGACGGGTTCAATGATCGAGGTTTTCTTGTTGCGTGAATTGAACGACAAAAGTTTGCTTTGGGATACGGTGGTTGACCCTGCGCGTAAAATTCGTATTGGAAATAAATTGTATTTCGGTCCGAACGACGAGTTGGTGGCTGAAGTAATAGATAATACTACTTCACGCGGAAGAACCCTACGTTTCTTATACGACGGTCCTCATGAAGATTTCAAGAAATTGGTTTACAGCTTAGGCGAAACACCCCTTCCAAAATATATCGAACGTCCGGTTGAACCAGAAGATGCTGAACGTTATCAAACGATTTATGCGAAATATGAAGGTGCAGTAGCAGCCCCAACCGCTGGACTACATTTTTCGAAGCAGCTTTCAAAGCGTTTGGAAATTGCAGGAATTCATATGGCGGAACTAACGCTTCACATAGGTTTGGGTACGTTTAGAACAGTTGAAGTGGAAGACTTAACGAAGCACAAAACAGATAGCGAGCAATTGATTATTCCGCAGGCCACTGCAGATATTGTGAATGAGGCTCGTGCGAACGGGAAGCGTGTTTGTGCGGTTGGCACAACGACATTACGTGCTTTTGAGAGCAGTGTTGGTACAAACAATACATTGAAGGCATTTGACGGATGGGCAAGTAAGTTTATTTTCCCTCCATATGATTTTCAAATAGCAGACAGCTTAATTACTAATTTTCATGAGCCTCAGAGCGTTTTGTTGATGATGTCGACGGCATTTGGGGGATATGATTTTGTGATGGAGGCGTACAAAGAAGCAATAAAGAAGAAGTATCGTTTCTTTTGTTACGGAGATGCGCTGTTGATCATCTAAAAGCACTTTGAACGTCTTGAATCTTGAAAATTTAATGTTTTCATGAAAGAAATGTTGAAAAGTGTTTGCAGATAAGAAAAAAGATTGTATTTTCGCACCCCCAAATTTTAGGGAACTGACTTTAAGAATAGAGAAAAATGGATACGTTGAGTTACAAAACACCATCGGCAAACAAGGAATCTGCAAACAAGCAGTGGTTGATTGTAGATGCAGAAGGTAAGAATCTTGGTCGCTTGGCCAGTGAAGTAGCATCTGTACTTCGTGGAAAGCACAAGCCATTGTTTACACCTCACGCGGATTGCGGAGACTATGTAATAGTTGTAAACGCAGAGAAAGTAGCACTTACTGGAAAGAAGTGGGACGAGAAGGTTTACATCCGTTACACAGGCTATCCTGGTGGTCAGCGTTTCGCGAGTCCAAAGGAAATGATGGCAAAGCACCCAACAGCTATGATTGAGATGGCTATTCGCGGAATGCTTCCAAAAAATCGTTTAGGTCGTGAAGTGTTTAGAAACTTGTATGTTTATGCAGGAGCGAATCACGAGCAAAACGCTCAACAACCAACAGTTTATACTTTAAAAGGATAATTTAGTCAATGGCAACTACGCAATATACCAATACTTCAGGTCGTCGTAAGACCGCAGTAGCTCGTGTTTACCTTTCAGAAGGAACAGGAAAATTTGAAATCAATGGAAAAGATTACGCAAATTATTTTCCAACGCTAGTACTTCAGTACCGCGTTAACCAACCTTTCATTCTTACTGGGAATGAAGGGAAGTATGATTTCAAAGCGAACATTGACGGTGGAGGAATCACCGGGCAGGCAGAAGCTGTTCGTTTAGCTATTAGCAAAGCATTAATTGAACTTAATCCCGATTGGAAGCCAGCTTTGAAAGCTGAAGGTCTTACCACTCGTGATCCGCGTATGGTTGAACGTAAGAAATTCGGTCAACGTAAGGCTCGTGCTCGCTTCCAATTCTCTAAGCGTTAATCGCCAAGAGATTTTTGGAAAGCTTTATCGGGCTTGTTTAGCATCCAAACTCCAAAGACTCATATTTCGATATGGCTACTTTGGAGTTGATTTTTAGAGAACGTAAACAAGAATAAAATAAAAAATGGCAAAAGTTACTTTTGATGAATTGCTAGATGCCGGAGTACACTTCGGACACCTTAGCCGCAAATGGAATCCAAACATGGATCCGTATATCTTCGGAGAGAAAAAAGGGATTCATATTATTGATTTGAACAAGACGATTGTAAAGCTTGATGAAGCTTGCAGCGCAATGACTCAAATTGCAAAATCAGGCAAGAAAATCCTTTTCGTTGCTACCAAAAAACAAGCTAAAGACATCGTTGCTGAGAAAGTAAGTGCAATAGGCATGCCTTTCGTAGTAGAGCGTTGGCCAGGTGGAATGTTAACGAACTTCGTTACCATTCGTAAGGCGGTTCGTAAAATGACTTCTATTGAGAAAATGGAAGCTGACGGAACTGCTGCTACCATGAGCAAGAGAGAGCGTCTTCAAATGACACGTACTGTTACAAAAATGCGTAAGAACCTAGGTTCTATTGCAGATATGAACCGTGTTCCAGCCGCTTTATTTGTTATCGATGTAATGAAAGAACATATCGCCGTTGCAGAAGCAAAGCGTCTTGGTATTCCAGTGTTCGCAATGGTTGATACCAACAGCGATCCTCGTAAAATCGATTTCGCTATCCCAGCAAATGACGATGCTACAAAGTCTATCAGTAAAATATTAGACGTTGCTATCGAAGCAATTGCTGCTGGTTTGGCTGAACGCAAAACAGACAAAGACAAGGGAGAAGAAATTCCGGAAACAGCTGAAAAGAAAGAAGACAGAAAGCCGGCTACTCGCAAGCGCACCCCGAAGGCTTAATTTTTAACGAATTAATTTATTGAATCATGAATATTACAGCAGCAGATGTAAATAAACTACGTACCATGACTGGTGCGGGTATGATGGATTGCAAGAAAGCCCTTACCGAAGCGGAAGGTGACTTCGAAAAAGCAGTAGAATTGCTTCGTAAGAAAGGTCAGAAAGTGGCTGCAAGCCGTGGAGACCGCGACGCAACAGAAGGAGTTGTTTTAGCTAAATCGAGTGCAGACAACACGAGCGGATACATTATTGTTCTGAACTGCGAAACTGATTTCGTAGCGAAGAACGAAGGTTTCGTAAGCTTCGCAACGAGTATTTTGGATGCTGCTATCGCAAACAATGCGAACAGCCCAGAAGCGGTTAAAGCATTAACCTTCCCAGGCACTTCTCTAACTATTGAAGAAAAAATTACTGAAGAGATTGGTAAAATCGGAGAGAAAATTGATTTGTCGACAGCGTCACAAATCAACGCTGGATTCGTTTATTGCTACAATCATCCAGGTAACAAATTGGCGTCTATCGTAGGTTTCAACAAAGAAACTTCTGCAGATGTAGCGAAAGATGTTGCAATGCAAACTGCGGCAATGGCCCCAGTAGCATTGGATGAGTCTTCAGTTCCAGAAGAATTGAAGCAAAAAGAAATCGAAATTGGAAAAGAATTGGCTATCAACGAAGGTAAACCTGCGGATATGGCTGAGAAAATTGCAATGGGTCGTTTGAACAAATGGTTTAAAGAAACTACTTTGGTGAATCAAGAATTCATTAAAGACAGCAAATTAACTGTTGGTCAATACGTGAAATCAGTAGATAAAGATTTGTCTATCTCTGGTTTCTTACGCAGCGGATTATAATTCATTTTGAATTAGAAACGAAAAGGGCTGTCTTCGGACAGCCCTTTTCGTTTATTCATCTATTAGGGTTCAATTCATGTAAATGAAATTATTTGAATAAATTCTAAATTATTTTGTCGCTTGTATAACCTTTTATGATTGTATTTTCGCACAGCAAAACAAAAACCAATATGGGTCTTTTTACATCATCACTAGTCAAGAAATTTTGGATGGCCGCCACCGGTCTCTTCCTAATTTCATTTTTAGTCGTTCACGCAGGTATTAACGCCATGATTTTCTTCAACGATGGAGGGCAAACCTTCAACGAATGGGGTCATTTCATGGGTACCAACCTAATTATCCGAACGATGGAAATTGGTTTGTTCGCCGGTCTAATCCTGCACATTGTAGATGGTCTGATGCTTTATTTTCAGAACCGCAAAGCTCGACCAATAAAGTACGCTTACAACAAGCCTTCGGCAAGCAGCACATGGTACTCGAGAAGCATGGCATTGTTGGGCACATTGATTCTAATTTTCTTGGTTATTCACCTGAAAGACTTTTGGTTGAAGACTCGAATTACAGAGTTGACAGTTCAACCAACACATGTCAAAATTGACGGTGTCATGCACGAGAATTTATTCGCTGAAATGGTGTTGGTGTTCAAGAATCCTTTTGCTGTAGTTATTTATTTGCTTGGATGTTTTTCACTGTTCTGGCACTTATTTCATGGATTCAAAAGTGCGTTTCAGTCTTTAGGCTTGAACCACAGAAAGTATTCAAGTACTATTGAATTAGCAGGTTCTGTATTTTCAGTTGTGATTTCAGTATTGTTCGCATCTATGCCAGTTGCGATGTACCTCGGTTGGGTTAAATAATTCGGATTAAAAATTACTTCCAATGAAGTTAGACGCTAAAATTCCAGAAGGGCCACTTGATCAAAAGTGGACAAAGTATAAAAGTTCAGTTCGTTTGGTGAATCCTTCGAACAAGAGAAACATTGAGGTTATTGTTGTTGGAACCGGTTTGGCCGGTTCTTCTGCAGCAGCTTCTTTAGCGGAAATGGGTTACAAAGTGAAAGCGTTTTGTTTTCAAGATAGCCCCCGTCGTGCGCACTCCATTGCTGCGCAAGGTGGTATTAACGCGGCCAAGAATTACATGAACGACGGTGATAGCACCTATCGTTTGTTCTATGACACCATTAAAGGTGGTGACTATCGCTCAAGAGAGGCTAATGTTCATCGTTTGGCTGAGGTAAGCACAAGCATCATAGATCAGTGTGTTGCTCAGGGTGTCCCTTTTGCTCGCGATTACGGCGGATTGTTAGACAACCGTTCATTCGGTGGAACACAGGTGTCTCGTACGTTTTATGCCAAGGGCCAAACAGGTCAGCAACTTTTGTTGGGTGCGTATTCAGCATTAAGCCGTCAGATTGGTAAGGGAAGTGTGAAGTTGTACAACCGTCATGAAATGATGGATTTAGTTGTTGTAGACGGAAAAGCGAGAGGAATTATAGCACGTAACATGATTACGGGTGAAATTGAAAGTCACAGTGGTCATGCGGTTGTGTTGTGCACAGGTGGGTATGGTAACGTATTTTTCCTTTCAACAAACGCAATGGGGTCGAATGTAACAGCTGCATGGCGCGCCCACCGCAGAGGTGCTGCATTTGCGAATGCTTGTTTTACACAAATTCACCCAACATGTATTCCAGTTAGTGGTGACCATCAGTCTAAATTGACATTGATGTCAGAGTCGTTGCGTAATGATGGACGTATTTGGGTTCCCCTTCACAAGGAAGATGCGGAAGCTATTCGCGCGAAAAAATTAAAACCAACCGACCTTCCAGAAGAACGTCGTGATTATTACCTAGAGCGTCGTTACCCTGCTTTCGGAAACTTGGTTCCTAGAGATGTTGCATCACGCGCAGCAAAAGAGCGTTGTGATGCTGGATTTGGAGTGAATGCTACAGGAGAAGCTGTTTATCTAGATTTCGCAGCGGCAATTATGCGTTACGGAAAAACAGCGGCTACAGTTCAAGGTATTCAAAATGCTTCGGAAGATAAAATTCGCGAGTTAGGAACGAAGGTGGTAGAAGCGAAGTATGGTAACTTGTTCCAGATGTACGAGCAAATTGTTGCTGAAAATCCATACAAGACGCCAATGATGATTTATCCGGCCGTTCACTACACGATGGGTGGTCTTTGGGTTGACTATGAATTAATGACAACTGTTAAAGGTTGCTACGCAGCCGGTGAGGCGAACTTCAGTGATCATGGTGCAAACCGTTTGGGAGCATCGGCGTTAATGCAGGGTCTAGCAGATGGTTACTTCGTGCTTCCATATACCATTGGAAATTATTTGGCAGATGAGATTAGCACGGGTGCAATTTCAACCGACACTCCTGAGTTTCACGAAGCAGAGAAAGCTGTTAAAGAGCGTTTAGAAGCGTTTTTCAAGACTACAGGAACAGAGACAGTAGACACTTACCACAAGAAATTGGGTAAGATTATTTGGGACTATTGCGGAATGGCAAGAAACAAACAAGGTCTTGAATTTGCTATTTCAGAAATCAAAAAGATTCGCGAAGATTTCTATAAAAACGTAAAGGTTCCAGGCGGAATGGTTGGTGTGAACACAGAGCTTGAAAAGGCCACCCGTGTTGCTGATTTTATAGAACTTGGAGAGCTGATGTGTCTCGATGCATTGGATAGAAATGAATCTTGCGGAGGTCACTTCAGAGAAGAGCACCAAACAGAAGAGGGAGAAGCGTTGCGTTTAGATGACCAATACAGCTATGTGGCCGCTTGGGAATTTACAGGAGATCCCTCTGCGCCTAAACTCAATAAAGAGGAGTTGATTTACGAAAACATCAAAGTTCAACAACGATCATACAAATAAGATGAGCAACGGAAACATGAACCTTACGCTAAAAGTTTGGCGTCAGTCCAACAGCACTGCTGCTGGAAAAATGGAGACCTACCAATTGGGCGGTGTATCTCCGGATATGTCTTTCTTGGAAATGATTGACATGTTGAATGAGCAAATTATTCGCAAGGGCGAAGATGCTATTGCGTTTGACCACGACTGCCGTGAAGGTATTTGTGGAATGTGCAGTATGTTCATTAACGGTGAAGCACACGGTCCAAACCGTGGTGTAACCACTTGTCAATTGCACATGCGTTCTTTCAAGGACGGTGATACCATTTATATTGAACCGTGGAGAGCTGAAGGTTTCCCAGTGGTGAAAGACTTAATGGTAGACCGCGCAGCGTTCGATCGCATTATTCAATCGGGAGGATTCGTCTCTGTAAATACTTCTGGAAGAACCATGGACGCGAATGCGATTCCTATTCCGAAAGAGGATGCAGATAAGGCTTTTGATGCGGCAACGTGTATTGGATGTGGTGCTTGCGTAGCAACTTGTCCGAACAGTTCAGCCATGTTGTTCGTGAGTGCGAAAGTTTCTCAGTTCGCTTTGTTACCGCAAGGACATCCAGAGCGCAAAGAGCGTGTATTGAATATGGTGAAACAAATGGATGCAGAAGGATTTGGAAATTGCAGCAACATCGGCGCTTGCGAAGTTCAATGTCCGAAGAGCATTAGCATTGAAAACATAGCCCGCATGAACAGAGAGTATCTTTCTGCGAGTGTGAAACCAGAGAATTAATGCAACAATTTCATATAAAGCACCAAGCGCTCCTTTTGCTCTTGGTGCTTTTTTGTTTTAGGTCGAATGGTCAAGCTGCATGGGATTTAAATCTCTTAGCAAAGATTAACGGAGGTCCTGAAAAATCTGATCGCTTTTGGGAGGTATACACGAACAGTATGTCATACGTAACACTTGGCACGCCTTTATTGGTTGGAGCCACAGGTGTTTTGAAAAAGGACGAATTCGTAAAGCGTCAGTTTGTTGGCATGTTAGGGGGATTTGCACTGAATGGATTTCTTACTATTTCTTTGAAATACGGCATAGCCCGCGAAAGGCCATTTACTTCTCACAGTAGTTTGATTTATAAGAAGACACATGCAGAAAGTATGTCTTTTCCTTCGGGACATGCGAGTGCGGCTTTTCAGTGGGCAACAAGTTGCGTGTTGGCTAAACCGAAATGGTATGTAGCGGTTCCTGCTTACGTTTATGCATGCGGAATTGGTTACTCGCGTTTGTATTTGGGCGTTCATTATCCAACAGATATTTTGGCAGGTGCAATGGTAGGAAGCGCTAGTGCCTTCGCTTCTTATTACATCAACAATTGGTTTTGGAAGAAGATGGATTCTAGGAAAAAGAACATTCGGGTGACAATTAACCCTTCCTTTTAAAAATAAAAAAGCCGCAATTAAGCGGCTTTTTACTTGAAGTTAATTCGTTTACTGTTTGAATCCCGAAACGATGCTAATGCAGCCGATGTGCTGAACTACGGCATCTTTTTGTTCAGGAACTTTAACCCTCACAACAAGTTGTTGTGTGTTTTTCATTTTGAATTCAAAAGCCTCTTTGTCTTGAGCGCCTTTGTTGGTGTAAATCTGCTTACCGTTGATATCGCTTACAGTGAACTCAACATCGCCAAGGATGGGGTGAGCAACAACTAACAAGCGATAGTCACGTCCACCAAAGAAAGTCACCATTATTTCGGCATCTTCACCAGGAGCCATTTGCGCCGAGTTGTAGCTATCGTTTTGAACGTATCCATTTAATTTTGGTAGAACTTTATTCTTCGTGAAGGGCTTACATTGTGCAGAGGCAAACACAGGTACAAAGACCAAGAGGAACAGGAGAATTTTATATGCTTTCATGATATCTTCTGAATTTTTTATTGAATGTATTTGTTACGAATGACAGCAGCTTCAGCAGCTATTTTAGCAAGTGTTGCATCGCTCATCGTCACCGTCTCTGTGCTTCCAATGGTTGTTGCACCGTTGCTGTCTTTTTCTACTGAGGTTTCACCTCTCACTACAACTACTTCTTTGTAGATATTTTGAAGTTTAGTCAAATCCTCTTTCATTCGGTTAACGCGATCGCTGGTTGCAAATAAATTCAAGTAGCTTACCAATTGGTCTAATGAATACGTTTGTTCCGCAACACGTTGCTTCATTGCCTTCTCACCTTTTTTACCTGCATATTGAGTAGATAAATAAAGCGTTTCTACCCATGCGCCAGATACAATGAGTGCGCTAACGTCGGTGCGCTTTCCTTCTTTCAAATATGCGTTCACGTTTTGATAAGAAAGCGTAACGTAACTTAAAAGAGAGTCTTTGTTGTTCTGATTTTTTTGAACGCGTTCCATGAAATCTTCATCCAATGCGCCTTCAATTCCCAAGGCATTGGCTAACGTTTTTGAAGCCGCGAGGTAATTTACAGATTCTTGTTTTTGCTCGAACACTGTGCTGTAGCTTAAGTCTGCAGCGTAGATACCGAGGTTGATCGCGCGATTTTCTTCGTCTACGTATTTTGAAACTTTATCTACCGAGTTTAACATGACTTTGTCGAAGCTGAATCCAGCATCTTTAATCATGTCGGCCATTTCAATAGGAGCCGGAATACTGAAGAAGATTTGCTTCAGTGCTTGCTCGCGGTCTTTGAAGAATTCGTCTTTGTTTGTTAATTCGCTTGCGCCTGATTCAAGGGGAGCCTTGTTTTCAGCTTTGTTTGCGCTTCCACCGCAAGCTACCAAAGCAGCGGAGCCAATGCACACACTGACGATTGCAGTGAGGGAGAGGTATTTTTTAATCATGTTCAATAGAATGAATGTGTGAACTTCCTTACGGATGTTTGCTAATATAGTTACAATTTAAAGCAAAAAATTGTATTAGTGCGCCTCAAGCCAGTTATTTCCGGCTTGTATTTCAACGTCGAGAGGCACTGCGAGTTTAACTGCGTTCTCCATTTCATGTTTAACGAGAGCGAACACTTGCTCTAGTTCTTCTTTTGGTGTATCGAAGAGCAATTCATCGTGAACTTGAAGTACCATTCTTGTTTTTAAATTCGCATGCTTCAATGCCGATTGAATTTTAGCCATGGCTACTTTAATGACGTCTGCTGCCGATCCTTGAATGGGTGCATTCACGGCATTTCGCTCTGCGAAGCTTCTTGAGATGGCGTTTGAAGAGTTGATATCTGGAAGGAAGCGTCTACGTCCGAGCACGGTTTCAACGAATCCTCTTGAGCGGCAATCTTCCACTGCTTGGTGCTGGTAGGTTTTTAGTGCCGCGAATTGCGTGTAATACGCTTCAATGATGTTCTTCGCTTCTGTTCTTGAAATGCCCAGTTGTTGAGCCAATCCGAAAGGACCTTGTCCGTAAATAATACCGAAGTTAACCGCTTTCGCTTTGCTTCGCATGTCTTTGGTCACTTCATCCAACGGAACATTGAAAACCTTTGAAGCCGTGGCTTTGTGAATGTCTTCACCTTGTTGAAAGGCTTCGATCATGTTTTTATCTCCGCTCAATGCCGCAATAATGCGCAACTCAACTTGCGAGTAATCGGCGCTTACCAAGACGTGATTCTCGTCGCGAGCAACAAATGCTTTTCTGATTTCTTTTCCGCGTGAGGTACGAATAGGAATGTTTTGCAAATTCGGTTGATTGCTGCTCAATCTTCCCGTTGCTGCAACCGCTTGCATAAAGTTCGTGTGTACACGTCCGGTGATTGGGTTAATCATATTCGGAAGTGTATCGATGTAAGTGCTTTTCAATTTACGTAATTCACGATAATCAAGAATGAGCGGAACAATTTCGTGGTTGTGTAAATAACGCTGAAGGACATCTTCACCGGTGCTGTATTGACCGGTTTTAGTCTTCTTCATTTCAGTGGTAATTTTCAATTTCTCGAAAAGAATAACTCCCAATTGTTTTGGAGAATCGAGATTGAATTTTTCACCTGCAAGCTCGGTAATTTTTTCTTCGATGATATCGAGCTCTTTGCCAAGTTCAACACTGTATGCATTTAAGAAATCCTTGTCAACACGAATACCTTCCCACTCCATATTCGCAAGCACTTCAATGAGAGGCGTTTCAATGTTTTCTAGAACGGAAGTGGTTCCTTGCTTTTCTAGTTCAGGTTGAAAAATTTCAGCGAGTTGAAGCGTTACATCGGCATCTTCTGCTGCGTAGTCCTTTATGCTTTCAGCAGGAAGATGGGCCATTGAATTTTGATTTTTTCCTTTCGGTCCAATCAACGATTCAATAGAGACAGGTTTGTAATTCAAATAACTTTCACTCAACACATCCATGCCATGTTTTCCATCTGCATTAATGACGTAATGCGCAAGCATGGTGTCGAAGATTTTATTTTGAATCTTCATTCCATATTTCTTCATCATCTTGAAGTCGAACTTGTAGTTCTGCGCGACAAGTGTTTTCGAAGTGTCTGAGAATATTTCATTGAAAATTTCCAATTGCTTTTTCGCTTCTTCGAAGTTGGAAGAAATCGGAACGTACCATCCGGTATGTGCTTTCGTACTGAAAGAAAGTCCAACGAGATAGGCTGAATGCGGCTCTAGGTCAGAGGTTTCAGTATCGAAACTAAACGTTGTTGCGCGGTGAAGTTCTGAAATTAATGTTTGAAGTTCTTGTTCGGAAGTGGCCATGAAGTATTCATGATCCGTATTTTCAATGGTGTTTTTTGGTGCGGAAGGAACAATCACTTCTTCGCCAGCAGATGAAAATAAATCGTGAGGAGCGTTGCTCGCAGCATTAGCAGGGGCCGGTGTTTCTTCGTTTAAAACACGTTTGATTAACTGACGAAATTCAAGTTCTTCGAAAACTTCACGAATGGCATCTTTGTTTATTTCGCTCACCTTTAACGCATCTTCATCGAGAGGAGTAGGAGCGTCGAGCATAATGGTGGCGAGTTTCTTTGAAAGAATGCCTTGCTCGCGGAAATTTTCAACGTTTTCCTTTTGTTTTCCTTTCAGTTTATCGGTGTTTGCAAGAAGTCCTTCAAGACTACCGAATTCGGCTAAAAGTTTAGCTGCTGTTTTTTCTCCAATGCCAGGTATTCCAGGAATGTTGTCTACCGCATCGCCCATTAGACCGAGCAAATCAATAACCTGACTAACATGTTGAATGTTGAATTTCGCGCAGACTTCTGCTTCGCCTAAAATCTCAGCTTTCCCGCCTTGGTAGCCGGGTTTGTAGATGAAAGACTTGTCGCTCACCAATTGACCGTAGTCTTTATCGGGAGTCATCATGTATGTGTGAAATCCCTTTTCTTCGGCTTTTTTAACGAGTGTTCCAATGATGTCATCTGCTTCATAACCTGGAGCAATGAGCATAGGAATATTGAACGCTTCAACGATTTTCTTGATGTATGGAACTGCAAGTTTGATGTCTTCCGGGGTTTCAGATCTGTTCGCTTTGTACGCTTCGTAATCGATCTCTCTGAGTGTTTGTTCTGGTGCGTCGAATACGACAGCAATGTGTGAAGGTTTCTCGTTATTTAAAATATCGAGAAGCGTGTTCGTGAATCCGAACATGGCTCCAGTATTCAGCCCTTTACTGTTGATTCGCGGAGTTCTGATGAAGGCGTAATAAGCACGGAAAATAAGTGCGTATGCGTCGAGAAGAAATAGTTTTTTTTCGTGTTCTGAAGATATCATGTTACGAAGATAGTGCAGCCATATACGCGGCCACATACTTCCCCATAATATCGAATTCTAAATTGACTAAAGTTCCATTTTCAATGAATTGAAAAGTAGTATGCTCGTAGGTAAACGGAATGATGGCTACTGAAAAAGATGTTTTCGAACTGTCTACAACGGTGAGACTTACGCCATTCACACAGATGCTTCCTTTCGGAACAGTGATATGTCCGAGTTCGTTTGGTGTGTATTCAAAAGTGAATTTCCAACTGCCGTTGTTTTCCATACTGGAAATACATTTCCCCACGACATCTACATGGCCTTGTACGTTGTGTCCGTCTAATCGATCGCCAACTTTAACGCATCTTTCAAGATTTACCATATTTCCTTCCATCCAACTTCCGATGGTTGTTTTTTGAATGGTTTCATCAATGGCTGTAACGCGATATGTATCGTTCACAATTTCAACTACCGTTAAACAAATTCCGTTGTGCGCTAGGCTTTGGTCAACTTTCAATTCATGTGTGAAATCACAAGAAAGCCAAAGCTCGAGGTTGCTTCCAACACGTTCAGTCTTCACAATTTTACCAAGCGATTCAATAATTCCTGTGAACATATTTTATTGTTGAGGAGAGGCCTGTGTGGCGTTCAATATTTGAATATACCCTTCGCGGAAAACAGGCACTATGCCTTCTAGACGAATGGTGTTCACCATGAGGGTGTAGTAGTAGGTTCCGGCACTGACTAGATTTTGTGTATTCTGATCCGTTGCATTCCAAAGAATATCAGGATCGGTGGTTTCGAAAAGTAGGGTGCCGTAACGGTTGTATATTTTCAAGTCGATGCCATCTATTGATCGGTATGGGAATGGTTTAAGTATGTCGTTCAGTCCATCGAAATCAGGCGTAAGAATATTCGGTAGTTCATACGTTGGGCAGTTATCAATGCAAACCACATTAGAAGGCACACTCTCATTTTGGTAGAACTCTCCATCGGGCCAAAGATTCAATGAATCGAGCGCTGTGATGTAAAAACAACCGGCGATACTTTGTAATCCTTCTGGATGAAGGAATTCGAATTCAGTGCTATTCGAGCCGTTTAGAGTTCCCAGTAGGACGTAGGGACTTGAATTAGTTGGAGCGTAATATATATTATAGGCTGTAACATCTTCTGCGCATGAAGGGTCAATGTTGTACCATGAAATTTGAAGGGAAGGAATCTCACAATTGTTGGTTTGTGAAATGAGTGGAGGACATGGTGGCGTGGAGTCGTATGGACTTGCACATATTTCTTGGCTCAAGTTGTACAAAGAATCTGGAACATTCGGCGCACCGTATGAACCAAGCGTTAATATCTTGTAACAGTAATTCACATTATTCACCAATCCGGTATCGAGGTATTGCGGAATGGTAGTTTCATTCAACAATGAAAAATCTATATCGCCTGGTGCTTTTCGATAAATGAAATAGCGTGAATTTATCCAAGGAAACTGCCCTGTCAGATTCAAGAGTACAGAGTTATCTAGAGGAGTTGCGCTTATAAAAGGAGAAGTTGCGCTCGATGAAAAGCCAACAACTTGTTCATTCGAATAGAACTTAACTCGGTATTTTTTCAAAGACGTGAAGGTGTCGATATTCGAATGATAGTATATAGTGTCGCCTGTGTTCAAGATGGTGAATTCATTCGAAGCGAAAATGGTTTGCCAAGTTCCGTTGTTTTCGAATTCTAATTCGTAGTGATAAGGCGGCAAATAGGTGAGGGTGTCGAGTTGTGTAGGGGGTGACCACCAGACAGTATCGCTTCCGATAGAAATGTCCGTTGCTTCGATACTCACTTTCGTGATGACAGGAATGTCTTTTTTAATTTGAACACAAGCTTGGTCGCTCGCGTAACTCAATGCACCGTCTGGCCAAACGGTAACAATTCTGTAGCAAAACGGCACTCCAAAACCTGGAGCATTATCGGTGAATGAAGTGTTGTTAGCACCAACTGTTTGTCCAATGAAAACGAATCCGGTATAGCCCGGCATGCCCACTTCACAATCAGAAGGGTTGAAATTGAATCCGTTTTGTCTTCTGTAAACGAAGTATCTGACATTCGCCAATTGGAAGTTAGAAAAAGTGTTGGTGCACGGAGAAGGGTTCCATGTTACCGTTACACTCGAACCAATTGCCTCGGCTTGAACGTTTTGAACTTTTGGTGCAACAACAAGAATGTTCACGGATTCAATGTCTGCGAGTGGGACAAATCCGTTGTCAAGTGCTTCGAAACTCACGGTATATGGCGCAGCACGAACTTCTTCGCATTCCGGCTGCCAATAGAAGGTGTCTGTGAATGTGTTGAATTCGGCTTCATGCACCACGTTGGTTAGTGGACCACCAAAAGCGCTAATGAAAACCGTATTTCCATTCGGATCACTTGCGTTTACATCGAATTGAATTGAATTTCCCGCTTCTACACAAAAGTCTGGAAGAGGCGCTATAACTGGGGGTTGATTATTGCAGGTAATAACCGTAATCTGCATGTCGCGAATGACAAAACCAACTAAAATTCCGTTTCTAAATTCCTCTACCTTGATGGCAATATTGAATTCACCGGCAAGCGGTGGAACAACCCATGTTACGTCACCAGTCTGAAAATTAATGGAGAATAAATCTGTTCCATTGACAGTACTTGCATCTGGAAGAAGCCAACCGGGTAAAGGCTGAGAACCTTCGCCCATACAGGGTACAAGTGAATAGACCAAAGAATCTCCATCAGGATCGTAGGCAACTGGATTGTGAATCCAGGGTTGATTCAGACAGGCATCTTCAATAGGCATCTTCAAAAGCTGTACAGAATTGTTATGGCCGGTTGCAGGAGAAATTACCAACATCGATTGAATAGCGAATACCTGATTTACAGAATTCAAAATATTAATTACACCTTCATTTCTGTTAGGGTCTTCCACAGCGAGATAATAAATACCTGGACCAGAGTAGGTGTGGTAACCGGTGTACTGATTTCTTTTTGCATCTCCTGTCCCCAGAATAAGTTCTGCTGATCGGGTAAGACTATCCAATTGGGCTTCGGTGGTTCCCGGAGGCTCATCGCCCCATCTAATTTTTAAGTACGGACGATCGGCCGCAAATGAACTGGCCTTTGTAATTGTGTTAATTGTCACTTTATACGTAAAACCGCTTATGTGCTCATACACAATCTCACCTGCCCGATTGTGGGTGGCTAATGCAGAGACTGCAAAAAGCAGTGTGCACAGGGTGAGAATTATTCGGCGATTCATTGTTATAAAGACAATTATTCAATCAAATAGTTTGCTTATTCAACACAAATTTTTGTTCGGGCAATTCCACGATCTGAAAGCACTTCAACAATGTACCATCCTGCTGCCAAATCTTCGGTGTTTACTGTGCGCAATCCTGTCTGAAGGTGTTTAACGCATTTTCCGTCATTCGATAGAATTCTCAATTGAAAAAACGAAATGTCAGAGGGTAGGTTAAGTTGGAACGTTCCATTCGACGGATTGGGGAATACCGTGAAAGCTAGATTATTTCTTTCATCTTGAATATCATTCGCAAGTTCAAGCGTTACGCAATAGTCTTCTACTTCTCCGTAGGCATAGGTGCCGCAAGGTGTGGGCTGCCCGCCTGAACCAAAAATTCCAACATAAGCCATTCCAACGCGCATACGGGTGCTGCCGGGTACAATAGCCATGTTGTCTGGCACCGTCATGGTTCCGTTAACCGATGTTTGTGATCCGCTACCTGCATCAAATGCCAGTTCTAACGGTTCTTCGAATGTTCCATTTCCGTTATAGTCAATCCATATTTTGAAATATTCATTGTACGAAGTTCCGGGAAAACCTGGCGTTAAAGTCAGTGGATACGTTTCGCCTGCAACAAGTGTGAGTGTGTTTAAGTTGGTATAGTCGGTATAGTTGGCATTTGCTACACTTGGGTTAGTGAAAGTTCCAACGGAAACAGAGCTAATATACTCAGCGCTCGCATCGCCGCCGTTGGCGTTGCAGTAACTTTCATCTATGCAAGATCCGCAACCGATTGTAGAAAATTCGAAAGAAGTGATCGGGCTCTCAGGGCTAACGCAGAGCGATGAAACTTGAATGGTGTAGGTGGTGCATGAATCGAGGTTAGGAAACGTGATGTTGGATTGGAGCGATTGAACAATCTCCGTTCCGTTTGGTCCTGTGAGTTGAATGGTGTATCCATCTGCAGCTAAGATGTCGTCCCATGAAATACTTGCCGTAGTTGCTTGTTCATTTGAAACCGAATAAACGTTCGGGTTTGTGCAGCAGCCGTCTGTGTTTAGCACGAATGAGTTTGTCCATTCACCTTGAACAGTGTCGCAAATAGAAGCCAGTTGAAATTCATATATGGAACAAGCTGATAAACCCAAAATCGTTAGACTGTTCGCGTTTATGTTTTCAATGAGTGTCCAGTTTCCCGATCCTTGCACTTGATATTGACAAGCGAAATTGGTAACCTCTGGTGTGCTGTTCCAAGAGAGCGTGTATTCGAGTGTGCCTGGTGTTTGTGCAGCTGCGATAGCGAATGGGGCAACGCACCCACCTGCAGAACATTCATTCAATAACAAGTCTAAACTGTTTTTAACATTCAATCGCCCGCCTGTTACCATTTCGGGTTGAAGGTTGGCTACAATATCTACTCCATTGAAAATATAGTCTCGAATAAGTTCAGCTCCTGTGGAGGGATTCGAGTTGGCTATTGCCATGAACGAGTTACAGGGAGCGGAATACAAGAGTGCTATTGCTCCGGCAACACAAGGACCTGCAAAGGAGGTTCCAGATGTGTTACCGTAATTGGTGTTACCTGCAAGATAAACGGCTTCACCAGGAGCACCGAGGTCAATAGTTGTAATGCCATAGCCGCTGAAAGTACGAACGTCAGAACTGTTCGTAGCAGTTACTGCTATCATGTATTCACTTGGACAAGCGGTTGGAAGATCTCCGACAACATCGATGTTCACGTTGTTGTTTGCCGTAGAACCACAAGAAAGAATTCCTGCAACTCCGAGTGTATCGTACATGGCGCACCACAACGGCGCTTGTGAAGGTTGCCCGTTGTCGGTTCCCCAGCTGCTATTGGTTGCTACAACATAAGCGCCCTGAGTTCCGCCAGACAAGTTGTACATGCGACGCATCTTGAGTGGATATGTGTATGCAGCAATTACGTTGGCTTCGGTAATTCCGCCCATGTCTACTTGCATGATTTTTACATTCCAATTAACACCGGTAATTCCAATGCCGTTATTCCCTTTTGCACCGATCATGCTGCTCACCTGCGTGCCGTGATTTCCGGCTGCCACAGCGTCGCTGTTTGCAGTCATGTTCCAACCGTTTACATCATCTATGTATCCGTTGTTGTCATCGTCAATTCCATTTCCATCTATCTCATAGGTGTTTGTCCAGTGGTTTTCGATGATATCTGCTTGATCCCATTTCGCTCCACCGCCTTCAACAACGCACACAACAATCTCATCTCCGAAAGCAGTGAATCCGCCTGTTGTTATATCCCAAGCCTCGGGTGTATCTATGTCGTTGTCTGAAGCGTCGTTGTGAAACCATTGTTGGCCGAATGAAGGATCGTTTGGAACAATGCGCTCTGCCACTTTGTGGTTTGCTTGAGCGAGTTGAATGCTTCCGCACGTTGGGGCGAATCGAATAATCTCGTCAAGAGAAAGCTGGTCTTCATTGAAACTGAAGAGCCAAGCGCGCATGACATCGCTTACTTCATGGCTTATTTTTATTTCTGGAAGAATTCCGAAATGCTCGGTCAATTCAAGGCTTGCCTGCTCAGCGGTATAGCCTTTTTTCAATTGAAGAAGGAATTCATTTTTCATTCGATCGGCCTGTGCGAAAGAAAAGAATGAAAAAGCAAGGATACCGCAAAGGGTAAGAGTGGATTTTAAAACAACATTTTTAAGCATAATCGAATGTTCTGATATTCCGTAAATATCGGAATGAATTGCTCATACATCTTCACAGAAATGTCTTTTTTCCTTGCAAAAATTAAGCTTCGTTTACAATAATACGTTTTACACGTTGGGGAATACCTGTTAGCACTTCGTAGGCAATGGTTTCGGAGGCTTGTGCGTAATCGAGAATCGAGTGATCACCATTGAATACAATGGCTTCGTCACCTTCTTGTGCAGGGACACCTGTAATATCGACCATGGTAACGTCCATGCACACGCGACCGACAACGGGACAGGCTTTTCCGTTGATGAAGACTTTGCCTTTTCCGTTGGAGAGTGATCTGCGGAAGCCATCTGCGTAGCCGATCGGAAGAACGGCGATTTTCATTTCTTGGTTGGAAGTGAATGTTCTTCCGTAACCAACGGTTTCATTCGGAAGCACGGACTTGATTTGGACAATGGTTGTCTTTAGGCTTCCGACATTGCGCAACATTTTTTGCTCCTCTTCAAAAGCCGATACCCCGTAGAGTCCAATTCCCAA
Organism: uncultured Chryseobacterium sp.; assembly: GCA_964511555.1. GTDB lineage: Bacteria > Bacteroidota > Bacteroidia > Flavobacteriales_D > Sanyastnellaceae > CAIZGX01. The sequence goes on from CAZEFR010000002.1 coordinate 112,844, forward strand.
TCTAACCATGTTGAATTGCGCATTTTTCCAACGTTGAATTCCTCCGGTGTTCGCAGCGTGAAGTATTGGAGCATAGCCGAGAGCTTCTGAAATTTTCTTAGAACGATTTTCGAAATCGTTAATTTGATCTTGAGTGAAAGCGTCGTGCGACTCGTCTTCAGAAGCCGCGAAATGGGTGAAGATGCTGGCTATCTCTATGTTTGAATGTTCTTGAAGTAATTCAATTAGTTCTGAAGTTTCATCACTTTTGAAACCTAAACGGTTCATGCCAGTATCAAGCTTCAGGTGAGCCTTGAATCTTTTTTCTGAATTGAATTCCTTTGCTGCTTTTGCAAATGCTTTGAATGATCTTGTTGAAAATAATTCAGGTTCTAATCGATGTTTGAAAACTGGAGCGAAGTCGGTAACATTCGGTTCAAGCACCAAAATTGGGAGTGAAATTCCTGCTTCGCGAAGTTGAACGCCTTCATCTGTATACGCAACGGCCAATGCGTCAATGCCGCAATTGGCGAGACACATAGCAACTTCTACAGCACCAATGCCATAGCCATTCGCCTTCACCATTCCCATAAGTTTCACCTCGGGATTCAGTAGCGAGCGGAAGTAATAGTAGTTGTTTGCGAGGGCGTTCATGTTCACTTCGAAAATAGTTTCTTGGTGCTGCTCTTGCATTGCACGTACGATTTTTTCGAATTGAAATTTGCGTGCTCCCTTGATGAGCAAAGCGCTCGATTCAATTTTATTTGAAAGAAGAAACTCAATGAGTGCTTCTGTATTTTCGAAACTTTTGAATGAATGAGGAAGAAGGTTTTTGTGTTGAAGGAATTGCTCTCCTACCGAGTAAACTTCTTCGATTTGGAATTCATTCATGAGATCACAAACACGTTCAATCCAAATTTCATCCTTCATTCCACTTTGCAGAATGTCGGAAATAATTACACCTCGCTTGTGCGCTTGAACATTTGAATTGAAATGTTGAAGCGCTAATTTGAGCGAGGTAAGATCGTTACTGTAACCATCATTCAACAATTGAATTCCACCAACTCCTCTCAGTTGTTGCATGCGCATTTCAACGGAAAGCAATTGCGGTGCTTTATCAGAAAGTTGTTTCAGCGAAAGTCCGAAGTGTAATGCTGTAGCGGCTGCTAGAGCGAAGTTGTTAATTGAGATATTATCAGTAAATGGAATTTCAGCATCAGCAAATTCTCCTTTCCAACTAAAGGATACAATGGAATGCGATGAGGAAGAAGTTATTTTTTGGATTGAAAAATCGGCGTTGATTCCTTTTCCAACACGAATAAAATTCCCTTTGAAATCAATGTCAATATCGGAAGGTGCAATAAGTGTTTCGCACGTTGGGAATAGCTTCATTTTTTCTTGAAGCAGTTCTTGTTGTGATTGGAAATTTTCTGCGTGAGCACTTCCTAAAAAAGTAAAGAGGCCTGTTGTGGGTTGAATGACTTCTTGCAGTGTATTCATTTCATTCGGTAATGAAATACCCGCCTCGAAAATACCCAACGTATGCATTGATTCTAATTGCAATACTGCCAATGGAACTCCAACTTGTGAGTTAAAACTTTTCGGACTTCTAGCAATGCAGTAATTATCTGCAAGCAATTGATTGATCCATTCCTTTACAATGGTTTTCCCATTGCTTCCGGTAATGCCAATGATGGGAATATTGAATTGCTTTCTGTGATGGGCTGCAATTCGTTGAAATGCCTTTGTTGTATTTTCAACACGAATAATTGCGCATTCGCTTGGTAGGTCAACTGCTTCCGATACGATGAACGTTCGTATTCCTTTTTGAAATGCGCCAGAGACAAAGGAATGTCCGTTGAAGTGTTCTCCTTTGAGAGGAATAAATAAAGTATGCGCTGCATCTATGGTGTGGCGCGTATCGGTGCAAATGGAATGAATAAAGTTATTGCTATTCCCTTCTGAGATTTCACCACCAACAATGTGGGACAGTTCAGAAATGGAAAGATTCAATTTCATGCAGAAGGATCAACTTCGGTGACCGCCTCTTCAATGGAAACTTCCTCCTCTTCGTCTTTGAAAAAGCGACGTTGGAAGAGTAGGATTAATATGATTCCAACAGAAATAGAGGCGTCTGCAATATTGAAAATAGGAGGGAAGATCTCTGCTCTTTCACCTGCATGCATCGGTGACCATGACGGGAAGTCTATTTCTTTCGTAATGTGAATCATGTCTACCACATTTCCCATAAGAAAAGGGGCATATCCTTGGCTTGAAAATGCTGCTGTATCTGAGTAGGCTGTATAGTCTTGGAAGTGAGTGTCAAATGTCGATCCTTTATCGAAACACAATCCGTAGACAGCGCTGTCGATAATATTTCCGAGAGCGCCAGCAACAATTAGCGACAAACAAAAGAGATAACCCGCATGAGTTCTCTTTTTGGTGAGTTTGTAGATGTATATGATAATTGCTGTTACGACAATAATTCTGAAAATACTCAGAGCAAGCTTTCCTGAGGTTCCCGGAAACATCCAGCCGAAAGCCATTCCTGGATTTTCAACGAATTGAAGATCTAACCAACCTGGAATGAGCTCAACATTTTCCCCGTAAAGAAAATTGAGCTTTATCCAGATTTTTAATAGTTGATCAAGCGCAACAACGCTTAGAATAATTAAGAGTACTTTTCTCACTGCACGAGATCTTACTGCATGTTTTTGGCTTCAATGCTAAGGGTAGCATGAGGCACCAAACGCAAGCGTTCTTTTGGGATGAGTTTTCCTGTAACACGACAAACACCGTAGGTTTTGTTCATGATACGTAGCAATGCGTTTTCTAAGTTTTTGATGAACTTCTCTTGACGAGCAGCCAATTGCGCAATTTCTTCGCGGCTATTGGTATCACTTCCGTCTTCCATCATTTTGAATGTTGGAGAAGTGTCGTCTGTGCTATTGTCTCCTTCTCTTGAAAGAGATTCTTTCAACTCTTCAAAGTCTGAGCGAGATTGTTCTAGTTTTTCTTTGATAAGGATTTCAAATTCTTTCAAGTCTTTGTCTGAATAACGTAATCCTTTCAATGGTTCTGCTGGCTTTTTCACAGGTTCTTGTATTATCACTTTAGCAGGTGCATAAACGGGTGCAGTTGTCTTCGTCACGGGTTTCTTCACTGCCGCTGGTTTAGCGGGAACTGCTGGAGCTGGTTTAACTTTCTTAACTTCTACTTTCTTCACTGCTGGAGCAACGGTCTTTTTTACAGGTGCTGCTTTTTTCGCTGGCGCGGCTTTTTTGGCTATTGGTTTCTTTGCAACTACTTTTTTAGCTGGTGCTGCTTTTTTAACAGCAGCCGCCTTCTTCGCTGGTGTTGCTTTTTTAGCTATTGGTTTCTTTGCAACTACTTTTTTCGCTGGCGCTGCTTTCTTAACAGGAGTCGCTTTCTTCGCTGGTGTTGCTTTTTTAGCTATTGGTTTCTTTGCAACTACTTTTTTTACTGGCGCTGCTTTCTTAACAGGAGCCGCTTTCTTCGCTGGTGTTGCTTTTTTAGCTGCTGGTTTCTTAGCAACTACTTTTTTAGCTGGCGCTGCTTTCTTTACCGGCGCTGCTTTCTTCGCCGGCGCTGCTTTTTTAGCAACGGGTTTCTTAGTAATTACTTTTTTAGCAGGGGTTGGTTTTTTAGCCATGGGTCTTAAAGGTTTTTGGTTAATAGTAAACGCACCACTTCTTCTCCTTCCCATTCAACCGCGACACCCCCTTCCATTTCTGGAATAAACTCAAGCGAAGAAGCAAGTACTTGACTGCTAATATATTCAGAATTGTTTTTCAAAACATCATTCAGGTAGTTTTCTCCCGAAACTTTAACAATTATTTTATCTGTAACCTCAAAATTGGTTTCTTTTCGCAAGTTCTGAATGCGATTCACCAATTCACGAGCATATCCTTCTTCTTTCAATTCTGGAGTAATGGTAACATCAAGCGCAACTGTCAAGTTACCTTGATTGGCCACTTTCCATCCGGGAATGTCAACAGGAATAATCTCTACGTCTTCGGTTTGAAGAAGTATCGATTCCTTCTGCCACATGTATTCTCCGGTTTTTTCAATTGATGAAATAATTTCCTGCGCGTTTTCTTGAGCGAATTGTTGAATTTCCTTCATGAACTTCCCACACTTTTTACCGAGTGTTTTGAAATTTAATTTGAGGTCTTTCACAATTTTGGTTGTTTGCTCATCTACGCATTTCACCGCTTTAACATTCACTTCGCTGCAAATTAGATCTGCAACGCTTTCTATGCGCGACTGTGTGGTTTCATCTAAAACTGGAATACGAATTTCAGCAAGTGTTTGACGCACCTTGATGTTCTCTTTTTTGCGAATCGAAAGGGCCATGCTTGAAATGCGCTGAGCAAGGTCCATGCGTGCTTCAAGATTTTCATCTCTGAAGCTACCTGCTTCCAAATGAGAAAGATGAACAGATTCGTTATTGGCATTCAAGCTTTGGAATAACCAGTCTGAATAGAATGGAGCAAACGGACTCATTAGCTGAGACACTTGTTTCAAGCAAGTATGAAGTGTAGCGTATGCCGAACGTTTGTCTTCGGTCATTTCTCCGTGCCAGAATCTCTTGCGCGCTAAACGCACGAACCAATTTGAAAGGTGATCGTTAACGAACGATTCAATGGCACGCGCAGCTGGAGTTGGATCGAATGCGTCGAGGTTTTTCTCAACTTCAAGCGTAAGCGCGTTCAACTTACTTATAATCCACTTGTCTAATTCAGGACGGTTTTCAACAGCAGGGTCGTTGCTTGAAGCTTCGTACCCGTCAATGTTTGCATACAATGAAAAGAAAGAATACGTGTTCGAAAGTGTTCCGAAGAATGTGCGTTGAACTTCAGCAATTCCTTCTGTATCGAATTTCAAATTTTCCCAAGGATCTGAATTGGTGATCATGTACCAACGCGTGGCATCTGGACCATATTTACCAAGGGTTTCAAACGGATCAACAGCATTGCCTAAACGCTTAGACATTTTGTTTCCGTTCTTGTCTAAAACAAGTCCGTTTGAAATAACATTTTTATAAGCAACAGAATCGAAACACAACGTTGCAATTGCATGCAAGGTGTAAAACCATCCTCTTGTCTGATCCACTCCTTCCGCAATGAAGTCTGCAGGAAAGGAAAGGTTGTTGTCTATTTTCTCTTTGTTCTCAAAAGGGTAGTGCCACTGCGCGTATGGCATAGCACCACTATCGAACCAAACGTCAATCAAGTCCGCTTCACGGTGCATTGGTTTCCCGCTAGGGCTAACCAATACAATTTTATCGACGTATGGTTTATGTAAATCGAAAAGGTTATAATTCTCAACCGAATGATTGTTCGGTTGGAAGTTTTCAAGTGGATTGTTTTCTGTAATTCCGGCGGCTACGCTTTTTTTCAATTCAGTTTGAAGTTCTTCAACAGATCCAATGCAAATTGATTCACTTCCGTCTTCGGTGCGCCAAATTGGAAGAGGAATTCCCCAGAAGCGACTGCGCGAAAGGTTCCAATCGTTTGCATTTTCCAACCAATTTCCAAATCTTCCAGTACCCGTAGATTCCGGCTTCCATTGAATGGTGTTGTTCAATTCAACTAAACGATTTCTCTTTTCAGGAACTTTAACGAACCAAGAATCCAATGGATAGTACAACACAGGTTTGTCTGTTCTCCAGCAATGTGGGTAGTTGTGCGCGTATTTTTCTTTCTTGAATAATTTTCCTTCGGTTTGAAGTTTCAAAACAATACGCTCATCAACACTCAAATACTGAAGCTTGTCGGTGTCTTTTATTATTCCGCCAAGACTTGCTTTTTGTTTTGTAAGCTCAACCGCTTTTTCTTCATCTGAATAGTACGCCTCTTTCACGAACTCTTCTCCAAATAAGAAAGTGCCGTCTTGTACTTCAGGTAGGAAGCGTCCTCTGCGATCAACAAGGGTAAGATTTCCCATGCCGTTTTGTTTCGCTACGCGAAAGTCATCTGCTCCGAAGCTTGGTGCAATGTGAACAATACCGGTTCCGTCTTCCGTGGTAACGAAATCGCCACCAATAATCTTGAATGCATCGCCGTCATTCGGTTGTACGAACGGAAGCAATTGCTCGTAACGAAGATTTAAAAGTTGTTTTCCGTTTAATTCTGAAACAGTTCTATTCGGAATTTTCTTATCTCCCGCAGTGAACTCTTCAAAGTTTTCTCCGTTTGCTACAGGGAAATATTTTTCACGAAGCGCTGAAGCGACAATGAAATAAGCACGCTCGTTTCCAAATGGAGTCAACGATTCAACAACGGTGTAGTTTATTTTTTCACCAACAGCCAATGCCACGTTTGAAGGCAAGGTCCATGGAGTAGTTGTCCAAGCTAAAACATAAATCGGAAGATCCGAATTCACATTGAGTGTTGCGTTCGCATCTATCAATTTGAACTGCGCTACCGCTGAAGTGTCTTTCACTTCTTTGTAACAGCCGGGTTGATTCAATTCGTGAGAACTCAATCCTGTTCCTGCAGCAGGCGAGTAGGGTTGAATGGTGTAGCCCTTGTACAACAGATTCTTGTTGTGCAATTGTTGAAGTAACCACCAAACCGTTTCAATGTATTTGTTGTCATAGGTAACGTACGGGTCGTTCATGTCTACCCAATAACCCATGTCTTTTGTAAGTTTCTCCCAGAGGTCGGTGTACTTCATAACCTCCTTGCGGCAGGCGTTGTTGTACTCTTCCACCGAAATGGTCTTACCAATGTCTTCTTTCTTAATGCCTAATGTTTTCTCTACGCTTAATTCAATGGGAAGTCCGTGCGTGTCCCAACCTGCCTTGCGGTGAACTTGTTTTCCACGAAGGGTTTGGTAACGACAAAAGATATCTTTAATGGAACGCGCCATGACGTGGTGAATGCCCGGTATTCCGTTCGCAGAAGGTGGCCCTTCGAAAAACACGAACGGCTGTCCGCCTTCGCGTTCAGTGATACTGCGTTGGAAAATATTCTCCGCTTGCCAGTATGCTTGTATGTCGTTCGCTATTTGTGGAAGCGACAATCCTTTGATTTCCCTGTATTTGCCCATGGAAGGTATTGAAAATAGAGTGCAAAGATAAAAACAAAAGCGGAGGGTTGACCTCCGCTTTTCAAGTGCGCATGGAGGGACTCGAACCCCCACGCCTCGCGGCACCAGATCCTAAGTCTGGCGCGGCTACCAATTACGCCACATGCGCATGTTGCGGTGCAAATATACAATGCTTCTTGGAATATGAAAGTTTTTCTCTTCTGGATTAACTTAAATAGATGAAATATTTCGTTTTACACACAATAATTTTTCTGATTTCATTGATTGGAATTCAGGCTCAGGGTATCCAAGGTGCCCGAATGGCGGCTCTTAGCGGAAGTGCTCTTGCGCAAACCGATGCATTTGCCGGCTTTCACAACTTGTCTGCTTCTTCGGAATTGAAGGGACTGAATTGCTCCTTTTATGGACAGATACCCTACGGAATTTCCGCAATTAATGACGGCGGAATGGCTTTTTTGAAGCGTTTCGGAACGGGAGTTATGGGGGTCGTATGCCAATCTTATGGGAATACCGAGTTTAATCGAAAGCGAGTAAACGTTGGATATACCCTTGCGCTGTCCCCGAAGTTGAGCGCTTCTGGCAGCCTCGGTTATTCTTCCACGCGAATAATGAATGGCTATGGAGTTGCTTCCAATTTCTGGATGAACGTAAGTGCTACGTATGACATTCGCAAGGAATGGAAATGGGCTACTGTAGCAGATCTTCCAATGAAATCTATACAGAACGATGAAGAATTGCCAGCAACGCTACGACTGGGAACAACCTATTCTTTTGGAGAACAGGTGAGCTTATCTGCGCAACTGTCTTCCTCCACCTCACAAATAGCCTCGTTGAGTTACAGTTTTGGATTGGAATATTTTCCAATTGAAGTATTTGCTTTCCGATTGGGAATGAATACGCACTGGCAAACTTGGTCTTTGGGCGTGGGAACACGCCTGAAGAGTTATTCGTTTGACGCATCAGCAACCGTTCATCCACAATTGGGTGTTACTCCGCAAATCTCTTTTACCTATGGAAGGAACAACTAAGTGCTTGCTTTTTTTATTTTTTATGTTGAAGGTGATTTGTCCTTTTGCTCAGCATTCGGAAGAATTCGAATTGGATCAGGTGGTTGATCAGCGCATTGAAAGCATTTCAAGTTTGACGGAAGAAGGAAGTGAGATTGATTACTCTGCGCTGACGGAAGATCTGAATTATTTCGCTCGACACAGGCTCAATCTCAACTCAGCGGAAATAGCCGACTTGCAGGCGTTGGTTGTTTTGAGCGACGCTCAAATTAATTCGTTGTTCAGGCATATTTCCAAATATGGAAAATTGAAAAGCATATTTGAATTGCAGAGTGTTGTTGGAATGGATCTAATGACCGTTCGTTGGTTACAGCCTTTTGTTTTTGTGAATGAAGAAGATGGGTTTTCTGATTTTTCATTTCGAAGGTTGCGTGAAGAGGGAACGCATGATGTTCTCTTCCGAGCGAAACGAACGTTGCAAGAACAGGCCGGATTTATTCCAGATGCAATGACAGGAAAGAAGAATTTTTTGGGAAGTGAATACGGAACGTATTTGCGCTATCGTTTTCAATATCGAAGAAATATTACATTCGGACTAACGCTTGAAAACGATATTGGAGAACCGCTTCGTATGGGACCCGATTTTAAAAGCGCCTCGCTTTTTATTCGGGAAGCAAGAGCATTGAAACAACTGGTTATTGGCGATTATCAGGTTCAGTTCGGACAAGGACTCACCTGTTGGAACAGCATGGCTTTCGGCAAGTCGTCCTTTAGTGTTCAAGTGAAACGAAACGCCCAAAATCTTCGTCCATATTCTTCAGTAAATGAAGATTCTTTCTTTCGAGGTACAGGGGCAACTTTCGGAAATAAATTTTTAAGCACAACATTCTTTGTGTCTCGAAGAAAACTCGATGCGACTTTCACAACCGATACTGTGCTTTCTGACGACAATCAAGTGGTTAGTGCTCTTACTCTTGGTGGTCTTCACCGAACTGAAAGCGAACGCGCGAAAAAGAACGCTTTGACTGAAAATATTTATGGTGGAAATGTGCAGGTTCAACGTGGCATGTGGAAACTAGGAGCTGTTGCGGTTCACAGAAGTTTCAGCGATTCTATTTCAGCGAAGACCGATTGGTATGCTCAAGGAAGATTTGCAGGAAAAAATCAAGATGTAGTGGGGGCGTATGCAGAAGGCGTTTGGCAGAATGTTTCGCTTTTCGGAGAAGTTTCAAGAAGTTCAAACGAAGCAATGGCCTCTGTTTTTGGAATGACAGCGGCATTGCATTCGCGTGTTTCTGCAACACTTTTGTTTCGCGATTTTGACACCGATTTTCAAGCGGTGTATTCGAATGTTCTTGCGGAAGGAAACAGTATTCTTCCTTCGAATGAAAGAGGAATTTATGCAAGTGTTCAGGCTCAATTGTCGAAGAAAATGAGCATGAATGCCTACACAGATGGGGTTCAATTTCCTTGGTTGAAATATCAAGTCACAGCTCCTTCAAGTTTCAGTGATAATCTTATTCAATTCAACTACAGGCCCGATAAGAAGCATGAGTTCTATGTGCGAATGCGCATCCGAAGGACTTCGATTGATCGAAATGTTTTGAATCGAATTGATTATCCTGTAGATCGTTTTTCTCAGCAAATTCGATTGAATTTTATTTTCAGTCCGACTGAAAGTGTGAAATTTCACAGTCGCCTTGAGTTGGTAAAAACCAATGAAGAAGGGCTTCCGAATGAAAAGGGATATTTAGTTTTCCAAGACATCACTTGGAAGAAGATGAATGTTCCAGTTAGTGTAACGATTCGTTACGCATTGTTTCAATCAGATACGTGGAATGCGCGCCTGTATGCATACGAGAATGATGTGCTTTACAGTTACAGCATTCCGGCTTATTATGGAAAGGGAGCAAGAATCTACGGTATCTTCAAGTTCGATGTTCGAAGAAACATAGATGCTTGGTTTAGAGTTGCGCAATGGACATACACCGATCGAGATTATATCTCTTCAGGAAATTCAATGATTAGCGGATCTCGGAAAACAGATTGCACGCTGCAAATGCGCATGCAATTTTAGATTCGTTTTAGAATTTCGTTTTCAATTTCTTCACTGTCCCAAATGGCTTCAATGTCGGGTCTGTTCATGACTTCCTTCATGATTTCATTTTGACGAATACCGCTGCTTAATGCTTCGTGGTATGGAATGTGACTGAAGGTTACTTGCGAATAAAGTGGAATCCATTTTTCAGGATACTTCGCTGCAAAGCGACCTTCAATTTTCTTTTGAAGAAGGAAATCTTTATCGGCGGTTAAATCGCGCATTTCAATGTAATTGCGAAGCGCTAATTCTAGAATGGCATCACCGTTTGGTTTGCGCGTCTTTCCGTACTCTTTCAATAGATCGGGATGGTCTTCGCCCATTTCCGTCATGAGACGATCAAGTTCACTGCAGTCTTCAAACCCGCTGTTCATGCCTTGTCCGTAAAATGGAACGATAGCATGAGCAGAGTCCCCCATAAGTGCAACTTGGTTTTTGTAGTTCCAAGGATTGCATTTCGTCATGACTAAACTTGCTGTTGGATTCGTGTTGAAATCGAGCAATAATTCCGGCATCATTGCTTTCGCATCTGGAAAATATTTTTCGAAGAAATCCAAAACGTCTTGATCTGTTTTCAATTTATCGAAGGAAACTTCGCCTTCAAAAGGAAAGAAGAGTGTGCATGTGAAACTACCGTCGATATTGGGAAGCGCAATCATCATGAACTCTCCTCGAGGCCAAATGTGAAGACAGTCTTTGCGCATTTGATGCGTACCGTCTGCATTTGCAGGAATCTCTAATTCCTTATAGCCGTGGTCTAAGTACGACTGTGAGTATTCATTGCGATCGAGTTTCGTCATGCGGGCACGAACAGCACTGAACGCACCATCTGTGCCGAAAATCTGATCGAATTGTTGACGAATACGCTCGCCATTTTTCCCTTCGAAAACAATGGTGTTTGTATCGAGTTCAACGTCTATGCATTTGTGTTCGAAGTTGAGAGAAACGTTTTCAAATTCCGAGGCACAGCGGACCAATGTTTGATTCAGAATTCCTCTTGAAACACTGTATATGGCTTGTCCTTCTTTTCCATAGGGTTGGTAGGTGAGTTCGCCATTTACTGCGTGCATCAAACGTCCACTCATTGGAAGTGCGACCTCTTCAATTTCCTTTCGAATACCAGCGCCTTCAAGGCCTTTCCAACCGCGATCGCTTAGGGCGAGGTTAATACTCTTTCCTTGAACAACTTTCACGTTGCGAATGTCTGAACGACGATCAAATACTGAAACGGTGTATCCGCGTTTAGCGAGGTACACAGCCCATAAACTTCCAACTAATCCAGCCCCAACAACGGCAACGTTTTTCTTGTTCATATTAGATAGCATTTAATGCATTCGTTAAATCTTCAATTAAGTCCTCTGCGTCTTCAATTCCAACACTCAATCTTAAAAGTGAATCGGTAATTCCGCTTCTTTCTCTTTCTTCTTTTGGAATAGATGCGTGTGTCATAGACGCAGGATGTCCAAGCAATGATTCTACTCCGCCTAATGATTCAGCAAGAGAGAATACACGAACCGCTTGTGCCAATTTCGAAGCATCTTCAAAACGATCTCCCTTCAAACTGAAAGATATCATCCCACCGAAATCGCGCATTTGTTTTTTAGCGACTTCATGATTCGGATGTGAAGGGAAGCCTGGCCAGTAAACCTTTTCCACTTTCGGATGGTTCGCCAAGAAGTTAGCCACCACAACGCCGTTTGCACAATGTCTTTCCATACGAACATGCAAGGTTTTCAAACCGCGCAATACCAAGAAACTGTCTTGTGGTCCTGGTGTAGCACCGCAGGAATTCGCAATGAATGCCAATTGCTCATATAAGTTGTCGTCGTTGGTGCATAAAGCGCCCATCACAACATCGCTGTGTCCGTTTAAATATTTCGTAGCACTGTGCATAACAATATCCGCGTTCATGTCTAACGGATTTTGAAGGTATGGCGATGCAAAAGTGTTATCTATGACAGAAATCAAATTATGCTTTTTTGCAAATTCTACGCATCGTTCAATGTCTATGATTTTCATCATGGGGTTGGTTGGAGTTTCCACCCATAACATTTTGGTCTTTGCGTTCACTGTCCTTTCCAATGCATCGAAATCGTGCATGTCTACGAAGTGAAACACAATTCCATATTTTGCAAAAACCTTGGTGAACATGCGGTAGCTTCCGCCGTATAAATCGTCTGTTGCAATGACTTCGTCGCCAGGAACAAGAAGTTTAATGATTGCATCTGCCGCTCCCATTCCACTTGAAAAACACAAGCCGTGTTTAGCGTTTTCCAATTCAGCCAAGCAACGTTCCAATGCAACACGCGTCGGGTTTTTACCACGTGCGTAGGCATAGCCTTTGTGAACACCCGGAGACTCCTGAACGTAAGTTGAAGTTTGATAAATAGGAGTCATGATGGCTCCAGTCGTTGGATCGGGCTCTTGTCCCGCGTGAATGGCTTTGGTTCCGAAACGCATGGTAAAATTTTTCCGCAATTTACACCGAAGCGCTCACAAACAAGCAGAACTATTTACACGTTCTTTTCAATATACTTGATGATCTGTCCTGCAATATCGACACCCGTTGCAGATTCAATTCCTTCAAGGCCAGGCGATGAGTTTACTTCAATAATAAGTGGACCTCTTTCGCTGCGAAGCATGTCAACCCCAGCAATACCAAGTTTCATGGCGTTAGCCGCTTTGATTGCTGCAATTTCTTCCTCAGGAGTAAGCTCAATTACTTTGGCGGTGCCACCTCTGTGCAGGTTGCTTCGGAATTCACCTTCCTTCGCTGTGCGCACCATTGCGCCTACCACGTGTCCATCTACCACAAACGCACGAATATCTTCCCCACGAGATTCTTTAATGAACTCTTGAACAATGACACGTGCTTTCAATCCATTGAACGCTTCAATTACTGAAACCGCAGCTTTTTTATTTTCGGCAAGCACAACTCCTAAACCTTGTGTCCCTTCTAATAGCTTAATGATGACAGGCGCTCCGCCAACTTCCTTCAATGTACGTTCAACGTCTTTTGAATAGTTGGTGAATACTGTTTTCGGAAGTCCTAATCCAGCGCGAGATAAGATTTGTAAGCTGCGCAGTTTGTCGCGTGAACGAACCAATGCTTGCGATTCCACAGCGGTGAACACGTTCATCATTTCAAACTGACGAACCACTGCTGTTCCGTAGAAGGTAACGGAAGCACCAATACGCGGAATAACCGCGTTAACGCCAATTATTTCTTCCCCGCGATAAAGCACTTTGGGCTTTTTCTTTTCAATAACTAAGTCGCATTTCGAGTGATCGATAACGCGGATTTCGTGGCCTCTTTTCTGAGCGGCCTCAACTAAACGCTTGGTGCTGTATAGCTTTGCGTTACGAGAAAGTACAACTAAGTTCATTGTTGGATTGTGTGAAGCAAAGTAACGACTATTCCATTTGTTACACAAGATACTTTGTAAGATGTTGCACAAGGTCTTTCGGAAGGTGCTTCGCAAGACCTTTCGGAGAATCTTTCGAAGAATCTTGAAACAGATGTTTCACAAGATTGATTATTTGAAGAGGGCTCTATTTTGAGCGAGGGTTTCTGGGGAGTTCACGTGGAGTTTAGCATAGTTCGAGGCGCCTTGAGACCATTTTTGGTACTCGTCATTGGTGAGATTCACGAAGAAATCTAACGATTCAGCTAATTTCCAAGGGTTCAAAGAAATGGATTTGCCGGCGAGGGCTTCTTCGAGGTTTTTCCAAGGAGTGGTGTCGGAAATCACTACAGGGATACCATAAGAAAGGGCTTCTGCAATAACATGCCCATAATTTTCACCCCGAGAAGGAAAGAAAAACAGATGAGCTTTTTCATAAAAAACGTTCAGTTCATCTTGGTTTTTATGCCCATGCATTTGAATTTTAACTGAGGATAAATCTTGTTCTGCAGCAAGAATTGTTTTCACCAGTTCAGCATTTTCTCTAAGCCCAACGATGTCCCATTGAATAATCTGTTTTGGATTCCATGTGCGAATCGCTTCGAGCGCTTCGAGGTAGCCTTTTTCTGGGCTTATTCTTCCTACAGTTAAAATTCGTAAGGGTGAAGAAAGTTCTTTTTTTACAGGGGTGAATGCGGCGTTGGAAATATTTGGAGCAATACGAATGTTCGCTTTCGGAAACAATTGAAGAATTTCATCGCGCTCAATTTCACTGGTCGCATGCCAACAGATATTTCCGTATGTATTGTTTGCCTTAGCAAAAAACAAAAACAATTTTTTCTTGAATCCTTTTTGATTGAACGCTGCTGGCTTGAGCATACCACGTGGAGCAAGAACAATCTTTTCAGACCATCCATTTTTCCGACATACACTTAACGCAGTAAGTGTGAATTTCGGAGACCACATGGAGTTCAAATAAATTCGATCGGGTTCTAGTTCTTTGTAAATCTTAAAAATGAAATTTTCATTTAATGATTTTTCATTCAGATAATACACTTGAATGTTTTCTTGAAAACTTTGTTGCCATGTGTTGGAAAGAATTCCAGGGTATGGAGTTGTGCTGTTCAAATCGGTATTTCTCGTCACGACATAGAACTTGTCTGAACTGAATTTCATGAACGATATCAGCGATTGAATGGGACCACCCGCTTGTGATCCTGGATAAAACCAATCGGTGAATACCAGAATTTTCATTGTTCGAAGTTAATTTGATTGTTCTTCATCCAATGTCCCAACACGGATAAATGCCAAAACGAGATAAAGGACTTTTCTTCACTTCCCATTAAAAATTTATTCCATGCGTTTTTAAGTACCTTTTCATTTACGACATCTTGATTATACAATTCTTGAAATCCAGATTCGGTGAATTCTTTCAGTTCGTTTTTCATCCAAACACTCCAGGGCAAAGTGAATCCCATTTTCTTTCTATTCACGACTTCATCTGGAAGAATATCTGCAAACGTTTCCGTAAGAAATTTTTTGGGTGAAATAGGATATTTTAAATCATTGGAAAGATGCGTTGCCAATTCAACAACATTATGATCCAAGAAGGGCACACGAATTTCAAGAGAATGAGCCATGCTCATTTGATCACTGTCGCGAAGCAAAACATGTTGCATGTATGATTCAATCTCAGCAGCAGATACACGGTTTAGCAGCGGAGCATTTTTTTCAAAAATGAATTTATAATTCTGCTCAATCTCGAAGTCTTTTGTTTTACGCGTTAACAATTCGTTAGCATTCCAAACCTTTCGAACAAGCGGAAATGCATGCGCAAGATCAACTTGTTTTAACCCTAATAATTCAGATTTTTTTCGAAGTGAGCGATTCGAAGAAAACGAAGAAAGCAAGATTGAAGCGGATTTTCTTAACGGATAAGATAGTTTTAAAGCAAATGATTTTTCAATGCTATTCATGTACTGAAAGACTGGGTAACCGGCGAACAATTCGTCTCCGCCTAATCCGGAAATAGCTACTGTAATGCCAGCCTCCTTCGCGGCTTTCGAAACAGCATAGGTATTCGGTCCATCTCCACTAGGGAAGTCTATGGCTGCTATTGCAGTAGGAATATCTTTTAAAAATTCGCTTGCGCTGAGGTTAATCTCGTGATGATTGGTGCTGAATTTTTTCGCTACGCGTTGCGCATATTTTCTTTCGTCGAAGGCTTCTTCTTCGAAAGAAATTTGAAACGTATTTATTTTTTCGTTTCGAACTTCCGACATTAATCCAACTAACAAACTCGAGTCAATTCCTCCACTTAAAAATGCTCCAAAAGGAACATCGGCCCGCATGTGTTGCTCAACAGATTCTATCATGCTTGAGCGCAAAAGATCTTGCGCTGTTTTCTTATCTGAAAGTTCATAGCTCGTGTCGCTTAACAAACGATAATAACAGTGCTTCGAAATTTCGTTTCGCTTGAAATGCAGGTAGTGTCCGGCCTCTAACAATTGTACTTTTTCAATTAAAGTATGCGGAGCACAGACGGTTTGCGTCTCAATGTATTCTTCAAGAGCTGATCGATTGAATTTTCGAGGGACTAGATCACTTTCTAATAAAGCCCTCAATTCGGAGGCCACCAAACATCCTTGTTGTTGAATGGAATAGTACAAAGGCTTCATCCCATATCTATCGCGAACAACATACGTTTCGTTGGATGGAATGTGATGAAGAACAAATGCGAACATCCCCTTTAATTTGGAAATGGCTTCCGTGCCATATTTATCGAAAAGTTCAAGAATAACTTCCGTGTCACTTTCCGTTTGAAAACGCACACCGTGAAGTTCGTTGGCTTTCAATTCAACGTAATTGTAAATCTCTCCGTTAAAGGCAATCACCCAATTTTTGTTGGAAGAAAGCATGGGTTGATTCGCAGATTGTTCGGTGTCGATAATGGAAAGGCGTCGATGACCGAGCCCAATGTTTTCATTGATGAACTGACCATTTGCATCTGGCCCGCGATGAGCCATTTTGTTGTTCATGCGCTCAATTACTTTCCGAACCGGAAGGTCAGATCTATATTGAATGAGGGCGCTTATTCCGCACATGATTGCTCGAGCATTTTAGTGAATTGACTTACCCAGTAATCTGAAGAAAATTTCGATGCCATTTCGGAACTCTTGTTCCCCATGTGCTGAAGTTCTTCTTGTGATGAATGAAATATGGTCAAAAGAATCTTTTTCAATTCTGAAGAAGAAGTTGGGTCGAACGAATAGCCATTCATTCCTTCTTCCAATAAATCTTGTTTCGCTCCAACGGCATTTGAAAGCAACAAAGGTTTTCCTAAAGAAGCCATTTCATGAACCACCACTCCCCAAGGCTCGTAAAGGCTAGGTAGCACAAAGGCCGTGGCATTTTCAAGTTTTTTGCTGAGTTCATTCGGTTGCAGGAATCCGTGGTGAATGATGTCTTCGTTTTCAATTCGAGAAGAAAATAATTCTCCTGTTCCGGCCAGGTTCAATTTCCAACCCGAACGTTCATTCGGTGGAATGGAAAGGAATGTTTCGCAAAGGAAGTTGATGTTCTTTGCGTGAATGTATCTGGCAACACACCACAACTCTTTGTTTTCATTCAAGATGGTTCGATTGAGTCGGAAAGTATCCTCACAGGTATAGAACCCATCGAGTGTTTGTTTAGCTGAAAAACCCAATTTGCTAGCGGTTTTCACTTGAGCGTTACCGGGAATGAAGGCGAATTGAAAGAGTTTTTTGTATTTCAATTTGAAATACAAACTGCCAAGAATAAACTTCAGCGAATTCTTCCAAGTGGTATCGAATGCAAGAACAGTAGGTTTATTCAGTGCTTTTACACCTTCAAGATATTGCTGATCTCCCCAGCCGCTGCACAGGACAAAGTTTGGATTGAAATCGTGAAGAAGGTTTAACGACACATCTGATTTCGACACAAGTTGAATCGAGTTGTGAAATTGAAAAACGAAGGGTGCTTCATTGTTTATCGGATAATGAACCACAAGCAACTCATGGTGAGAAGCTAACTTATTTAAGCATTCAACGGTATAACCGGCCAATTCTCGATATAGAATCAGAATGTTCATGCAGCGGCTTCTAACTTGGCTTTGGCTTCTTCTTGCGCTGCACGTTCTATCTTGTTGTCTTTCGCCAAGTAGAAATACATCCAAAGGAAGAAAGGAAATCCATTCAGGAAATAATGGCCTTGACGAGCAAGGTAAAGAATGATAATAAGTGCTATTCCATTCGACATAACCCAGTGTTCTTCAGAAGCAGCTCGTTGCTTGAAGATCCAACACTTGAATAGAATAAAAAACATCACAAGCAATCCATAAATCCCTGTTTCCGACATAAGTCGAAGAGCCATGGAGTTGGCGTCCATCTTGTTAAACTCAATATCTACTGCACCCGTTAGATTGGTCAGGGAGTACTTATCGAAAGCAACAGGATGGGATCCGAGTCCTGTTCCAAATAGCGGGTGCTCTTTGAAATTCTTCAGTGCAATTTGATAGTTGTTGTATAGAACGAAGCTCGATCCATGAATGTCATAGCTCTTGTAGTTTTTCGTTTCGAACATGGTGAACGTCCCGTCCCAGCGATCTGTGAATTCAGGTACGTTTTTATAAGCGTAATCGAACGAGAAAATGAAAAGAGGGACGAAGATGATTGAGTATTTTACAACACCCAGATTCAGCAGGAACAAGACAATAGCGACGAAGGTTCCAATAATACCCAAACTTGAGTAGGTAAGTAAGTACGCGAGAATAATTACGAAGCCATGCCAACGCTTAATGAATAAAGTGTTACGAGCTATTGAATTGTAGAGTGAAACGAAAAACGCTGGAGCAATAACAGCCGCAAAGTAGGAGGGTTCAGAGAAGACCGAATTCAGGCGGAGACCGATTCCACCTTCAGTCAAACTCCATTTGTTGAACAGCCAGTTGTAGTTGTAACCAGGTGTGAAACCAACGAAATACGACAGCAATTGAAAAAGTCCGATGAATGAAACAATCAGTGCACCAACCATGTAGTACTTGAATAACTCCTTCAGTTTGAAATCGAAAACTTGAATTACATAGTGGTAGAATAAAACCGAGGCAAAAAATCCGACAAAGATCTTAGTGAACATGGTGGATGTATTTTGTCCAGCAGCCACGTATACGATTCCAGAGATTAGTAGCGGGAAGAACAACAGAACAGGCCAACGTGGGATACCGAACTTCGTAAAGAAAATCGGGAAGAAAATGACGAAGGCGAGGTAACTTACATAAGCCTCAAAGGGCTCCTTGAAAAAGACATACGACGAAATGAAGATGGTTATGAAAATGGATATTACAGTAAACCATCTAAACATCTTCTTGGGCTATTTCGGTTGTTGGTTTGGGTTGAGCGTATTTGTCTTTGAGACGAATGAACGCCTTTTCAAAAATATGATAACTTAACGAAGATACAGCTACAGCAAGCAAGAATGAAATCCCATACAACAGGATATGTTGCGAAGTAGTAATGTCGTTGTCTAGACCAATGTATTTATCTAAAATATGAATTGTGAAAACAACACACATAACATGGAACATGTAAAATCCATAAGATATCCTTCCGAGGTATTGCAAGACACGGTTTTCAAATCGCAACAGGGCTTTTTCATTTCCGGCTACATTTAAAATAATCACTAAGAATGAAACTGAAAAAAGGAGATGCAGAATATCTTCGAAGGCGGTTGGGGTGAAATATATGAAAATTGGAATAACTAAAACTGCCATTATTTGTGAAAATGGTTTGTAGATGATTCGGAGTAATTCTTCTTTCTTGTTGAAAAGGATATATGCTCCCAATCCGCCCAAAGCCATGCATTCGATCTTAGACATGGCGAGAAACTTTTTAATAACCATTAAGGCTTCAAACTTAAAGAACGGGAACGCCAATAATAGAGTGCCCTTTAGTGCTATAAATAATCCCGCAACCCAAAGAATAGATTTAAGTACGTTTTTACTTTTGCGAATAAGCAAAGGCCACAGCAGGTAGAATTGTTCTTCGACACCAATAGACCAAGATTGACCTATGTTTGGAACAGCAGTTGTGTAGATGGAAAATGCGAGATTTGGCATGAAGAAGGCGTAGAGCAGAAGATTACCCCAGAAGTTTTGATGAAAGAAAACATCTTGTCCGGGTACTGCGAAAAAATCGATATAGGGAAGAACAAAAAATCCAAGAATGAAGATGAGATAATACAGCGGCCAGATGCGAAAAGCCCTGCGTAAGTAAAATTTCCCGATATGAACGGTATTGTGTGATTCCTTTTCTTTTAAAAGCAAATAGGTGATGAGAAATCCGCTTAGCACAAAGAAGAAAACAACCCCAAGTGCGCTGCTGTAGGCAATAAGCGGAGAGAGTGGGTCAATCTCTTTCGATAAAACCGATTGAAACACTGTGAACTTTGTAATTCTTTCTTCAGGATCTATCCAATGACTTCCAAATCCTGTGAATTTTTTAATTAATTCGACATGAGTGAAGAAGACCGCCAAAGCAGCGAAAAAGCGCAAACCATCAAGTCCTTTGAAATACTCCTTCTTCACCAAAAAATTCTTTGCGGTGAATTTAAGACTTTTCAATCACGCGTTGAAACTTT
Source organism: uncultured Chryseobacterium sp. (assembly GCA_964511555.1). GTDB lineage: Bacteria > Bacteroidota > Bacteroidia > Flavobacteriales_D > Sanyastnellaceae > CAIZGX01. Next base: position 133,063 of record CAZEFR010000002.1, read on the forward strand.
TCTATGGTTTGCGAGATTATTTGGGACCAAGTAAAATTCGCTCGGATTGTATGAATTGCCTCACTTGAAAGTAATTCTAGCTCAGTTGTTTCTAAAGACAATGCTCTTTTAACCGTTTCTTCAATAGAAGTTATGTTTTTCGGTTCAAGAAGGAATCCGTTCGATTTATTTACCAACTCTTCCACAGCACCAAC
>CAZEFR010000003.1:0-12236 GCA_964511555.1 uncultured Chryseobacterium sp.
CCGCTGCCACTTTCAAGGATACCTTGTGCCAAAGTAATACTCGCCGGAACGCCGTATTTGCGCATTTGATCTTGCGCAACAGGCGAATACTTTTGGATGTATGCCTCTGGGGTTTGGGCTAAAGAAGAGGAGAACGGTGGAAGAATGAATAGGAGAAACAGAATGAGAATGAAGAAATATTTAGTATTTCTTACGTTCCCGTTCGGTACCGTCTTCGTTGTAGAAGATCCACTCTCCCACTTCTTTACCATTATCATATTCACCTTCAACATAGGGTTTTCCATTTTCATACCAAGCCTTGTAGTCGCCGTCTAATACTCCGTTTTCATACGTATTCAAGCTCCACTTGTTTCCGTTTTGGTGGAACGTATAACATTCACCGTGACGTTTCGAATCTTTCATTCGCATCTCAATGTAGCATTGTTGGCTGTTTGGGTAGAATGCACGTTCTCCGATTTTATTGTCTGTGCCCTTTTCGAAATAACCAACAATACGCATTCCGTCTGCTGTGGTTTTTATATCTCTTGCATCTGCATTCTCGAGAGATTGCGAGCACGAAGCTAAAATGAAAGTAAAAAGGATTAAAATCAAAAATGAATTTTTCATGCTTCTATTTTTTTCGTTCAATGGTGTAGTTAACCAATAGTTTCAGTGAATCACGTGCTGCTGAATCTTCAAACTGATTCAAAATTTCGAGTGCTTTATCACGGAATTCAAACATTTTATCTGACGCATAAGTCAAGCCTCCGAATTTCACAACTTGCTCCATAAGCTCCTCTACCTTCACTTTGTCTGTGTTATACTTCCGCACGGTTCGAATCAATTTCTTCGCGGTATCGCGATCGACTTTTCCCAAAACATGAATCAATGGAAGCGTGAGCTTTCTTTCTTGAATGTCAATGCCAACAGGCTTTCCAATAGCATCTGTTGTTCCGTAATCAAACAAATCATCTTTAATCTGGAAGGCCATTCCCACATATTCTCCGAACAAAGCCAATTGCTTTACTTGCTCGTCTGTGGCGGAAGTGGAAGCAGCACCACTTTCACAACACGCTGAAATAAGTGACGCTGTTTTCTGGCGAATGATATCGTAATAGACCTCTTCCGTAATATCTAATTTGCGCGATTTTTCTTGTTGAAGCAATTCTCCCTCGGCCATGTCCTTCACGGCTTTACTCATGATTCCCAAAAGACGAAACTGTTGTGTTTTCACGCTCAGAGAAAGACCTCTTGACAACAAATAGTCTCCTACGAGTACGGCAATTTTATTTTTCCAAAGTGCATTAATGCTGAAGAATCCGCGACGCATTTGCGCATCGTCTACTACGTCGTCGTGCACGAGTGTTGCTGTGTGAAGCAGTTCAATCATGGTCGCAGCAACGAACGTAGGCTCCTCGGGTTTTTGGAAAAGCTTGGCAGACAAGAAAACAAAAAGCGGACGCATTTGCTTTCCTTTTCTTTTGATAATATACCTGGTTACCTTGTCTAACAAGCGATGCTCACTCTTCATCTGTTCTTGAAAGAACGATTCGAATGCACTCATTTCACTCTCAACAGGCGCTTGTATTTGCTTTAATGTAGACACGGAAGCAAATGTAACACACTTTGGTGTTTACGCCTTCGGCGATGACACTTCGCGATAACCTCTTCGCGGATTAAGATGATTATTTACGCTTTCTCTTTTTCTTAATATCCGGACCGAAGAGATCGCCGCCGCTGTGTTTGCCAGGTTTGTCGGAGCTTACATCGCTAGGACCTTTGTTCACGTCGTCGCAAGTGCGGTCTGGCTTGTGCTTTGCGAAGAGTATAGACGCTTTGAAAACTATGGGGCAATAGTGTGAATGGAAATAATCCATCCGGATATCCCCCAAAGTGTTTGGAAATAATTGCAATACAGGCACTTCAACTTCAAACGTAGCGTAAAGTCCGTCGTTTATCGCCATTCCGTATCCCAAGCCATAATAAACTTGAGAACGAATTTTTTCAGAGTAGGATCTTGGAAGTGCAAAGTATTCTCCCTTAGTTGAGCGTTTATATGCGTAATCTGCAAAGACACCTAATTCATTTTGAATCCATTTTCCTTTTCCGAATGGGTAGATATTGCTCGTTGAGAAAGTAAGTCCAAATCTGTTTTCATGAAAGATTCGTTTCTCTTCAATACTCTGTCCGTATATGTCTTCGCCATTGAACTTTTCAGAACCGTTAAATCGAACGTAATGAACATTCAAATCGAACCTATTCAATAAAAATAGTTTGTCTGTAACCCAGTACTTTCCAATATCTGCTGTCCATCCAACACGTGGTCTTGCCTTGTAAGTTCCTGCACTATAGACGGGAGACGAGATGGTATCAATCGCATTCCAACGCTTACCATAGGCGACAGTTGGGCCAATAGAAACAACAAGTCCATTCGGCAAATAAGACGTTCGCTCATAGAAAAGCGTTTTCAACGTCGTTCTCCGTTGCCCGAAACCAACGGCAGCAAAAAGAAATAGAATTGTAAAGATGGTCATTCTCATAATGCAATAATACACCAGCAAAGCTGGATGACACAACGGAGTTGTGATGACACTTTGTGATGACCGCTTCGCGGATGACGCTGTGCGATGACCGTCCCGGATGACGCTCCGCGAATCGGTCATCCTTCGAAGAAGGTCATCGGCTCCGCCGTATTTTTCCCAAAAATCATTTGCATCAAATCCCTTAAATGTGGTATTTTTGCAGCCCAAACGACTTCTATTTAGATTTTTTCTAAATAGTTTTCGGGTGGTTAAACAAGTTGAACGTGTTGTTGTTAAACTAATGCACATGATAAAAATAACTGAAAGTGCGAAAGCACAGGTGGCAAAGCTAATTGCAGACGAAGGACATCCTTCAGATGCTTTCGTTCGTGTTGGTGTAGATGGTGGCGGTTGCAGCGGTCTTATGTACAAGCTGGAATTCGACACTGAAATGAAAGACGGCGATCAGACCTTTGAAGATAACGGAGTGACAGTGGTTGTAGACCGCAAGAGCTTCTTGTACTTGGTTGGAACCGAATTGGAATACACGGGAGGGTTGAACGGAAAAGGATTTGTATTTAACAATCCGAATGCCTCTCGCACGTGTGGATGTGGTGAAAGCTTTTCAATCTAAAAACATATGGCTTACGAAGGCGATGAGTTGTTAGAAAACGTAACCTCGAAAGAGTACGAATTCGGATTTACAACAGACATAGAATCAGATAAAGCTCCGGCTGGACTGAACGAAGATACCATTCGGTTAATTTCTTCCAAAAAGAACGAGCCACAATGGCTGCTAGACTGGCGTTTAGAGGCATTCAAGATTTTTCAGAAAATGACAGAGCCGGAATGGGCGCATGTTAAATATGAAAAACCAAATCTTCAGGCCATCTCTTTTTACGCTGCACCGAAGCAAAAGAAGGTGTTGAACAGTTTAGATGAAATGGACCCAGAGCTTCGAAAAACAATGGAGAAGCTGGGTATTTCCATTGAAGAACAAAAAAGATTAAGTGGCGTAGCGGTAGATTTCGTCATGGACTCTGTCTCCGTTGCTACTTCATTTAAAGAAAAATTAGGCGAACTCGGAATCATCTTTTGCAGCATCAGCGACGCCATTAAAGAGCATCCGGAATTGGTCAAACAATACCTTGGAACAGTAATTCCTCGCACCGATAACTATTACGCAGCATTGAATTCAGCAGTCTTCACAGACGGTTCGTTCTGCTACATTCCAAAAGGCGTTCGTTGCCCCATGGAGTTGAGCACTTACTTCCGCATTAACGAAGCAGGCACGGGTCAGTTCGAGCGCACTTTGCTAATTGCCGACGAAGAAAGTTACGTGAGTTATTTGGAAGGATGTACCGCTCCGCAGCGCGACGAAAATCAATTGCACGCTGCAGTGGTTGAATTGGTTGCCATGCGCGATGCTGAAATTAAATACAGCACCGTTCAAAACTGGTATCCTGGAGATAAAGATGGAAAAGGTGGTGTCTTCAATTTCGTTACCAAACGCGGCATGTGCGAAGGTGCGAACTCAAAGATTTCATGGACTCAAGTGGAAACAGGCAGTGCCATAACGTGGAAATATCCAAGTTGTGTGTTGAAAGGTGACAACAGCGTGGGTGAATTCTATTCTGTGGCTGTGACGAATCACTTCCAACAAGCAGACACCGGAACCAAGATGATTCACATTGGAAAGAATACCAAGAGCACCATCATTTCAAAAGGTATTTCTTCAGGAAGAAGTCAGAACTCGTACAGAGGCTTGGTTCAAATTGGAAAGAACGCATCGAACGCGCGAAACTTCTCGCAATGCGATTCGTTGTTGATGACCGATACCAGCGGCGCCCACACCTTCCCATACATTGAAGTAAACAACAGCACCGCGAAAGTGGAGCACGAAGCAACGACTTCAAAAATTGGTGAAGACCAAATCTTCTATTGTCTGCAACGCGGACTCGATGAAGAACAAGCCGTGAGCATGATTGTAAACGGTTACGCCAAAGATGTATTGAATAAACTCCCAATGGAGTTTGCGGTTGAAGCACAAAAATTACTCGCCATTTCTTTGGAAGGAAGCGTAGGATAATACAGATAACTATGTTAAAGATTGAAAATTTACAAGCGCGCATTGAAGAGAAAGAAATCCTAAAAGGACTTTCGTTAACCGTTGGTGAAGGCGAAGTGCACGCGATTATGGGTCCGAACGGATCTGGAAAAAGTACCCTTGCATCTGTTCTTGCAGGAAGAGAAGACTACGAGGTAACCGGAGGAACAGTCACATTCAACGACAAAGATTTGCTCGACATGCCTGCTGAAGAGCGTGCAAGAGAAGGACTTTTCTTAGCGTTTCAATACCCTGTTGAAATTCCAGGAGTAAGCAACATGAACTTCCTGAAAGCTGCAGTTGGCGAGGTTCGCAAGCACAGAGGACTTGAAGCCTTAACAGCGAAAGAGTTCTTGCAACTGGTGAAAGAAAAATCTGAATTGGTTGAACTAGACGGACAGCTCGCAAATCGCGCAGTGAATGAAGGATTCAGTGGTGGAGAAAAGAAGCGCAATGAAATATTCCAGATGGCGATGCTTAATCCATCGTTGTGCGTATTGGATGAAACCGACAGTGGACTTGACATTGATGCATTACGCATTGTGTCTGAGGGTGTGAATGCGATGCGCGACGGGAAACGTTCGTTTGTTGTAATTACGCACTACCAAAGACTCTTGGATCACATTGTTCCAGATTTCGTGCACGTACTTTACAAAGGAAAAATTGTAAAGAGTGGAACGAAAGAATTGGCTTTAGAGCTTGAGGAAAAAGGGTACGACTGGTTAAAAGAAACGGAAGACGCAAAATGAGTATTGTAGCGGAAATAAAACCCACAAACACATTCAGCTTCAAACCGAACAAACATTCGGTTGCTGATTTTCCAATGCCAACTACTCGCGTAGAGTCTTGGAAGTACACCCGCGTTGGAGCCATTGATACCACATGGAAACAAGCGGAACGCAATGCAAATTCAACTGCGTTAGAAAATGCAATTCGCATTGAAAACGGGTTCATTACTCTTCCTTCAACAAGTATTGCTGGAATTCATCTGACGTTAGGAAAGGATCTTTCTGCCAATCAGCAAGAAACTATTCTTTCCTTATTGTCGAAAGAAAACAGAACAGACCTCTTCGATGCGATATCTGAAAACGCCTCGAACGATCTTGTTTTAATTGAAGTAGAAAAAGGAAAATTGGTTGAAGAAGTTCTAGCCATTGAATTGGGAAACTCTTCGAACATGTGCATGAGTGCGCCATACATATTCATTGTTTCGAAAGAAAACTCGGTTGCAAAATTCACCGTTGACTTCAAAGGAGAATCAGAGCAGTCGTTTCACTTGGTGAATGTATATGTTCATGTTGAAGCATCTGCGCAGCTCGAGATTCACCAACTTCAAAACACATCGAAGAACGAATGTATCTTATTGAGAGAGTCGATTTCTCAAGCAGAAAAAAGTGTTTTCAAAATCACCACCGTTACCGCAAGCGGAACGTGGGTGCGCAATGAGTTGAACATTCGCATTGAAGGACAGCATTGCGAAACATTCTTAAGCGGAGCGTATTTCCCAAAACAAGATCAGCTTATCGATAACCACACCTTTGTAGACCATCAGGTTCCAAATTGTTACAGCAACGAATTGTACAAAGGAGTGTTGTTTGAAAACGGAAAAGGGGTGTTCAATGGAAAGGTTTATGTGCACATTGATGCGCAGAAGACCAACGCCTACCAAAGCAACGCGAACATTATGATGAGCGACAACGCGAGCATGTTCACGAAGCCTGAATTGGAAATTTATGCAGATGACGTGAAGTGTAGCCACGGAACAACTACCGGACAATTCGATGAAGAAGCCCTGTTCTACTTGCGTGCTAGAGGATTGAGCGAAGAGTCTGCAAAACGACTTTTAGTTTCTGCATTTACTTCAGATGTGATGAATCGCATTTCTATTCCTAGTTGGAAAGAATACGTGCTTCAGACACTTATTCAAAATGAAATCATAACCGAATAATCATTCGGTTTAAAACTATGGACAACGCTACCCTTCAAGATAAAATGAAAGAATTGAAAACTCAATTCCCAGCGTTGAATCAAACGGTATACGGACGTCCGCTTGTCTATTTAGACAATGCCGCTACCACACAGAAGCCACAGCGCGTGATTGATTCCATAACAGAGTACTACACGAAATGGAACGCGAACATTCACAGAGGGGCGCATTATTTGGCGAATGCTTCCACTGAAAAATTCGAAGCGACGCGCAGTGCCTTAGCAGAAATGCTTCAAGCTAATTTCCGTGAAGAAATTATTTTCACGCAAGGCAGTACGGACAGCGTGAACATGCTTTCAACCATTTTAGAAAATGAAGTGGAAGAAGGCGATGAAATCTGGGTAACAGAGATGGAGCACCACGCGAATTTCGTTCCGTGGCAAATGTTGGCGTTAAAGAAAAAAGCACATTTTCGATACATACCCATGCTGCCTTCAGGCGAATGGGATTTAGACTACGCAAAAAACGAGATAACAGATCGCGCAAAGATTGTGGCCTTCAACTGGGTTTCAAATGCGTTGGGAACTATTAATCCAATTGATGAATTAACAGCTATCGCAAGACGAGTGGGAGCCTATGTTGTGGTAGACGGCGCACAAACGGTTTCTCATTTCAACATAAATGTTCAGAAATTAAATTGTGACTTCTTCTTGTTCTCTGCGCACAAAATGTACGGTCCAACAGGACTTGGTGTTTTGTGGGGAAAGAAAGAATTACTTGAAAAACTTCCTCCTTACCGTTTCGGTGGAGAAATGATTCGAAAAGTCTCTGTCACCGGAACCACATTCAACGATCTGCCCTTCAAGTACGAGTCCGGTACTCCGAACATTGAAGCCGTGATTGCCTTCAATGAATCCATTTCATTCTGCAATGAAATTGGAAGAGAAAATATGCATCAACATGAATATCATTTGTTGCAAGTGGCTACTGAGGAACTTCGAAAAATTGAAGGTTCGGTTATTTACGCAGACCTCGCAAATAAAGTGGGTGTATTGAGTTTCAATATAGAAGGAATTCATTCCGCCGATATTGGAACCCTGCTCGATCAGCAAGGTGTTGCTGTAAGAACGGGGCATCATTGCACACAACCTCTTTGGGAAAAGCTAGGAACAACGGGGTCTGTAAGAGCGTCTTTCGCTTGTTACAACACCGTTGAAGACGTTGAACTATTTATTGCTGCGCTGAACAAAAGCGTAAACATGTTGAGATAATGATAGAGCAAAAGCAACAAGAAATAATTGAGGAGTTTGCATTTTTCGAAGAGTGGATGCACAAGTACGAGCACATTATTGAGTTAGGAAAAGAAATGAAAGGCCTAACCGATGATGAGAAAAAAGACGAGTTGCTTGTAGCCGGATGTCAATCGAAGGTTTGGTTGAAAGCATCGCTTCAAGAAAATGGAACAGTGAATTTCGAGGCGGACAGCGACGCCATTATTACACGTGGATTGGTTGCTTTGGTTGTTTCGGTATTCAATAATGAAACCCCACAAGACATATTGAATGCCAACATTCATTTCATGAATGACATTGGTTTGGTATCGAATTTAAGTCAGACAAGAAGCAACGGACTTGCAGCAATGGTGAAACAAATCTTGTTGTATGCAACAGTTTTTCAAGCACAACAAAAAAGCAATTAATTATGGAGAAGGCCGCATTAACAGAAGCAATTATTGCCAAACTAAAAACCATTTTCGATCCTGAAATTCCTGTAGACATTTATGAATTGGGATTGATTTACGGAATTGACATTGCGGAAGACGCATCTGTGAAAATAACCATGACACTCACCTCGCCTTCTTGTCCGGTTGCTGAAACCTTGCCCCCTGAAGTTGAAGACAAAATCAAATCGGTTGAAGGCGTCTCAGACTGTAAGGTTGAAATTACCTGGGAGCCCACCTGGGACAAAAGCATGATGAGTCAGGAAGCTCAACTTGAGCTTGGTTTTTTGTAAATGACCGATTTTTGGCTAAACAGAGTTAACTTTGGCTAAGTGGCAAAAGAAAATTCAGTCAGACGAAAAACGGCTCATTTAAGACGGTGTAATCCTATTCTATGAATACAAAACTTGTACCATCTGATTGGTGGAAAGGACTTTCACAGAATTGGAAATCCGATTTGTCTTCCGGTTTCATTGTAGCCTTATTGGCTCTTCCTCTATCTTTAGGCATAGCAGCAGCCTCTGATTTTCCTCCTATTTTCGGTCTGGTTACTGCCATGATTGGGGGCGTTGTTGTAAGTTTTTTAGCGGGTTCAGTGCTAACCATAAAAGGTCCTGCAGCCGGACTTATTGTTATTGTTGCAGGTGCCGTTGGTGAGTTTGCCTCAGGGGCTCCTGTTGGCTCGAGTGTGGCAGATGCTACTGCTTACGGTTGGCACCTCGCTCTCGGCGCTGTGGTGGTTGCGGGGGTTGTTCAGGTTGTCTTTGGCTTGCTTAAGTTCGGATCGTTCAGTGACTTCTTCCCTCTATCTGCTGTTCACGGGATGTTGGCGGCCATTGGAATAATTATCATGAGCAAGCAACTGCACGTTTTGGTTGGCGTAAACCCCCTTAGCCCAAGCGGTAAACCTATGGTAGAACCCTTGGAACTTATTGCAGAACTCAAAAACACATTTGCGAATCTGCTCACGCACAAAGAAGTTGTCTTCATTGGATTCATAAGTTTAGCAATTGTCTTCCTCTGGCCGCTATTAAAAAATCAATACCTAAAAAAAATACCAACTGCCCTCGTTGTGCTTGTTGTTGCAATTCCTCTTGGGAAATTTCTTCAGCTACAAAATGAAAATGGAGTCACTCCTTTGTTGGAATTCAAAAGCGGGTTATTTGACGTTATTGGTATTAACGTCAGTTTTGAAGGAATTTCTATGTTCGGAACATTTGTAAAATACGTCCTCATGTTCGCACTAGTAGGAAGCCTTGAAGCCCTGCTCACCGTTAAAGCAACAGATATGCTAGACCCCTTCCACCGTAAATCCAATGCAAACAAGGACTTAATTGCGGTGGGCGTTGGTAACATAATAGCTGGCAGTCTTGGTGGCCTTCCCATGATTAGTGAAGTCGCACGTTCTTCTTCGAATGTCAGCAACGGAGCTAAAACAAGATGGGCGAACTTTTTCCACGGGCTGATTATTCTTGTTTTTCTTGTTTTTGCAGTTTCATTTAGCAACTTAATTCCCAAAGCTGCATTGGCTGCATTGCTGATTGGGGTCGGAATTAAACTTGCTCATCCGAGAGAATTCATTCACATGTTCCAAATTGGAAAAGAACAATTATTGGTGTTTCTCGTAACCATTGTTTTTACTTTGGTGACAGATATTCTAATTGGAATTGCTGCAGGCGTCTTGGCGGAAGTAATTGTTCTCATCGTGAGTGGAGCCTCTCTTTCATCGCTTTTCAAAGCCCAAGCCGAGGTTGCCTTTTTAGATAACAGATACGAAGTCACTGTAAGTCGCGCTGCCGTATTTACCAACTTCTTAGCCATAAGAAACAAACTCGAGTCTATTCCGGTTTCTTCGCATATTACCATTCGATTTGAAAACGAAAGAATCATTGACTACTCGGCCATGGAACAATTTCTCATCTTCAAAACACGATACGAGAGAGAAGGAGGAAGCGTAATTATCGAAGGGTCTGACAATTACAAAGCTCTAAGAAAAAAACATCCAAACAATAATAAAAGCTAGTTCGCTAACAACTCTAAAATGAGAACACTTCTTTTTCTCACAGCAGCACTCTTTAGCTTTTATTCGAGCTTCGCTCAATCTTCTACGCGTAATACACAACCTAACAACAACGGTTGGTTCATGTATTTTGGAGATCATAAATTTTCTGAACATTGGGGAATTCACTTGGAAGCCCAATTCAGAAGGAATGAAATTGTAGCGAAACCTCTTCAACTTCTTTTAAGAACCGGAGTGAATTATCATTTCGCTCCGAATGCTTTTGCGACAGCAGGATATTGTTATGTGCACACTTCGCCTTATGGTGTATTTCCGGCTAAATCGGGTTTTCCGGAAAACAGATTTTGGGAACAGCTTCAAGTGAAATCGCAAGCTGGACGCATTGAAGTGATTACGCGTTTGCGCTTAGAACAGCGGTTCTCAAAACTTCCTGTGATTCAGTCTACAGGAGAATACGCACCAGGCGACGATGTGTATACAAACCGCGCGCGAGTTCTTGTGCGTCTATCAATACCATTCAAAGGAAAAACCATTGAAGATAAATCATTGTACTTCTCCTGCTACGACGAAGTGTTCGTCAACTTCGGAGAAAATGTGCAGGCTAACCTCTTTGATCAAAACCGAGCCTACGCTGCTATCGGTTACAAAATTCCAAAATGGGGAAGACTTGAAATCGGCTACATGAATCAACTACTTGTAAAGGCAGACGGAGTGAAGATTGAAAACAACCACACGCTTCAAGTTGGATTTATTTCGACTATCGATTTTCGAAAAAAACAAAACTAGCCGAAGGCTCCTTGCGAAGCACCTTGTGCAACATCTTGCAAAGCATCTTACATTTGCCTCATGACCGGTGCGAATTGTTTTCGGAAACGAATAGTTGGAATAACACTTTTGCTATCCCTCATTTCGTGTGCAACGGATCAAGAAAAGGCACGCGACTACAACAACAAGATAACACTTGAATTAGAAACATGTGGTGTTGCTATTTTTCAGTTGGAAGAACAACTGGGCCAACCACAAAATCTCAATGCATTTTATTCCAAAGCGGAAATTACATTAAGTGGTGCAAAAGAAAATTTGAATAAAATTGGCAACTTCAAGGAAGATACGCTCCTCATTAATCCCGCTCTTCGAACCGTAGTAAAGTTTCAGGAAATTCTTTCCACCTACTACAAGCCATTGTGTAATTTGCATCAACTTCCGAAAGAGCAAATTTCTTTCGCAACCACCGATAGCTGTAGGGTTCTGCGCATGTTCATTCAAAACGAATCGGTCTTCACACAACAAGATTTCGAAAACGCGCAACAGTCTTTTGCCGACAAGTATAAACTTGATTTAGCCGAATAAACAGCATATAACTTATAGGAATTTGGCATAAACATGTGGTGCCAAGTGGTTCTTCCTTTGGCTCAAAATTATTTGAGTCATGAAAACCAAAAAAACAATTCTCTCCCTCTCTCTTTTATTCGCGCTCTATTCGTGCGACAAAGAGAACCCCATTCCCAACATTCAATGTCGCGTTGTTGAGCAAGGCTCCAACGTGCCTATTCCCTTCGCGCAAGTGCAATGGTACGAGCTTGAAGGATTCGGAAGTACAGTTACCTACGTGCCTTCCTTCATCTCCATTGCAAATGAATACGGTGAATTCGAAATGCCGAAAGATGCAACAGTAGACATTGCCAAAGCCGTTGCGAATTCATCTGATCAATACTCCGAATTCGGATTCACAGATGTTTCCTTCCATGCAGGAAATCCTTCAATGTCTATTCCCGTTTCGTGCAAAGCCTCCTTGCGACTTCAACTCATTGACGATGTCAACACGCAGCAGAACATTGTGGGCGCTTCCTTCGAAGTGAGCAACGGCTTTCGCGGAATACCACAAGAAGCCGATTTAGCCGGACATGGAGCAGAATGCTTCTTTGAAGTGCCGGCACATTTCCCCATAGAACTTGAAATAA
>CAZEFR010000003.1:12336-15501 GCA_964511555.1 uncultured Chryseobacterium sp.
ATTCGAAATCTTCCCAACACGAATAACACAACACACCTGGAAGTGTGGGACGTTAAATACATGCGCGAGTCGAGCAACGTGGCCGATACCAGCCAATTTATTTTGAGCAATACGCAAACACTTACTCCTGGTGTTCAGGTGTTCAACACAAGTAACTTCATTCACTCGAATTACTATTCGAACACGACCGTTCAAGCAATCAGTTTCGATGCAGGAACAACCTGGAATTCCCTCGTGAACAATTCCATTTCAACCGTCATTCCTTCCAACACAAATTCGTTTTCTGTTGCTGTGAAATACTCAGTGAACGGCACCACGAAAAAAACCGGAATCAAATTTCAAGTTGAAACTAAGAGTCTTATTAACCCAGACACTGCGCCGTGGCAAGTGAGTAGCTCTTTCGAAATTGATACGCTTGTTGGAAACGATTTCGTGAAAGGCAATGCCTACACGCTGCTGAGCACAGACGGTGTCTTCGATAAGCCATTTGTGTTTGTTGAAGGAATTGACTTCGGGACTGATCATCTTCCAACAAGAAATGGAACATTCGGATGGGATGCGTTTTCTTCCGGTGCGTCAACTGGACAATACGCCATGCTTGAGCTAATGCCCTATTGGATAGACACGCTTCAACAACATGGATATGATTTAGTGCTAGTCGATTTTTACGATGGCGCGCGCGACATTCGAGAAAATGCAGTACTCCTTGAAAAAATCATTCGCCTCTGCAACGCACATAAGAACAGCAACGAAAGCATTGTCGTTGCGGGCGCAAGTATGGGGGGACTTATCGCGCGTTATGCTTTGCGTAACATGGAAATTCAAAACAAACAACATTGCGCACGATTGTACATAAGCCTAGACGCTCCCCATTTAGGCGCCTACATTCCGCTGAGTCTTCAATCGACTTTACACTTTATGGCGCCGCACAGCTCGGCTGCGCATAGCTTCGTCAACGACAAATTGCAACGTCCGGCAGCTAAACAACTCCTCTTCTATCAGTGGGGTGTTCAAAACCCACTTCTTCCACCTAGCTTCCTGAATTTTCAAACGGAACTCAACAACATGGGACTTCCAAGAAACTGCAGAAACATTGCAGTTGCGAATGGAAACAAAAATGGAATTGGACTTTCAACCAACACCACTGAGCCCCTGCTTACAGAATCGTGTAATGCATCGAATCTTGTGGGGGGAGATGAATTCAGGTTGAACCTTTTTCCTCTTCCCGGCTCGAACGATTATCTTGAAAACACGAGCACGCAAAGGGTTATTGCAGATCTCAAAATTAGCGAAGTAGACACCGAATTTTTAAGCATCTCCATTTCACAATACAGCGCTAGACCTATGGTTTCGGTGAACGCACTTCCGTTCGACTACTCGTGCGGAGGATACTCCTCTTCTATCAAAGAGTTTGTAGACGCCATTAACGAAACGTCAGCCTTCAACAGTGCGTGTGGTACCATCAACACCGATCAATTCGAATTGTATCACAACTTCGTCCCAACAACAAGTGCGCTGCATTGCAATGTTAATGAACCATTCACTACCATAAATGAAGAAGAAATTCCTTTCGACAATTGGTATGCCCCTTCAGGAAATAATCAACCACACTCTGGAATCAACTACGGAAACCTAGCGTTCATTGCTGAAGAAGTATTCGCCGATGAACTACCGAATGGACATTCGGTTTTTAGAATGAATATCGAAAACGGAATGAACTTCAACTTTGGAAATTCTGGTTTGCAAGTTCTTCCTTCAACAATCATTGAAAACAATGCTGTTGTGAGCATTGGTGCATTGGGAGTAAGTCATTCTTCTTTGAACAGCCTTGTCTTTCCTAGCGATGAGGTAAACATTGAAACAGGCATTGACTGTGGACAAGGAAGCATAGATATTCGTGAAGGTGGAGAGCTTCACATTGGAGATGCAGCGGGCACCGTGAACGCTTCACTGCGTGTTCAGGAAACAACAACCGTTAATCTTCAAGACAACGGAATGTTATTCATTCATCCGCATGGAAAGCTCGTTCTAGAAAACAATTCAACCTTAAACCTACTCGGAGGAACGCTTCACGTGGAAGGGAAAGTTGTGCTTCTTCCCGGAGGGAAAATTGTTTTCTCTTCAGGAGAAGTCGTTTTAAACAACACAGACGCTTCCATTGAATTTCGTGGCGGTCAACTTCACTTAAACGCACAAGCCGATTTCAATGTTGAAGCCATTCATGGCGGGTTCGATGTGTATTCTTCTTGGAATGAAATAGACGTGATCTTCGCGTCGGGAAGCCGCATGCATGTTGAAGGAATTGGTTCGGAAAACACACTGCTACGCATTCATGAAGGCGCTATGTTCAACGAATCTGGAACCGCCAATTACATTCGTTTTGAAAACGGAAAAATTGAACTTGAAGAAAACGCAACGCTTCTTTCCTACCAACGAATGTTCTTCAATAATACAGAAATCATGGGTGCTGAACACGCACTGTGTCAAGTCGACTACAACAGTCTTTCCTTCTTAAACTCTTCTTCCAACAATTGCAGAATAAATAGTAACTATGGAAAACTGTCTGCTGTGAATTCCGATTTCACAAACAACAGTGCAATAAGCGTTCGTTATGGAAACTACAACTTCCAAGAGTGTGTTTTCAATGCGTCGAACCTACTTTCTGAACATTTGAAATCGTTGAGTAAAATCAAAAACTCGGTTTTCGAAAACAACGCGATTGCACTTTCAGATTACAGTCTAATTGAAATCGGAATAACCTCTTGCACCTTCAACAACAACGCAATCGCTGCGCAAAAGAAAGGGGGCGTATTCACCATTCGTTGCTCTGAATTTTCACAGAACGGAACGGCTTTAGAAATTGGAAAAGGATGTGTGTTAAACATGTCTTCGAGCAGCGCCGGCGGATACAATGTTTTCGCATTGAACGACGAGCATATTCATTTCTACCACAGCTCAACTCCTTTACTCAACAAAGGGTTTAACGCTTTCAGCGGAGCCACCGATTGCAATCTCTGCGGAAACATTGCAACCATCACTTCAATGAATTGTACGCCCATTTCATTGGCCAGTGCCCACAATCAATGGCTACCCATTGCGTCGGGTAGTTCAGGTATCGCGCTATTCACCTCCAACACTTGCGCGAACGGATCGCAAAGTATCATT
>CAZEFR010000003.1:15601-65146 GCA_964511555.1 uncultured Chryseobacterium sp.
TGCTTTTCCAATGACAAGCAATTCGATATTCAATCAGAAAAAATCATTCCTTCCGTCAACAATGGCCAATTCACTCTGAAACTCAGCAGGAAAAGCAGATCTGTAAAATGGAAAATCATTTCTTCATCTGGAAAAACAATAGAAGAAGGAATGCAACAAGAATGCGCGGAAATAACATTCGATGTGACTATTCCAAACGGAATTTACTTCTTACAATTTATATTGGAAGATGGAAATACGAAGACTGAAAAATTTGTAATTGAAAACTAATTACAGGTGCAAGAGAATATAAACTCCTGCGCCGCTGAAGAAACCCAGTAGGGCCCAAAGTGAAATGTTCTTCAAGTACCATGTGAACGACATCTTCTCTAGCCCCATTGCAGCAACACCTGCGGCAGATCCAATGATGAGCATACTGCCGCCGGTGCCTGCAGTGTAGGCCAAAAAATGCCAGAATGTTCCGTCTTGCACAAAGTGCGAAGCCCATACATCAAGAGTACCCGCTGCTTCAACAGGGTACATCCCAATGCTTGCGGCAACTAGCGGAACATTGTCTACAATAGCAGACAAGAAACCAATTGCAATGTTTATTGCGTATGTGTTCTGAAGCTGATCTTTCAGCCAAACAGAAAGATGAGCCAAATGACCTGCTTCTTGCAATGCGCTTACTGAGAGTAAAATTCCCAAGAAGAAAAGAACAGAAGGCATATCAATTTTTCGCAATGCACTTAATGCTGAGTACTTCGCTTTATCGGAATCCATTTTTCTTCCGTTCATAAGGTCTGTAACAAGCCAAAGCACACCCACCGAAATCATCATTCCCATGAATGGGGGGAGGTGCGTTATGGTTTTAAAGACAGGTACGAATAATAATCCGCCTAAGCCCAAAGCGAACACAATCATTTGCTTAGACCGAGCTAAATCTGTAGAAGCAGTTTCTATCGAAGCTGGTCTTTGAATGTTCCCTTTTAAAATAAAGGTCAAAACAAACAATGGAACAAGAAGACTGACAAGGCTCGGGATAAACAACTCTGTAATCACAGCTTTAGAAGTCAATTGTCCGCCAATCCAGAGCATCGTCGTTGTCACATCACCAATAGGGCTCCATGCACCTCCTGAATTCGCAGCAATGACAACAATTCCCGCAAAAAACCAACGCGTTTTCTGATCGCTAATAAGCTTACGCGCTAAGCTTACCATTACAATTGTAGAAGTTAAATTATCTAAAGCAGCTGACAAGAAAAACGAAAGCAAAGCAACAATCCAAAGCAGTTTAACTTGATTGGTTGTTGAAATACGATCCGTAATAATCGCAAATCCGTTGTGCGCATCAATGATTTCAACAATGGTCATGGCGCCCATTAAGAACAATAAGATTCCGGAAATTTCTTCAATGTGATGACCCAATCTTCCTTCCAACACTTCGCGCGGAATTCCCGTTGGCGCTAGAACCAAAAGCGTCCAACACAAAACACCAGCAATTAACGCGGTGGCTGCCTTATCTATTTTCACAGCATGCTCTGCTGCGATAAGCACATACGATAAAACAAAGACAAACAGTAAAGCCGTTATCATCATTCTTGAATTTTTTCTGTTTTTAAATACATCCGAATATCACTCTTTGCTCCCAACTGCATCACTTCCACCAAATCTTGAACAGATAAATTTCGGTCCATTGAAATGGAACAGGTGCTCTCTGGAAATGTCTTTCCAATGTATTCCAATCGCTGCCCCAATTGCTCTACACTCATGGCTTCGCCATCTAAAAAATAATTGCGCTGGGCATCTACAGCTAACTGCAATGACTTCTTCGATTCTTTCTGTTGCGTTTCTCCTGCTTGGGGTAAAAGCACTTTAATCACGTTTGGATTCGCCAACGTAGAAAGAATGAGAAAAAACAAAAGCAAGAAGAACATGATGTCGTTCAGCGCATGCGTGTTTACAACAGCACCTCTTTTCTTTCTTCTTTTTATATTCATTTTCCTTGTAGGAATAATGTTTTAAGTTGAAGAGAATATTCCTCCATTTGCGCAACAAACTTGTCTACTGAATTTTGTAGCAACTGATAAAACACGAAGGCAATAATGCCAACCACCAATCCGCCTGCAGAAGAAACCATCTTCTGATAAAGACCTTCCGAAATAACTCCAATGCTAATGTCTGCTGTGGTTGAAATATCGAAGAAGATTGTAATAACTCCCGCAATGGTTCCTATGAATCCCAACAGCGGCGCTACCCCCGCAACAATAGACAACACATTCAATCTTCTTTCTAAATAAGCCACTTCAACATTGGCCGCTTGCTCCATAAGTTTCTCTTGCTCGTCGCCAGAGATTTCGGTTAGCGCTGCATATTGAAAAATGCGCGACCAAGCAGCGTTGTCTTCTTCACACAAACGCATCGCCTCTTTATTGTTTCCAACTTTCAAAGCCGCTAAAAAACCTTCGAAATTGTTCTTCTTTCCAACACCTTGTTTCCCCAGAAAAAGGTAGCGTTCAATAACAATTACAATCGTTAAAATAGAGAGAAGCAAAAGTGGAATCATAACCCATCCTCCCTTGAAGATAAGTCCAATTAAATCCAACGATTTCTCATAGGTTGCTCCTTCCGGTGCGGCTTGCAAATAGATCATCTTAAACTAATTTTTTTAATGCAATTTCAAACGCATGCTTTGAAACGAACTTCTTTTCACTTCCTTGCAAGTGAACATTCTTCAACGCGTCGCCAATAATTTTAGAAGTATCAGAGAAAATTCCTTCATCAGATAAATCAACCTCTGAATCGCTCATTAAATAAGCGAATACTCTCGCCATTCCGCAGTTTGCAATGAAGTCTGGAACAACACTGAAATGTGCATCGCACCATTCTGAGATAGGTCCGTAAAAAATTTGCTGATCTGCAAACGGAACATTCGCGCCACATGCAATAACAGAAACACCCGCCTTGTGCATGCGCTCTGCTTGTTCTTGACTCACCAAGCGTGAGGCCGCACATGGAAGAAATACATCGGCTTGAAGATCCCAAACTTTCGCATTGATTTCTTCGAACGAAAGCATGCCTTCAGCAACCAACGTGTTGTTCACACGATTCAAAAACAATGTGCGAATCTCTTCAAATGAATAGCCGTTTTCGTTAATCAATCCGCCGTTTCTATCGATAATACCAACTACAGATGCGCCTGCTTGACTCACGTAAAAAGCAGCAGCGGCACCCACATTTCCCCAACCTTGAACAATCACTTTCTTGCCTACAAGGCTCTTCTCATTTTTCCATATTTCGAAAAAATGACGAACGCTTTCCGCAACACCGTAACCGGTGATCATGTCGGCTACTTTGAATTTCATATTCACATCTGGAGAAAACTTCTCATCTTCAATGATGCTTACAACTCCTCTTCTCAAATTTCCAATGCGCTTTACTTTCTGCGCTTCCGTAGGTTTGAAGTGTCCGTTGAACACACCTTCCTGCGGATGCCAAACACCACAATCTTCCGTCATAGGAATAACTTCATGTATCTCGTCAACATTCAAATCGCCGCCTGTACCGTAGTAATGTTTCAATAACGGAGTAACCGCAGCATACCAGCGCTTCAACACTTCCTTCTTGCGAGGATCGGCCGGATTGAAATTAATTCCGCTCTTCGCGCCACCAATTTGTGGTCCGCTTACCGTGAATTTCACTTCCATTGTTTTTGCAAGAGACAAAACCTCGTGCTTATCTAACCCAGCTCTCATGCGGGTTCCACCACCTGCGGCACCGCCACGCAATGAATTTATAACTACCCAACCTTGTGCTTCAGTAAATGGATCGTTCCATTCAAAAACTACTTCCGGTTTCTTATTTTCGTACTGCGACAATAAATCCTTCATTCCCTTGTTAATTTAGACTTCACAAAACTAACACAAAACATGCGTTTAACGAGTATTCCCTTTCTGTTTGCAACGGTTCTATTTGCTTCGACTTTTCTCACATCTTGCGCATATGAAAAATCAGCGGCGTATGATTACGACAACAATACCAACGGAACGTTTGAAAGACAGTATGACGGACTTTACGCCAACGCGGATATATTAGAAGAAGAGGACAGATCCAAGGTTGACTTCAACAGTCTTTCTACAACGAAAGAATACAGCGGTCCGAAAATGTTGGTTTACAACGCGAACATGGGAATAACCGTTAAAAATTCCGACTCTACGATTTCGCAAATCACACGCATTGCTTCAGAACAAAAAGGATACGTAGTAAGCAAAAGCAACTACCGAATTACCATTCGAATTGAATCTGAAAAGTTAGATGGAACCATTGCCCAAGTTTCGAAATTGGGTAAGCTCACCAGCAAGAGTGTTTCAACAACAGATGTTTCGGACAATTATGCCGACATTAAAATTCGTCTAGACAACGCAGAAAAGGCTCGCACACGTTACCTCGAATTATTAGCAAAAGCAGAAAATGTTGAAGCCGCATTGAAGGTGGAAAAAGAGTTGGAGCGCTTGAACACAGAGATAGATCAACTTCGCGGACAAATGATTAAGATGGAACACGACGTTCGCTTTTCAACCCTCACCGTTAACGTGAATCAAAAACAAAAACTCGGACCACTCGGATACCTGTTCGTTGGAATTGGGAAAGGCATCGGTTGGTTATTTGTGCGCGGATAAACAATATTGTACTTCCTTTGTTTTCAAACTAAACCTAGGAAAATCATGTTGCGTTCTGTTCTCGTTTTCATTGCATTTATCGCCTGCTCAATGGCTTCCGCACAAAACGGAAGTATCTCTGGTGTAGTCATTGACAAAAACACCCAAACTCCGCTAGTGGGCGCCACTGTTAAGTTAGAGAACACTCCAATGGGTGCTATTTCAGATGTAGATGGAAAATTTTACATTGAACGAATTCAACCAGGAACCTACAACGTAAAAATTACGTTGTTGAATTTTCTTCCAACAGATTTATTCAACGTGGTTATTACAAACGGAAATACAAATACGTTTACTATCGAATTGGAGCGAAGCAGCGAGCAAATGAATACGCTCGAAATTAAACGCTACACGTACGGAAAAGCAACAGAGACGCCACTTAGCGTGCAAAGCCTTACCGCAGAAGAAATTCGAAGCAACCCGGGTGGAAACTTCGACATCTCGAGAGTAATTCAAGCGCTTCCGGGTGTTGGCGGACTCTCAGGAGCAGGCGAAAGAAACGATCTTATTATTCGCGGAGGAGCGCCTAGTGAAAACGTGTATTATTTAGATGGAATTGAAGTTCCTCAAATCAATCACTTCAGCACGCAAGGATCTTCAGGCGGGCCACAAGGCATCATCAATGTAAGTTTCATTGAGACAGCTACACTGAACAGCAGTAGTTTCCATGCGAAATACGACAACGCCCTTTCTTCCGTGCTTCAATTCAAACAGAGAAACGGAAACTCCCAAGAAATTAAAGGAAATGGACGCCTCTCAAGCACAGAAATAGCGGGCACTTTAGAAGGGCCGATTGGAAAGAACACAACTTTTCTTGCTTCGGTTCGACGTTCGTATTTGCAATACTTCTTCGCGCTAATCGATCTTCCTATTCGTCCGAACTACTGGGATTTTCAATACAAAATCAATACACAGCTCAACAAGAAAAACACACTTACTGCCATTGGCTTGGGTGCTATCGACGAGTTCTCATTCGCTGTTCCGAAAGAATCTGATGCAACGAAAGAGTACATCATTCGTTCCAATCCGAACATTAACCAATGGAACTACACTGTTGGACTTACCTTGAAACACACGCTTGAAAACGGTTACTACAATTTAAGTTTAAGTCGAAATATGTTCGAGAACAGACTCGATCGCTTTGAAGACAACGATGTTGGAAATGAGTCGCGCAGAACATTGAAAAGTGTGAGCCAAGAAATCGAAAACAAATTACGTTGGGAAGTGAATCAATTCTACGGCGATTGGAAAGTTGTTTACGGCTTGTCTGCACAATACGTGAAATACAACAACGACTTCTTCGCGAGACTTGCTCCAGCAATTTCAGATAGCACAGGCGCTGTTGTTGTTCCTCAAATTAATCTTTCCTTCTACAACGCCATTGACTTCGCCCGCTACGGTGCGTTCATTTCGGTAAACAAAAGAATGTTCAACGAAAGGCTCTCATTAACGGGCGGAATTCGAACCGACATGAATTCCTTCACCACAACTGGAAACAATCCGTTAAACGCCCTCTCTCCGCGTGTAGCGGCGTCATTCTCAATTAACGAGAAGTGGAACATGAACGCTTCTGTTGGAAGATATGCGAAGCTTCCGGTTTACACCGTTCTTGGATTCAAACAAGACGGAAGATCAGTTAATCGCGACAGCGAATACATCTTGTGCGATCACCTCGTTTACGGATTCGAATTTCTTCCGAACAACAGCCTTCGTATGACTGCCGAAGGATTCTACAAGCAATACAGCAACTACCCGGTATCCTTCATCTCAGGCGTGTCACTTGCGAATCAAGGCTCTGTCTACGGTGCAATTGGAAATGAACGTGTGACTTCAATTGGAGAAGGACGCGCATACGGTTTCGAATTGTTCCTTCAACAAAAATTCACGAAGTCGTATTTCTTAACGGCTTCGTACACCTTCTTCAAAAGTGAATTCACAGGCGCGGCGGGAACCTATGCGCCTTCAGCATGGGACAACAGACATTTGCTTTCTGTTATTTTCGGAAAGAAATTCAAAAACGGATATGAACTCGGGGTGAAGTACAGACTCGCCGGTGGCGCGCCTTACACGCCTTACGATATGACAGCGTCTCAACTGAACTATGTAACACTCGGAACGGGAACATTTGATTTTACACAATTGAACAGCCAACGTTTGCCCGTGTTCAACCAATTAGATATTCGTATCGATAAGAAAATTAACTTCAAGAAATCATCACTCGACTTTTTCATAGACATTCAAAACGTAACCAACGCAAAGAGTTTCAGCCAAGACTTGTATTCATTCCAGCGCAATGCCGACAACAGTGGATTCGCAACTACCGACGGACAAGCCTTGCGCCCAGACGGCAGCAACGGAATTCCTTTTCTCATCGAAAATATTAATGGAAGTATTATTCCTGCCTTTGGAATTATTTATGATTTCTAAATCCTCGGAAATCTTGCAGGATTTCCTTCTGACATTACCGCGTAAACAGCTTCTACGATATCGTCAACAGAAGGCTTACTGAAGTAATCGCCATCGGTTGAATAGGCCGGTAAATGCGGCTTTGAAGTAATTGTAATCGGTTGTGCGTCTAGATAATTGAAAGCACCTTGTTTGTTAATGATTTGATCTAACAAGTAAGCCGAAGCTCCACCTTCCACATCTTCATCAACCACAACCAAGCGATTTGTTTTCTGAACACTCGATGCTGAAACGCCCGTTGTATCAAATGGCAGAAGCGTTTGCGCGTCTACCACTTCAACAGAAATTCCCATACTCGCCAACTCCTCGGCAGCATTCAAACACAAGTGAAGCGTGCTTCCGTATGAAACAACAGTGATATCACTTCCTGTTTTCACCACCTCTGCAACACCAATAGGAACAACCATTTCAGAAAGATTGCTCGGCATCTTTTCTTTCTTGCGGTAACCGTTCAAACATTCAACAACCAACGCTGGATCGTTTCCTTTCAACAAATTATTATACATACCCGCCGCTTGTGTCATGTTCCTTGGAACACACACCACCATTCCGCGAACACTGCTAATGATAGCACCCATAGGGCTTCCGCTGTGCCAGATACCTTCTAGTCTATGACCGCGTGTGCTAATAATTGCCGGAGCCATTTGTCCGCCAGCAGATCTGTAACGCACGCTAGCCAAGTCGTCGCGCATAATTTGAAGCGCGTAATAGATGTAATCTAAGTACTGAATTTCAGCAACCGGACGAAGTCCGCGCATGGCCAAACCTATGGCTTGTCCAACAATTGTTGCTTCGCGAATACCGGTATCGGTTACACGCAATTCTCCGTATTTATCTTGAAGTCCTTCACACGTTTGGTTTACTCCACCAATCTTTCCAACGTCTTCTCCGAAGATTAAAACTTCAGGCATTTCCGCCAACTTCGCATCCCAAAAATCGCGAAGGACAACGCGTCCGTCAACCAGTTCAGCATCTCCTGCATATTGAACAGGAACTGAGCGATCTAAATCGTGACGCTCACTGTAAAGATCACTGCTGTAGGCTTTGTGCATGCGTTCTTGCGCATTGGCTAACCAATTTTTTATATTTTGAATTTCAGCTGAGTGCTGTCCACGAACGGCGCGCAACACTTTTCGAATGGCTTCGAAAACATCTTTGCGAATGGCTTCGCCGTTGTTTTTCAAAGAAGCTGCGGCGTCTGATTGACCTGCTGCTTCAAGCAAAGCAATGGCCGCGTTTACGTCGGCCTGAATTTGCGCGCGGAATTCGTCCCATGCTGTGCGTTGTTCGACACGTGCTTGCGCTTTTGCTTTCGCGCGCAACTCGTCTAACTCTTCTTGCTTCGCAACTTTTTTATCGGTCAAAAATTTTCCAAACTGAACAATACAATCGAATTCATCATACCACTCCAACAACTCTTTCGTCTTATAACGCTCATGAGAACCGCTCGTGCTGTGGCCTTGCGGCTGAGTAATTTCTTCAACATGAATTAAAACAGGCTGATGGTGTGTGCGAGAATGCTTCACCGCTTGTTCGAACTTGAGCATCAATTCCGCATAATCCCAACCCTTCGCCTTGAATATTTTTATTCCACCCGCACCCGGTTCGCTTTGCATTCCGCTTAACGATTCCGAGATACTTTCTTTCGCTGTCTGATATTTTTTCGGAACTGAAATTCCCCATCCATTGTCCCAAACACACATGCACATAGGCACGCCTAATACCGCAGACGCGTTCATGGTTTCCCAGAACAAACCTTCTGAAGTGCTTGAATCACCTATGGTTCCGAAGGCTACCTCATTTCCCTTATTCGAAAATTGAGTTCTTGAATGCAGAGCAGTATTCGCTTTGTAATATTTCGAAGCTTGCGCCAATCCCAATAGACGAGGCATTTGTCCACCTGTCGGAGAAATATCTGAAGAAGAGTTTTTCATCTCCATAACATTTTTCCAATTTCCATTCGAATCTAACACGCGTGTAGAAAAGTGCCCGCCCATTTGTCTTCCACCCGAAGAAGGTTCTTTCTCGGTGTCTGTATGCGCGTACAATGCTGCGAAATATTGCTGAACCGTAAGCTGACCAATGGCCATCATAAACGTTTGATCGCGGTAGTAACCAGATCTCCAGTCGCCATTCTGAAATTGTTTGGCCATGGCTATTTGAGCCAATTCCTTTCCGTCACCGAAGATACCAAATTTGGCCTTTCCCGTGAGGACTTCCTTCCTTCCCAACAACGAAGCTTCGCGACTTAAACAAGCCAAGAAGTAGTCATCGAGCAACATTTGTTTTGCGGTATCATTTACCGCGGTTTTAGCAGCCAAACTCATAGTGTGCAAAGATAAGAACAAAGTGAAATACATAGCGAAGATGAATGCCATGCACGACACTTAATGCATCTTTCGAAAGGTAAAATTAATTCGTGGGGAAGCCGACTTCACTTTTCCTATGGCGTGCTGCCAATTCTCTTGGAAATTATTCATGAGCAGCAGCGAGCCATGCGGCAATGAAAAAGATAACGTTTTCTTATCAGTTCGCGATTTGAATTTAAGCACCCGCTCTGCACCAATAGACACCGAAGCAATCACCGAAGAATCCATTTCCTTCTCATTGTCACTGTGCCACCCCATGCTGTCTTGTCCGTCTCTGTAGTAATTGCAGAGGACGGCATTAAACTCAGCTTTCGCTAAAATTTCAATTTTTTGTTTTAGTTGGAAAAGAACCGTTGGTATTTCTTTGGCTTCCCACTGAATCGTTGAATACGTGTAAGCCGGACCGAAATAGCAGGTTAAGCGCGGCTCCAAGTGTTCTTTTCCGAATACCCGAATGGTATTCTGTTGCCAAGGCAATGAAAGAAAATCTTGAATGGAAAAGGATTGAAAAATACCATGATGAAGAATTAATTCTTCTCCTTTTGAACTATACAGTTCTTCCTGACTGAACATCATCGGCAGGAATTGTTTTCGTTTCTTCTTGAACAGGAGGCGCTACAGGCGGTGCTGGACGTATAGGCGCTGACTCTTCTTCGTTCATTAGCTGATCCAACGGAACCTCTGCGCGTGCTTGTCTACGCATGTCGTCTGCGCTTTTCAATATTTCATCTTGAACATCTTTCGCAGCGTTGCGAAATTGATACATGGTCTTTCCTAGAGTTCGAGCGATAGACGGAACCCCCTTCGCTCCGAAAAGCAAAAGATAGATAAACAATATCATAAGAATCTCGCCAGTACTCATAACACAAAGGTAAGCTTGTTGAATGTGTTTCAAAGAAAAATGCCGGGAAAATCCCGGCACTTTCAAATATCGTTTAAACGAAATTAATTCGCTTCTTTCTTACCAAACAATCTACGCATATCCACTACAATCGGTGTTGCAATGAACAAGGTAGAGTATACCCCACTAATTACCCCAATGATCATTGCGAACACGAATCCACGAATATCATCGCTACCGAAGATGAACATAACACCTAAGGTCAATAACACCGTCATAGACGTGTTAATTGAACGTCCAAGCGTACTGTTCAATGCATCGTTGATCGTAGATTTCAATTCTGGGTTACGACGCTCGCGGAAGTATTCACGAATACGGTCAAAGATTACAACGGTATCGTTGATCGAGTAACCGATTACAGTTAAGATTGCCGCAATGAAGTTCTGATTCACTTCCAATGTAAATGGAACCAAACCATTCAACAAGGTGAACGCGCAGATTACCATCAACGCATCGTGGAACAATGCCACGGTAGCACCTACAGCAAAGTCAATCTTACGGAAGCGGAACACCACATAGATACCTACAAGAAGCAGGGTAAGGATTGCAGCCCATAACGCCTCTTCTCTAAAGTCGTCACTCATAGAAGCATCTACTTTGTACGACGTGGTAATTTCATGTTTTCCAACTTTTTCCAACGCATTGTCAACGTCTGTTTGCACGCGTTGCGCAACATCGGTAGAATTGTCGTTGATTAAGTAGTTCGTTGTGATTTTCAATTCGTTTCCTGCAGTACCAATGGCTTGAACAGTGCTTGCCGCAGCATTTCCATTTTCAACCAATGAGCTTGAAAGAGCGCTACGAACAGCCTCTGGATCTACTTTCTCTTCGTACTTCACTTTGAATGAAGTTCCTCCAACAAAGTCAACACCCATGTTGAATCCACGAGTGCTCCAAGAAACCGCACCTGCAATCAAAATAGTAGCAGAAATACCGTAATATAAGAAGCGCTTCGTCACGAAGTCATAGTTCATTTTCGTGAACCAATTCTTAGTAATGTTACTGTAAAACGTAATTTCTTTTTTGCTGTCTAAACGCTTGTAAAGAATCAAACGAGAGATAACAATTGCAGTAAACAGCGTTGTGAAGATACCAATGATCAACGTGGTTGCGAAACCTTTCATAGGACCAGTTCCAACTACCAACAAGACTAGACCAGAAATCAAAGTGGTCATGTTACCATCCAGGATCGCGCTAATCGCTTTCTTGAATCCGTCTACCATAGCCACAGATACGGGCTTGCCCAAACGCAACTCTTCTTTCACACGTTCGTAAATCAATACGTTCGCATCTACCGCCATACCCATGGTTAACACGATACCCGCGATACCAGGAAGAGTTAATGTTCCACCCAATGATACAAGTGCACCAATCAAGAAGAATAAGTTGGCAACCAAAGCAACGTTTGCTGCCCAACCCGCCCAAGCGTAGTAGAACATCATGTAAAGAAGAATTACAATGAACGCCGCAACGAAAGACCAAATACCTGCTTTGATATTCTCATCTCCAAGGCTTGGACCAACAACAACTTCATCGATAATCTTCGCTGGAGCAGGTAAAGATCCTGCTTTCAACAATCCCGCTAAGTCTTTAGCTTCTAAAATTTGCTTGTCACGATTGTCACCAGAACCAAATGTGATTACTGATTTTCCATTTGGAATTTCTTCGTTTACAGACGGTGCAGAATAAACCAAGTTGTCCATTACTACAGCAACAGCGCGGTTGTTATCTGCCGCATTCTTCGCTGTCATTTCCTTCCACTTCGGTGCTCCTACATCAGGACTCATGGTCATTTCAACCACAACACCACCTTTGATTGGGTCGAAATCTTGACGAGCATCAACAATCGACTTTCCATCAAGCGGCGCACGGCCGTTTAATTCATCAGATTTAATAGCATAAAGAACTGCAATTCCTTTTTCTGGCTTAGCACCCCACATCAAACGTAAGTCTTTTGGGAACATGCTCTTCGCCATGTCTGAATTAAAGATACGGTCTACAGCTTCCATGTCTGAAACACGCGCAGTACCTGCAATTGCAGAAGGAACAGATTGATTATCGGTTGGAATGTTCGGGCCGAAAATTGCGAATAACGGATATTTGCGCTTCTTCTCGTCTTCTGTCAATTGGTCATCAGGCTTCACAGCCGGAGCAGTTGAAGTAGAATCTTTCTTCGCGGTGTCTTGAACAGGCGCATACAATTCAGGAGCTTGAATTTTTCCTAACGCTGTGTTCAAGTCAATCATTGCTTGCGCAATTTCTACGTTGAAGTAAGTATTCCAAAACTCAAGGTTTGCAGTGCTCTTCAAGTTTTTACGAACACGTTCTTGGTCTGTAACACCTGGTAATTCAACAACAATACGACTTGTCAACGATTGCTTTTGAACGTTTGGTGAAGTCACACCAAATTGGTCAATACGCTTACGAATAATGTTCTCAGTGTTGTCAATCGCGTCGTTCGCTTCTTTGCGTAAAATTTTAATCACATCTTCATCAGACATGTTCGCTTTGAACTTGTCTTGATTGGTTTGATTGCTGAACTTCCTCCACAATTGTCCTTGCGCGCCAGACTTTTTCCACTCTTCTTCAAAAAGCGTAAGGAAATCAGCCGTGCTATTCAATTGTGCCTTTTTTGCATTATCAATAGTTGAAAGAAACGTAGGATCTGTGCTGTAATCGCTTAATGAAAGAAGAAGGTCTGGGATAGACACCTCAAGGGTAACACTCATACCACCTTTCAAGTCAAGACCTAACGCCAACTCATGTGATTTCAAATAGCTGTAGCTGTAACCCATCAATGGGAAAGCCACTGCATCTGCACTGTCGCGAAGTGCTTTGTTATATTTCGAAGTGAACAATTCTTCACGCTTCGTGTCAAAGTTCGACTTAACAAAAGCATCAATACTTCCATGACGCATGGTGATGATGCTATCGCGATAAGCTTCAAATCCAGCTCCACGAAGAGAATCTGCAACAACCATAGTGTCGCCATAGTTCTTCAACAATTCTCCTTTCACCAAATCTTCTGTGATGGACTCATCAACAGCCTGAAACACCACGCTCTCGTAGCTTTTAGAAATAAAACTAAAAGATAAAAGGTAGGCAACTGATAAGGTTAAAAGGATAATAAAAATCCAGAGTAGTGATCTATTTTGCATGTAAATTCAATATTGGTCAACACATTTTAAGGGTTGCAAATATAAGGAAATTGAGAGAAATTGAAGCTTCTACAACAAAAAAGGTTGAGCGAACTCAACCTTTTCCAATTTCGATGTAATAAATTTATCCGATTCCGTTTTCTTTCGCTCTTTTCATTGCCGCGGCTAAACCAATTTTGTTAATGGTTTTCATTCCCTTCGGAGTAACACGCAATTGAACCCAACGGCTTTCTTCAGCCAACCAAAAACGCTTGTACTGCAGGTTTGGATAAAACTTTCTACGCGTTTTAATATTTGAGTGGGAAACACGGTTTCCTGTTATAGTCTTCTTTCCAGTAATTTGACAAATGCGTGGCATAAGAATGAGTTTTTGTGAATAAAGGGTTGCAAATGTAATAACTTTTTTAACAAATCCAATTTTTACTTTTGAATTTCTTTGATTAAAAGCATGAAAGCCGCGTCAGACGCCATTTCCCTATTGCGTGTTCGGTTCTTTCCAAACTTCAACTTCTTAACAATCGTTGCTTTTTCCGACGATAACGCAACGAAAATAGTTCCTACGCCATGCGTTTCATCGCCGCCTTCGGGGCCGGCCCAACCTGTAGACGACAACGCGTAATCGCTGCCCGCCTTTTGTCGAGCGCCATTGGCCATTGCTGCAGCCACTTCCTCGCTTACCTCACCGAATGTAGAAATGACCTGAGGATCTACGCCCAAGGCGCTAATTTTCGATTTCTCGTGGTAAACCACCCACCCTGATTGAAAAACAAAACTTGCTCCGGGGACATCTGTAAGCTTCTGTGCCATCATTCCTCCCGTGCAGCTTTCCGCAAAACTGACTGTCTTTTTGTTTTGTTTGAGCTGCTCTACCAAAACACTTTGAAGTGTGTCCTTTCCATATCCAAAAATAAACTCCCCAATGAGCCCTTCAAGTTCAGCCTCTTTTCTGCGTATTCGCTCTGTTAGCACGCTTTCTTCAGCACCGCCGTATATAGACATGCGCAGCTTTACCATTCCCGGAGAGGGTAAATAAGCTAAATGAATATCCTCTGCTGCGAGTGAATTCTCCCAATCGGTGAGAATGTCGGCAATAAAACTCTCTCCTACCCCTTGGGTAAGAACTGTTCGATGCACGATGTTGGGTAATTCATATTTTTGTTGAATACGCGGAACAACCTCGTTCTCCATTAAATACTTCATTTCGTATGGCACGCCCGGCAAAGAAATGCATACGTGACCGTCTCGCTCAAACCACATTCCGTTAGCAGTACCCACCATATTCTCAAGAACAGTGCAAGCAGCAGGGACAAGCGCCTGTTGTTCGTTCACTTTCAAAAAAGGCAATCCACGCGATTCGAAAAAAGCCTTCACGCGCAAATAACTTGGCTCATGCATGACCAATTCCGTTTGAAACAATTCACAAAGCGTGTGTTTAGTTATATCGTCTTTCGTAGGACCTAATCCGCCAGTTACCACCACCACCTCAGCCTTTCTCAGAGCATTATCTATTTCATTGAAAATGATCGGGCCTTTATCCGAAATACTGTGCGAGGAGTCTACCGCTATTCCGAAACTATTAAGATACTGACCCATCCACGCTGCATTCGTGTTAATGGTCTGTCCTATCAGTAGTTCGTCTCCTATGTTTATGATAATTGCTTTCATTTTCTTTTTTTCGTGGTTTCAGGAATGAAAACCATTTTTCGCTAAATTAGTTCGCTAATCTAAACTACTACTATGAAAAGACTTTACTTTGCCTTAGCTATGGGTGTTGCTTTCAGCGCAAGTGCTCAGCAAATTCCAACTAAACTATCGGCCTCGCAAAACAAGGCCGCTAAATTCAACCCTTACACCAACACCACTGTTGGCAATACTCCTTCACAACAATCGAAAGCTCCTTATGCTAATTCTGCAGCAAAAAGCATGATTCAAGTGGAAGAATATGTGGGCACGACTATTTACGATTTACAGACGAACAACAGTATCCAAAACCGCATCATTGCAGATGACGCAGGTGTTGCTGCATGTTTTACTTTCAGCGCAACCAACTCTTCCGGTTCATTCCCTGACCGCGGAACAGGTTACAACCACCGCACAGCAGGCGCTTGGCAAGATGACATTACGCAGCGTGTGGAAAGCATGCGTACCGGTTGGACGTCTCTTATTCACCCTTCAAACGGGTCTGAAATTTTAATGAACCACAGCGGAACAGGCGGAATCAAAGTATGGACTCGTGCTGCCGTTGGAACAGGAAACTGGGTTAACTCTGTCGTACCTAACCCCTCTGAGTTTTCAATGTTTTGGCCACGCGCTACATCTGGCGGTGCAGACGGAAACAGCATTCACATGATCTGCTTGTCAGATCCGAACGCGGGTGCATACACAAACGGCATGACAGGTGCGCTTTTATACCACCGTTCAACAGACGGTGGAGCCAATTGGGACCTTACTGAAGTATTACTTCCTGGAGAAGAAAACACTTCTTTGGTCAATGGCTTTTCAGCTGACACCTACGCTATTCACGCGCGCGGAAACAAAATAGCAATCGCTACTTTCGGAGACCTTCAAGATTCTTATATCTGGATTTCAAATGACAACGGAAGCAATTGGACACGCAGTACTATTTGGGATTTTCCTATTGATAACTACTCAATTGATGTAGGCACAGACATTGAACTTGACGGTGTACAAGATACTGTCCTATCTACAGACGGCGCTGGTGCCGTTTTCATTGATGCAAGCGGAACAGCGCACGCAGCTTTTGGAACCATGTTCTACACAGACGACCTTGGGGTTATTGATTCCGTTTATAGTTACTTCCCATTAGCGGGTAGCATTGCATATTGGAATGAAGGCATGGAAGACCCTGCAAATGACGTTCTAGAAATTGGAGTTTCCATAGACATTGACCCTTCGGCTCCAGCCTCTATTACTGAAGTTGGACAATACGGAAATAGTGGTGTAGCCTCTCATCCGCAACTTGCCGAGGCCGCAGATGGAACCATCTTCTGTTCATACCAAGCGGTTAACGAAGCCTACTACAACGGTACTGAATACTTAAGACATATCTATGCTGTGAAATCAGATGATGGTGGGGCCAATTGGTCTGAACCGTCCGACATTACACCAGATATTGAAGAAGACGGCTATGAATACGTATACGCCTCTATGGCGCCTGATGCTTACGGCGATAAAATTCACTTGATTGTGCAACGAGATTATGAGCCTGGCATTCACGTTCAACCTGAAGACGCCGCAGATCCTATAACAGACAACGATCAAATTTATGTTTGTGTAACCCTTGACCTCGTTAGTGTTGAAGAGAACTCAATCACACAAACAGCATTAAACGTTTTCCCAAATCCAGCAACCGCTCAATTGAACATTCAACTTCCTTCGAACGAAACTGGAGTTATTCGTGTTTTCAACGCAAACGGTCAATTGGTTCGATCTTTAAACAACTTCAACAACGGCTTGGTTCAGGTTAACATTTCCGACTTTGCCAATGGTGTTTACAACGTGCAGTACCAAAACGAAAGCGAAACGCGCAATCAACTTTTCGTAAAGCAATAACATTTTATTTTTATGTTGAAAGGGGCCGAAATTTCGGCCCTTTTTTTATGTTGGAACGTTTCCGCCTTTTCTTTGTTTAACTGCTATGAATAGAATTGAAAACCCAGCGCTAAAGTATATACATGCCAACTTCGTTGAAGTGAAAACACCGCTAGATCAAGCGGGGCGATTCAAAAATTTTCACACCCAATTCTTGCCGAACTTCAAAGATGTAATGAAGTGGAAACGCGCAACGAATCCATTTCAAGCCGAAAAAAAAATGGGCATGAAAGGTCCTGAAGTTGCAGAAGATTTCAACTGGTTAAATGGAAATGAAGACGGTATAGTTTGGTTGGGGCACGCCTGTTTTTTCATTCGAATTAACGGGGTAAGTTTGATTACCGACCCCGTATTTGAAAAGCTATCTCCCTTTCATAAACGTTACACCTCCCTTCCTTTCCACATCAGTGAATTACCCGAAATTGACTATATACTTTTAAGTCACAATCATCGCGATCATCTCAGCGGAAAAACACTAAAAAGTATCCTAAGAAAATCCAAAGAAGCTAAGGTGTTAACCGGACTAAAAATGGGAGCGCTTATTCGCAGTTTAACCGGTCATAAAAACATTGAAGAAGCTGGGTGGTATCAAGTTTTTTCAACTTTGAAAAACAAGTTAACCGTTTCATTTATGCCTGCTCAACATTGGGCCAAAAGAGGATTGTTTGACTACAACGAACATCTTTGGGGGGCATTCGTTATTCAGTCGGAAAACACCACGATTTACTTCAGTGGAGACACAGGCTACAATACGCATTTAAAAGAAGTCGGAGACTACTTCAACATTGATTATTGCATCATTGGAATTGGTGCCTATCAACCCGAGTGGTTCATGAATCAAAATCACATTTCTCCCACAGATGCGCTGCGTGCAGCCCAAGAAATGCATGCGAAAAAAATGATTCCCATGCACTTTGGTTGTTTCGATCTTTCGGATGAACCTGTAATGGAACCTCTAGAGAGACTCCTGAATTATTATAAAATTAGCACGTCTTCAACACAAATTCAGGTCAAGAAAATCGGAGAGTTCGAAAAACTGAATGTTTCAGCTTAACGAACCAAAACCACCGTTCCTATTCTCTTGAATGGCTCCTCGCCAGAGTTGAACTGAATCTTAATTTCATAAACGTAAGCTCCGTCTTCTGCGAAATGGGTGCCGCCGTTTATGTCCCCTACCCAAACGTCAGTAGGATCTTCCGTATTAAAGATCAATTCTCCCCAACGATTGTAAACGCTAAAACTATAACGAGAAGTACTTGACAACCCAGTTACAACTGGCGCGAAAACATCATTGTTGCCATCTCCGTCCGGCGTGAATGAATTCGGAACGTAGACATACGAGCTTGTACTTACACTAACAGTATAACACTGAGCATCCATACAACCTCCAGCTCCAACAACTTCAAGACATGCCTCTAACGTCTCTCCTACAGCACTCGGTAATGGGAATGTAACGTCTTGGCTTGTGAATTCTGTTCCGTCAATAGTCCAGAGGTAAGTTAAGCCACCTAAAGACATGTTGTCGAAGAAAACCGTACTTCCCGATGTCGGTTCAGCGGGAGTCCAACTGAAAGAGGCAGACGGATTTGAAACCACACAAACAACGTCGTTCTGTGTAATGGTTGCACTGCAGCCGGCAGCATCAGTAATCATGATGCCAATGTCTGAGCACGAATTTCCTTCAAACAAATTACTAAATGTGTTTCCGCTTCCTGCAGGGTCTCCGTCTACGTACCACACGCAGCTGCTTCCCAGTGGGGTCGAGGTGTTGGTGAAACTTACAGACAACGGTGAGCAACCTGTTGTTGCGCTCGTGGTGAAACTCGGTATTGGCAATGCGTTAATTGTAACCTGAACATCATCACTACTCAAACATCCGCTGTTATCAATAGAATAGGTAAACGTGTATGTTCCGTCTCCAAGATTAGCTGGAGAAATTTGTCCACCTGCTGTAATGGCGCCAGTGCCCGTCCAAGTTCCACCCGGGCTTGCGGCCGTTAGCGTCTGAGCTGTTGCGTTTTCACAGAATGGTCCTGCAGCCGTTATCGTTGCATTGAGATTTCCAATTACCTCAATACTTTCTGTGAAAGCTTGTGGACAAAACCCTGAAGTCGTATACGTAATGGTATAATCTCCGGCAGGGGTATTTGTATTTCCAAATGTTCCGTTTGAAGCACTCGTTATTCCAGTTCCACTCCATGTTCCTCCGGCAGTTGCTGCAGAAAGCGTTTGCGGTAAAGCATCTTGACAGAATGGGCCAGCAGGAGTAATGGTTCCATCTGGAACAGCTAAAACAACGACATCTTGTGTATCTGAATCTGGACAAGCACCTCCGATGTTATAAGTCACTGTATATGTGTCGGGAACCAGTCCAGCTGGATTGAAACTTGCCCCGGAAACTCCCGGACCTGACCAAGTTCCACCCGCCTGAGCCGCTGTGAGTGCTACTGCAGACGCGTTATTACAAATATCGGCAATGGCATTAATGGTCGCGTCTGAATTGTTGTTTACGACTACCGTAGTAGTGAAGTCACGCGGACAGTTGCCCCCAGTGTTGTAATTGATCAAGTATGAATTTGGTGGTGTTGTTCCACTTCCAAAACTACCCGAAACAGCGTTGTTAATTCCTGTTCCACTCCAAGTACCACCGGCAGTAGCAGCGGTCAGAGTAATTGGAAGTTCTGATATACAAAACGGACCTGCAGGAGTAATTGTTCCATCTGGAACATCCCAAACAACAAAGTCTTCCGTATCTGTTGAAGGACAGAAACCACCTATTGAATAAGTTACAGTGTAGGTTCCTGGTGTTGCAGTTGCCACAGCAGGATCGAACGTTCCGTTTGTTGAATTGGTAATTCCCGTTCCCGACCATGTGCCTCCTGGCTGCAACGAT
Organism: uncultured Chryseobacterium sp.; assembly: GCA_964511555.1. GTDB lineage: Bacteria > Bacteroidota > Bacteroidia > Flavobacteriales_D > Sanyastnellaceae > CAIZGX01. Next base: position 35,698 of record CAZEFR010000003.1, read on the forward strand.
GTTAATTGCACTGCCGGAATATCTGCACAATAAGGCCCTGAAGCGATAATTGTTGCATCACTTTGTGGAACAACGGTTACAACGATATCATCACTAGAAGCGCAAATTCCTGAATTCACGGTGAGCGTGTACGTCTGCGTTGTAGTCGCTGTTAATGTTGGAGAAGAAACAGTTGCACTGCTCAAATTAGTAGCAGGAGACCAAGTAAATTGCTCGGTACCTGTATTTGAATTTGTAAACGATCCAACCATAACAGTATCCACTCCTTCACAAATGCTGAAGTCAAGACCTGCAAAGGCTGCAGGAACATTCACAACTTCAATCTGAAGGCCATCTGAACCCCCACATTGGCCTGGAATACTGTAATAAATATCGTGCTGACCGGGACCAACAAGCGTTGGGTCAAAAACTGAAGTGTTACCCGATGTACTTACAATTCCGTCACCGGTCCAAGTCCCCGTAGGATCCGCGGCAATAATCGTTTGCGGACCAACATCCGAACACAGCGGACCAATGTCGGTAATGGTTGCGTCCCCATTTCCTGCAACTGTTACCGTAAACGTAACGGGCGCCCCAATGCATGTGCCTACCGAGGGTATTGCTGTAAATGTTGAAAGTGACTGGCCAAGCGTCGGATTGTTAAGAAGAAAACTTCCAATATTACCAACCCCTGAAGCAGGTATACCAGATCCAGTGTTGTCATTCGTCCAGTTGACAACTGTGCTAGAAGGCGTTGCACCCCAATCTACTCCAGCAAATGTTGCTCCGTCGCAATATAAATTAGAAGCTGGTTCAATTATCGTAGGACTTGGGCCCACTGTAATGGTAATTGTACTTGGCGTTCCTGTGCAGGTTCCAAGTGTTGGAGTAACAGTAATCACTGACGTGATTGACGCGGGCGTATTGTTAACCGTTGTAAAAGAAGGTATGGTTCCAACTCCCGTTGCACCTATTCCTATTCCTGGTTGGGTGTTTGTCCAACCTAAAACTGCATTGGCAGGAGTTCCAGTGATGGTTTGAGTAGGAATTGTTGCTCCTGCGCAAACGCTGTAAGTTCCACCCGGACTCACAACAGCAGATGGCGTAGGACTAACAAGCACTTGAATTGTTTGTTGTGCCTGACAACCGGCTTGCAAAGCCGTGCAGGTATAGGTTCCGCTGTTTGTTACTTGCGGACAAGGAATAGTTGGATTTGCGTTAATTGATGCATATGCAGGACCCGTCCACGCGACCAGCAACCCAGGTGTAGGGGTTAATCCAGAGCTCAATGTTAAAGGATTGCACACACAAACGGGGCCATTTGAGGAAACGTTCAATTGTGGTACTGGATTTACAACTACTGTTGTCGATCCTGAACATGTCGCAGCACCCGTAGCTGTAACTGTGTACAAGCCAGCATTAGCAACTTGAGCAGATGGTATAGAAACAGACTGCCCTGTTGCAGTGAATCCGTTTGGACCTGTCCATGAGTAATTGGTTGCTCCAAACGCATTTGACGCATTCAGAGTTACGGTAGCTCCAGCGCAGTTGTTGGCATTGCTAGAAGTTGCAGAGGCCGTTACAGCACAAATAGGAACACCTGAAATGCTTGTTGACGGTGGTAAAACCGTAACCGGATTTGCGTAATCACATCCGTTTCCACCCCAATTTCCCCAATAACCATCAGACGCAGCAGAGACAGACACCGATAAATTTCCGGCGGCGGCTGTGTTTGCTACAGTCAAATTAACACAAAAACTCCACGTACAATTTCCCGCATCTCCCCAATCGTTCGAAGGATTACCATCAATGGGGCCAGAAGGTCCCTCATAAAAATATCCAGGTCCTACCGGACCAACCGCTGTATTATTCGTAACTAACCAAATCCAACCCTGACCACCTGGCGCTGGTCCGCCGCAATCGGCTGGGGGCGTAACAGGGGTAACATTCGTCCAACCTGGACCTAGGTTTAAATCAAAACCTTCGAACCATTCAGCTGTTCCGCAACCACCAAATCCAGTCATCGTGTAACACAACGTTACAACGGTTCCAGTACTGTACTGACCGTTTATCGGCTGGGGATTGAGCGTATAGGTCGTAGGTCCCGGTTGCGCTTTTGCAACAACATAAAATAGGATAGCAAAGACGATAAATAGAAATTTTTTCACAACTTTTGGTTTAGGTCAATGGTAAGAATAAGCTCCTTATGAACAATAGACTAACAAAAATACAAAATAGTTGCGGCTACGAAAAATTTCTAGGTTCTGTTTTGAAAATATAATTACCTAACAAGCAATATAGAGCCAACTTTTCTAAACGGCGGCTCTCCTGCTTTCATTTGAAGTGTGATCTCGTAAACATAGGCGTCCGGCTGAGCGTAATGATTTCCACCGTGCACATTGCCTGTCCAAACATCTGTAGGATCGTTGGTTTCGAAAACAGTATCGCCCCATCGGTCGAAAACCTTAAATGAATATCGATAGTCGCTGGTTAAACCTGATATGATGGGAGCAAATACATCGTTCGTCCCATCGGCATCCGGCGTGAAAGAATTCGGAACAAAAATGAATGACTCAGAACTTATAGTTATGGTGTAACAAGCTGCGTCTGCGCATCCACCAGCTCCAACCACCTCAAGGCAAGCTAAAAATTCTCCTTCAACATTAGAAGGCACATTGTACGTTACAGTCTCTCCTGACGCGGCTTGCCCATTTACTTCCCAATTGAAGCTTGTTCCACCTACCGATGTGTTCTCAAATGATACAACACCGTCAAAAGCTGGTTGCAGAGGAAGCCAGGTGAAAGATGCAGAGGGGTTTGGATAGGTACATACCAAATCTGAAGTTGTAATGCTTTGACTACAACCAGCGGCATCAATAACCATTATGCCAACGTCAGAACAGGAACTTCCTGTAAAAATCTGACTGAACGTATTTCCGTTACCAACAGGCGTTCCGTCTACGTACCAAACGCAGTTCGTCCCGAGAGGGTTTGAGGTGTTTGTGAATGTCACCGATAATGGCGAACAGCCCTCTGTTACACTCGTTGTAAAATTCGGTTCTGGAAGAGCATTTACAGTAACTTGAACGTTATCGCTGCTTAGGCAGCCATTGTTGTCAATATCGTAATTAAAAGTGAATGTTCCAGGACCTAAAACACTTGGAGAAATTTGTCCATTTGTTGAAATTACACCTGTTCCGCTCCAAACGCCCCCGACAGTTGCTGCCAATAAATTAAACGGAGAGTCGTCTTCACAAAACGGTCCCGCCGAGGCAATTGTAGCATCTAAATTCTCTATAACCTGTATGATTTGATTGAAAGCCTGTGAACATTGTCCGGGAGTTGTGTACGTGATCGTATAGTTTCCGGCTGGGGTATTAGCCGCTCCAAATGTACCATTGGCTGCACTTGTAATTCCCGTCCCACTCCAAACCCCTCCTGCGCTTGCCGCGGCTAATGTTTGTGGCAAGGCTTCTTGACAGAACGGTCCAGCAGGAGTGATTGTCCCATCGGGAACAGGCAACACAACAACTTCTTGAGTGTCTGAATCTGGACATGCGCCACCTATCGAATAAGTGAGTGTGTATGTTCCTGGAATTACTGTGTTCGGTGAAAAGGTTCCTGTTGAACTCACTCCCTGCCCGCTCCATGTTCCTCCGGCGTCAACAGCAGACATATTAAAAGCTGGTGCGTCATTGCACACATCTGCAACTGCGGTAATTGTAGCGTCAACATTCTCGTTCACAACTACCGTGGTTGTGTTCGCTTCAGAACAGTTACCTTGAGTAGTATAAGTGATGGTGTATGAATTCGCGGGGAGAGAAGTAGATCCGAATGATCCAGAAGCTGGATCGTTTACTCCTGTGCCGCTCCATGTTCCCCCGGTGCTGGCGGCGGCTAAGGTAATTGGCAAATCAGCCTGACAAAACGGTCCAACCGCAGTAATGGTTCCATCATAAACTTCATAGATTGTTATATCCTGCGTGTCTGTGCTCGGACAAGCCCCGGGAATAGTATACGTTATCGTTTGTGTTCCCGCGTTTGCGGCGCTCGGGTCAAATGTTCCGTTAATTGGGTCTGTAATGCCTGGTCCACTCCAGGTTCCGCCCGAATCTGCAGAGGTTAAATTAAACGGAGCAACATCAGCGCACAAAGGTGCAACGTCGGAAATTGTCGCATCTACATTCGCATTAACAACAATAGTTTCATTGAAAACGCGCGGGCAACTTCCTGCAGTGGTATAGGTGACAACGTATGAATTTCCAGCTAACAACGTTGACCCAAAACTTCCAGTTGAAGCATTGTTAATTCCTGTTCCTGTCCACGCTCCTCCTGCACTTGCGGCTATTAACGTAAATGGAAGGTCCGCTTGACAAAACGGTCCGGCTGGGGTAATGGTACCATCAAAAACTTCATAAACTTCTATGGTTTGAGTGTCAGTATCCGGGCAAGCGCCAGCAATCGTGTACGTAATGGTTTGAACTCCTGCGGTAACCGCTGCCGGATCAAACGTTCCTAATGTTGCATCGGTTATTCCATTACCACTCCAAACACCGCCCAAATCAGCGCCAACAAAAGTTATTGAAGGGGCATCTGCACAGATGTTCGCTTGCGGTGTAATTGTTGCATCTACATTCGCGTTCACTACAACTGTTTCTGTAAAATCGTTTGGACAGTTTCCGCCTGTGTTATAAGTAACGGTGTAAGTGTTCGCAGCAAGTGCTGCTGACCCGAAGCTTCCGGTAGATGCATTGTTTATTCCTGTTCCACTCCAAGTGCCGCCTGTTGACGCTGCTGATAATGTAATTGGTAAGTCTGATTGGCAAAAAGGTCCAACAGGGGTAATTGTTCCATCAGGAACGGCATTTATCACAATTACCTGGGTATCCGTGCTCGGACAAGGCCCTCCGATTGAATATGTGATTGTATTGTTACCCGTATTTGCATTCGCTGGGCTGAAGGCTCCTGTTGCGGCGTTTGTAATTCCTGGTCCACTCCAAGTTCCTCCTGTTTGAGCCGCGGTTAAAATCACAGGAGCAACATCGGCGCAATAAGGACCTGCTGCAGAAATAGTAGCATTGGTGTTTGCATTAACAACAATGTTCGCCGTGAATACCTGAGAGCAGTTTCCGCCAGTATTATAGGTTACAGTGTACGTGTTAGCAGGAAGTGCTGCCGAACCGAAACTTCCGGTAGACGCATTGTTTATTCCTGTTCCACTCCACGTCCCGCCTGTTGAAGCTGCCGTTAGCGTGAATGGCAGGTCTGATTGACAAAACGGACCAGCGGGCGTTATTGTTCCGTCTGGTAATGAGTTTACAACAATTACTTGCGTGTCCGTGCTTGGGCAAGGTCCCCCAATTGAATACGTGATGGTGTTGTTACCTGTGTTTGCATTCGCTGGGTTGAAAGCTCCTGTTGTGGCGTTTGTAATTCCCGGTCCACTCCACGTCCCGCCTGTTTGAGCCGCGGTTAGCACAACAGGTGCATCATCTGAACAAAACGGTCCCGCAGAATTAATGGTGGCGTTTGAATTCGCGTTTACCACAATGTTTTGGTTAAACACTCGAGGACAGTTTCCAGCAGTAGTGTAAGTTATTGCATAGGTATTTGCTGCTAGTGAAGGAGATCCAAAATTTCCTGTAGACGTATTGTTAATTCCTGTTCCACTCCAAATTCCTCCGGGGGTTGCCGCTGTTAACGTTACTGGAAGGGCCGATTGACAATGTGGTCCTGACGGTGTTATTGCTCCATTCGGAACAGCATTTATGACAATAACTTCAGTATCGGTGCTAGGACAAGAACCGCCTATCGAATACGTAATTGTGTTGTTTCCCACATTCGCAAGTGCCGGATTGAAAGCTCCCGTGGTCGCATTTGTTATTCCAGGACCACTCCACGTTCCACCGGTCTGAGCTGCAGACAGAACTACAGGAGCAACGTCGGCACAATAAGGGCCCGCAGCGGTAATTGTAGCGTTACTTTGAGGCAACATGGTAACAACCACATTATCTGATGAACTGCAAATTCCTGAGGTTACGGTCAAAACATACGTCTGCGAGCTGTTTGCAGTGTAGGTTGGTGAAAGCGTTGTTGTTCCGGTAAGGTTCGTCGTTGGCGTCCAGGCAAATGTTTCGTTACCCGTATTGGAATTGGTGAATGAACCGTTCAAATTTACCGTCTGACCCTGACAAACACTTTGGTTTAATCCGGCATTCACTAAAGGAACATTAATAATCTGAACCTGTGACACATCTGAAGAAGGACATTGGTTTGGAAGATTTAATGTGTAAGTAATTGTGTGAGTTCCGGCACCAGCAGTCAGCGGGTTAAATAAACCGTTCGAAGTATTAATAATTCCCGGTCCACTCCAAATGCCTCCGGGGGTAGCTGCTGAAAAGGTCTGAAATCCTGCATTTGAGCATAGGGGGCCAATATCTGTTATGATCGCTGACGGGGCATTATTCACAGTTATGTTGAATGTAACGGGGTTGCCAACACACGCTCCCTGCGCGGGTGTTGCAGTGATCGTGGAGACTGTTTGGTTCGTCACTTGAGCAGCAACAAACGATGGAATAGCTCCGGTGCCTGATGCCAATATTCCTGTAGCCGTATTGTTGTTCGACCATGTCACGGTTGTCGTTGGGCTGCTCGTTGACCATGCGGTAGAAGGCACAATAGCACCCTCACAAAAAGTACTGGAAACAGGAGTAACAATTGTAGGTATTGGATTCACTGTAATCGTGAAATTACTTCCGGCTCCATTGCATGTTCCTAAACTAGAAGCTACGGAAATCGTTGCTGTTACTGGAACAGATGAATTGTTCGTGGCCACAAAAGAAGGCAACCCTGCAGCTCCTGATGCTGCTAATCCAATGCTTGGTTGATTGTTAGTCCACGTATAAGTTGCCGTGGAAGGTGTACCTGTAAACGTTTGTGCCGCCACTGTTGCTCCTGAACAAACGGTAATCGGCGGAACTGGAGTTATGGCAGTAGCCGGGGTAACAACTACGGGGATAATTTGCTGCGCCTGACATCCGTTCTGAAGAACAGTAACCGTGTAGTTTCCTGAATTACTTAATTGCGCACTCGCAATTGTTGGGTTCGGATTCAATGCGGCAAAGGATGGGCCTGTCCAAGCCACCAACGCACCGGGGGGTGCACCCGAAGTGAATATAATGGGACTTCCTACACACACCGGACTATTTGTTGTCGGATTCATTGTTGGAGTAGCGTTCACAACAACTGTGGTAGAACCCGTACATGTGGCTGCTCCTGTGGCTGTAACAGTGTAAACGCCAGCCATAGAGGCGTTGCAATTGGGAATAGTAACATTTTGTCCCGTCGCTGTAAATCCGTTCGGACCCGTCCATGAATATCCAGTCGCACCGGTAGCAGCAGTGGCGTTCAGCGTAATTGTCGTGCCTGTGCAATAAGGACCCAAATTCGAGGCAGATACAGCACAAACAGGAACACAAGTCAGACTTCCTCCTCCGGCAGCTTCAGAAATACTAACGTTTCCGGTGCATCCGCCAAAGTTTGTAAACAACATGATAAAAATTTGTCCTGCGGTTGCAGGGGGCAGGGTAAAAGTATTTCCTGCCGCAGCTGAGAAACTGCAACTTACAGGGGCCGCGGTTAAGCCAGCGCATGCCGCAGACAACGAATTGAAGGGTCCCCAAACGGCATAATCCTGGTCACATGGAGCCGTCTGGTTGATAGTAATTGCGCCGGTAGAACCGACAGTTAGCGTAAACCATGAAGGATTCGGCTGGCTGCCTAAACAACCGTAGTTATTACCTGCAGGAACAGTACCCCCAAGGGTTGCGGGAAACGTAGTCGCAGTCCCGGAACATATTGGTGTAGCTCCAAGGCAATTCGCTCCTTGCCCAAAAGACTCAAATGAGCAAATGGATATGAAAAAAACTAACAAAAAACCTAAATGCTTTTTCACTGGGTGACTTTTTATGTTTGGTAGCTAAAGCAAAAACATCATTCTTTCTTTGAACCTTAAGGTCTTTCGCAAATATAAAATACATTGAGCCTACTCACAACGATTCTCTTGACTAAATAACGGCCTTCTTACGCTCAAGAATTTGAATACAAAATCGCAATACGTTTAATAGCGAAAAGAAACTTTCGATTTACAATTTTAGAGCGATTAAAACATCTAACCTTGTTTTTTTTAAATTTAAGAAGCATTCCCCCTAATTTTGATGCGTTATGTTAAAACAAGGGCTTCAACTAAAACTACAACAGCGACTTTCCCCTCAACAAATTCAGTTGATGAAGATGCTTCAAATTCCAACAATGGAATTAGAGCAGCGCATTAAAGAAGAAATGGAAAGCAATCCTGCGCTTGAAGAAGGAGAGGAAGAGAGAGAGGAAAGCGAACGAGATGAAGACAATAACGAAGAGGAAAGTGACAGTCAAGAAGTAGATTTCGACTTCTCAGAATATCTCTCAGACGACGATGTTCCTGATTACAAACTCAGCATAAATAACAACTCTGCAGACCAAGAAGATAGAGATGTTCCGATAGGGGCGGGGAAGACATTTCACGATTTACTTTATGCTCAAATTGGACTTCGCGATTTGGATGATGAGCAGATTCAGCTTGCAGAATACATCATTGGTAACCTAGATGACAACGGATATCTTAGAAGAGAGTTACAGGCCGTGGCAAATGACCTTTCTTTCTCTTCCAACATAATTACTTCTGTCCCTGAATTAGAAGAGGTTTTGAAGGAAATACAAGAGTTAGATCCAGCCGGTGTGGGAGCAAGAGACTTACGCGAATGCCTCTACATTCAACTGAAACGACAAGAGAAAAATTCAGCAACAGTCGAGCTGGCAAAAGTTATCATTCAAAAACACTTCGAAGAGTTTACGAAGAAACACTACGATAAAATTGCGAAAAAACTTGGTATATCAGATGAAGAATTAAAACCTTCGATAGAACTTATACTGCACCTGAATCCTAAACCCGGAAATAGCATGCAAGAATCTAGTCGAACGGTACAACACGTTACTCCTGATTTCATGCTGGTGGTGGAAAATGACGAGTTGAGACTCCAACTCAATTCTCGAAACGCCCCCGAATTGAAAATAAGTCGCGAATACAAGGGCATGTTAGATCATTATGCCAAGCTTAAAACGAAAGATGAAAAAGCAAAAGAAGCCCTTCAATTCGTAAAGCAAAAAATCGAAAGCGCAAAGTGGTTCATTGATGCCATTCAACAAAGAAATCAGACGCTCATGATTTGTATGGAAGCCATTCTTACCATGCAGCGCGAATTCTTCCTTTCCGGAGATGAAACCAAGTTGAAACCCATGATTTTGAAAGACATTGCAGACCGGGTAAACATGGATATTTCAACCATTAGCCGCATGGCGAATAGCAAATACATTCAAACGCCTTACGGAACTTATTTGTTGAAATACTTCTTCGCTGAGAGTCTTTCAACCGATGACGGAGAAGAAGTGAGTTCTCGTGAGGTAAAACAAATTTTAAAAGACGCCATATCCTCTGAGGAGAAAAAGAAACCACTGACAGATGAAAAACTTGGCAAATTACTGAATTCAAAAGGTTACAACATCGCAAGAAGAACTGTTGCAAAATACCGCGAACAACTTGGCATTCCGGTGGCGAGATTAAGAAAGGAAATGTAATGAGAGAAAAATTTATTATTAAGTTTTCGAAATTTCTATCGCTGATTTTCCACCCGCTTGGAATGCCCATGGTCATATACCTCCTTGTTCGTTGGATAGACCCCTACTACATTGCTCCCGTGGAAGCAGACTATTTTGTTTTCCTTCTGCTTACCATTAACATTTTCGCCCCGGCGGCCAGCATTTTAATCATGATTAAATTCAAAATGGTCTCTTCCATAGATCTGCATGATCGCAAAGAAAGGTGGGCGCCATACTTATTGGTTATTCTGTATTATTTGCTCTCCTATGCCTTGCTCCGCTATTACGGACCGGCGCTTCCAACAGAAGTGTTCTCATTTATTCTTTCCGTCATTGTTTCTCTCCTCCTTTCCCTCGGAATTAATTTCTTCTGGAAAATAAGTGTTCACATGCTCGGACAAGGCGGCGTTTTCGGATCACTTATTAGTCTTAGTATTCTGCACCGTGCAGACGTCTCCGTTATCATTATAGCATGCCTTCTGATGGCCGCTCTAACTGGTTTTTCGAGGCTCCGCTTGAACGCACACACTCATCAACAAGTGTATGCTGGATTCGTACTTGGAATGGTTTGTAATATTATTATTCTTTGCGGAGAATGGTTTATTTAACCTGTGTGCGCGTCCAATTCCAAGCGTGAGACAACGCGTCTTCAATGGTCATTTGACACTTCCAACCCAACTTTTCTTCAGCGTAATCTGGTACTGCCCATATTGCAGGAACATCGCCCGATCTTCTCCCTGTTATTTCCACGTTTAGTGTAACGTTATTTACTTTCTGAAAGCGCTCAACCACTTCTTTCACGCTATATCCTTTTCCAACACCCAAATTGAAAATTTCCAATTTCGTTTCTCTTGAAAGATTCAATGCCAAGACATGCGCTTTCGCAAGATCTACCACATGAATGTAATCGCGAATACAAGAACCGTCTGGGGTGTCGTAATCTTCACCGAAAACAAACAGTTTTGCACGCTTTCCAGATGCCACCTCGCAAACCAACGGTATCAGATTGGTTGGCGCATCGTTCGTAGACTCGCCAATCTTCGCAGACGGATGGGCCCCTACAGGATTAAAATATCGCAACACAACAGATTGAAACGGCACGCTCTTCGACGCTTCAAAAATTAAATCTTCGCAATCTTGTTTTGTTTGGCCGTAAACGGAAGCCGCCGGCAATCGTGGCGTTTTTTCGCTAACCGGATTTATTTCCGGCGTGCCATAAACCGTGCAAGAGCTAGAGAAAACAAAGCGTTCAACCGAAAACTCTGCCATCAATTGCAACAAAACCTTGGTCGAACCCACATTGTTGCGCATGTAGGCCTCAGGCATTTTCTGAGATTCTTCCACAGATTTAAATGCAGCGAAATGAATAACAGAATTTATTTCATACGTTGAAAAAACACGACGCATCTCTGCCTCGTTCGTGCAGTCCACTTCTTCGAAAGCAATCTTAACTCCAGTTAAATCCTCCAAACTAGCCAAACGACCAATGGTTGAATTCGCTAAATTATCTACAATAACAGGGGTGAATCCCGCTGCAATCAATTCTACAACGGTGTGCGAGCCAATATAACCAAGGCCACCTGTGACTAAAACTGTCTTGTTTTCCATAATGAATGCAAAGATAGAAATATAAAGTTTCAGGTTTCGAAACCTTTCAATATCACCAGACGTAACAGAGATAAAAACTAAAAATGAACCCGTCCATTCTCCACTCACAATCCTTTGACAAGAACTATCTTCTACGATTGTTAAACGGAAATACTGAAATGATGGGTGTTGTGCTCAATGAAATTTACTACACCCTGCCAAAATGCCTTTCTGAAATTGATTCAAGTATAAAATTCAATGACTCACACGGGGTGGTAACATACGCCGCTCGTGCCAAAAGTGCACTTCTAATGATCCGAGAAGATCAGCTTGCTCTTGCCTTTTCCAACATTGAAGATTCAGCCAAAAAAGGGGAAATGACACTTGCAGAAAATACTTTTACCGGAGTGTTCAATAACACACTTTCGCGAATCTCAAGCATGAAAGAAGCCGTTTAGTGCTTATTCCGAAAACTTCTTTTCTTTTTATTTAAGTTTGTTGGTTCATTCTTTTCAAAATGAAAAATAAAATTGAACGAGCAATCAACCTATTACATGCGAACAAGCCTGCACAGCTCGTACGTCATTGTAGCATTGGCGATGGTATTGTTCAGTTAGATGGTTCTCTTTTGCTTGAAGCCATTCAAAAATTCGAAAAGAATTACGCAAACATCAGCATAGAAAAATTCGTGCCTGCTTCCGGAGCAGCAACTCGCATGTTCGCACCACTAAGCGGCGTAGACTTATTGAATCCAAACGACGAGGCGGAGTACTTTTTTCTTCACTTACGCGACTTTCCTTTTTTCAATTCAGTTCTGCTCAACTTCGAAAAAGACGCGCTGAGTTACGATGAAACAACAGGTGTTGAGAGATATTCGCGTGTATTGAACTTTCTATTCAATAACGGATACGCGACCCTTCCGAAAGGCGCTGTTCCTTTTCACTCTTACGAAAAAGAAGAACGCACCGCCTTCGCGGAACACTGTGTTGAAAGCACTCATTACATGCAGAAAAACGGGAGTCACGAAATTCATTTCACCATTCCCGCTGAGCATAGCGCTTTAGTCGAAAATATCTTCCATTCCTTTTTTGAAAATCAGATCGATAGCATCAAAAACATTTCATTCAGTTCGCAGGACCCACATACCCACATTCCCGCTCTCGATAAGAATAACATGCCTGTGCTCAATGAAAACGGAGAAGTTTTCTTGCGTCCCGCTGGACACGGTGCGTTGCTGAAAAATTTGCAAGAATTAAAGGGGGAGTGTGTCTTCATTCAAAACATTGACAATATCACTGAGGCTTCGCACCACGCAGATGTTGCTGCTTATAGAAAGCTTATGGGTGGCGTACTTTTAAGTCTCGTTGAAGAGAGAAACAACTTGCTTCGAGAACTTGAAAACCAGGCAGAACAAGCAGAAGAGCGCGCAATTGCATTCCTTGAAAAATGGTTTAAGACTTTTACAATTGGTTCGTCATTGATTGAACAATTAAACAAGCCCCTTCGTGTTTGTGGAATGGTAGAAAACACCGGAGAACCCGGAGGTGGACCATTTTGGGTGAAAGATGATGCTGGCTTTGAATCGAAACAAATCATTGAAAAAGCGCAGATCAACAAAGAGGATGCTGAGCAATTGGGCGTATTCGAAAAGTCTACTCACTTCAATCCGGTTGATTTAGTTTGTCACTTTTTAGATCATAACGGAAATAAATACAATCTCGAAAATTACCGGAACCCTTCAGCAGCCCTTGTTAGCGAGAAACTCATGTTGGGAAAACGAACCAGTGTGATTGAACTACCTGGACTTTGGAACGGAAGTATGTGGGACTGGAATACGGTCTTTGTTGAAATTCCTTCGCGGGTTTTTCATCCCGTGAAAACCGTGAACGACCTTCTAAAAAGCGGACACAAGCCGAAGGCTTAACTTAACGTCCAAATATCTGAACATCCCGTCAATTCAGACTCTGAAGCATTCGAAGCAACAATAACTGTTTTGTTTTTCTTGGTTGAAACAACAAACTCCGAGAACCACATTTCAGCTTCTTTATCGAGGTGAGCGCACGGCTCGTCTAGAAATACACAAGAGACCTCTGACAGCAGAGCAGTTCCCAGTTTCACACGTTGCTTCATTCCACTTGAAAAATACTTCAGTGCTTTCGTTGCATGTTTTTCAAGTTGAAGAATTTCCGGTATTTCGTTAACTGAATAAGTGGCTTCAAACGGCTTCAGTCCGTGAGTGAACTGAAGATGTTCCAACAACGTGAAGTCTTCGTAAAGCCCCATTGCCGGTGAACACAGCGAAATGTTTTTCCAAATTTCATCGGAAGGAATTCCTTCGTAAGTCACCATTCCTTCTGAAGCAGATAAATAGCCTGAAATAATTTGAACCAAAGTCGATTTTCCAGACCCGTTCTGTCCTACAATACCAATGTGATCTCCAGAATGAAAGGTTCGATTCAGATGACGAAAAATATATTTCCCGCCGAACTTCTTACCAATATTTTGAAGTTCTATTTGCAAATTATGTAGTCTGTGCTCCTCGAACTACGCCCTTGTCTGAGCGTTCAATAAAGCTCAATACAATATTTCTTTCCTCTGACTCAGGAAATGTTTCGAGTATCTGCTTAACTCCGGCGCCAACGCTGTTGTTGTGGACAAATAACGCTCGATAAATATCTTCCAAACGAGAAACCTGCTCGTCAGAATAACCTCTTCTTCTTAATCCAATGCTGTTAACACCAATGAAACTGAGGGGCTCACGCGCTACTTTAATGAACGGGGGTACATTTTTTCTAACCAAGGAACCGCCTGCAATGAAAGCGTGATCTCCGATTTCAATAAACTGCTGAACAGCTACAACACCTTCAACAACCACCCAATTTCCGATGGTCACGTGACCCGCAATATTCGCTGAATTCGCAATAACGCAATTGTCTCCAACAAAAGCATCGTGCGCTAAGTGCACATAAGCCATAAGAAGACAGTTACTTCCCACTTTCGTAGTCATGCGGTCTTTCGTTCCGCGATTCAGCGTGCAGCATTCTCTGATGGTTGTATTGTCTCCAATTTCAACGGTGGTCTTTTCGCCAGCAAACTTCAAATCTTGAGGAATAGCTGAAATCACTGCTCCTGGAAAAATGCGACAATTCTTTCCAATGCGTGCACCATCCATGATGGTAACATTGGGTCCGATCCATGTACCTTCTCCAATAACAACATCGCCGTAAATCGTTGTGAATGGACCTATTTCTACGCCCTCACCGATTTTCGCATCCGGATGAATTTGTGCTAAATTGCTCATGCCTTTTCTGTTGTTTGTGCTGGTGCTTTATCTTTCACAACTTGTGCTAACATCGTTGCTTCGCCCACTTCTTTCCCATTTACGTAGGCTACACCTTTCATGTTAACTAAGCCCCTGCGAATTGGAGACTCTAATTTCAAGTGAAAAATAACTGTGTCGCCCGGCACAACTTTCTGTTTGAATTTCACACCATCTATCTTCATGAAGTAGGTGCTATACAATTCGGGGTCTTCAACTTGGCTTAGGGCGAAAATTCCACCTACCTGAGCCATTGCCTCAATTTGCAATACTCCTGGCATAACGGGATTATCTGGAAAATGACCTTGGAAGAATGGCTCGTTCATGGTAACGTTCTTCAAGCCTACGATACTCTCGTTGTCCATAGCAATTATGCGATCTACCAACAAGAACGGATAACGATGCGGAAGCATTTTGCTAATCTGATTGATGTCAAAAACAGTCTTCGTTACATCAAACGTAGCCACAGACTGACGTTTCTTATCCCACGCTTTTAAAACCTTTGCAAATGCAACATTGCCATGGTGGCCGGGGCGTGCAGCCAAAATATGTCCGCGGATGAATTTTCCAGTCAAAGCCAAATCACCAACAATGTCTAGCAATTTATGTCGTGCAGGCTCATTTTCATATTGAAGCTTAATGGTATTCAACACCCCAATTCCTTCGACCTTCACATCAATTTCTTCACGACCCAACTCCTTCAAAATATCTTTGATTTGTTGGTCTGAATACTCCTTATCCACCATTACAATGGCGTTGTCGAGGCTTCCCCCTTTGATTAAACCGTTCTTGGCAAGAAGTTCTAGTTCTCTCAAAAACACAAACGTTCTGCACTTCGCAATTTCAGTGGAGAACTCATTTAACTGATACATGTGTGCATGTTGAGTGCCCAAGATTGGCGAGTTGTAATCAACCATAACGGTTACTCTGTACTCTCCGCCGTTCGTAGGAACCGCCAATATTTCAACCCCTTTCTCTTGATCTTCAAACGTAATGTTCTCATCTAAAACAATATACTTTCGATCAGCATTCTGATTTTCGTAACCCCCTGCTTCAATAGCCTCTACAAAAGGCCAAGAACTGCCGTCCATTATCGGAATTTCTGGCCCTGTTAATTGTAAAAGCGCATTGTCTACACGGCTTGCATAAAGCGCAGCTAATACGTGTTCTGTTGTGTGCACTCGCGCTCCGTTTTGCTCCAGTGTAGTACCTCTTTGTGTGCCAACAACTCTATCGCAATCTGCATCTATTGTTGGCGAACCTTCTAAATCTACTCGTTGGAACTTATATCCATGATTTTCGGGTGCCGGACAAATAGTAAGTGTCACCGGTTCGCCCGTATGTAAGCCCACTCCATTAAATACAATCGGAGCTTTTACTGTTCTCTGTTTTGAAGACATGCTACAAAATTAATGTGAATCGCCTTGTAATTCACGTGGTTTTCAAATAGATTCTTGTGGTTATTTACGAATAGACTGAACTACAGCGTCTGCCATTTCTCTCACTTCTGTTTCAGAAATTTTCTTTTTGTCTACCGCCTTCAATCGAACAACAGCGAACACACTTGAAAGAACGTGTTCAAATTGAAATGCCACATTCATTTTCTTGAATTTTCCTGATTTCTGACCCTCTTTCAGCAGTGCGGTAAGTGCAGAGAATGCGTCTTCCATCTCTTTGTTTTTGCTGTACAACGGAGAGTTTCTGTATTGAACAACAGCCAAATAACGAAGAGGAGAAGTTGAAAAATACCCATACAACGCCAACCACGCTTGCGTTAAGCGCTGCGCCTCTTTTCCCTTCACCGAAAGAGACTCGTGAAGCGCTCTTGCCGCTTCTGTGCACGTTTCTACATACAGGCTTTCGAACAAGTCTTCCTTGCTCGGAAAGTGATGATAAATAGTGCCCACCGCAACGCCAGATAGCTTTGCTAATTCAGACATTGGAGAAGCGTGAAAGCCTCCGTTTGAAATTAATTTCAAGGCGGTATTCACCACCTTATCTCTTCTTGAAATCTCTTTTGCCATAACCGAATGTTCGTTCGGTCAAAGATATTTCCTTTTCTAAATAAAGCCGTTGAAACTTTTCACCAATAGCCTTTTAATAAAGAAGAAATTACTAAACTTGCAGAACTAAAATTTGAACTTATGTCAATACAAGAAAGAATCAACGAAGACCTTAAGGCCGCTATGAAAGCGGGTGAAAAAGATAAGCTTATGGCGCTAAGAGACATTAAGAGTAAGCTTCTTCTTGAAATGACGAAAGACGGGGGCGACGGGGCGGTAGACGACACGAAGTCTGTTGCCATTTTGAACAAACTATACAAACAACGTCAAGAGTCCATTGAAATATACAAGGCTCAAAATCGTCCAGATCTTTTAGAAGAAGAGCAACTGCAAGCCAATGTTATTGCTGCGTACTTACCGGCTCAGTTAACTCCGGAAGAACTTGAAGCTGAAATCAAAAAATTCATAGCGCAAGTTGGAGCTAGCTCTCCGAGCGATCTTGGGAAAGTAATGGGTGTAGCTTCGAAGGCCTTAACAGGTAAGGCAGATGGAAAGGCAATTTCTGAGACTGTGAAGAGACTTCTTAGCTAACCATGGACATTATTGGTCGCAAAACCATTATTCAGCTTCCGCAATTGGGGGGTGTTCATGTTCGCGCCAAAATAGATACGGGTGCATTTCGAACTGCTGTCCATTGCGAATCGTGGTCGTTGAAGGAAGTAAATGGAAAAGAAATTTTAGAAGTAATCATTCAATGGGAAACAGGTGACCCTGTTGTACTTCACTTCAACAAATTTCAGAAACGCACAATAAAGAACTCATTCGGACAAACGGAAGAGCGTTACTGTGTGCGGACATTGATTTTGATTCACAAGAAAAAGATTCAATCAGAAATTTCGTTTACGAACAGGTCGGGAATGAGATATCCGGTTTTGTTGGGAAGGAAAACAATTGGAAAGAAATTCTTGGTAGACGTTTCATTGAAGAGTTAAAAAAAAAGAGGCCGCCTCTCCCAAAACGACCCCTTTTTAGAATCACTCTTTTTCGTTTAAAACGAGAGAAGAATGAATAACTAAACCTTACCTATTATGAAAAAACCTACTCTTTATTTTCAGGGAGAGTTTGAATTTTGAATGTTCTCTACAGCATTCTTAGTCTTGTACCCTCTTTGTTATGTTAAGGTTACGTTTTTTTACATTTAAATTAAAAATGCCCGATTTCATTGGGATTGAACATGACCGAAAGAGTAAACGCATATGTGCTCTCTAGCCGAAAGTTTAAAGACTCTCTTCGGCTTGCTCATGTATTCACACTGGAATTCGGGGTGCAAACCTTTTTATTTCGAACCGGAAAAAAGGGTGAAAACATCTCGTTTTTTCAGCCTCTTAATGCAATTCAATTCGCAGGAAAAAAAACCGAAGGGAAACTGGAAATAGCCAAGGACATGAGCCTGAGCGAGGTATACACCGCCATTCCTTTTGATGTTGAAAAATCTACCGTTGCCCTTTTTATTTCTGAATTCCTTTACCGTTGTTTGCCCGAACACTATGCCAATGAAGAGGTGTTTGAATTAATCAAAAAAACAGCCCAACGTTTAGATGCTGCTGATAAAACAGGCACTCTCCCCCTTCACTTTCTAGCACAATTCGCCATGGAAATGGGCTTTCTAAGCGAAGAGTATGAGATTTCATTCGACAATATAAAAAGCGAGGAAGCTATTCTTCATCAGGCACTCGGACTGTTTATTTCAACCCCTATTGAAAACGAGGTGAAAAGCAGTCTTTCGAGGGAACAACGAAAATTATTGTTGGAAGAACTTATCGCATTTTGTTCGTTGCATTTAGACACTCAAATTCGATTGAATTCATTGGAAATCTTTCACGAAATATTCGAATAAACTTCTGTTATCTTCGCAATGAAATGAGGTTTGCAGATATCATTGGACAAAAAGATGTGATTAACCGCTTGCGCAAGGCAAAGTCGGAAGATCGCATTGCCCATGCGCAGTTATTTCTTGGACCAGAAGGATCGGGAAACCTTGCTCTAGCCTTAGCCTATGCGCAGTTTTTAAACTGTCCGAATGCAACTGCTGAAGATTCTTGCGGCACATGTCCCACTTGCAGAAAGAACAGTTCATTTCAATTCGCAGATTTACACTTTAGCTTTCCATATTTTACCAAACCGAACAGCAAAGAAACCATTTCAGACGACTTCGGAACTGAGTGGCGAAACAGACTTTTAGCTTCCCCGTATTTCGGATTAGAAGATTGGATGCGTGAGCTTTCAAAAGACAACAAGAACCTTCTTTTCACAATACACGAGGCCTCCAACATTGTTCGTAAGCTATCTCTTAAATCGTTTGAAGGAGGTTATAAAATCATGGTTATTTGGATGGCTGAACTCATTCCTGAAACGGTTTCAAACAAGCTATTGAAAATTGTTGAAGAGCCCCCTGCAAATACACTTTTCTTTTTTATTGCGAATTCTTCAGAGAGTATTTTGAACACTATTTTATCGCGTGTTCAGGTTATCCAAGTTCCCAAAATAGATGAATTATCTATTTCCAACGAATTGAAAAAGCTAGGTGTAGATGAGCAGAAAATTCAAGACATCGCACATTATTCAGACGGAAGTTGGGACATTGCGTTACGGTTAAGAGAAAACAATGATCCCAACGAATTTTTGGCCATGCAGTTCCAAACATGGATGAGGCATTGTTACGCCAAAAAAGTACCCGCTTTATACTATTGGGCGGAAACCATGGCCGGCCTATCGCGGGAAGATTTAAAGCACTTTCTGTTGTATGCACTTGATCAAATGCGCCAAAATCTTATTTTAAACTATACAACAGAAAATATCTCGCGATTTACCTCGAGCGAAAAAGCATTCGCTCAGAAATTTTCTCCTTTCATAAATCACCTGAATATCGAAGATATTATGTTAGAGCTCGAGTCTGCTCACCGCAGTGTTGGACAAAACGCTAACAATAAAATTCTTTTCTTCGAACTTTCTATGCGCATTTTCAGACTGTTAAACAGAAAAGAAACGGCATAAAAAAACGCCTCCGAAAAGGCGTTTTATTTTTGAGGTCCCGAGCGGATTCGAACCGCTGTACGAGCTTTTGCAGAGCTCTGCCTAGCCGCTCGGCCACAGGACCCTTGCGGACAGCAAATATACATTGTTTATTGAATAATCCGCATCTTTTCAACACTACTTCACTACAAATAATTGTATTTTCGCTGAAAACCTGTTTTATGAATAAGAAAGTTGCCATCATAGTTATTAGTGCATTGGGCGTATTGTGTCTCAGCCTTGCTTTTTGGGTGAAGGTGAGTAGAGATCGCATTATTACGCTAGAAAATAGCATGGGTGCACTAAATGTTTTAGCCATGGACGCAGCAAATGCTACGCCCGAGCAAATTATTGAGTTGTATAAACTTGCTGAAGACTCACTTACCAGCATGAAGATGATGTACGACACCTTAACTACAGACAACACTGAAATGATGGCGCAAATTGAAGCGCAACGAACACAGATTGAAGGCCTTTTGAAACGTGCTAAAAACAAAGATTACGACATTAAAAAACTTCTGGCTGAAACCCAAACTCTTCGTAACATTATGAAGGGTTATATTCATCAGATTGACTCTCTTCAACAAGACAATGATCGTTTATTCGCAGAAGGTCAGCAAGCCAAACAGCAAGCGGCAGCGGCAGAAAACAGAAGCAAAACGTTGGAGACCGATTTGAATTCAACCAAAGAAATTGTTAAAGCCGGATCTGTCTTGTCAACCGGTGGATTTTACTCAACAGGTGTTTTTGCACGAAACAGCGGAGCTGAGGCGGTAACCGAACAGGCAAGAAAATCTACAATGATAAAAACGTCTTTCACTCTACGTGAAAATAGAATTGTAAAACCGGGAAGAAAAACCCTCTACCTTAAAGTCATTGGACCAAACGGAAACACCCTAACAGGAAAAGGAGGCGGAAGCTTCACCGCTACCGGTCAGACAGACACGTTCGGCGCTTCACGTGAAATCGACTACCAAGGTCAAGATACCGACGTAAGTATTTACTTCACTCCAACTTCAACACTCGATAAAGGTTCATACCGTTTAGAGATTTATGAAAGTGGAAATCTTATTGGAAAATCAGAAGTGGTTCTTAAATAAATCGCATGAAAAAAGCCCTTAAGATTGTTCTCATTGTTTTCGGTTCAATTGGGCTTCTTGTTGGAACACTTTACCTGACCGGAAACGGCTACTTACCGCGCGGGGTCTACTGCACGTACCTTCAAGGAAAGACCAAGCCGGATATAGACGATTTAGATCTTTTCCATACCCGGAAAATAAATCGCGGAAATCCGATAAACCTGCCAACTAACCTCAAGGTACTCTCAGATGAAAACATTCAACTCCTAAATTCAACAGAATCTGAAGCGTTTTTAGTTTTTAGAAACGACACGCTAATTTCTGAATGGTACAGCAGCTACGGCGCAGATTCTACGCACTGGAATTCATTCTCCATGGCCAAGAGCTTTATTTCTTTGCTTATTGGTTCAGCTCTTGCCGACGGAAAAATAGCTTCGCTAAGCGACCCTGTTTCAAAATACATTCCATGGAGCGGCACTGAAGTGACATTAGAGCAGCTATTGCGCATGAGTAGCGGAATTCCGTTCGGAGAGAGTTACAACAGTCCGTTCGGATATATGGCGAAGGCCTACTACGGAAGCGATTTAAAAGCCATTACCAAGCCATATAAAGCCGAACAATTGCCCGGAACATATTGGGCTTATGAAGGGGGAAATAGCGTTCTGTTGGGAATGGTGTTAGAGGCGGCAACGCAAAAGAAAATAGCTAACTACTTCGAAGAAAAAATCTGGACGAAAATTGGAGCCGCATCTCCTGCCTATTGGAACCTTGACGCAGAGAATGGTTTCGAAAAACCATTTACTGGCGTTTATGCTACCGCAAAAGATTTTGGAATGCTCGGGCAATGTATTCTTCATGATGGAAAAGTAAACGGCACAGAAATCATTGACTCTGCCTACTTAGCAGAATCGTTTGAACCCTGGATAATTCAAGACGGAAAAAATTCAGTCTGCGATTGGTACGGTTTACATTGGTGGATGGGCGAAGTAGACGGTGTGAAATTCAAGTCTGCACGAGGAATGCGCGGACAGTACATTGTAATCATTCCCGAAAAGAATACTGTAGTGGTTCGTATTGGACACCAACAATCGAAAGAACGAATTGCACACATGCCAGTAGACATGCTCTCTTACATTCGAATGGGTCTAACTCTTTAGTAGGCGCGCTCTGTTCGGCCTTCCATGTAGTTTATAAAGGCTTTATTCACCACTTTATTTCCGCCAGGTGTTGGATAGTTTCCTGAAAAATACCAATCGCCTTGGTTGTTCGGACAAGCATTGTGAAGACCTTCAATGGTTTGGAAAAGCACGCTAACTTTAGCTTTCGTGCCTTCAGGAGTAACCAACTTCGCTACCATTTCAGAAATTTCTTCCTGCGAATACGCTTCGTAAACTTCCTTCACATAGTTTCTTACCTGTTCTTTTGGAACACTTTCTTGGTCTTTACATTTCATGTAAACAACATCGAGAATTCCCTCCTTACCGTCGCGCTTCAACAAAGCAACTATGGCCTGAAAAGCAATGAAATCACCCATCTTAGCCATATCAATTCCGTAGCAATCGGGATAACGAATTTGTGGGGCGGAAGAAACAATGATGATTCTTTTAGGCTCTAGACGGTCTAACATCTTAATGATAGACTTCTTCAAGGTGGTTCCGCGAACAATTGAGTCGTCTATAACTACTAACGTGTCTACACCGCGCTTTACGGTTCCGTGTGTCACATCATAAACATGCGCAACCATTTCGTCGCGTGCAGAATCTTGTGTAATGAAGGTGCGCATTTTCACATCCTTGATCGCAATTTTCTCGATGCGCGCGCGCTTGCGAACAATGGCTTCTATCTCTTCATTCGACCATTTACCCGTTGTTAGTTTTTCAATTTTCACATCGTTCAAATGATCTTCTAAGGCCTTAATCATTCCGTAAAACGCAGTTTCTGCCGTGTTAGGAATGAAAGAAAAGACCGTGTTTTCCAAGTCGTAATTCACTTCTTGCAAAACGCGCGGAACAATATTCTTTCCGAGGTCTTGACGCTCTTGATAAATAGACGCGTCGTTTCCTCTTGAAAAATAGATACGCTCAAACGAGCAGGGTGTTAACGCTGCCGGAGCTTTAATCTCTTTCATGGAAGAACTTCCGTCTTTCTTCACCACATATGCGCAGCCTGCAGGAATTTCTTTGATTTGATCAAGCGGAACGTTGAACGCGCTTTGGATAGGCGGACGCTCGCTTGCAACAACACAAACCTCATCGTCTTCGTAGTAAAACGCCGGACGAATTCCATTTGGATCGCGGTACACAAACGCATCTCCGTGACCCAACATTCCCACCATCGCAAATCCTCCGTCCCAATCCTTGCTTGCGCGTTGCAACACGCGCTGAATGTCTATATTCTTCGCTATTAACTCAGAAATCTGTTGGTTTGAATAGCCTTGTTGGTGGTACTGATTGAAAAGCACTTGATTTTCTTCATCCAGGAAGTGGCCAATTTTTTCCATCACCGTTACGGTGTCGGTATGTTCTTTCGGATGTTGTCCCAATTCAACCAATAAGCCAAATAATTCGTCTACGTTGGTTAGGTTGAAATTCCCTGCAAGCACGAGATTACGGGTCATCCAGTTGTTTTGACGAAGAAACGGATGACAGTTTTCAATGCTGTTTCCGCCATAAGTTCCGTACCTCAGGTGACCTAAAAAGACTTCGCCGGTGAAAGCAAAATTGTTTTTTAAATACTGGGCGTTTTTCAGTTTATCTGGATGCTTTTTTGCCATTTCGGCAAAGCGACTCATCACTTTCGCGAACACTTCACGAACGGGCTGAGCGTCGTTACTTCGAATACGAGAGATGTATTTCTTTCCTGGTTCTGCATCTAACTTAATGTTCGCTAACCCAGCGCCATCTTGGCCTCGGTTATGCTCTTTCTCCATGAGGAGATACATTTTGTTTAGTCCGTAAAAAGCAGTTCCGTATTTATCGGTGTAATGCTGAAGAGGTTTCTTCAGTCTAAGAAATGCGATCCCGCATTCGTGTTTGATAGCGTCACTCATGGAGTGAAAAATAATTTGCGGCGAAGATAGTCTATGCTTCGCGAATGTTGGAAGGAATTAAAATCATTTCTGTGTTTTGAATGGTAATTTTTCGAATTTCTTTGAAAAAATCAAAGGAGGAAAAAAATTAGCTTAGAGAAAAATAACGATTATGAAAACAATTACACTACTCGCGAGCTTGCTTCTTTCTCTGGGAATGGCAGCTCAATCACACGGTGAAATCTTCGGAAAAATCATCGATGAAAATAACAAACCGATTGCAGGCGTAATTGTACGTGCAGAAAACAACGGTATTGTAGTAGGTGCTGCAACCGACGAAAGAGGTGTATACCGCATCAACGGTGTTGAACCCGGAACATATACCCTATTCTACGATCTTATTGGATACGGGCAATTGCAGGTGAATGACGTTCAAGTTAAGTCAGATCAGATTCGAAAATTATCTGATTACACCTTAACCACAGCTACCTACGGAACAGGCGGGCCACTTATCATTCGTGCTGAAAAACCGCTTATCGATATTAATGGTGGCACTGCAATCTCTCTAGGCGCAAAGGAACTAAAAGATAACGCTGCTGCAAATGGCGGGTCTCTAAAGTCTATTCTGTCTTCTATGTCCAGTGACATTAAAACGGGTGATCGCGGCGAAGAACTTTATTTTCGTGGAAGCCGTTCTGGCAGTATTGTGTATTACATAGATGGGGTGAAAATTTATGGTAGTCCGTTGAATATTCCTTCAAGCGGAATAAATAACATTACAGTATACACAGGTGGTGTGCCAGCCAAGTATGGCGACAGCACCGGCGGTTATGTTATCATTGACACAAAGTCATTCAGAGACGCGGCACGAGAAAAAAAGTAAAGACATCGCTTATTAAATCTTTGTTTTTACTAAACCTTTTGGAATTAAGGTAGTTAGGCATTAAATTCGGGCTACCTTAATTCTTAAAGCCTCCCACTTTGCACAAAGGAAAATTCCCCTGTACCAAACATGCGGTAATAAACGCACTTACAGATCTTCTGCACAGAGAGCGTTTTTTTATACGCGATATAAACGATCGTAAGGGCTTCATCTACGCTCAGCAGGGCGTTCGTTTTCTTGCTATTGGAAGAACTTGTTTGATTAGAATTGTAGAAGACAACGACACTGTTGAAGTTGAAGTTCGTTGTTCAAACAGAATGGGAATAGGACTCCCCGGGTTGACAGGGGCCATAGAAAGGAAAATTCTTAAACGCCTCGAGGAAGAATTGTAATTAGACACCCTATCTTCGGAAAAATTTTCATTTATGAAAAAGTTCGGAAGCCTTTCTTCTTGGATCTTTATTGCTTTGTTTATTGGAATTGGAGTAGGTTATGCGCTCAATGTATCATACCCTGCCCCTGCACAAAAAACAAAAAAAGAGGCATTAGAACTTCTTGCCAAAGACCTTTCTGCTGAGCAAATACCTGCATCAACTGAACTTTCTTTTATTCTAACCAACGATTCAATTTCAGAAGATGAAAAATATGCCGCTGCCTTGGCTTGCATCAACAAAGCAAAAAGCGCATCGACTGATGTTTCGAAATATCAAAAAAGTGTCGATGTTTCGGAATCACAGAACGTAACGCTCAAAAAGATTCTGGAAATCCTTTCAATATTCACAGATATTTTTCTTCGACTCATTAAAATGATCATTGCTCCTCTCGTTCTTGCCACATTGGTTGCGGGAGTTGCGAAATTGGGCGATATGAAAACTGTTGGACGTATTGGTGGAAAAACCATGCTTTGGTTTATTTCAGCGTCTTTCATTTCTCTCTTGTTGGGTGCGCTTTTGGTGAACCTCTATCAGCCAGGTAAGTCCCTTCAAGTTCCTCGTCCTCCGGAAGCCATGGAGTCTGGAATAGACAAAGCAGCTTTAACGTTAAAAGGATTTGTGGTACATATTGTTCCCTCCAGTGTTATCGAATCTATGGCCACAAATGAAATTCTTCAGATTGTCGTCTTTGCATTGTTTTTCGGAACGGCTACAGCCGCGTTGGGCAAGAAAGGGGCAATCATTGTGAAAGCCATGGACGCACTTGGGCACGTCATGCTTCGAATAACTTCTATGGTCATGTATGTCGCGCCATTTGCGGTGTTCGCAGCCATGACCTCTGTTGTTGCGAAAAAAGGCATAGGTGTACTGTCTTCTTACGCGCTATTCATTGGCGAATTCTACAGCGGGCTCTTATTGCTTTGGATTATTTTGCTTTTCGTAGCCTTTCTTATTGTTGGAAAACGCGTGGTTCAGTTAACCGCTCGCATCAAGTCTCCCTTGCTTCTTGCCTTCTCAACCGCTTCAAGCGAAGCGGCCTATCCGAAATTATTGGAAGAGTTGGAGCGCTTCGGTTGCAGAAATCGTATTGTGAGTTTCGTGTTACCGTTGGGATATAGTTTCAATTTAGATGGAAGCATGATGTACATGACCTTCGCGAGTTTGTTCATTGCGCAGAGTTACGGCATTGATTTAAGTTGGGCCGATCAAGCAGCCATGCTTCTTACACTCATGGTAACCAGTAAAGGAATTGCGGGTGTTCCACGAGCATCGCTTGTGGTCATTGCCGGAACCCTTGCAACATTTGGAATTCCAGAGGCCGGATTACTGCTGCTTCTTGGCGTAGATCATATTCTTGACATGGGAAGATCTGCAACCAATGTCGTTGGAAACGCTGTTGCTGCTGTTGCTGTCAATCGTTGGGAAGAGAAAAACTACAACGCTGAAGAAGAAAACGATTAGGCCAATTCCAATTCATCAATTAGCCTAACTCCGCCAATAAAGCCAGCTATTAAAGCCACCTGATGCTTAGCGTCACTAAGCTTTTCCAGCGGCTCCAAAGTTTCAGAATTTGCAATGGTGAAATATTGAAGTTCGATTTTTTCTTTTTCAATAAACAACGCTGTGGCTTCTGAAATAAGGCCACTCACATCGTTGTTTAATTTATTTTCCTGAAGGAATAACAACGCCTTTGAAAAAGCCGTTGCAAGAATGACTTGCTCGTCTGAAAGCCTCTTGTTTCTTGAACTTAATGCCAATCCGCTCGAAGCTCTTACCGTATCGCAACCGACAATTTCAACTTCAATTTGAAAACGTATTACCCATTCACGAATGACAGAATATTGTTGGAAATCTTTCTTTCCAAAGAATGATTTATGTGGAAGAACAATTTCAAATAAACGCTTAACCACGGTAATTACACCATTGAAATGACCCGGTCTGTAATGACCTTCCCATTTGGAAGTCAGCGTTCCAAAATCATAATCTTGAACCTCTTGTCCATTCGGATACATGTCTGCGACCGAAGGAACAAAAACCAAATCGCAACCCGCGCTTTTCAATAATTCAATATCAGCGTCTTCGGTTCGTGGATAAAGGAGCAAGTCCTTCGGGTCGTTGAACTGTGTAGGATTAACAAATATGGAGCAGACAACAACGTCGCACTCGGCCTTGGCTCTGGCAACCAAAGACAGATGACCCTCGTGTAAGGCGCCCATTGTGGGAACAAAACCTATTGTTCGGCCTCCGTTTCTGCACTTCGTGCTAAACGCCATCATCTCATCAACATGCTGTAAAACAGCTATTTCGCACGAAGTTCCCTTCATTTCAGTATTTTAAGGCCAAAAAGTTGCAAAATTCAAAAAAGATTTATAATATCTTTGCAAACTGAATTCAGGCAAACCTAAACATCTCTATGCAAAAAACAAAAGTTCTTTTTGTAAGTCAAGAAATTTTTCCCTTCACTCCGGAATCTACAATAGCTGATCAAGTTCGACAAATTCCACAAGCCATGCACGAAAGGGGCAAGGAGACGCGCATCTTTATGCCGCGCTTTGGGAAAATTAACGAGCGCAGACATCAACTACATGAGGTTATTCGTTTATCCGGAATGAACTTAATTGTAGACGATACTGATCATCCACTAATTATTAAAGTTGCGAGCATTCCTCAAATTCGTTTGCAGGTCTACTTCATCGATAACGAAGAGTTTTTTCATCGTAAAGCATATTTGCATGACGAAGCTGGCAAACCTTTTTCAGACAACGGTGAGCGCATGATCTTCTTTTCGAAGGGGGTTCTTGAAACAGTGAAAAAATTAGGCTGGGCTCCTGATATTGTGCATTGTCACGGTTGGTTCTCTGCATTGATGCCACTTTATGTGAAGCACGTATTTGCTGGAGACCCTCATTTCGCGGAAAGTAAGATTGTTATTTCTCTGTATAAAGATGATTTTGCGGGTTCAATAGACAAAGGCCTTTCCAAAAAAGTACAATTCGACCAAATTGGACAACAACATTTGGGTGACCTTTCTACCTCTAATTACGTGAATCTAATGAAAGTGGCGTTAGCCCATGCAGACGGTGTGGTTATTCATGATGCAGACATCAATCCTAAGCTTATGGAAGAAGTTAACACGTTGAGTGTTCCTGTTCTGAAAGCATATGAGTGTGAAGATTTTCACGCTGCCATTGATGAATTTTTCGATACCGTTCACGCTGCAAAACCAATCTTGATTGACTAAACCATGAGGAAAGTCCTCTTTTTGCTGAGCTTCACCGCATTACTTGTATTTGCTTCGTGCGACAAGCCCACGGATTTGCTGGCAGATGGGCTTCTTCCGGAAGAAGACGTTTTGTTTGCTAACCAATCAGACACCGCAAGCATTATCAGTTACACAGTGCGTGAGGATACCCTTTCTACTGACGAACTTTCTGCTTGTTTATTGGGATCGTATACAGATGATGTTTTTGGAAGAACTTTGGCCAGTTTCGCTACCCAATTCGTTCTTTCAGGCGCTAACCCTACTTTTCCAGACGTATTTGAGGTTGATTCTGTTATTTTTTCAGTGGCCTACACAGGCTATTCATACGGTTCTCTCGGAGAGGGTTATCTTTCAGTAAGAGAATTAAGTGCCGATTTGCCAAAAAGCGCAGGTTTCAACAGTTCATACAATGCGCCCGTTCTAAATGAAAGTTTGCTAGCGAATTCTTTTCAGACGTTTCAATTCAAACCAAAAACTTTTCTTTCGGGAACTGAAGACTCTTTGGCGCCGCAACTTCGAATTCCGCTCAAAAACAGCTTAGGAGCTCGACTACTTCAGCCAGCAGACCCCTCAGCGCTTGAGTCTGACGAGAATTTTCAGTCGTATTTCAAGGGAATTAAAGTTGAAGCCGGTTCTTTTCCAATGGGAATAGCGGCTTTGGATTTAACAAATGTGAATACAAAAATTACTGTTTACTATCGCTTCGACAACGGAGGACTTGCAGACACCACTTTCTATGAATTTCCTGTTACATCTGATTGCGGCAGATACTCTCGTATTCAACATTTCTATCAATACGCGACTGATCCTGCCCTTCAGCCACTGGTTTCTGTTGACTCCATAGCGCACCCAACACTGTTGTACCTTCAAGCTGGCGCGGGAACGAAAGTTAGAATAGACCTTCCTCATTTGTTGGATTTACAAACGACTGAGGGCAGAATTATAAATAAAGCTGAACTCGTAATTCCTTACGAACCTGATTCGCGCT
Source organism: uncultured Chryseobacterium sp. (assembly GCA_964511555.1). Taxonomy (GTDB): domain Bacteria; phylum Bacteroidota; class Bacteroidia; order Flavobacteriales_D; family Sanyastnellaceae; genus CAIZGX01. The sequence continues at coordinate 65,025 of CAZEFR010000003.1, forward strand.
ATGCCCCTGCTTCACAAATTTTCATTTTCTATCAGAACAGTGAAGGAACTTTAGTTGCACTTCCCGACCAATTCAGCGGCAGTATTGGAGGTGGCGTTGAGGAAGCAAACAAAAGATATCGC
>CAZEFR010000003.1:65246-77457 GCA_964511555.1 uncultured Chryseobacterium sp.
GGTCATACCCGTTGGGCAACGCACGGTGTTCCGAACGACGTTAACGCGCACCCACATTGCAGCGGAGACGGTTCAATTGCACTTATTCACAACGGAATTATAGAAAACTACGCGTCCATTAAACAAGAGTTAATGAACCGCGGTCACGTGTTTTTAAGTGACACCGACACTGAGGTTTTGGTTCACTTAATTGAAGACGTTCGCAACGCAGAGAAAGTAAGTCTATTCGAAGCTGTTCGCTTGGCTCTTTCTGAAGTGCATGGTGCGTACGCGATTGTTGTAATGGATAAATCAAATGCCGATCAACTGATCGTTGCTAAGAAATCAAGTCCTTTGGTGATTGGAATTGGCGCAAACGACGACTTCTATATTGCTAGTGATGCAACGCCAATTATCGAGTACACCAAGAATGTGGTTTACTTGAATGATGAAGAAGTTGCACGCGTAGACCGCGCCACGGGTTTAACCATTGTCAACATTGAAAACCAAAGTCAAGTTCCATACATTCAAGCCTTAGAATTAAAGCTTGAAGCCATTGAAAAAGGTGGCTATGATTCGTTCATGTTGAAGGAAATTCACGAGCAGCCTCGCAGCATTGAGGACTCTATTCGCGGACGTGTTAATTTGAAAACCGGACTCATTAAAATGAGCGGAATAGATGAACACGAAGAGCGTTGGAAAACAGCACAGCGAATTTTAATTGTGGCTTGCGGAACCTCATGGCACGCGGGTCTTGTAGCAGAATATTTGTTCGAAGACTTCGCACGTATTCCTGTTGAAGTAGAGTACGCAAGCGAGTTCAGATATAGAAATCCGATTATCTATCCATCGGATATTGTCATTGCTATTTCACAATCAGGAGAAACAGCAGATACACTTGCTGCTATTGAATTAGCGAAAGAGCGTGGCGCATTGATTTTCGGGGTATGTAATGTTGTGGGAAGTTCTATTTCTCGCGCTACGCATTGCGGAGCTTATACGCACGCAGGACCGGAGATTGGTGTTGCTTCAACCAAAGCCTTCACGGCCCAGGTTGTTGTTCTTTATCAGATAGCTTTGGCTGTAGCACAAAAGCGTGGCGCTATTTCCAACGAGAGAACCACTCGTTTAATGGCTGAATTGGGATCTCTTCCGTTAAAGGTTGAACAAGTGTTGAAGACAAATGCCATTACGGAGGCCATAGCTGAGATTTACCAGCATTGTTCGAACGCGTTGTACCTTGGAAGGGGTTACAGTTTCCCAGTGGCTCTAGAGGGCGCTTTGAAGCTGAAAGAAATTTCTTATATTCATGCTGAAGGGTATCCGGCTGCTGAAATGAAGCATGGACCTATTGCTTTGATTGATGAGAACATGCCTGTGATTGTCATTGCAACGGAAGGTGCTTCTTATGAAAAGGTCGTAAGTAACATTCAGGAAGTGAAAGCGCGCAAAGGACAAATCATTGCGATTGTTACCGAAGGAGACAAAACTGTGAAAGGCATGGCCGATCACGTGATTGAAATTCCGCGTACCGACGATAGTTTAGTTCCTATTGTGTCTGTTATTCCATTGCAGTTGTTCTCTTATCACGTTGCCATTATGCGCGGCTGTAACGTAGATCAGCCGAGGAATTTAGCGAAGAGCGTGACGGTGGAGTAGTGCTTTAATTTTTAATCACCCTAAAGGTACTTGTTCCTTCCGCTGTTTCAATTTTAAGTAGGTAAAGACCTTTTGTGCCATTTATATTGAAATCAATCTCTTCATTCAAAGTATAGGATTTACGAAAAACAATTTGACCTATTTCATTGATTAATTCGATTGTTGTGAACTCATATTTTTTTCCAAAAAGTATCCGCACATTGCCGCTTGTCGGATTTGGGTATACTTGGATATTCGACGCGCTTAACTCATCAATTCCTATTGGATTAATTGTTTGACAATCAGAAGTTCCTGTGCAATTTGCATTGGTCACAATCACCGCATAGCTTCCGTTTGAAGTGGCTGTGAAAGATTGTGAGGTTGCCCCGGGAATAATTGCGTTTCCATTGCTACAATCTATCCACTGGTAGCTTGCGCCAGCTGCGTTTGCAGTAATTGTGATTCCTGTTGCAGTAGTCGTGATGTTTGGGAAACTGTAAATGGTTAAATTCAATGTAATCAATGAATCACATCCGCTGGCAGCCCCTCCTGTGATATTAAATGTTGCGGAGTTGTTATTTTCTGTATAGGTGTTGCCATCTATCCAGGTGTATGAACCGCAAGCAATATGTGTATCAGTACTTCTTGCAAGACAGTTTTTAAAGAAATAGGTAGAACCGGCATGGACAATGGTATTTCCTCCTGCTTCATCTTCATCTTCATTAAAGGCCCCAACTATCGCATAATCTCCAGAAATGGCCACTGAATTACCAAACAAATCAAATGCACCCCTGTCTGAAGCTACAATTTTATTCGCCTGCACCCAATTCCCTGAGGTATTTCTAAAAATATAGGCTGAGCCTGAGTTTTCCAGGGTATTTCCGCCTGTTGGGTCTTCATCTTCGTTATGGGCACCAACTATTGCATACTCACCAGAAATGGATACTGAAACACCAAAATTGTCACTTGCCGCTCTGTCTGAAGCTACAATCTTATCCATTTGTGACCAAGTCCCTCCATCTCTTTCAAAAATATATGCCGAACCAGCATTACTCAGGTTCGCACCTCCAGTTACATTGTGGTCTTCAAACATGGCACCGACAATTACGTAATCTCCCGAAATGGCGACTGAAGTACCAAATTCATCACCAGCTCCTTTGTCTGATGCATTTAGCGATTGCATTTGAGTCCAGGTTCCTGAGGTGAATTTTCTAAAAATATAAGTAGATCCAGCATCAGTTAGTATACTTCCTCCTCCAGAAGCAATTTGGCTTTCTCTCGGCGTCCCGATGACCGCGTAGTCATCTGAAATGCCAACAGACCAACCAAAATTATCACCATTACCTACAGAATTTCCCACAATTTTTTGCCCATCCATCCAAACGGTTTCCCCTTTTGTATAGATATACGCTGAGCCCTTATTTGATGCGGAGGAGAGTCCGTTAACATACTCATCTTCATAAGGAGCTCCTATGATAACATGATTTTCCGAAATGGCTACGGAATAGCCGAATTCATCACCTACCTCTCGGTCTGCGGCCAAGATTTTTTGCAACTGACTCCAAATGCCATCAGTATTCTTAAAGACATATGCTGCTCCAGCAGCAGAATTTAATTCAAATCCGACTGTAGCGGTTTTTCTAGGAGCACCAACAATGGCATAATCGCCAGAGATAGCCACTGAAAATCCAAACTCATCATCGGCTGCTCTATCTGAGGCGACAATCTTTTGAACGACAGACCATGTACCCGAATTGTTTTTAAGAATATATGCAGCGCCCGCATTATCTAGAAACTGACCGCCTACCGCATTGTGATCTTCTTGGTTAGCGCCCACAATCGCATAATCGCCCGAAATCGCTACGGAATAACCGAACAAATCAGAGGAGGCTCTATCCGTAGCGACCGCTTTCACTACTTGATCCCAATTTTGGGCGATGATATTATTTGTTCTGACTGAGCATACTATAATTGCCAAAACCAAAAATGATTTTTTAAAGCCTAGTATTTTTTTAACGAAGTGAATTTGGTTTGTCATTTTGTATAATGGCGCCTGTTTATAATTGCTGGATAAAGATAGACAATTCCGTTGTTTTCATTAATACAGGTGTATTTTATAATAAAATGCGTTTGTGAATGAGTGATTATTACTAAGCGTAACGGTGGAGTAACATCTAACTACTCCCTTAAGAGTATTTTCAGGGGTGTTTTTGTTGACGGAAAGAGAGAAATCTATATTCGTTCTAACTAAAAAAAACACCATGAAAAAACTTCTTTCTCTTTGTCTTGTAGCTGCAGCAATATTGCTCTCTACAAGTGCATTTAGCCAGTCAACGAATGTCAGCGGACGTAAGTTCAACGCTAACGGCGTAGGCGCAAAACTTACTTTACCAACAACTGATGTTGTTGCTCCAAAGCCAGATCCGAAAAGAGGTACTTGTTGCTTGAATTTCGACAACTGGACAGGTTACACCCTTTATGTTTGGGTAGATAATGAATACCGCGGAACTGTTGCTCCTTGGGATGAAGGTGGAGTATGTGTTTATGCAGGATGGACAAACTACTATGTTCGTACAGCAGGTTCTACCTACGAATGGGAAGGTTCCGGCGAATGCACGGGAGACTTCAATCTTATGATCGAATAAAGTCAGTCAAAACATTTTTTGAAGGCTGATGAAGACTCGTGTCTTTATCGGCCTTTTTTACTTCAGCTAAAATTAATGAAACACTTTCTTGTCTGCTTCTTCTTTGTTCTAAGCGCCGCTCGCGCAACAGCACAACAACAAACCCACGCCCTATTAATTGCGGCTCATGGGTATAGCGCAGAAAGCAAATGGAACGAACTAGGAGAATCTACTCTTACCGACATGCAGTTGGTTCGCAACGCACTTCTAACCCGCGGTGTGGCCAATGATAATATTTACATTCTAGATTCTGGGGCAACCAAACAGGCCATAGTAAACGCCGTTGAGAACATACTTATTCCGAGTCTCAAAAAAGGAGATGTGGTTATGTTTCATTTTTCCGGACACGGCTATCAAATTCCAGATAACAACAAAGACGAATTAGATGGATTAGATGAAGCCCTAGTTCCAATTAATGCAAAAAATGATGGGGGAAGAAAAAAAGATATCTCCTTTTACGAAAACTACTTACGCGACGATGATCTGAATAAACTTCTTGAAAAAATACGCCTTGCTCTCGGACCCGCCGGTGATCTTTTCGTTACCATTGATGCGTGCCACTCCGGAACGTCAACACGCGGAATAGGCCCTTCTCGAGGAGCCGTTAGGCTTGATCTTGACACATACCAAAACGCTGACACCGAAGAAACTTGGGAACCACTTTCAGAGCAAAAAGATCTTTCAAATATGGTTGCTTTTTTTGCGTCTAGTCAAAGTCAATTAAACTCGGAATACCAAGAAGGAGACTTAAGTTGTGGTTCACTTTCGTTCGCATTAAGCAAGGCCATTTCCTCGTCGACTACAACAACGTCCTATCAAGCCCTTTTCGAAAAAGTTCGGAACACCATGATTGGAATTGTCCCCGCGCAAACACCAAGTGCAGAGGGAACGTTGAACACCACTATTTTCGGAGGCAATCTACTTCCGGCTGCAGAATTTCTGCGTGTAAAAGAGGTTTTAGAAAACAATACCATTGTAATTTCTGGCGGACTATTGGCCTCTATAAACATAGGTTCGGTAATTGGTTTTTTCGAGCCTGACACGCGTGAGTTTTCAATTGAAAACGCTGTCTTCACTGGCAAGGTAACAGCGAGTTCAACCACCGAATGTGAGGTAGCGGCTGTGAGCATTCCAACTTCTTTCGAGAAGACGAGCCTGTTGTGGGCGCAGGTTCTTGAAAGAAATTTCGGTAATGTATCTGTGTCTATTCAATTGAAAAATTTCAATAAAGCAATTACCAAACAGTTGGAAAACGAGTTTAAGAATGTGCCTTTTATTTCATTCGGCAAAGGAAAAAAAACGGATCTTTTCATAGAGCCTAACATTGAATCACAAACCAATTCCACCGCCATCAAATTAAGTACACTCGGAGAAATAAATTTCGCTCTATCCTCTTTTGAAGTTTCAGAAAAAGAAGAGCTTTCACAAATTCAAATCGATTGGCTCTTGCAAAAAATATCCGATTTCGCCCAAGGAAAATTTCTCAGAAATTTGTCTATTGAAAACATAGAATATTCAGCAACAATCGTGTTAACAGAGGTTCAGAAAATAGAGGGAACAAGCGGACGTTCAACGAAGGACTACAGTGAGGTTGGAAAAATTACTTCAAACAAAATTAAAGTTGGAAAAACACTTCGTGTAGACATTCGGAATAATTCGAACCGAGTGCTTTATTATTCCATATTAGATATCGATGCCTCTGGAAAAATTTCAATCGTTTGCCCCAAATCTGGTCGTCTTCCGGAAGAGTATAAAGTTGTTGGAAACGCGCTTTCAACGAACAGTGGTCTTATTGTTAAAATGAGTCCTCCGGTGGGACAAGGGGTGTTGAAACTGGTTGTTACAAAACAGCCGCTAAACCTTAATGGGTTGGTAACATCACGAGGGGAAGCAGCGAATGCAGCAAGTAGTTTCGACATGTTCTTTCAAAGTACAATTAAAGGGAAATCACGCGGAATGGATACACTTCCAATTGAATTAGAAGAAATAGGAATTTATGATTTCGTGTATGAAATTGTTCAGTAAACGCTCTCTTCTGCTTGTTGTTCTCTGGGTATTTATCGCCAACACATGTAGGGCTCAGCAGCCCTCTGCTCTATCTGGCAGTTATCAATTATTCAATCCTGATGAAATAAAAATTCTTCCCAATTCATCTGTACTCGATTCAAATTCTGAAATCAAAATTGCCATTGGGAAAAAAGAAAAAATCGTATTTGCATTTCAAAATAGATTCGTTGAAATGTGGAGTATTGAAAACCAATTTTTACTGAACAGGTTTGCTTTCGATGGCAATGTTTCTTTGCTCACAGACGCTCACGATTCGTTGCTTCTGGTTCTTGAAAATTATGATGATATAGATGGCTATTACACGCGCATGCATGTTGTAGATCTGTATACTGGCAGTGTGTTTTTTCGAGTTACTTCAGAGTTGGAAATTAACGAATTCATTCAACAAAATTCACTCGTAAATCTGAGTGAAAAAGATGCCAATTCTCTGTTGTTGTCTATTCAAAAAACATGGCCTTGGCAATTGAAAAACGGCAGTTATATTTTCGAAGAGTCAGTTTCAACCGACAACAACGAGTTTGCGTTGGTTCAAAATCAGTTTCTCAATTTCAAAACCCTTGAGAGTTGCACTGTCACAAACTTCTCAAACCACGTGCTGCTCGGTGGCGGCTATACAGGTTTGTCGGCCGCATTGTATACTCAAAATTATTGGAGTCTAGACGACAACTCAAGTCGATTGAAAAACACTTACTTCATTATCAAAGATATTCGTCCCAACGGCGACACGCTTGCCATGAGTCAACGTTTCAAACTTCGTGTTGATGGTTCATATTACAAGAGTCAACTTACGCGATCTTCAACGAGCAGGTATGTCTGCGCCACTGTGAATGAGTTCTTCAAAGACACAAAGCGTGATCTTTATGTTTTCGATATTCAGAAAAATCGTGTTCATGAATTTCTTAACGCTGGATTAAGTTCCATTGTATTCAACGAAAACGACTCGTTGTTTCAAATAATGAATTACGAAATGTCTTCCAGTGGAGAGTCTTTATTCACCTATGAATTATTCAGCGCAGATACATTTAAAAAAATAGCTCAGGGCCAAACCTCTTTTTTTGAGTTCGGGAACGCTCCTTCAAAATCGCAACAACTTGCTGCTCCTGATCGGGATTTTGGTGCTGTTTACATCTATTCACCCGCCTCAAAAAAAACATTCGGATTCTTTCCATCTGGAAAAATGTTTGTTTGGAACGACGGTGAATTGTGGCCATATTCGTCTGTTTCCTTAGGCACCGAAAAGGCGTTGTATTGTTCTTTCGTTGGCGATAAAATATTTGTTGTACTAAAAAGCCGCGAAGCTTTTTTTATTGACCCTCTGACCGACAACGTTGTTTGCACACTGCTTTTCACACCAAGCGGTGAGACAACAGACGTTTTGTGGTTCTTGCCAGACGGTTCATTCTACGCGCCAAAAAAAACCATTCCCAAATTTCATATGGCGAAAGGAAAAAACGCCTACCCTCTGTTGAATTACGAAGCGTTACTCAATCGTCCGGATCGCATTTTAGCAGCCATCGGATTAGCAGATGCTGAAACCATTGAAGCATTTGGAATGGCTTATGAAAAGCGAAATTTCAAATTCAACATTGAAAGTCTTGATTTCAATGCGAATATTCCCACATTAAATTGGAAATCGAAAATTCCGCAAGAACTCAATGATAGCCTAGTTACGTTTTCCATCTCAATGGACCACGCCTCCTCTGATCCATTGACGGTTCATGTGCTAATCAACGGGGTTCCTGTATACGGTGTGAATGGAATTCAAATTGAAGCGAACAAAACAGAATTCACCTGCACAACAACGCTTGAAAATGGAAAGAATGAGCTTCTTGTTTACGTCCAAAACAAGAGTGGGGTTAACAGCTTCCCGATTTCAAAGGAAATAATCTCTACTTACAACTTCCAAAGGAGGTTGTTTTTCGTGGGGATTGGGGTTTCGGAATATGTTGACACCACAAAGAACTTAACGTTCGCTCACAGCGATGTATTAAAGCTGAAAGAGGAGTTTCTTTCGGCCTACGACAACGAGTGTCGGCGACTTGTGCTGACGAATGAAGAAGCAACAAGAGAAAATATACTTAACGTTAAACAATTTCTTGAGAAAACAAATGTCAACGACATTGTAGTTTTAGCATTTGCGGGTCATGGCACAATTGGAGCAAACAAAAATTTCTACTTCTGTTCTCATGATATTGATTTTAAAAATCCGGAAAAAACGGGTGTGTCATACACAGAGATTGAAAATCTTCTTGACCTCATTCCGGCGCGTAAAAAACTTTTGCTACTTGATGCCTGCCACAGCGGTGAAATAGATTCTTCCTTTACCCCTGTTGTTGTTTCTGATTTAGTTGTTACGAAAGATGCAAGGGGCATTGATGTAATTGTAAGTGAAGAAACATCAAGCCAAAAAGAAATTAATTTTCTTGTTGAATCACTTTTTGCCAATCTCAATAACGGTACTGGAGCCTATGTCATTTCAGCTTCGGCCGGATCAGAGTATGCTTATGAGACAGCGCAAACCGGAGGGGTGTTTACTTATTGTTTTATTGAATCATTCAAAGATCATTTTTACTCTTACCAACCCGACGCCTACATTTCCACTCTTCAGCAAGAAACCTATCAGAAAGTTACCGCGTTAACGAAGGGTGCTCAGCGGCCAACTATTCGTTCCGAGAACACAAGAAGTTCCTGGAAATTCGAACAATAAAAAAGGGTCTCTCGCGAGACCCTTTTCACAATTCTTAAACTTCAATTAAAAGTGGAAGTGAACCAATACAGCTGCTGGAGCAACTCCGAACGCATTGTTATCAGTATCAAGACCGAAAGAAGAAGACTTTCCACCTGTAACAGCTTCAGCTCCTGAGATAGTAGTTTCAGAAGCACCAGTGCTAGTGAAACCTAATCCCCATCCGAATTCACCACCGATAGAAATCTTAGGCAATACAAAGTACTCAGCACCAACGAAAGCGCGAACACCTAATCCAAATGTAGAACCAGCTTTTTCTTCAGTGATATCACCGTCAACAGCACCCGCTCCGTACTCGTAAGAAGTTTTGCTTCCACCAAGAGAGACCATTGCCATTGCTCCGTAGTAACCTTGAAGTCTTGTGTTTCCACGACGGTGTTCAATACCACCACCTAAAGTGATGTTATTGTAGCTGTTTGTTACAACATCTTCGTTAGTTCCTGCTGGTGTAACTACTTTGTCAGAACCAAATCCAATACGAACCATTCCGCGGTAAGCCATTTTGTCCGTCATGAATTTCTTTCCAGTGATAGCCGCACCACCATTTGTATATCCCATTCCGAAACCTGTGTTTGAACCACCGTTCAACATGTTACCGAAGTAAGACAACATTGAAGAAGCGTCTGCGCCAATAGCGTAGTCGCCTGCTTCTGGTAAAAAGTTCTCACCTTTCTTAGATGTTAACTGAGCATTCATTGTGCTCACTAGCGCTACAGAAGCGCAAAACAAAAAGATTTTTTTCATAATTAAAAAGTTTGATTTTGTCAAACTTATGCGGAAGAACGATATCTGCCTCAATTGAGAATTTAACATTTCAACAACATTAGGTTAATAATAACAAAAAAGGGGCCGAAGCCCCTTATTTATCTTATCGCCCTATGAATTACTTAATGATCTTATAAAGTTCTTTCAAGTTTGGCTCGAGAATTATTTCAATTCTTCTGTTGCGCGCTTTGTCACTCACGTCTAACGGATGGTACTCACTTCTACCTGAAGCAGCGAGTTGAGTAGGGTCTATGGAACTGTTCGCTGTTATGAGTTTTATTACTTCCGTTGAACGCAAAACACTTAACTCCCAGTTGTCTCTTGGGATAGATCCACCCGAACTAATCTTATCTGTATCGGTATGTCCTTCAACAATAATATTCAATTCTTTTTCATCTTGAATAATTTTTGCGAGTTGAATAATTGCTGCCTTCCCTTCTGAGTTTATCTCTGTTTTTCCTGAAGCGAAAAGCAATTGGGCCTCCATACTCACGTATACCTTTCCATTTTCCTCTCGCACTGAAATGCCTTTGTTTTTGTAATTCAGCAAAGCTGCTTCCAACTTTGCTTTTAACAACTCGCTTGCGCTTCGCTGCGCCTGCAACAATGAATCAAGCTCTTTGATTTTTACTTCTCTTTCAAACAAATCTCTTTGCGCTTTTGCTAATGCCAACTGTTTCTCTTTAACAGATTTCTCCAGTTTGTAAAGCGAATCTTCTTTCACTTGAAGCGCTTCTTTTGCACGCTCTAAATCACGCAGGAGTTTCTTGTTTTCTTCCAATGAATTGTTGTAGAGCTTCTCATTCTTGGCTAAAAGTTCGTTGTTCAACTCGTTAACTTTATCGTACATCACACGCAATCGTCGATATTCTTTTCCGTACAAAGTGGTGTCTTCATTGAGCTTATTTACTGATTTCCTCAATGTTTCAATTGTAGCTCCCTGCTCCTTTGTTGCTGCACTCACATTGTCTAACTGCTTCTGCAATTCTTTGTTTTCAACATCGGACTCTTCCTTTGCTGTCTTCATTTCAGCAAATTTTCTTTGGGGCACACAGCCCACAAATCCTATAGCTACAATTAGCGCTAGGGATAAAATCACTTGAATCTTTCTCATAGTTCGTTTAATGTCTTTCAAAGTTGCAGCACAATTCAATCTTGAATATTTCTAAGTTTTTGAATTGTTAACCACCACTTGTTCGTCAAGTTTCGTGTAACGCTGTATTGTGATCAAAAAACAAGGTCATTTTCGTGGCCATGAATAACATTTCATTCCATAGCGAAGGTGTTAGCACTAAAACACCTTCAAAACGTCTTTTAAAGGCCTGGATTAAAGAATTCGTCTCTAATCACGGTAAAAAAGTCGGTGAATTAGCTTTCATCTTTTGTTCTGATGAAAAAATATTGGAGGTAAACCAGAATTTCCTCCAGCATGATTACTACACCGATATCATTACGTTCGATTATTGCGAAGGTGAAATTGTTTCTGGCGACATCTTCATTAGCGTGGAACGCGTTGCAGAAAACGCTACTTCTCATCAAGTAGAATATAACGCTGAACTCCTCCGCGTTCTTGCACACGGTGTTCTTCATCTCATTGGTTTTCAAGATAAAAATCCTAAAGAGAAAATAGAAATGACTGCAAATGAAGACTTGTGTATCTCATTGTTTTTTACTAAATTTGCTCAATAATTCAACCAATACATTTGATTAAAAAACACGTTTCACGTGAAACATCATATAAAATGAAAAAACATTACAATGTCATAGTTGTCGGGGCGGGACATGCCGGAAACGAAGCGGCAGCGGCTTCTGCTAACCTCAAAAATAGCGTTTTGCTCATCACAATGGATATGAATAAAATAGGACAAATGTCCTGTAATCCAGCCATGGGTGGAGTAGCTAAAGGACAAATAATCAGAGAGATAGATGCCCTTGGTGGATACAGCGGGGTGGTCTCAGACCTCTCTGCAATTCAGTACCGCATGCTTAATTTAAGTAAGGGTCCAGCCATGTGGAGTCCACGTACGCAGAACGATCGTATGCTCTTCGCTGAAGAATGGCGCAATGCATTGGAACAAACACCCAATGTAGATTTTTGGCAGGACTCGGTAAACGAGATTATTATTGAAAATAACCGTGTGAAAGGTGTGAAAACCGCGCTAGGCATAGAATTCACGTGCGATGCGGTAGTAATAACCAGTGGGACGTTTCTAAACGGGGTCATCCACATTGGAGAGAAGCAATTCGGTGGTGGAAGAATAGGCGAAAAAGCTTCGCACGGAATCACAGAACAGTTGGTTTCATTGGGATTCAGAGCAGGAAGAATGAAAAC
>CAZEFR010000003.1:77557-99467 GCA_964511555.1 uncultured Chryseobacterium sp.
CTCAGACAAGACAACGCAGACGAACGACTCACACCTCTATCACACGCCATAGGATTGGCGACTGACGAACGAATGGAACTTCTGGAAAAGAAACGAGCGAACATTAAGGCAGTCATGAAATCCATAGAAAAAACTTCTACATCTCCTGAAGAAATTAATGGACTTCTAGAACAAAAGGGAAGTGCACCCATTGAGCAAAAAATGAAGTTGATTACACTACTCAGCAGACCTCAAGTGAGCCTAGAAGATATAATTTCTGTAAATAGTGATTTACAGGCGCAAATTTCATCGTTAGGGGAGGATAGGGTAGAAGTAGTGGCTGCAGTGGAGATAAGCGTGAAATATGCAGGTTATTTGCAGCGAGAGAAGGATATGGCAGATAAGTTAACAAGGCTTGATCATATACAACTTTCTCCTGAATTCGATTATCTGAAGTTGACTTCTATGAGTATTGAAGCAAGGCAGAAGCTTTCGAAGATTCGTCCAGCTACAGTCGGACAAGCAAGTAGAATCAGCGGAGTAAACCCTTCAGACATATCAATCTTACTGATTCATATTGGAAGATAATTTCATGTGAAACAAACTATTTTCTTTCCTTCAGTTTAATACCATCGACTTTGTAAAGTTTGCCTCCCTGATAAGTTACGGTGTTGATGTAATTTCCATCTTCATCGAAATACATCCAGTCGCCGTCTAATTCTCCTGCCGCGTAGGTGCCGCGCATTTCTGGCTTTCCATTCGCATAGAAATACTCGTGCTTCCCAACGGCTACACCAAACTCAAATTTTCCTTCGAACATTTTATTTCCATTCGAATGGGTAAAAACCCAAAGGCCGTTCCGCTCATCATCTATGTATTCCCCCTCTTCTTTGTGGTCATTAATAAATCTATACCACCTACCCTGCTTCATTCCGTCTGCATAATCTCCTTCCAACACAACAACTCCTAAACTATCGTTTTCAATATAATGTCCGTCTAGCTTTCCTTTTCTGAAATACTCCTCACGTAAAACAACACTGTTTGAATAATACCAAACCCATTTTCCAACAAACAAGTTATTATCAAACTTTCCTGTTTGTTCCAATTTTCCATTATCGAAATAGAACTTCCACTCTCCTGTCTTTTTGCCATTTGAGTAAGATCCTACTGCTCTTATTTTTCCATTTGGATAAAAGAATTTCCACTCACCTATTTCCCTATTTAAAGAATCATACTTTCCTTCCGCTTGCTTTATATCGTTCAAATAAAGTCTAGAGAAAAGTATGTTTCCCGTGGAATCTAGCGTTTGAAATGTTCCATGCTTCAATCCGTTTTTTGTTCCACCTCTTTCTATTATTCTTCCTTTTGAATCATAAAATTTTTCAATTCTCACAAACTCTGTTTCTTCGGTATTTTCTTTCAAAACACCTAACTCATAAAATTCGAATTTCCAGAATTCTCCTTGCTTGTTGTAAACCTTAAATGTTCCTTCCTTTAGACCATTCAGGTAGTTTCCTTCTTCTTTTAACTTACCGTTCTCTCTTAAATCTACCCACAGCCCAATACGCTGACCATTCTTGTTATAACGATTTATTTTTTCTTCAGAATAAATTAATCCGTTCTTGTACGTTCGGCGGGTAATAACTCTTCCATCCTCTGCGTATTCGAAATACTTTCCTTCAATGAGATTATTGGTGTAGTTAAATGAAGTCTTCATTCCACCAGAAGGGAAGTACTCTGAAGCTGGTCCTTCCTTAACATCTGATTTGTAGGAAATAGATCTTTCCTTCCTACTCAATGAATCGTAGAAGCACTCCAAACCAAATTTCAAATTTTCTTTGTACTCGATAGACTGTTGCAATGAGCCATCTAACCTAAAAAACTTCCACGTGGAATCTAGCTGAAAATCTTTGCGATTGCCCTCTGATTTCAAAATACCAGTGTCGTAATAATTTTTCCAGTAACCGTTAGGCTTGCCTTGTTCCAAGAAACCTTCGCTACTCTTCTGGCCATTACCGTAATAGAATACCTTGAACTCTTTCTGAGACCAAACGGTTAATTGTCCGGCCAAGAGAAAGGTGATTAATATTCCGATCGATTTCATTTTTCAAAGTTCGTTATGATTTCCATTTCAAAACGTATTTGGGACTAACTTTGTTTTCACCAACATCTATTATTTAATTATAATCTTTATAAAAGGAAATAGTAGTAGTAATAGGGCTGTTAATTCCGTCAGTAAGTTCTTTCTTGTTTCTTTGGATTTATCGTTATTATCAATGAAGTAACATGTTCTTAACAATTTGAAAGGCGTTAATTCTTTGAATTTGAATATCATTAAGCGTAATGAACAGAGTTATCAAATTTTCACCTTGTTCATATTCTGTTGTAGGTAATAACTTATTTTATGTTGAAGAATTTCGTTCATAACAAAATCAAAAAAGTGAGAACTAAATTTTGATAGGAATTCATTCTGTATAAGCGTTACTTTAAAATGAAATCTAAAATTTTGTTGTGAACAGTTATTCACAAGTTAAACACACAAAAAATAGCAAGTTGTTAAAAGTCTCACCTTTCCATTCACAACGTTATTCAAAACACAAAAGAAAGGAATAAGTTTGTACAAATCTAAATTTTTATGAAGCTTTATATAGGGTCTGATCACGCAGGTTTCGAAATGAAAGAAACCTTGAAAACATGGATGAATACTGAATTTCCTTCAATTCAAATTGAAGACAAGGGATGTGAATCAGCAGACAGTTGTGATTATGCAGATTATGCTCATGCTGTAGCAGAAAACGTAACAGGTGATTCACGTGGAATTTTGCTTTGTGGTTCAGCGAACGGAGTGAGTATTGCTGCAAATAAGCATGCGGGTGTAAGAGCTGCTTTATGCTGGACAGAAGAAATTGCAACATTAGCAAGACAACATAACGACGCAAATATTCTTTCTATACCTGCGAGATTTGTTTCATTGGATATTGCGAAGGCTATGGTAAGTGCGTTTTTTAATACGCCATTTGAAGGAGGAAGACATGCTAAACGTGTAGAAAAAATTGATTTGTA
Organism: uncultured Chryseobacterium sp.; assembly: GCA_964511555.1. Classification (GTDB taxonomy): domain Bacteria; phylum Bacteroidota; class Bacteroidia; order Flavobacteriales_D; family Sanyastnellaceae; genus CAIZGX01. Next base: position 80,600 of record CAZEFR010000003.1, read on the forward strand.
AGATGAAAAAACTAATAGGAATATTTTGTGTTTGTGTAAGCTTCGTAGGCAATGCACAAAGTTCTTTAGATGCTACTGATAAGCGCAATGCTTACATGAACACCATCACAGTAAAAGAACTGAAAGAACAGTTATTCATTCTTGCGGCTGATGAATACGAAGGAAGAGAAACCAGTAAACCGGGACAGAAAAAAGCAGCGGCTTATATTGAGAATTACTACGAGTCATTGGGATTAGAAAAAGGATCTATGACCGGTGTTCAGCAACAGAGCTTCCCTTTACGTAAGCGTAAACTAACCTCAACAATTCTTACAGTAAATGGAAAGAACTATGAAAGTTCGAAGGATATTTTTTCATTGGATGCCGAAGGGTTAGAGGGAACAAAAACATTTACAAAAATAGTTTTTGCTGGATATGGAATCACAGAAGGGCGTTACAATGACTATGAAGGCTTAGATGTAAAAGACGCTCTAGTGGTTGTTATGGATGGTGAGCCAAAAAACAAGAAAGGCAAGTCAATGATTTCAGGAGACAGTGAGCAGCTAAGCGATTGGTCTTACGATCCAGGATTGAAGGTAGCTTTAGCCCAACAAAACGGTGCAAAGGCCATTGTCGTTATTCGTCGCGATTATGCTACGTTTTTACCACGTATTAAATTTTGGTTAGAATCGGAAAAGATGGAATTGATAGAAGATATGGACGTTGCCGTTGCAACCGGAATTCCATTGATTTTCACCAATGAAAAATCTGCGAACGAATGGTTTCGTATAGACCTCGCAAACAACATGGGTAAGTTTAGCAAGAAGGGAAAGAAAATACCTCATTCGAAACATCGCATAAAATTAAATGTCGTGTACACAGAAGCTTCATTAAATGTGAATGTCACAGATGAAATGGTTTCTAGTGAAAATGTATTGGCATTTATTGAAGGAAGTGATGCAACATTGAAGAATGAAATCGTTGTTATATCTGCTCACTACGATCACATTGGAATTGTAAACGGCGAGATTAATAACGGCGCAGACGACGATGGTTCTGGAACTGTTTCTGCTATGGAAATAGGTGAAGCTTTTATTCAAGCGAAGAAAGATGGTAATGGACCAAAACGAAGCGTTTTAATTCTTCATGTAAGCGGTGAGGAGAAAGGTTTATTCGGAAGTGAGTACTACACGAGACATCCGGTTTACCCGTTGGAAAACACGGTTTGTGATTTGAATATTGACATGATTGGTCGTGTAGACGAGGCGCACAAAGACAATGAAAAGTATGTTTATTTGATTGGAAGTGATCGTTTGAGTATGGATTTACACAATCTTTCTGAATCTGTGAATAAACAAACATCTAATCTAATTCTTGATTACACCTTCAACTCGGAAGATGATCCTAACCAGTTTTATTACCGTTCAGACCATTACAATTTCGCGAAGAACAACATTCCTGTCATTTTCTATTTCAGTGGTGTTCATGAAGATTATCACAAACCTGGCGATGACCCAGAAAAGATTTTGTACGAGAAGATGTGCAGCATAGCGCAATTGGTATTTTCTACCGCGTGGGAAATAGCCAATCAACCAGAAAGATTAAAGGTGAAGAACTAATTTTCTTTTCTCGGAAGGAAGAAAAAGAACGTACTGAAAAACGCGAAGAATGCCACGCCGGGCTGCGTTGTAAGGGTGTCCTCCGTGAGGCAAGACAGCAGAGCGAGTATTACAAATGCTAAAGCAACTTCATGTTTTCTCGCTTGTTTCCACATGAAATAGAAATACAGAAGGAAGCATAAAATTCCTGCAATACCAACTGCTATCCAATACGATAGGAATTGATTGTGCACGGCGTGTTGTACCTTTTCATCGAGGTTTGGAGAAGTTTGCTTGTATGCCTCGCTGTATGCCGATTTCACATGGCCTTGTCCCACGCCGAAAAGAAGGTTTCGTTCAATAATAAATTTAGCACCTTTGTAATATTCTAGACGTTGGAATATCGAGTGTCCGCTTGAGTTTTCACCGCTTTGAAAAGTTTGATATTCGAAAACAATCTGGTGCCAGCGTTTTTCCAAGGCGTTCCATTGCGGTTCGTTGCAATTGGTATTTCCAGCTAGAATATTTGAAATATCAGTATCAGATAATTCTTGAATTCCAGCGGCATCTTTCGTTAATCCCTTGCTTGCCAGATAGCGAATTAATGTTGTTTGAACCAATTGTCCTCTGGCGTCTTTTTGAAGTAAAGGCTTGTTCGTGCGCGTTACCCATGCGCTGTCTAATTCAAGCGGAGCAATGTTTACAAAAATTCGGTTTCCATTTTCAGTTTGAAAATTGGATAACTGATGAATGTATTTTTCTCCGCGAGCAGATTGAATTTGTTCGGGTTGGAAGTTTATTGAGTCTATATTTCTTGAAAGGAAAAAGAGCAGAACCGAAGCGAGGGTGAATACACCTCCAACAACAATGAGTTTGTTGCGCTTCGACTTTGACGCAAAGAGAAGAATGATCAGAACAATTAAGAAGCCCCACCCGGTGAGTGTTCCAACAAAAAAGAAAAAAGAACATACCACAATGGTAAATGCAAGTTTCAAGTACAAAGGAAGAATACCAGGTATTCTCCAAGCCCCAATAAGGGCCAATACAGCCATTAAACTAAATCGGATGTGTGAGATGAAGAGTGAAGCGTTTCGAGGCTCAGGAAGCGGGTATTTAACAATTGCATACACAATACAAACGAGTGCAGACAATCCAACCGAAGCGAAGAACACTTTCCAAATGATAGATTCGTCGTTTGTTGTAAGCGGAGAAAGATTTTGCAGAAACAGCGGCGCAAGGATTAACGGTAGAAGCGTTTTAATTTCCTTCAACACCAATGAATTTTCTCCTCCACGGAATAGTCCAAATGCGAGTAGCGTCCAGACAACAAGTAAACTCAGGTAAATGGGGTTTCTTAAAACAGGAAGGACGCTGAATTTTTTGTTTTGAATGGAAGTGACTACTGCAACGAACAGCAGAAAGAACATGGCAACAGACATACCTAAGTTCCAAAGCGGGAGCATAAAAGCCCACAGCGCCAGCGCTGCTACTTGTGTTTTAGGATGCCTGAAGAATTTCAGCACGGATTATTTTTTTTCTGAGTCCGCTGCTGGTCCAGCAAGAATAGTTGAATAGCTCTTTTGAAAAACGTCTTGAGAAGCCGTAATTAAAGGATCATTGGTTAACGACTGTTTAATTGCAGCAGAACGGAAGTAATACATCTCTACAATTTTAGCTTCAAGCTTCGGTGTTATTTCGCTTTGAAGTTGGGACAAGGTGCTTTCTAACGCAGTGGAAATACCGTTGTGTAAATTGTTGAGTTGGTCTTTTAATGCTGTGTTAACAGCGGTTTGACTAGCCAACTCCTTTTCTAATTTTTCAACGTGTTCGAACCAAGAAGGAACAAAGTCTTTCGCGTTTTTCTTAGCGTATTGAACAAACTCGTTGTAGTCGCTTTGTGAAAGTTTAAAACTTCCAGCTGAGTCAATGGAAGCATGTGTCTTTTTGAACTCAACACCAAAGCGGAAGTAGGCGAAGTTCTTTTGCAACTGCGCGAGTATTTCTCTCGAAGCGCTTGCAGACATTACAACATCTGGATAAACACCACTACCGTCTTTCACGGGTCTTCCGTGGGTGGTGTAGAACGTTCTGATTTTAGTTGTGTCTATTTGCGTTGCACGCCCGTCTTTTTTGTTACCGTAGTCTAGCTTTTGAATGCATCTTCCGCTCGGGGTGTAGTACTTCGCAACAGTTACTTTCATCTTCGCGTTGTAGGAAAGATCCAACGTTTGTTGAACCAAACCCTTTCCGAAAGAAGGCACGCCTACAATAACAGCGCGGTCTAAATCTTGAAGACTTCCACTTACAATTTCAGAAGCAGAAGCCGACATTTCATCAACCAAAACAACAAGCGGCATGGTTAAATCAATAGGATCGTATTGCGCAACATAGATTTGTTTCCAAGACTCTGTCTTTCCCATGGTACGGGTGATTTCCGTTCCTTTCGGAACAAAAAAGTTTACAATCTTTACAGCTTCATTCAATAGACCTCCACCGTTTCCACGAAGGTCTAAAATGAGCTTATTCATTCCTTTTTCTTTCAACGTGTTGAAGCTGGTTTTTACATCTTCTGATGCTGTTTGTGTGAACTCGTCGAGTTTGATGTATCCAACATTGTTTTCTAAAAGTTGGAAGTGCGGTACATCTGGAGTCTTAATGCTTTCGCGGGTTACAGCAAGTTCTGTTGGGTTTGGTTTTCCTAGTTGAACAACTGTTAAATTCACAACGCTTCCAGGTGTTCCGGTAAGTCCGTCTTCCAAGTTGTCTAGGTCAATTCCATCTATTGATTTTCCATTGATGTGCGTGATAATATCTCCAGCACGAAGTCCGGATTTGTACGCCGGAAACGATTCGAAAACTTCAAGGACAGTGTTTTTTCCGCTTACTAAATCTACACGAGCGCCTACTCCGCCGTATCTTCCTGTTTGAAGGTACATTGCATCTTCAATGCGCGATTCCGGATAGTAAATCGTGTATGGATCAAGTGAAGCCAACATTCCGCTGAGGGCAGTGTTCACAAGGTTTCCAGGTGCAGCATCTTCCACATACAACTGATCTATTTGACGGAAGACATCTGTGAATATTTCTAAGTTTTTTACAACTTCGAAATAGTTTGTAGACGGGTTGGGTTGTGCAAAGGAAGAGAGTGAAAAAAGGGAGAGCAGAGAGAAAAGAAGGGTGCGCTTAAGTATTTTCATGGGTTGGTTGCTCTTGGTTCGTAACGGAAATAAGTTGTCGAATAAGGTACTTAATTTTTTGTTCCACATAGTCGTGATCGGGAATGCGGTTACCTGTAAAGATAAATGCTAACGCCAGTTGTTTTCCTTTGTTGTTGAGGATGTCATAAAGAGGTTGTTTTTCTTTTCGGTAAACCTCTTTCATTAAACGTTTGATTCTATTTCTGTCATGGGCACGAGGAAAACGTCTTTTCGGGGCTGTGAATAAGGCTTGAGCAGGAAATTCTGAGGTTTCTGTTGAACTCAGATACAAGCATATGATAGCCGGTGTTTTTATGCTTTTTCCCTGAGCATAAAGCGACTCGATGGATTTTTTTTTGTAGAGCCGTTCCTGTTTGGAAAGCGTATCCATTAAGGGTGAAAAAAGTAGGTGTTGTAGTTCTTAGAAACGTCAAGCGCCTTAATTAATTCAGAATCTTCAGCGTTCATTACGCGGAACATAGCGTTTTCGTCAAATAAAGCACGTGCTATTTGAGCTTTGTATCGCAGTGAACATTGCGCTTTAAGTTTTGTAACCTCTGCCTTGGTATAAAGAATTTGCTGTTCGCTTGCAGATTTGAGCGTTTTATCAAGAAGTTCCGCATCTACTTTATACTCTTTTTGATATTGATCGAACGATTTCCAGTTGGAAAGCTTCGCTCTGTTTTGATCTACGAAATCGAAGCAAAGTTGTCGAATAATCCCAAAGTTCACAATATCTATCAAAGCGAAAGAAGTAGAGGTAGAATCGAAAGGAATGAATACATCTGGCGTTATTCCACCCCCGCCGTATACTATTCTTCCCGAGGGAGTGTAAAATTTTAAAGAATCGGCATGCGTAATTTTTTCGGAATGAAACAACTCTCCGCTTAACCAACGCTGATGGGTTTCATTGAAATACTTCGAAGAATCTCCGTAGGGCTTTTGAATGCATCGGCCAGTAGGTGTATAATAGCGGGCGGTAGTAAGTCGAAGTGCGCTTTTATCTGGAAGTTCAATTTCACTTTGAACGAGCCCTTTACCGAACGAGCGTCTACCAACAACAATAGCGCGGTCCCAATCTTGCAACGCTCCAGCTACTATTTCACTTGCTGAAGCGCTGTATTCGTCAATGAGAACAGTTACCTGAACATCTGCGAATGCTCCGCGTTTTTGGGTGTTGTAATCGGTTCTTCCCGAGTGAGTGCCTGCGGTATAAACCATTAAGCGATCTTTTTCAAGGAATTCTTCAGCAATGTTAGTGGCTTGCTCGAGCAGCCCGCCGCCGTTTCCGCGCAAGTCTAAAATGAATTTAGAGCAGCCTTGATTTTTGAGGGCGGTTCCAGCAACAACAAATTCATTGTAGGTGGTTTTGGCGAATCGGTCAATTTTGATATACCCAACGCCTTCTTCGATTTTGTAATAAGAGGGAACGCTTGGAAGAGGAAGCGAGCCTCTTTCAACATTGAAATTTAAATATTCTTTCTTACGAAGAACGCTAATGTTCACATTGCTTCCAGCTTCACCCTTCAACATCTTCATAACACCATCGTTGTTTAACGATTTGCCAGAAATATCTTTTCCATCTACTTGAACAATGCGATCTCCAGACTGAATACCCGCTCTGAAACTTGGCCCGAAAGGAACAACACGATTTACCATAAGCGAGTCGCGCAGAATTAAAAACTCAACACCAACACCCTCATACGAACCCGACATTTCTTCTTTTGCTTTGGCGTATTCGGTTGGATTTAGATAATAGCTGTGTGGATCAAGGTTTTTGAGAATAGAGGCTATAGCGTCGTCAATTATTTTCTTTTTATCGACGCTATCAACATAGTTGTCTTCAATAAAATCAATCAGACTAACTAATTTATTCGGGTTGTTTTCGGTGCCGGTTTTAATGCTCAGCAGGTTCTTATCTGCCAAAATTGTTCCGAGTAGAATACCTGCAATTAATACAAAAGTGTAGTACAGCGGTTGTAAAGGAGACTTCCCTGATTTTTCGTTTTGTATTTCTTCAGACATGGTGATTTTTCGAAGTTGAAAAGATAACGTTATTCTGGCAACTCTCGTTTAACAACTTCAACGCCTGAGTTTTTTAGAAATTCAATTGCTGTTGTGTCTTTGTATGCGTCTAGATAGACCATTTTTGTGATGCCTGATTGAAGAATAAGCTTGCAGCAATCTTTGCAAGGGCTTAGTGTAATGTAAAGGGTAGAGCCGTGTGAATTGTTTGTAGACTTGGCAACCTTTAAAATAGCGTTGGCTTCTGCATGTAGGACATACCAATGTGTTTCTCCTTCGCTGTTTTCGCAGGTATTTGGAAAACCACTGGGGGTTCCGTTATATCCATCGGAAATAATAACTCCGTTTTTAACAAGAAGAGCACCCACTTGTTTCCGCGTGCAATGTGAGAGCTTGGCCCATTCTTTCGCCATACGTAAGTAGGCAAGGTCATACCGGAGTTGTTTTTGCTCTTCAGGTGTTAACATAGAAAACGACTACTTCAGAAGAATTAATATTCGTCTTCGTTGAAGAAGAAATCTTCTTTAGTAGGGTAGTCTGGCCAAATGTCTTCGATGCTTTCGAACACCTCTTCCTCATCTTCCAATTGTTGAAGATTTTCTACCACCTCCAGCGGAGCGCCAGCGCGCATAGCGAAGTCAATTAATTCTTCTTTTGTTGCAGGCCAAGGTGCGTCTTCGAGGTAAGAGGCCAATTCTAAAGTCCAGTACATAGTATTAACGCTTAATGATTTTTTACGTTTTGCGAATATAACATTTTTGAGCGCGCACGCAAGAAATGATTATTTCGTGAGCTTCGGCATACGCCCTTTCTTATATACGTTGCGGACTACAGGCGTTTTCTTACGCAGTTCTTTTTGCTCTTCTTCAGTCAGATGTGTGATGTTTTGACATTCTTCAGAGCAACAATTCTCGTATTTCTCTTTGCACTTGTCGCATTGGATGAACAAGATATGACAACCAAGATTCATACAATTCGTGTGATGATCGAAAGGTTCTCCGCACTGATGACACGTTGCAATAACTTCTTCGGAAATACGCTCGGCAAGACGCTCATCGAAAACGAAATTCACACCTTTGAATTTAATGTCCAGGTTATTCGCCTTGGCGTCGCGAGCGTATTTAATGATACCACCTTCGAGGTGGTAGACGTTTTCAAAACCTTTGTGTTTCATGTAAGCCGAAGCTTTTTCACAACGAATACCGCCGGTGCAATACATAAGCACTTTTTTGTCTTTGTCGTTTTGAAGAATTTCTTCTACCACCTGCAGCTCTTCGCGGAAGGTATCAACATCGGGACAAATAGCACCTTCGAAATGTCCCACCTCACTTTCGTAGTGGTTACGCATGTCGACAACCACGGTATTTGGATCAGCGAGTTGTTGATTCCACTCTTCAGCAGTCAAGTATTTTCCGGTGTTTGAAGGATCGAAATTAGGATCTTCAATTCCGTCTGCAACTATTTTGTTTCGAAGTTTAACCTTCAAGGCGTAGAACGATTTTCCTTCGTCTACAGCGGTGTTCAGACGAATTCCGTTTAGAAAATCGATAGTGAAAAGATCTTTTACAAAGGCCTCAAAGTTTTCTGTTGGAACAGAAATTTGCGCGTTAATTCCTTCAGACGCAATGTAGGTTCTGCCGAGAACACCGAGGTCGCTCCAACGCGCGAAAAGCGCGTCGCGAAAGACGTGCGGGTCTTCAATCTGATGGTATTTGTAAAATGAAACTGTTGTTCGCGGAGTGTTATCCGCGAGCATACGTTGGCGCAAGACGCGCTTGTCTTCTGTGTTGTATAATTTCTTCATCTGAACAAGTATAGATTATTCTAGATGACGCGAAGATACGAATGTATTAGAGTTCAATAAGAGATACCTCGTCGAGTTTACGACGAATAAAATCAATGTCCATAGAGGTAACCAAGTCCATTCGGAAAGGTTTGAAGTTCGGAATTCCTTTGAAGTAATTGGTGTAGTGACGTCTCATTTCGAGCACGCCTAATTTTTCTCCTTTCCAACGAAGTGAAAATTCGAAATGGCTTTTACACGCGGCTACGCGTTCTTCTATGGTTGGCGGAGGAAGTAATTCTTGTGTTTTGAAGTAATGCTTAATTTCTCTGAATATCCACGGATAGCCAATGCTGGCGCGGCCAACCATGATTCCGTCTACGCCGTATTTGTTTTTGTATTCCCACGCTTTTTCAGGAGAATCGATATCGCCATTTCCGAAAATAGGAATGCGTATGCGAGGGTTTTCTTTCACACGTGCAATGAGTTCCCAATTGGCTTCTCCTTTGTACATCTGCACTCGTGTTCTTCCATGAACGGTGAGTGCTTGAATGCCTATGTCTTGAAGTCTTTCAGCAACCTCCTCAATGTTCTTTGAACCTTCGTCCCATCCCAATCTTGTTTTCACCGTAACTGGAAGCTTTGTTGCTTTCACAACGGCTTCCGTCATGGCTACCATCTTCGGAATGTTCTGTAGAATGCCCGCCCCAGCGCCTTTGCAGGTGACTTTCGAGACGGGACAACCATAATTGATGTCTAGGAGATTTGGATTCACCGACTCGATGATCTCTGCACTTTTCACCATGGATTCAATTTCGCTTCCGAAAATTTGAACACCAATGGGTCTCTCGTATTCGAAGATGTCGAGCTTCATTCTGCTTTTAGCAGCATCGCGAATAAGACCTTCACTGCTAATAAATTCAGTGTACATAAGGTCTACGCCTTGTTCTTTGCAGACCATGCGGAAGGGCGGATCGCTCACATCTTCCATGGGAGCAAGCAGCAACGGAAATTCAGGAAGTTCAATATCACCAATCTTTACCACGTGCTTGGGTTTAGATGGTCATAATGTCTTTGTCTTTCGCGGCTAAGACTTCATCTACTTTTTTGTTGAACTTGTCTGTAAGTTCTTGAACCTTCGATTCACCTGTTTTTGCTTCGTCTTCAGGAAGACCGTCTTTCTGCGCTTGCTTAATGAAGTCTAGCGCTTCTTTACGAGCCGTGCGAATTCCCACACGCGCATTTTCTCCTTCAGAGTGCGCACGCTTCGATAAATCGCGACGACGTTCTTCAGTCAACATGGGAACAGCAATCATGATCACATCGCCGTTGTTTTGTGGATTCAAACCGAGGTTTGCTTCCATGATACCTTTCGAGATAGCGTTCAACATACCTTTTTCCCACGGTTGAACATTGAGTGTTCTAGCATCAGGAGTGGTAACGTTTGCAACGTTTTTCAACGGAGTCATGGTGCCGTAGTAGTCTACGCGAACACCGTCTAACATAACAGGGCTTGCCTTTCCAGCACGCACTTTATTCAATTCGTTTTCTAAGTGAGCAATGGATTTGTTCATTGCTTCAGCTGCCTCGTCGAGGGCCATTTTAACTTCTTCAGACATACTGTTATTCTGCTTTAAAATTCTACTTTGGTTCCAATGTTTTCGCCAGAAACTAATTTCAGAAGGTTACCTTCTTTGTTCATGTCGAAAATGATAATTGGTAATTTGTTTTCGTTACATAAGGTGAATGCGGTCATGTCCATAACGTTCAATCCCTTCTCATACACCTCGTTGAAAGTAACCACATCGTACTTGGTAGCAGACGGGTCTTTTTCTGGATCAGCAGTGTAGATGCCGTCTACACGCGTGCCCTTCAATACCACATCTGCTTCTACCTCAATGGCACGAAGCGATGCAGCTGTATCGGTTGTGAAGAAAGGATTTCCTGTTCCCGCCCCGAAGATGACCACACGGTTTTTTTCTAAATGTCTTACGGCTCTTCTCTTGATGAAGGGCTCGCAAATTTGTTTCATTTCAATTGCGCTTTGCAAACGTGTTGGCACGTGTGCCGATTCCAATGCGCTTTGAAGTGCCATGCTATTAATCATAGTGGCTAACATTCCCATGTAATCGCCTTGTGTGCGCTCCATTCCGCCCTGTTCTGCTTGAACGCCACGGAAGATATTTCCTCCGCCAATAACAATTGCTATTTCCACACCGTGTTCCCAAACAGCTTTAATTTCTTGTGCGTATTGCATAATGCGCACGTTGTCAATTCCGAACTGTTTGTCGCCCATTAAGGCCTCACCACTTAATTTTAGAAGAATGCGTTGGTATTTCATACTTCGCGAAGTTAGTGAATTAGGTCATTCTGCGCCCTATCTTCGCGAACGATTCTACACGATTTATGGAATACGATTTTAGAAATATTGAAGCAAACTGGCGCAAGAAATGGGCGCAGGACGAGTCTTACAAAGTTACCGAAGACCCGAATAAGAAGAAGTTTTATGTCCTAGACATGTTCCCCTATCCGAGTGGGGCCGGTCTTCACGTGGGTCATCCGTTGGGTTACATTGCGTCCGATATTTACGCGCGTTACATGCGCCACAAAGGGTTTAATGTTCTTCACCCGATGGGATACGATTCTTTCGGATTGCCTGCGGAGCAGTATGCCATTTTAACGGGACAACACCCCGCAAAAACAACAGAGCAAAACATTGAGCGCTACCGCGAACAACTTGATAAGATTGGGTTTTCATACGATTGGAGCAGAGAGGTTCGAACCAGTTCTCCGGAGTATTACAAGTGGACGCAATGGATTTTTGGATTGTTGTTCAACGCTTGGTACGATCTTGATTCGAACAAGACAAGACCTATTTCAGAGTTAATAGAGAAGTTTGAAGAGAACGGTTCATACGGCGTGAATGCGCACATGGACGAGGAGTGGTGGAAGACCTATTTGTTGGAAGCCGACCATATTTTCTCTTCCTATTTTGAAGGAGAATTTACCGACACCGATTGGAAGAGTATGAGCGAAGCGCAGAAGGAAGCGTTGCTTATGAATTATCGCGTGTCTTATTTAGCAGACTCTGTGGTGAATTGGTGCCCGGCTTTAGGAACGGTATTAGCGAATGACGAAATTAAGGATGGCGTGAGTGAGCGCGGCGGACACGCCGTAGAGCAAAAGAAAATGCGTCAGTGGAGTATGCGCATTTCTGCATTTTCGGAGCGTTTAATTTCTGATTTAGACACTATTGATTGGCCTGAAAACATTAAAGAAATTCAACGCAACTGGATCGGAAAATCTTCTGGAGCACGCGTTCGTTTTCAAGCAGAAAAAGAAGTAACGATAGAGGTTTTCACTACACGTCCAGATACATTGTACGGCGTGTCATTTTTAACTTTGGCTCCCGAGCACGAAAGTGTGGAAGTGTTGACAACAGCGGAACAGCGCGATGCTGTGATGGATTATGTTGCCAATGCGAAATTGAAAACAGAACGTGATCGCATGGCCGAGAAAAAGATTTCGGGTGTGTTCACAGGAAGCTTTGCTTTGCATCCGTTAACGGGAGAACAAGTTCCCATTTGGATTGGTGATTATGTGTTGGCCGGATATGGCACAGGTGCTGTTATGGCGGTGCCTGCAGGCGATCAGCGCGACTATGATTTTGCGAAGCATTTCAACTTAGAAATAAAAAATATTTTTGCTGAATCTGATCTTTCAGAAAAGGCAGAAACCTCGAAAGAAGCGACCCTTGCGAATTCCGATTTTCTAAATGGAATGAATTACCACACTGCATTTGACGCAGTGTGCGAGCGTTTGATGGAATTGGGTGCAGGAGAAAAACGTGTGAACTATCGCTTACGCGATGCGGTATTTAGCCGTCAACGTTATTGGGGAGAACCTTTCCCGATTTATTACGAAAACGGAATTCCACGTTTAATAGACACAGAAGAGTTGCCTACGCAATTGCCCGATGTAGACGCCTACCTTCCAACAGAATCAGGCGAACCGCCTTTGGCTCGCGCGAAGAATTGGGAGCGAAACGGCATGCCTATGGAGTGCAACACCATGCCAGGATGGGCAGGATCTTCGTGGTATTTCTTGCGCTACATGGACCCGAACAATCATTCGGTTTTTGCTTCAGAAGAGCGCATAAAATATTGGGGTCAAGTAGACTTGTACATGGGCGGTGCAGAGCACGCAACTGGACACTTGCTGTATTCTCGTTTTTGGACGAAAGTGTTGTTCGACTTGGGCTACATACCGTTCAATGAACCGTTCAAAAAGATGATTAACCAAGGAATGATCCTTGGGCGCAGCAGCTTCGTTTACCGCATAAAAGACAGCAACACCTTCATTACGTTCGAGCGTAGAAAAGAGTTTGAAACACAACGCTTGTATGCCGATATTTCTTTGGTAGACAACGATAAGTTGAACATTGAAGCATTCAAGAATTGGCTTCCTGAATACGCCAACGCAGAATTCATGTTGAATGAAAACGGCGAATACACCTGCGGTTGGGAAGTTGAGAAAATGTCGAAGTCGAAGTACAACGTTCAAACGCCAGACGAGTTGGTAGAAAAATTCGGAGCAGACACTTTGCGTTGCTACGAAATGTTCTTGGGCCCTGTTGAGCAAAGCAAGCCTTGGGATACCAAGGGTATAAGCGGCGTTCACAATTTCTTGCGTCGTTTTCACCGCTTGTTTCTAGCGAACGAAACATTCTCTGTTTCTTCTGAAGATGCCACTGCAGCTGAAATGAAGGTGGTTCACAAGACCATTAAGAAGATCACCGAAGACTTGGAGCGCTTCTCTTGGAATACTGTTGTAAGTGCCTTCATGATTGCCACCAACGAACTTACCGATCTGAAGTGCAACAAGCGTCAGGCTTTAGAACCGTTGGTAATCATGCTCTCTCCTTATGCACCGCATTTGGCAGAAGAACTTTGGAAAAACTTGGGTCACACCACTTCAGTCATGAACGAGCCTTGGCCAATTGCCGAGAACAAGTTTTTGGAAGACGACAACTTCGAATATCCCGTTTCTTTCAACGGTAAAACTAGATTCTTCCTGTCGCTTCCGGTGGGCATGAGCACCTCAGATGTTGAGGCTCAAGTAATGGCGCACGAAAGCACAGCGAAATATTTGGAAGGAAAAACTCCGAAAAAGATTATTGTTGTTCCAAAACGTATTGTGAATGTAGTCATGTAGCACTACCTTTGGTAGTCCATGATTTCCCGTTCCACCATAGATCGAATTTTTCAGGCCACTCTCATTGAAGATGTGGTTGGTGAGTTCGTTCATTTGAAAAAAAGCGGGTCTTCTTATCGCGGCCTTTCTCCGTTTGTGAATGAAAAAACACCAAGTTTTTTCGTCGTTCCTGCGAAAGGCATTTACAAAGATTTCAGTTCTGGGAAAGGCGGCAATGCGATTGACTTTCTTATGCAGCATGAGAAGCTTTCCTATCCGGAAGCCTTGCGCTGGTTGGCCAACAGGTACAACATAGAGATTGAAGAAGAGAGTCAGACGGAAGAACAAAAAGCCGAAAAGAGCGAACGCGAACAACTTTCTGTTGTCACCGATTTCGCCAATAAGTATTTCCAAGATCAGATGTACAATACAGAAATGGGAAGAGCCATTGGGCTTTCTTATTTTGAATCGCGCGGATTTCGTGAAGACACACTGAAGAAATTTCAGTTGGGTTATTGTCCAGATGGATGGGATAAGATGTCGCAAGCAGCGCTGTCTGCGGGGCATTCGTTGACCTACTTATTGAAGACGGGTTTAACACGCGAGAAGGACGGTTCGCCGTATGACTTCTTCCGCGGTAGGGTGATGTTCCCCATTCACAATGTGAGTGGAAAGGTGATTGCCTTTGGTGGAAGAACGTTAAAAGCAGAAAAGGACATAGCGAAATATTTCAACAGTCCGGAAAGCGATCTCTATCACAAGTCGAACACTTTGTATGGCCTGCACCTCGCGAAGAATGCGATGGTGAAGGAAGACAACTGTTTTTTGGTTGAAGGATATACAGACGTTATTGCGCTTCACCAAGCGGGCGTTGAGAATGTGGTTGCAAGTAGTGGAACGAGTTTAACCGAAGGTCAGATTCGTTTGATTCGTCGATTCACGCAGAACATTACCATTTTATACGATGGTGACAAAGCGGGAATTAAAGCGAGTTTCCGCGGTATTGACATGATATTGAAGGAAGGGTTGAACGTTCGCGTTGCAACATTTCCAGATGGCGATGACCCAGACAGTTATTCTAGAAAGCACAGCAGTGAAGAGATTCAGCTGTATGTGAAGGAGAACGCAAAGGATTTCATTCGATATAAAACGGCATTACTTCTTGAAGAAGTGGGCAACGACCCCATAAAAAAAGCAGGTCTTATTCGTGGTATAGTTGACAGCATAGCGCTAATCCCAGATGCGATTAAGCGTTCTGTTTTTGTTCAAGACTGTTCGCAGATCATGGGCATTGGCGAATCTGTTTTGCTCTTAGAGCTGAACAAATCGCTTCAAGAAAATTTAAAGAAAGGTCCTGGAAAACCCGCAGTTGCTGGAGATCCGGGAGTGCATACCCCCGTTGAGGCACCTGCTCCAACACCTTTCGATGAGACTGTTCCTGTTCCCGACACGTTGAATGCAGAATCGCAAGAGCGAGATTTCATGCGCATTTTGCTGATGTACGGTGAATATGAAATGCCTGTTGAAATTGTAGATGAAGAAGGCAAAAGAGAAGTTATTCATGTATCTGTTGCAGATTATTTAATTGGAAATCTTGAGCACGACTTCATGACTCTTCAATCAGAAGTTTATTCGAAGATGTTGAAAGAGTATTTGGAATTGGTGAATGAAAACCAAATGCCAAGTCATCACAACTTCACATCACACGAAGAGGAAAGTGTTCGCAGTGAAGCAGTGAACGTACTAACCACGCGCCATCAGATAAGCGAAAATTGGAAAAAGAAACACGGCATATTAACCGAGTCGGAAGAGTATATTATAGGAAAGGCAGCAAAAGATTGCTTATTTCGCATGAAAATGCGACACGTGCAAATTGCGGCCAAAGCAATAGAAACTCAGCTTGAAGTTGAAACGAACGAAGACGAAGTCATGATTTTATTAGCCGAAAAGAAGCGTTTGGACGACGTGAGAAAGCAGTTGGCAGATAATTTTGGGACGGTAGTACTATAAAAGAAAACATGGAAAAAGCGATAAGATACCCGATGCCGGGTGAGCGTTGGAAGCATTACAAAGGAGGGGTTTACGAAATCATTTCTCTAGCAAATCACAGTGAAACCAAAGAAGCTTTGGTGATATACAAATCAGTGCCTTTTGGATCTGTGTACGCGCGTCCGCTTGCTATGTGGGAAGAAGAGTGTGAGCTTGGACGCATTAAGTTCAAGCGTTTTGAAATAATTGAATAAGTTGAAAAGTCTACTGTTTGAAGTCTCGGTTTTGAATTAAAAACCGCTGTATCTTCGACACAAATATTACTATATGTTCGAACGTAAAGAATTTAAAAAATATGCTACTGGTCACTTAGGTATCAATAGCACAGTGGTGAACGATGTGATTTCTCACATGTATGGTCCAGAGAACATGACTAGAACAGTTATTGAAGAGCGTCACATGCCTTTCCGTGAGGTAGATGTATTCTCTCGTTTAATGGCTGATAGAATTATTTTCTTGGGAACTGAAATCGATGACTACATCGCGAATATTATTCAAGCGCAGTTGTTGTTTTTGGAAAGTACAGATTCTAAGAAAGACATTCAGATCTACATTAACTCTCCAGGAGGAAGTGTCTACGCGGGTCTAGGCATCTACGACACCATGCAATACATTAATCCAGACGTTGCAACCATTTGCACAGGTATGGCCGCTTCTATGGGAGCTGTTTTGTTGTGTGCTGGCCAAGCAGGAAAGCGCACAGGATTGAAGCACTCACGCGTTATGATTCACCAACCTTTGGGTGGTGCACGCGGACAAGCGTCAGACATTGAAATCACTGCACGCGAAATTCAAAAGTTAAAGAAAGAATTGTACGATATTATTGCATTACATAGCGGTAAGTCATATGACCAAGTTTGGGCAGACAGTGATCGCGATTACTGGATGATTGCATCTGAGGCGAAGGAGTACGGTATGATTGACGAAGTTTTGGAAAGAAAACCATAATCATTTCAATTCAAATTAGAGTAGAGACACGACCTTCGTGTCTCTATTTGTTTATAGACGATGAAAACCTTTTTTGTTGATGTAGTTGTTCCGCTCGCACTTCCGCAAGTGCTTACCTACAGGGTTCCTGTGGCCTGGGAGAACTACGTTCAGCAAGGTGTTCGCGTGGTGGTGCCATTGGGAAAATCAAAACGCTACACAGCCATTGTATGGCGCGTGCACGAAGAGGTTCCGAAGGATTATGCTGCGAAGTATTTTGAAGAAGTACTAGACGATGTTCCTGTGGTTTCAGAAACACAGATGCAACTGTGGGAATGGATTGCGAAATACTACGCTTGCACGCTCGGGGAAGTCATGACTGCCGCACTTCCAAGCGGATTGAAACTATCAAGTGAAACGGTCTATACAACAAAGGATCTTGCTGTAGAATTAACACCGAATGAACGTTCGGTTGTAGATGTAATTTTGGAAAAAGATCGCGGTATGGGTGTTATGTCGAAAGACATACAACACGCATTGCCAAAGGTTTCCATTCATTCTACATTGAAAAATTTATTGAAGAAGAACGCCATTGCTTCGTTTGAAGAGGTGAAGGAAAAGTTCATTCCGAAGCGTGTTTCTTATGTTACCGTTGGAGAAAACGGGAATACCGACGAACAGTTGCAACATCATTTTTCTGCTTTGGAAAAACGCAATGCAGATAAGCAGATTCAGGTGTTGATGACCTTTTTGCAAATGAGCAAATGGAACGGAACGAGCGGAGAGTCCGTGAAGAAAAAGGAACTCGAGATACAATCGAAGACCGACGCTTCAGCCATTTCGGCATTGGTGAAGAAGGGAGTTCTTGCCATTGAAGAACGCTCTGAATTACGCATGGTTACAGGGGATCATGAACTAATACCTCTTCCTGAATTAAGTGAATTGCAACAGACGGCTTTTGAAAAAATCAAATCGCATGCTGGAGTCACGCTGCTGCACGGAGTAACCTCTTCTGGAAAAACAGAAGTGTATTTGCATCTCATGCAAGAGCAAATTCAACAAGGAAAACAAGTGTTGTTGTTGGTTCCTGAAATTGCATTGACTTCGCATTTAATTGACCGCATTCAGAAATATTTTGGAACGCGCGTTGGTGTGTACCACAGCGGCTACAGCACCCATGAACGCACGGAAGTGTGGCATCGGGTGCATTCAGATTTGCATCGATTCGATGTAGTGTTGGCTGCGCGATCGGGTGTATTCCTTCCCTTTAAAAACTTAGGTTTAATCATCGTTGACGAAGAGCACGAAGGAACGTTCAAGCAACAAGACCCTGCTCCGCGTTATCATGCGAGAGACACTGCCATAAAGTTGAGTGTTTTATCAAACGCACAAGTGGTATTAGGTAGTGCAACTCCTTCCTTGGAATCGTACTTCAACGCGAAACAAAATAAGTATCAGCTGGTTGAAATGTTCGAGCGTTATGGCAACGCCGTTCAACCTAAAATAGATTTTGTAAATCTTCGCTCAGAGTTGCAAGCAAAGCGCATGCAAGGGGTCTTTTCTTCAGTCCTTCTAGAAGCTATTGACAGCACAGTGAAGGCGGGTAAGCAAGTGATTTTGTTTCAAAATCGAAGAGGCTATACACCGCTTTGGGAATGTGAAATGTGCCATTACACGCCCGAGTGTAAGAACTGCGATGTGAGTTTAACCTATCATAAATTTCATCATGAATTGCGTTGCCATTACTGCGGCCATCATGAAATTCCAGTGCAGCAATGTCCTTCATGCGGAGCGAACGCTTTCAAAATGTTAGGCGCGGGAACCGAACGCATTGAAGAAGAGTTGGGCGAATGCCTTCCGCATATTCGCATATCGCGTATGGACTTGGATGTAGCGCGAGGTAAACATGCACACCATAAAATTATCTCTGAATTTGAAAGCGGAAAGACCGATGTGCTCATTGGAACACAGATGGTAACGAAGGGTCTTGACTTCAGCAATGTTCATTTGGTTGGAATTTTAAACGCTGATCGCATGCTGAAGCATCCTGATTTTCGTTCGATCGAACGTGCCTTTCAGATGATGGTGCAGGTTTCAGGAAGAAGCGGAAGACGCGA
>CAZEFR010000003.1:99567-114570 GCA_964511555.1 uncultured Chryseobacterium sp.
CTCACTTCCCAACAGAAATATAAAATGGTTCGCGTGTCTATTGACGTAGACCCTATGTAAACAGTCGAGATTCATTACCTTTGTGGGAAAGAATTAAAGATGTCTAAACAAGAGATTAATTGCTCGTTTTGCGGAAGAAAAAAGAGTGAGGTGAATGTGTTAATAGCAGGTGTTTCCGGACACATTTGTGACGACTGCGCGAGACAAGCTAGTGAGATTGTAAAAGAAGAAGCCGTTGTTCCTCAAGAAGAATTTAACACGTCTGAATTATTGAAGCCGATTGAGATCAGAGATTTCTTAAACGAATACATCATTGGTCAAGACGAAGCGAAGAAGGTGTTGAGTGTCGCTGTTTACAACCACTACAAGCGTCTAGCTCAGCACGCAGCTGGAAAGCAAGACGACGAAGTAGAAATTGAAAAATCGAACATTGTATTGGTTGGAGAGACCGGAACAGGAAAAACACTTTTGGCAAAGACCATTGCGAAAATGTTAAACGTTCCGTTCTGCATTGCCGATGCTACCGTGCTTACACAGGCAGGTTACGTGGGAGAAGACGTTGAAAGTATTCTTTCTCGACTTTTACAAAGCGCAGATTTCGATGTTCAAAAAGCAGAGCGCGGAATTGTATTCATTGACGAAATAGACAAGATTGCGCGCAAGAGCGATAACCCAAGCATTACGCGTGACGTAAGCGGCGAAGGCGTTCAACAAGCGTTGTTGAAATTGTTGGAAGGTGCAACGGTGAGTGTTCCGCCACAAGGTGGAAGAAAACACCCCGAGCAAAAAATGATTCAGATCGACACGAAGAATATTTTGTTCGTTTGTGGCGGTGCATTTGATGGAATTGAAAAACACATTGAACGTCGCATGAATACGGCTAGCATTGGATACCGCAATGCGAAGACCGTTGAAGAACAAGGCGGATGGTTGCAATACATTGCTCCAGCCGATTTGAAACAATTTGGATTGATCCCTGAATTAATCGGTCGTTTCCCTGTGTTAACGTTTTTGAATCCGCTTGACGAATCTGCATTGAGAAGAATTCTAACCGAGCCGAAAAACGCTTTGGTGAAGCAATACGTGAAGTTGTTTGAAATGGACGGTGTGAAATTGTCTTTCGAGAAACAAGTGTTGGATTATATTGTAGAAAAGGCCATGACCTACAAATTAGGAGCGCGCGGATTACGTTCGATTTGCGAGGCTATCTTGTTGGATCTCATGTTTGAAATTCCAAATCAAACGGAAGAAAAAGAATTCAAAGTAACGTTGGCTTATGCACGAGATAAATTCGAAAGCTCTAAGCTGAGTCAACTGAATAAGGCATAAAATGACAGAAGAAAAATCGACCGTGGTGGAAACACCACTCATGAAACAATACAATGAAATTAAGGCGCAATATCCAGATGCGCTTTTGTTGTTTCGTGTCGGCGATTTTTATGAAACCTTCGGTTCAGACGCGATTGCGGCTGCACGCATTTTAGGAATTACATTAACGAAGCGAAAAAACGGTGCAGCCGCATTCATTGAATTGGCGGGCTTTCCGCATCATTCGTTAGATACTTATTTGCCAAAATTGGTTCGCGCTGGAAATCGCGTAGCTATTTGCGATCAGTTGGAAGATCCGAAGCTTACGAAGAAAATTGTGAAGCGCGGAGTAACGGAGTTGGTTACACCAGCGGTGAGTTATAACGAGAAAACGTTCGATAGTTCGAATAACCAATTTTTGGCTGCTGTGGTCATGCGTGACCAGCAAGCGGGGGTGAGTTTTTTAGACATTTCTACGGGCGAATTTTATTTGGCCGAAGGAAGTACCGCACACATTAACAAACTGCTCCAAAGCTTTCGGCCAAACGAAGTGCTTTTTCAAAAGCACGAAGACCACCAGTTTCGTGAAGCCTTCGGAGATACCAAATGGTTTACATTTCGTGTCGATGAATGGGTGTTCTCGTTGGACTACGCCAAAGAAGTTTTACAAAAGCAATTCGGCACACAATCGCTCAAAGGCTTCGGTGTTGAAGAATTAAAACTCGGAGTTATTGCGGCTGGCGCCGTGTTGCATTATCTGAAAGATACGCAGCACGACAAGACCCAGCACATTCAGAAAATAGCGCGCATTGAAGAGGACACGTTCGTGTGGTTAGACCGCTTCACCATTCGAAATTTAGAATTGGTGCATTCGAACTACGACGAAACAGCCACGCTGTTCTACACGCTCAATCACACGAGCACACCCATGGGCGCGCGACTCTTGCGCAGATGGGTACTCATGCCGCTCAAAGACATTGCACAAATTGAAAAGCGCCAGTTTGTAGTTGGAAGTTTTGTGAAAAACGCAGAGCTGCTAGCAGAGACCCGTTTGCATTTGAACACCATTGGCGACATGGAGCGCCTGGCTTCGAAGATTGCTACGGGGCGCGTGAATCCACGCGAATTGCTTCAGTTAGCGAAGGGCATGCAAACGGCAGAGCACATCAAAGATTTAGGCGCAAATTCAAAGAGCAAAGAAATACAAGCGCTGTTCAATGTGTTGAAACCATTGACCGATTGGTGCAATACCATTTTCGAAAAAATTAATCCCGAAGCACCTTTAGCACTGAACCGCGGTTCTGTTATTGCCGAAGGCGTGAATGCAGATTTAGATGAGCTTCGCAACTTGCAAAAATCGGGGAAAGATTATTTGCAAATGGTGCAAGAACGCGAAAGCGAACGCACCGGAATTCCTTCCTTGAAAATTGCTTTCAACAATGTCTTCGGGTATTATTTGGAAGTGCGAAACACACACAAGGATAAGGTTCCGCCGGAATGGATACGCAAGCAAACGGTTACACAAGCCGAGCGTTACATTACCCCTGAACTGAAAGAATACGAGGCGAAGATTACTGGAGCGGAAGATAAAATTTCGATTTTAGAAAATCAGATTTATCAAGCGCTGATTGAAGAGACGCTTCCGCATTTGGTGAACATGCAATTGAACGCACGCGTGCTTGCAGAGATTGACACACTAGCGTCTTTCGCAACCGTTGCCGTGGCGAACAAGTATTGTGCACCGGAATTCACGGAAGAGAACTGCATAGAGATAGAACAAGGAAGGCACGCCATTATTGAATTGCGCCTTCCGCCGAACGATCCGTACATAGCGAACGACATAAAATTAGATCGCGATGCGCAGCAGATCATGATGATCACCGGTCCGAATATGTCCGGTAAATCCGCTGTGCTTCGTCAAACCGCACTCATTGTGCTCATGGCACAGATGGGTTCTTTCGTGCCAGCCAAGCGCGTGAGAATGGGCATTGTAGACAAGGTGTTCACACGTGTAGGCGCAAACGACAACATGAGCGCTGGGGAATCTACGTTCATGGTTGAAATGAACGAAACCGCGAGCATCTTGAATAACTTAAGTGATCGCAGTTTAATTCTGCTCGACGAAATCGGAAGAGGAACATCAACCTACGACGGTGTGTCCATTGCATGGGCCATTGCGGAATACCTGCACGAACACCCGCAGTTCCGTGCGAAGACACTTTTCGCAACGCATTACCACGAGTTGAATGATATGACGAATTTGTTTCCACGTATCAAAAACTTCAACGTGTCGGTTTCTGAAGCGAAAGGAAAAATAGTTTTCAGAAGGAAGTTGCAAGAAGGTGGAAGCAATCACAGCTTCGGAATTCACGTAGCGCAGTTGGCAGGAATGCCGAAAACGGTTGTGAATCGGGCGAATGATATGCTTCATCAATTGGAGACGAAAAGAGGTGAAGCCCCTGCGGGGAAAGGAAAAGCGAACGTGGTTCAAGGAGAGGAAAAAATGCAATTGAGCTTTTTCCAACTCGATGATCCGACGTTGGTTCAGATAAAAAAAGAAGTCGAAAAAATCGATATCAATACGCTTACTCCGGTTGAAGCTTTGTTCAAGTTGAACGAGATCAAGAAGATAGTGGGAAGCTAATTTGTATATTTGAGAATATAAAAAAGAAAACATGGGATGTTCGAGTTGTGGAAGTAAAGATGGTGGCGTTCCAAACGGCTGTAAAAGCAATGGTAATTGCGGAACGTGTAGCTCCGGTAAAATGGAGGTTTTCGATTGGTTGGCAGGAATTCCTTTAGCAGACGGCATGAAGCCGTTTGACGTGGTTGAAGTGCGTTTTAAAAATGGCCGCAAGGCATTTTTCAGAAAAGGAAGTTTAGAGTTGTTTCAAGGAGATGTCGTTGCTGTAGAAGCATCAACTGGATATGATGTGGGTATTGTTTCATTGGCAGGCGAATTGGTTCGCGTTCAAATGAATCGCAGAGACATCAAAGACAATTACGAATTGAAACGTGTACTTCGCAAAGCTGAACAGTCGGACTTCGATACATGGCAGGCGGCGCGCCAATTGGAAACAAGCACTATGATTCGCGCACGTGAAATTTCACGTGATTTGGGTCTTCAAATGAAAATTAGTGATGTGGAATATCAAGGCGATAAGACACGCGCCATATTCTATTACACCGCAGATGATCGCGTAGATTTCCGTGAGCTTATTCGCAAATATGCGGAAGAGTTCAAGGTGCGCATTGAAATGCGTCAAATCGGACTTCGTCTCGAAGCAGGACGCTTAGGTGGAATTGGTTCATGCGGAAGAGAGCTTTGTTGTTCTACTTGGTTAACCGATTTCAGATCGGTATCGACTGGAGCAGCGCGCTATCAGCAGCTTTCATTGAATCCAGGAAAATTGGCAGGTCAATGCGGAAAGCTCAAGTGTTGTTTGAATTACGAACTTGATCAATACGTTGAAGCGGTTCGCATGCTTCCTCCAACACATGTGAAGCTGAAGCTTCCAAAAGGAATTGCCACGCATTTCAAAACAGATATCTTCAAACAAGTTATTTATTACACCATTGAAGGTCAGCACGCCGACGGACCGTTTGCGCTTTCTGCAGATGTGGTGAAAGACATCATTGAAAAAAATAAACGCGGTGAAGTAATAGGTGAAGTTCAGACGTTTATTGAAGAGAAAGAAGTTGTTGAAAGTGTTGAATTTGCTGAGGTTGTAGGTCAAGATAGCTTAACCCGTTTCGACAATAAGAAGCGTAAACCCAATAACAACAACCGTAATCGCAACAAGCCGAACAATTCAAATAAGCCTGCTGCACCAGGAAATACAGCGCCTCAAAACGCTGGAGCACCGAAGCCGAAAGAGGGCAATAGACCTCAGGGCAATGGTAACAGACCGAATCGTTTCAAGGGCAAACCAAACAATCCGAACCCGAATCAAGGCAAGAAAGAATGAAGCGAATAGTTTTCTTTTTAGGTGTGGCGCTCCTGCTTACTTCATGTGCCGATGACTTCGTTTACGAAAGCAATATGCCCATCGAGGGCGGTGTTTGGGACAATAAGCAAGTAGCGAATTTTGAATTCGATATTCAAGATACTGTTAGTTTACACGACTTTTTTCTTGACATTAGAAACGGCGAGCAATACGAATTCAGCAACCTGTTTGTCTTTATTGAAATGGAATTCCCGAATGGAAAACTAGCAGTAGACACCCTTGAATGCCCAATGGCAGACCCGCAAGGAAACTGGTACGGAAAATCGGGGTTGGGAGATCTTTACGACAATCGAATCATTTATAAATCACGCAAGCAATTCCCACTTTCCGGACACTACAAAGTGTCCATTCATCAAGCTATGCGCGTGAATCCGGTTGAAGGAATTTATGATGTAGGATTTCGTCTAGCGAAATCGAAGTAGCCCCTTCGCGTAGCGACCTTGCAAAGCACCTTTGGGAAACAATCTTAAGAAGAGCTTATCCTTTAGTATTTTTTCTACTCCAAATATTATATTTCGCAATACACCAGAACGCACGAACGCCGTCTTTCCATCCAATCTTTTTACCTTCTTCGTAGGTGCGACCGTAATAAGAAATTCCAACTTCGTAAATACGAATGTTTGGAATACGCGCAAGTTTGGCGGTAATCTCCGGCTCGAATCCGAAACGCTTTTCACACAACAAAAGATTCTGTGCAATGTCTGCACGAATCAATTTGTAGCACGTCTCCATATCTGTTAAATTCAGATTGGTGAAGGCGTTACTCGCGAACGTGAGAATTTTGTTTCCGATGCTGTGCCAGAAGAAAAGAATGCGGTGCGGATTTCCACCCATGAAACGAGAACCGTAAACAACATCTGCGCTGTCTTTGAAAACAGGCTTCAGCAATTTGTTGTATTCGTCTGGATCGTATTCCAAATCGGCATCTTGAACCAACACGTAATCGCCAGTTGCAATCTCAATAGCCTTGTGTAAAGCGGCTCCTTTCCCTTGGTTGAAGGGTTGTGAGTAGAAGTTGAAAGTACGCTCTGGATGAGCAGCAATGTATGATTCTATTGCTTCAACGGTGTTGTCAGTAGACGCGTCGTTTACAATAACAATTTCCATTTCAATGTCGTTCACCAATTTCACTTCACCAATACGATCAAGAATTAAGTGAATGGTTCTTCCTTCATTGTATGCAGGAATGAGTATAGAAAGCTTTTTAAACTGACGCATGAATTATTGTTTAATGACTTTAGGAACACGGAAGTAATACATGTCTTTTGAAGGTGCGTTTTTAAGCGCTTCAGCTTGTGAAATGGGCGCTTCTACAACGTCTTCACGTAAGACATTCGTTTCGTCGGTCATAAACACGAGGGGCTCTACATTCGCGGTATCTAGCTCTTTGAGCTTGTCTACAAATGCAATCATTTCGTTCAACCCGTCAACCATTTCTGTTTCTTCGTTTTCAGAAAAAGACAGCTTGCTTAATTCAGCTAGGCGACGAACGGTGGCAACATCAACTTTCATGTGTTTTATTCAATTCGCGTTGAATGGTTTCAAACGCTTGCAAGCGCAAAGGTAATAAATCGGCCGCAGTTAACCCTTCGGTAGCAATGGGAGTATGCACCGTAACTTTTATTTTATGTGGAAATGAATACTGAAAAAACTTAGCAGGATCTAGGAGCACTTTGTAATTCGAATGCCAAGTGACGGGAACAATAGGCTTTTGCTGTTCAATGGCAACCTTGAAAGCACCGTTTTTAAACGGCAATAATTTCGGTGCATCGTCTGGAATGGTGCCTTCCGGATAGATGGCCACACTCATGCCGTTGCGCAAGCTTTTCGCAACGCGG
This sequence comes from uncultured Chryseobacterium sp., assembly GCA_964511555.1. Lineage (GTDB taxonomy): Bacteria > Bacteroidota > Bacteroidia > Flavobacteriales_D > Sanyastnellaceae > CAIZGX01. The sequence continues at coordinate 106,721 of CAZEFR010000003.1, forward strand.
TCCATGGCTACAAGCGCGGCCTTCGTTTGTCCGCGACGAATAGGAATGTCTTGTTTGCGGAAGAACAAAGAGAAGAGCGGCCAGTTAAGCAACTCACCTTTTCCAACAAACAAAAAATTACGTCCAATCGCCTCATACATAAACACCGTATCGAGATAGCTGCTGTGGTTTGAAGCAATAATGAATGAGCCTTCTGGAAGCGGAGCCTCAAAGGTGACTTCTATCGGACAGAAAATGAACTTGCGAATGAGCTTTCCCCAGAAACGTTTTAGCGCGAAAGCTTTCAAGTGACGTTCTCTTTTTTTGTACACCCAAACGAAAGGTATGTATAGAAAAATAAGGGTAATCCAAAACACCAAACCAATCCAAAGTTTGTAGATAAAATATATTGGCGCTAAGACGTAGTGCAAGGTTGGGTCAGATTAGAAGCGTAAGATACGAAACGAAAGCTTATATCGAATAACCTAAATTTCTGCGAACGCGATCAAGAGTATTTGAAGCTGTAACGCGCGCTTTTTCTCCGCCTTGTTTCAGAATGTTTTCAAGTGAAGAATAGTCTGAAATGTATTCGAAATATTTTTTTCTTTCTGTTTCGAAACGAGAAAGAATGGCTTCAAGCAATTCTTTTTTCGCGTGTCCCCATCCGAAATTTCCGGCTAGAAGTTTTTCACGAAGAACCGCTGCTTCGCTAGCGCCAGCAATAAGTTCGTACAATGCACTAATGCTATTTGCATTCGGATCTTTTGGATCTTCAAGCTTCGTAGCGTCGGTAACAATGTTCTTGTTAATGACGTCTTTCAATTCTTTTTCCGGAAGGAAAATGTTAATGTAATTGCCGTAGCTTTTACTCATTTTTTGTCCGTCTGTTCCTGGAACATACATGGTTGCCTCATTCACTTTTGAATCGGGCAACACGAATGTTTCTCCCATTTGATGGTTGAAAGCAGAGGCAATGTCGCGTGTGATTTCTAAATGTTGAAGTTGATCTTTCCCTACGGGAACAACGTTTGCGTCGTACAACAAAATATCTGCAGCCATTAAAACCGGATAGGTAAACAAACCTGCGTTTACTTCTTTCAAACGGTCTTGACGATCTTTAAAACTGTGAGCATTCGCCAACATAGGGAACGGCGTGAAGCAGTTCAAATACCAAGCGAGCTCGGTAACTTCAGGCACATCGCTCTGACGATAGAACACATTTTTATCTGTGTTGAAACCGCACGCCAACCAAGCAGCTGCAACGCTGTAGGTGTTGTTGCGAATTTCCTCCGCGTTTTTTATTTGAGTTAAGGTGTGGAAATTCGCAATGAATAAATACGCTTCGTTCGAAGGGTGATTACTCATTTCAATTGCCGGAGCAATGGCACCCAATACATTTCCTAAATGAGGGGTTCCTGTGCTTTGAATGCCTGTTAATACGCGTGCCATAGTAATAATATTCGCTGCAAAGAAACGGCTTTATTTGTTTCTTTCTTTATCGTATTTGTTCTTGTATAGCTGGTACATTTCTGTTTGCATATTGTGGAGTTCAATACTTCTTCCATTGATGTACGCTAGTTTCAAGTTGTTAGTGGTCATATTAAGCGCGTCTCCGTTTGAGACGAAAAGGGTAGCGCTTTTACCCACTTCAAGACTTCCGAATTTTTTGTCTATTCCGAGAATTGTGGCAGCATTAAGGGTTAACGCCTTCACGGCCTCTTCGTATGGAAGTCCGTGTGCAACGGCTGTTCCTGCCATGAAGGGAAGGTTTCTTGTTCCCATGCGTTCCATGTCTCCTTCGTTTTGAAAAGCAAAAAGAATTTCAGCGTCGAATAATTTTTTCGCTAAAGCGAAGGAAGCGTGAGGGTCGTCTTCGTCTAATGTAGCAAGGTCATGCACGCGGCGAAGAAGAACGGGAATGTTTTCTTCTTTCAGAATGTTTGCCGTAAGAGCAGCATCGTAACCACCAACAAGGACCATTTTTACAATGCCCATGTCTCGCTTGAACTGAACGGCTTCGTGAATAGACTTTAATTCATCTGCATGAACGTAAAGCGTTTTGCTGCCATCGAAAAGTCCTTTCATGGCTTCAAAGCGAAGTTCGGTTAGATCTCCTTTTGGAGCTTTGGCATAAGCTTTCGCGTCGGTGAAGAACAAGTGGATTTCTCTTTTTTGTTGATCGTAGCTTTTCACTTTAGAAACGAGAATTCTTCCTTTATCGTAGTGTCTGTGTATCACTTGCGGCCAGTTGAGGTGCAGACCATCGTCTTCACGAACAACAGCGTCTTCCCAGTTCCACGCATCGAATTGCATAATTGAAGAAGCACCTGAAATTATTCCACCTCGTGGTGTTACTTGTCCAAGTAACACACCGTTCGAACGAACGGTGGGAATAATTTCCGAGTCCGCGTTGTACGCAATAACCGAACGAACGCTCGGTTTGAAAGTTCCCACTTCGTACAAATCGTTTTGTGCACGAATCGCATCTATTTCAACCAATCCAAGCGACGAGTTCGGTGCAATAAATCCTGGATAAACATGCTGACCTTCCACGGAAATAACCTCATCGAATTTGCTAAGGTCTATGCGAGAAACGGTAGCGTCGGCAACCAGTGTTAGAACACCTTTTTCAAAAGCGATGTAGGCATTCTCAATAACTTTTCCGTTTCCTAAATGTGCATGACAGTTGGTCAATAGAATTGATTTGTTCTGCGTTGGCGCGGGTGTTGGTCTGTGTTGCGCTTGGGCAGCAACAGTTGTCAGAAGCGCAATAGAAAGAAATATTTTTCGGATGGTCATGTTCTTATTCTTTAATGAAGATTCCTTTTGAAGTTTCGTCCATGCTATCGCAATGGAAGTGATGCGGGGTTTTAGGTTGCGGTTTTCGCGTAGAAACCCCGCTATTTTTTGCCGCCTCCATTTTCTGAATGATACGTTCGCGTTCGGCGGCAAAGGCTGCGCGTGCACGTTCGTCTTCTTCTAAACTGAAGTAACAAGTGCCGTCGATATACGTCTTTTCCGCACGCGCATAAACGCTCAACGGTTCGTTGTTCCAAATAACAAAGTCTGCATCTTTACCCACCTTCAACGAACCTAAGCGATCTTCTAGGTGCAACAACTTAGCAGGGTTCAAGGTTACCATCTTCAGCGCTTCTTCCGCAGGAACATTACCATACTTTACAATTTTAGCTGCTTCTTGATTCAATCGGGCTCCCATTTCAGCATCGTCTGAATTAATGGCCACCACAATTCCCTGCTCGTACATGAGCGCTGCATTATACGGAATGGCGTCTTTCACTTCCGCTTTGTAGGCCCACCAGTCGCTGAAGGTAGAAGCTCCTGCGCCGTGTGCTTTCATTTTGTCTGCAAGCTTATATCCTTCTAAAATATGAGTGAAGGTATTTATCTTGAAGTTGAAACTGTCTGCTACGTGCATGAGCATGTTAATTTCGCTTTGCACATAACTGTGACAGGTGATGAAGCGCTCTTGGCGAATAATCTCCAATATAGTTTCAAGCTCTAAGTCTCTGCGCGGAGCAACAAGCGCCGGAGAGCCCTTTTTCAACTTTTTGCTCGAAGCGTTGTAGGTGTCCCAAGCTTTCCCGTATTCCAAAGCGCGATAGAAATGATCGTAGTACACTTGCTCTACTCCCATGCGGGTTTGAGGGAAGCGAGTCGTTGCGCGATCACCCCAATTGCTTTGCTTTACGTTTTCACCCAAGGCAAATTTGATAAACCCTGGCGCGTTTTCAATCTTCATACCTTCCGCATTCGCCCCCCAACGCAACTTCACCAATGCGCTCTGTCCGCCAATCGGATTCGCACTTCCGTGCAACAATTGCGAAGCTGTTGTTCCACCTGAAAGCTGACGATAAATGTCAATGTCTTCCGGATAAATAACACTTCCTTCTTCAACCTCTGCGCTGCTCGCTTGTGTTCCTTCGTTCACACTTGAAAGTGCAATGTGGCTGTGCTCGTCAATGATACCCGGAGAAATATGCTTTCCTTTGGCGTCAATTTCGTTAACCACCTCTCCTTTCGGAATGCTTATGTCTACGCCTATTCCAGCAATCTTTCCATTCTTCACCCACAAGTCACCTTCTTGAATGGTTCCGTTTTCACACGTCCACAAAGTAGCATTCCGGAACACCACATTTTCTTTTTGTGGAAGCGTAGGTCTTCCATAGGCGCTAAAAGGATAAATAATTTCACCCGGAAGCTCTTTCATTTTTTCACCTTTCTTTTCTTCTTCTTTTTTCTCTGAGGGGGCAACAAGCGCACTCAAAGAGAAGGTTGTTTTTCCGAAGGCAGTAAGGTCAATCGAAAAGTTGTTTTCTGCGGCGTGAATATTTCCCGAAACCCGCACGAATGCAACGCTATCCAACGTTAATTCTCCAACGGGGAACCCGTCTTTCAATTGTAATTTCAATTGAAATAAAGTTGAATCTTGTACGGTTGATCCAAGCGCTTCATGTAATTTTTTCAGCGCGTCGGTTGTTTTCAATTTTGAAGTAACAACCACTGCTTCTCCTTTGCCTTTCTTGCTTTCAGCTTGAACCGTAGTTCCTAAAACAGAGACAGTGTATGTCCCTTCAAGTGAAAGCGATTCAGCGTTTGAAACGAAATAAGGCTTTCCATTCACCCATGTTTCAAGCACCTTGGAATCGTTGGTGAAAAGCTCTTTGTTGGTAATCACCAAGTTCGCGTCGTATCCCGCAAGTATAGAACCTACGCGGGTTTGAGCGTTGAGGTATTGCGCAGGTCTTGTTGTTAATGCAGCCAACGCAATGTTTGCAGGAAGTCCGTTTTCAACCGCCGTTCTTACGTTTTCGAGCAATTGACCTTTGTCTTCAAGACCGCTTGCAGTGATGCAAAATTCAATCCCAGCGTTGTGCAAGTAGGTGAGGTTATACGGCGCCAATTCCCAATGTTTCAGCTCGTCTGTACTAATGTATCTGTTGCTTGCAGGGTCACTTACATCAAAAGGTGAAGGGAAGTTCACCGGAACAATGAACTTGCCTTTTGTGGCCTTCATTTCCTCTAGTCTTTGGTATTCATTGCCCGTTGTTTTGAATAAATACTGAACACCAAACTCATCGCCAACGGCATCTGCACGTAAGGTGTTCCACTTGTCGTTTGATTCGAATATTTGAGGCAGTGATTGGCTCGCGTTGAAAGAACGAAGAGTAATATTTGTTTCGCCTTGACCCTTCACACTTGCATACCAATTCGCATCGCAATAGGTCTGTCTGAGCAGCGCAATGCTGCCCATAATAGAAGACGGATACTGTTGCGGACTGCTTCCTTTGTTGAAAGAGAAATAAGCTGCTGCTTCAGCGCTAATCACGTCTGCATGAATTTCATTCCCCAAAGAAACAAGCGCTCCTGTTCCGCGTGAAATGCCATCTGCTTTGTGTGAACAAACGGCTCCAAAACCCGCATTACGATATGCTTCAGCCTCTTCTTCATTGTGGGCAATTACAGAGGAAGCATGAAACTCTGGGTGAATAGCGGCATTCCAACCGAGAATTCCTTTGCCGAAATCATCTGTTTCCTCTTGGTAATTTTGATTTTGTTTTTTCGGCATTCCGTAAGTTGAAAAAACATCAACGAACGCGGCGTAAATGAATTTTCCACTGGCGTCAATGATTACGCAGTTAGCTGGAATTGGAATATTCTTTCCAACCGCTTTGATTTTTCCTTTTTCAATAATGACGGTTGCCCCTTCCATTTTATTTTCTGGAGTGGAATAGACCGTTGCGTTGGTGAGCGCATAAGCACTTACATCTTTCGGGCGAACGCCGTTGAACGGAAAGGTTTCTTGTGCGAAGGAAACGATGCCATTCGATACAAGTAAAATGAAGACCAAGAGTTTTCTCATGTTGTTTGTTGAAGTGAAAAATTCACGAACCATTCAAACAAAAATAGTGGGATTCAAATGAACATTGGTTGTAAATGTTTTCCTCGAATGGAATTACATTTGTGTCATGAACGAAAGAAAAAAAATTCCGACCTCTGTTTATGCTGAAATGACTCCGAATCCTTCGTCTATGAAGTTTGTTGCGGATCGTTTGCTATTAACAGGCGGACTTCAAGTAGAATATAAATCAAAGGCTGAGGCAGCGGGCTCTTCGCCATTGGCAGAGGAGCTCTTCAATTTTCCATTTGTAACCAATGTTTTTGTTGCGCATAATTTCGTTACGGTAACGAAAGACGGTACCATTGACTGGGACATGATTGTTATGCAACTGCGCGAATACATTCGTGAATGGCTCATGGATAATGAGATTGCGGTTTCAACAGTTCCTTCGGAACTCATGAGCAGAAGCGCAAGCATGATTGAAGAAGCGAAGGCCGGAGGATCTTCACCCTCAAACGTTGATAGATCGAACTTTAAGCCTTCAGAATACGACGACGCTATTATGGCTTTGTTGGAAGAGTTTGTAAGACCAGCGGTTGAAGCAGATGGCGGTGCCATTGATTTTGTAGGCTACGACGAGAAGAAAGTTTTTGTTGAAATGAAAGGATCATGTGCCGGATGTCCTTCATCAACAGCAACGCTTAAAGGTGGAATTGAAAACCTTCTGAAGGCGAAACTTCCAAGTGTTGTTGAAGAGGTAATTTCGGTTTAAGAAAATAATCTGCCAAGACTCTCGTTTCATCCACGCTCATGAAGAAAAGTTTCCTTTCAAAAATTGTCATTGCAATTGTACTCTTTTGTGCATCGCATTCCGCGAACGCACAAGTGGTGCGCATCTATGTGAATGAGTTTTTGAATATTGGTGTGGGTGCTCGAGCTATGGGAATGTCTCAAGCTCAGGTGAGTAGCGTGAACGACGTAACTTCAGGCTATTGGAACCCTGCGGGTCTGATGGGTCTGAGCAATAAATTAGATGCCGCTCTCATGCACAGCGAATCTTTTGCGGGCATTGCGAAGTACGATTATGCAGCGGTGGGCAAACGCCTAGACTCAACCTCTGCAGCATCGTTTTCGCTTATTCGTTTTGGAATCGACGATATCCCGAACACGTTAGACCTATACGATCCGAACGGAAACATAGATTATTCGAGGGTTACAACATTCAACGCTGCGGATTACGCGTTTTTATTTTCCTACGCGAAGAAAGGAATTCCTTTTGTGAAAAAGCCATGGGCAAACCGTGTAAATATGGGCGGAACAGCAAAAATTATTTACAGACAGATTGGAGATTTTGCTCGTTCGTTTGGATTCGGATTTGATGTTGGAGCTCAATACCAGGGGAAACACCTGTGTTTGGGTGCAGTTGTCCGTGATGCAACTTCAACATTTAACGCTTGGTCTTTTAGCCTTGGTTCTACTGCCACTTCAGTCTTTCAGCAAACAGGAAATGCACTGCCGAGAAATGGTTTAGAACTTGCCTTGCCACGCGCTATTTTGGGCGCAGGATACAAATTCAGCAAAGAAAAAATTTCATTTTTGGTGGAAGGAAACGCAACCTTAACCACAGACGGACAGCGCAACGCGTTGGTCTCGGGAAACACGTTTAGTATAGATCCGAATGTTGGTTTAGAAATGGGTTACTCGAACACCATCTTCTTCCGAGCAGGCGTTGGAAACGCCCAACGAGTAAAAGACTTCGAAGAAGAGTACATCACCTACCAACCCAACATTGGAATAGGCATTCGCCTGCGCAAAATGTTCATCGACTATGCTTTAACCGATGTCGGAAATTCTTCCGATGTTCTCTACAGCAATGTCTTCTCGCTGAAATTTTCACTTTAGTTATTCAACAATGAATCGCTCACTTTCGTGAGTGGTTGTTCCTTCGGCAATAAAGTTTATTGCGATTGCAATGTTTATTTCTTCAAAAGAGCGGTGTCTTTCCAACTGA
>CAZEFR010000004.1:0-24588 GCA_964511555.1 uncultured Chryseobacterium sp.
ATTCGTTACATGGTAACATTAGTTGCTCCGCAACATTAGCCAACGGCATTCGTCCTGAGGACATTCGTTACATGGTAACATTAGTTGCTCCGCAACATTAGCCAACGGCATTCGTCCTGAGGACATTCGTTACATGGTAACATTAGTTGCTCCGCAACATTAGCCAACGGCATTCGTCCGGAGGACATTCGTTACTGCGTAACATTAGTTGCTTTGCAACATCACCATTCAAATTTCAACCCAACACAATTCTGCATACTCGGATAAACATACGTCTTTGTTTCAGGAATGCTTAACACTGAAACCGTTGGACGCAATTCAAAAAACAGATGCATCTTTTTCAGGACTTCGTTCTTTTTACCCAAACGAAAATCTACTCCAATTGGAACATACATCGCCGCCATGTATCCCAACTTATTCTGAAAAACCTGACGATTCACATTCAGCGCATTGTACACAGACTGACTCGAAATGTAATTGTCGTTGGTATCTGTTATTCGCTCTGAATCCCATGAATGCGAGTGAATCTCTGTGCGAGGTGCAATCGTGAGTCCGAAGTTCAATCCGACTCCTGAATAAAATGACATTCGCTTCGTAATATCCGTGGATGCTAAGTAAGAAAAATCCAATTTCACAGCAGTTGCCAAATATGAACTGTAAGTGAAATCGCGATGAACAGAATCTACAAATCCGTATACGCTTCCGTTAGCAGAAGAGACCAACGTATCTATTCGTGTCGTAAACGAATTAGATGTGTTGTAAATTGAAGCATTTATTCCCTGCGCCGATAAACCTGCTCGGAAAGTGCGATTCTTATTGTACTCCCCTGCTAATCCGTTTTTCTTTAGAGGATGAAAGGCGACATTAATATTTAACGCCGGGGCATTCCAACCAAATTGAGTGGTGTAAGGCGTTGAATTCGCGGGTATCTGTGCACCGGGGGCAAGAACATTGAATTCATTCTGATTAATGTTCAATGGTGCAAGCGAGCGATCGCCTCCGAATGAAAGTTGAAATTGTGAAATCTTGTATTTCGGTTGTTTCACTTCTTGAGCGGTAGACGTGAATTGAATAGATGCAAATAAGAGAAACAGTGCGATTGTCTTGTTCATTGTATTGTTATTTCGGTTCTCAAAACGGGCGATTCTTCAAAATATTGTTAAAAAAAAAGAGCGGAAATATTTCCGCCCCGAATAGATTTTTCTTCCACCTCTCCTACCTTTTCTTCCCCTCTCTTAACTTCTCTTAACTTGATTAACGACGCACCATCTTCGGACTGGCATTCAACATCTTCTTCACTTGCTTGATGTCGTTTTTCAAATATCCTTTTGAATCCAACGCTTCTGCTTTTTTCAAATGCATGGTCGCTGTCATTTTATCGTTCTTGTTTCCAGATAAAACAGCAAGATTCAAATAGACTGCTGCTTTGTCAACGTCTTTCTTCAAACCAAGACGCAACGCTTCTTTGAACAAACGCTCGCTTTCAGAGAACTTGTTAGTTTGAACGTCCATAGACCCTTTGATGAAGAAATAGTATCCGCGTTGATTCTTCCACAACTGATTCACTTTAATGCGATCTAACCACTTGCGAGCCTTTTCAATTTTTTGAACTTGCATGTAATAGAACACCAATATCATGCGAACACTGCGCGTACACATGAACACCAACAATGCCGAAGGAATAATCATGGCAATACCTCTTCCCCAATAACCTTCGCTAAACAAAAGAACGGTTAGAAAAACACTCGATAGCGCAAATAAAAACTTCACTGCATGATTCATAATTCAATATTTGAAATGCAAATGTACGAAACACATTGAAGTATCTTCGCACCACTGATTTTTATTCGGTATTATGAAAACAAAAGATCTCCTGTTAACTGCCTTCGCGGCCATTGCAGCATTAAGCTCTTGGGCTCAGCCCGACACAATCAAAGTCATAGAAGGTATTGACCAACCGAGACCTTATGGTATTCACCGAGAGTACATAAACCTACCGACCATAGAAACCTATGTCCTAGTGGGCGCAAACATTCAAGAGAAACGTTTGAACGGAAACTACGGACGCGATGTTCAAGTGATAACGAAGAAAGATATTCAGTCTCTTCCTGTTCGCAGTGTGAACGAATTATTGGGTTATGTATCGGGACTAGACATTCGTGAACGCGGGCCGTTCGGTGCGCAAGCAGACATCTCCATGATGGGTGCGGGATTCGAGCAATGCCTTATTCTAATCAACGGTGTTCCCATGCGCGACCCGCAGACCGGACATCACATGCTGAACCTTCCGGTAGACCTTTCGCAAATTGAACGCATTGAAGTCATGAACGGAACGGCCGGAAGAATCTACGGTTCAAATGCCTTGGCCGGTGCCATTAATATTATCACTACTCTTCCAAAAGCAGGCTCTTCCTTTGTTGAAACCTTCAACGCTACAGCATCTTCACAAGAAGGATATTCAGCGAACGGCATTCAAGCCATGGCCGCCTTCGGAAGAAACCGATCGCAACACAGCATTTCTGCAGGTCAATTCAAAACAAACGGATACCGATACAATTCTGCCAATGATCAACAACGCATCAGTTATCTCGGGCATTACCAGTTGAAGCGAAACAACACCTTGGATATCATGGCCGGACATTTCAAAAACAGCTTTGGAGCCAACGGCTTTTATGCCTATCCGTTCGACAAAGACGCAGTTGAAGAAGTGAACACTTCGTTTATTTCAGCGAAAGCAAATATTGTTGATGCGAAAAACATCTGGACCTTCAAGCCTATTGCCTATGCGCGTTTCAACAAAGATCATTATGTGCTCGTTGAAGACAATCCGAGTCTTTATGAAAACACCCACAACAGCAAAGCAGCGGGCATTGAATTACACGCTACTCGTGCAAATAAAACTGGGCAACTAGGCCTAGGTGCTGAAGCAAGAACGGAAATTATTCAAAGCACTAACCTCGGTGATCACTCGCGCTCTTTCTTCAACATATACGCTGAAGAGCGCTTCGTGATTCGTAAGTTCAATACCACCGTTGGTGTCAATGCACAATACAACAGCGCTAACGGAATAAGCATCTTTCCTGGTGCTGAAACCATTCGCCACCTGAGAAACAAATGCGCCATCTTCGCTAACGTTGGAACCGGAAATCGCCTTCCTTCATACACTGAATTGTATTACTCCGATCGTGCAAACACAGGCAACGATTCGCTATTGGAAGAAAAAGCACACAACATGGAAATAGGATTCAAAAAATTCGGAAGGTTGAATTTCACTGCAAGCGGATTTTATCGCAGCGTATACAACGCCATCAACTACACGCGAGTGAGTGATGCCGATAAATGGACGCCTTCCAACTTTACCACCGTTAATTTCTTCGGGGTGAATGCGAATTTGCATTGGCAAGTTGGCGACAAAGCATCTTTGAAGTTGAACTACACCTACCTGAATGCACAACTCGGAACGGAGAACGACGTGCAAAGCAAATATGCCTTGTATCACGCAAGACACCGCATTACTTTTCAATACCGCCAACAAATAACAAATACATTTAGTACGAACCTCACCGTGCGTTATACCGAGCGCTTCACTGGAGCAAACTTCACGGTTGTAGATTTTCGTGGTATGTGGAAGTTGAATGAAAACATCACATTGAATTTCGATGTAACGAACTTACTCGATCGGAAATACATTGATCAAGGATTCATTGAAATGCCAGGAAGATGGTACCGACTTGGATTCCGTTTCAACATAAACTAAAACAACTCGAGCGATTGAGTTATCTTAGCGAACAAGAAAAAAAGTATGTCGGCATTCGGAAACCTTTTTAAAAAGAGAAGTCCTCAATTGGAAGAGGCCCTGAGCTTTGCTCCTCTTGTTGCCGATATGCACAGTCATTTGCTTCCGGGAATTGACGACGGTTCTGTTGATCTGGAAAATTCCATTGAACTCATTTCCGCCTTGCACAGCATGGGTTATCAAAAGCTCATTACCACTCCGCACATTTTCTGGGACATGTATAAAAACACGACCGAGATTATTCGCGAGAAGCAAGCCCTTGTCCAAGCAGAGTTGAACCTTCGCGGTATAGATGTTCAGTTGGAAGCCGCTGCGGAATACTACGTAGATGAGCATTTCGAAGAATTGATTGCCAAAGATGATATCCTAAGTTTTGGAGATAAATATGTGTTGTTTGAATTGTCTTTCGACACAGAACAGATCAACTACAAGCGCGCAATCTTCAATTTGCAATTGAATGGATACAAGCCAATCCTTGCTCACCCTGAACGTTACGAGTATTGGCACAGTAACTTTTCGAAATACGAGGATGTGGCCGATCGCGGAATACTTATTCAGATTAACACGAATTGTCTAACCGGACATTACGGTCCGGGTGTGAAGCGTATATCGGAACGCCTCATTGAAGCCGACTTGGTCGATTTCATAGGAACCGACACACACCACGTGGGACATTTGAATTTATTGGAGGCTATGCGCCGTTCTCCACTACTCAAAAAACTGATCGAATCGGGAAGACTACTCAATTCAACATTGTAAGCGACCACATTATTTTATTGTAAACATCCTTCGTTCAAACTTAAATATCTTAAATTCGAAAAAACAAATAACATGAGCAAACAAATTTGGAACATTGACGCTTCTCACAGCGAAATTGGGTTTAAAGTTCGTCATATGATGATCACGAATGTGAACGGTGTTTTCAACACCTATTCTGCAACTATGATGGCCGACGCAGCTGATTTTTCAGATGCAGAACTTTCATTTGAAGCAGACATTGATTCTGTGAATACTCGTAACGAGCAACGCGACGGTCACTTGAAGAGCCCTGAGTTTTTCGACGCTGAAAAATTCCCGAAATTATCTTTCAAGTCAACTTCTTTCACGAAGTCAGGAGACGGCCAATACGTGATGAAAGGTCATTTCAACATGCATGGCGTAGAGAAAGAAATTTCCATGAATGTTGAATTTACCGGAACTGTGGTAGACCCATGGGGACAAGTAAAAGCGGGTTTCGAAATCACAGGAACTTTAAACAGAAGTGAGTTCGGTTTAACATGGAACGCCACAAGTGAAGACGGATCTATCGTTTTAGACGAAGTAATCAAATTGGCGTTGAACGTTCAAATGATTAAGCAAGTTTAAATCGTTATTCCGAATGTGAAGAACAATGTTCTTCCGTTCGAAGGCAACAATCCAGGGCCGGGGTAACCTCCGGCCCTTCTTGTGAAATAATTTTCGTTGAACAAATTATTCACTCCAACCTGAATGGAGTAATTTTCTTTACCGCTGTACGCGAAACTTAAATCACTTACCGAATAAGCTGGAATTAATCCTGAAGTTGCCGCAGCGTTTGGCGTTACTGTATTCAACGCATCTGCAAACGCTTCACTCACCTTGTTCAACTGGTAATTCGCACTGAAGCCTTTCAATTTGTATATTAAACCGTAACGTTGAATTCTACGTGGTGCATTCTCTACGAATTTGTCGGTTCGGTCTGAAGCAGACCCTGCAATAATGGTAGGATCGTTCCAGCTGGTATAAATAGCTTCGTTGTAGGCAATGGAAACGAACGGTTGCAGGCTGCCCCACTTTCCTTGCTGAAAATTGTTCAGTAGATTTCCTTCAACATACATCTCCACTCCTTTAGACAACGAAGATCCTACATTGGTCACATAGCGAACATTGCTTATGGTGTAACTTCCAATTCTATCCTGAATATTCATCTGATAAACACTCACATCATAGTTTAAATAGTTCTTCCAAGAGCCACGCACACCCAAATCAATGTTCAGTGATTCACTGTCTTTCAAATTTGGGTCTACCACATCGGTTGTTGCGGAAGGCACCACCTCTGAGAATGTCATTGGGCGAAAGGCCTGAGAAGCATTTGCGTATATTTCGTTGGTTTCGTTTAAGTGAAACTCTGAACCAAAGCCAGCTAATACTTTTGAGATACTGCGCTGCTGATAAGGAATTTCACCCAGGTTGTAATTCACCGTTCCACTACCCGAAGAAGTTACTTGCTCTACACGCACACCTGGCACCAATAAAAAACGCTTTCCTATATACAGGGCTTGCTCTGCAAAAAGTGCGTAGTTCTTCGTTCCGAAAACATAATTAACTCTGTACCCAAGCGAATCAACACTCATGTTGAAGTCAGAGCCTGTTGTACCGATTCCTCTTTGTCTGCGGATGGTTTTAGCCTGATAAGCTCTTGCTCCGAAAGCTAAGGTTTGCTCATTTCCAAACAAATCAAAAACATACTTCGCGCGCCACTCTGTTCCCAAATTCTGGTAAGTGTCTTCGTCTACTCTTCTATTTGCGTAATCATTGGTTGAAGGAAGAATTGCATCAGGTGTAGTTAGTGACTCTAAAAAACCAACGCTGCTTCTTGCTGCTAACAATCCGAAAGTCTTTACTTCAAGCTGAAATTTTTCTGACATCTCAACGTCTAGCTGAATATTCAACATATTCCAAGGCGTACTCATCCAATTTCTTGCACGTGAACTTTGTTGCGGATCTTCTTGGAATTGAGCATCGGTTAATCCGCCCGGCTGCTGACTTAACATATTTGAATGCGTGTACTCGGCTTTTAATTTTACGCGGTTGCTAAAATCATAACCAAGACTAATAAATCCGGTTTGGGTTGTATAAACGCTATTTTTCCTCCATCCGTCAGAAGATCTTCGGTGATAGAATGAATAAAAAGTAAATTTATCTTTTCGAATACCTGTACTTACAAAATTGTTGAACAGGTTGAATGAGCCTATGGTCTGACGAATTTTAGTTCTGCTTCCGTTCACGGCTGGTGCTTTATCTAGCACGTAATTAATCATTCCACCGAATTGCGGACCATATTGAAGGCTGCTGGCACCTCTGAGTACCTCTATTCGTGAAACCGCATCTGCAGGCGGAGTGTAATACGCCTCTGGATAACCGAAAATGTCTGAGGACATATCGTATCCATTCTGACGCATATTGAACTCCCAAGACCTGTTGGGACTTAATCCGCGTGTAGCTACACCTGTTTGAATTCCACTTCCGTCGTTTTCCCAAACCATTATACCCGGAATTCGTCCGAATAACTGCCGAGCATTGTTCGAAGACAAGTCAATATTCAACTTCTCAGGTGTAACGAAAGAAGTTTTCTTTCCTCCGTAGATACGAACACCATCAATTGCTGGAAGGTTTCCTGTTTCATCTGTGGCAGACACTTTTATTTCAATGAACTGCGTCGTATACTTTGGTAACGTGTCTGCATCCGAGGTGAAATGTGGCAAAGTATCCTTCTGCGAGAATGCAGAAATTCCACATAAACAAAGCACTGACGTATATATCGCTCTTCTCATAACCTTTATTTAGATTTATTCTCAATTGCAAAGAAATAGCAGATTGGAACAAACAGCAATACCACATTTATAGTAAAAAAGAGGACCAAGGTCCTCTTTCAAAAAAAAAAAAAAAAATGACGGAATTATAAATTCGCGTCAAGCTTCTCGGCAAGAACGTTCTTTGGAACTGCTCCTACGCTTTTGTCTACAACTTCTCCGTTCTTCACGAAAATAATTGTTGGTATATTTCTTATTCCAAATTTCGCACTGATCTCTGGATTGTTATCTACGTTTACCTTCCCCACAACAGCACGACCTTCGTATTCAGAATACAATTCGTCGACGATAGGACCTACTAGTTTACATGGACCACACCATTCCGCCCAAAAATCAATCATCACTACTTTGTCTGAACCATCAACTAATTCGCTGTAGTTTGTGTCTGTAATTTCAACTGCCATATCTGTAAGTTTTTTAAGTTTCTTAAATGTTGTGTTTCGAAGACGAAACGGGGCACAAATGTAATACTATCTTTCTTTCAATTTCAATAAAAAAAACATCTTTTCTTTCACAATTTTGAAATAAATCACTGTTTTCTAGGTCAATGAGGCCGAGTTCTTTGTTTTTTTTCGTAGCGAAAAGTAAAGTAATGTAATCCCACCAAGCATAAACAACACAGCTATAATTTCCGCTTGTGTTGCTTCAATACCTAAAAAGTCGAATTTATTGTTCACGCGTATCTTTTCAATGAAGAAACGTTCTAATCCATTTAAGATTAAGTATCCGGCTGTAATTACGCCTGCTGCACTCACACGCTTGCGAATGGACCAAAGAAAAATGAATATCGCAACAGCAGCAACAATCTCATACAAGGGCGTTGGAAAGACACCGGGGACCAAATGTGTTCCGTAACCAGGATAGATATCTGAGGTCATGAGCTCTCCTACTCTGTTCACGTTATTCGGATAATCGTATGACCAGGCCCAATCGGGTAACCAGGATAGCCATCCCGGTTTCGGACTTAAGTTTTCAATTCCCCAATCGCCATCTCCACTGGTGTGACAGCCCATTCTACCGATACCATAAGCCAAAATCATTCCTGGAGTAGCGGAATCAGATAAGACAAGCAGAGGCATTTTCTTCATCTTGGCATATGAGAGAACGACTATAGCTCCCATGATTAGACCACCGTATACTGTGAGTCCACTGATGAAGCTTTCCAATGAAGGGTTGGTGAAAAACTCGCGTAATTCTTCGGGATTCTCAAACAAGTGGAACAGCTTAGCTCCGGCCAAACCGCCAATGGCCGCCAGAAACGTAATGGTACCTGTGTACTCACCCGCAGAGTAGGCTTCCATTTTAATTTCAGGTTGTGGAAGTTGCTTCTTCTTTTCAACGTAGTATCTGTAATACGCATACCCCCCGCCGATTAAAATTCCCAGCAACGGATACCCACTTTTTGAAAAAATAATATGCTGCGGCGAATTCACGCCATTGAATAAACGAGCGCTATTCATTAATAGATAAATCACTTTCCATCCGAGAATAAATCCCATTAATCCGGAAAAGAAAATGTCCATCATATTCGGAGCGCCTCCAATTACGACTTTACGCACGCCACCTTTAATAAGACCAAGCGACTCTTTTCTATTTAGCTCTAAAGTCAGGGTGTAACTCGCTGCAATAAATGCCAAGGCAACAAAGAAACCGAAGCTATTCAGCATTTTAGCCCAAGACCATTCGACACCGAACCAATCGTAGAAGGCATGATATAAAGTTGGATACATTCGGCGAAGATAATAAGGGAATGTGAAGCCTTGAGGTATTAAATAGTCAATATATCTCCACTACACTTCAAGATTTGGTAATATATAATTCACGCTGCCTTCATTTGACTGGAGTTAGTTTGTAAAAAAAAAGGTATGTTCAAAAAAGTAAAAATACAATTCTTGCTAGACGGACAAATGCAAGAGTTAATCACGAAGATTGTTGATCTGAAGAAAGAGAAACAAGAAGAGATTATTTACACTGAATGTAACCAACGTATTCCCATTCAGCGTTTAATTTCTATCAACGGTCTCTCGTTCGAAATCTAATCAAAAGTCATGTTGAAGCAAGGCTTCTGCAATTAGATTTGTAGAAACTCCTTGTTATGTCGAATGAACTTCCCATGGGCATTCCGTCCGTAGATCTTGCCCAGTTTTTAAACGGCACTGCCGAAGAGAAACAACAATTCGTAAATGCGCTTGGACAAGCGTACGAAGAAATTGGATTTGTTGCCGTTAAGAATCCGCTTATCGCAGACGATACCATCGCAAACCTTTATCAAGTCGTTCAAGACTTCTTCGCATTACCGGCAGAAGTGAAAGCGAAATATGAAAGAGAAGAACTTGCTGGTCAACGCGGCTACACCAGCTTCGGAAAGGAACACGCGAAAGATTCAAATGCAGGAGATTTAAAAGAGTTCTGGCACTTCGGTCAAGAAGTTACCGATGGAGATTCCATAAAATCTAGTTATCCTGCAAACATTCACGTTTCAGAAATCCCGTCGTTTTTCGAAGTGGGGATTCAAGCCTACAAAGATTTAGAAAATACCGGAAAGCATCTGCTTCGCGCCATTGCGTTGCATTTGGGCTTGGAAGAAAACTGGTTCGATGCTCACATTCACAACGGGAACAGCATCCTTCGTCCTATTCACTATCCGCCCATTACTGCCGAACCGAAGAATGCCGTGCGCGCCGGTCAGCATGAAGACATTAATTTAATTACGCTTCTCATTGGCGCTAGCGCTGAAGGACTGGAAGTATTGAACAAGCAAAACGAATGGGTGGCTGTTACGGCATTGCCCGATCATATTGTGGTGAACGTTGGCGACATGCTTGAACGTTTAACCAACAACAAGTTGAAAAGCACCACGCACAGAGTGGTGAATCCTCCACGCGAAAAGTGGAGCACCCCAAGATTCAGCATTCCGTTCTTCCTTCATCCAAGAATGGAAATGAAACTCGATTGTCTGCCTTCGTGTGTTCCTGCCGGAGAAGAGCCTGCCTTTGCTCCCATTGTTGCCATTGATTTTTTGAACGAGCGCCTTGCTGAAATTGGATTGATCAAATAATGAAGGTTCGCATCAAACAAAACGCACTTCGCTTTCGCATCACTGAAAAAGAAGCGGAACAGTTGAAGAAGAGCAAAGCGGTTGAAGTGAGCTGTATTATCTTTCACGGTGTTGAATTGGTCTTTCGTATTTTCCCTTCGAAAGATCAATTGAGTGAAATGATCTGGAATGCGCCTGAAGTGGAATTGCATATTCCTGACTTCGAGATGCAAGCGTTCCTCTCTTCGAACAAAGAGTCGTGGCACAAAGAATTCACCATAGACGGAAAACTCTTGTTGTTATCGGTTGAAAAAGATTTGGCTTACTTTCGAAACGGATTTCAAGCTTAATTTTTTTTCATGTTGAACGATTCCTTCGGAAGAACACTTACCTATGCGCGCCTTGCTGTTACAGACAAGTGCAACCTGCGTTGCACGTATTGCATGCCCGAAGAAGGTTTGAAGTGGTTGAAGAACGCGCAGTTGCTTTCTACTTCCGAATGGAAAAAAATGTTGGAAGTACTCGCCGCAAGCGGAATAACGAAGATTCGTTTTACGGGTGGTGAACCCACTTCACGTGGTGACTTCTTCGAAATTGCAGAACACGCTTTCGAAATGAAAGCCTTTCATTCCATTGGTATTACCACGAATGGAACCTTCAACGAGAAAAATTCAGAACTGTTTTTTCAATTCCCCTGGGACGCTGTTAACCTCAGTATCGATTCGTTGAATGCTGAGCGTTTTCATTCCATGACCAAGCGCAATGAAGTTTACAAAGTGCAGCAAACATTGGAGCAACTCCTTCAACATAAAATAAAGACGAGCATTAACGCTGTCATTCTCGAGCACCACAACGAAGAAGATATTTTCGAATTGGCTCAACTCACGAAAGACAAAGACGTTCGTGTGCGCTTCATTGAAGAGATGCCGTTCAACGGGAAAGAATATCACCATGCCGTGAAGTGGAATTGGAAAAAGTTAGAGCAAGAACTCACGCATCACTTTCCTTCCTTAACTCCTGTGCCTTTCGAAGCGGGGGCTACAGCGCAGAATTACACAATAGACAGACACGTTGGTCAGGTTGGAATTATTGCAGCCTACAGCAGAACATTCTGCGGGACATGCAATCGCATTCGCATTACACCGGAAGGATTTGTAAAATCTTGTTTGTATGCTCCACCTTCACTCCTACTTCGCACCTTACTTCGTGAAGGAAAAACAAACGAAGAAATTCAACACGCGCTAGAAGCTGCATGTTTAACAAAACCGAAAGATGGATTCGCTGCTGAAGAAATGCAGGTTACGAAAAACTTTCAGAGTATGGCCTCGGTTGGAGGTTAGAATTTGTAGAACGAAAGAAGATCGTTTTCGTTCACTTCCGTATTCGGAAGAACTTCAATAAATCCGTTTGCACCCAAAGCACCCATGTAATCGCCAGATCCATTCTGACGAACAATCGTTGCCATTCTATTTCCGTCGTTGTTGGTTGAAAGGAACGCAGGAACATACACTGTTAAATCAGATGCATTCTTGTAGGTTGAAATGCACCGCACATTTTCCACAGAATGATTTCTTAAATGCGGAAGCAAGTAGCGCGTTGCGCAGTGCAGCACTGAAATGGGATTGCCTGGAAAGGCAAAGACCATAACGTTGTTTTTACTTCCGAAGAAGAACGGTTTACCCGGACGTTGCTTCACGCCGTGAAAATGTTTTTGAACAACATTCGTTTCTAAAGCCTTCGCAACAAAATCGTATTTCCCTTTCGACACACCACCAGAAAAACAAACGATATCGAAATTTTCTAATTCATGTTGAATGAAATGCGTCGTCTCTTGCTCGTCGTCAGACAATCTGAAGACACTTACTCTACTGCAATGCGGAGACAACAATGCTTGAAGCATTTCTAAATTGCTTGAACGGATTTCATAATCGGCGGGCGTTTCATGAACTTCCACCAATTCACTTCCTGTTGAAACTATAGCTACAGAAAATTGCTTAAACACTTTCACTTTTGCCTTTCCCACAGAGGCTAGCGCTGCTATTTCAAGCGGACCAATAGTAGTTCCCGATGCTAATATCTTATCGCCTTCTTTTTGATCGAATCCTTTGGCGTGTATGTTTTGAAAGTGCTTCGCTTCCTCAATTTGAAATTGAACAGCGTTTTCATTTCGAATTGATTTTTCATATTGAATAACAACCGAACAATCATTCGGTAGCACTGCTCCTGTCATGATTTCAATGCATCCGTTTTCATTTTTCAATGTTGAAGGAGCGTCTCCAGCCGCTTGAATTCCTTCAACAATAAATTCTCGAATGCCCTTTTCCCAAGCGGAAAATTGAAAAGCATATCCATCCATCATGACTCTATGAAATGGCGGTTGGTCGCGATCTGAACAAACATCTTCAGCCAACCTTCTTCCGGCTGCTAAATGCAAGGAAACAATTTCTTCTCCTGCTTCCGGAAACACTTTACTTATCTTTTGAAAAGCCACATCCGGTGTCACAAGCTCTTTCATTACGGCAATGTTATGAGGCTGTTGACTGTCCATGCCTGAGGTGTAGCATTGAACAACGCTTTTGTCTTCGGCCAAACGATCTTAAAAATATCGCTATGCCTGTAATTATTCAAATGCTCTTCGCTCTCCCATTTGCTGTGGGTGAAAAAAAAGATTGAATCGTTTTCTTCCGTTTGCCACAACTCGAGAAACGTGCAGCCTTCAGCCGCACGAATTTGTTCGCGATGTTCATTGAAAATTTCAAGGAACAACGTTGCTTTGCTTTTATCGAATGACATCTTAACGATTCTCGTCACCATGGAATGAAATTGTTAAGGAATCTCCAACAGTGTGACCCATGAGCCTATCGAATTTCCCACCTGTTTTACCACCGAAGCCTCTATTCATCGAAATAATTAAAAAACCATTTTGTCCCCAAAAAGCGACTTCACTTCCTTCTTCTACATCTACAAATCGCTCATGAAATTTATTAATCGTTGTCTGTGGTTTAAATGGAATGGCGAAACTTCTTCCTTTTCCCACTTCATCGAACAATCTCTTGGTTAAATTGAAATACAAGTTCCCAAAATGGTCTGCGTATATAACCTGAATAACTAAATCTTGTCCCACCGTGTAGGGCTCCAAACCTTTCAGCTTGTACATATCTTCAATGCATTCGCACCAGTTTTCAGGGTTGTTTCCTTGCGAAATAAGAGCTGCAGCCTTGGCAAACACTCCAGACATTGGAAACCGCTTATCATCTTCTCCTTCTAACTTCAGCAAAAAGACTTTAAAATCTTCTATGACATCATACTGATACATGAGAGAAAACGTCCCGTTATCTGCTGTTATTAAATATCGGTTTCTGTACTCGATAATAATATGTTCCGTGCTCCCATGCTTCATGCTACTCACCCCGTTCAAAAACACAGTTCCGAACGGGAAATTTTCCCAAACGCTTCTGAGCATAAATGCGGTCTCACCTATTTCTCCTTGACTAAGACTGTGTGAAATATCAACGGGAATAATATGCGGATTGTGATTCAATAGCGCAGCCTTAACTAAAGAAACATAATAATCTTTAGTTCCTAAATCTGATATAAGCGCAACAATTGACATGGATGTAAGAAGTAATCACAAATTTCATGGAAAATTAAAGGTGTACAACGGGATTATCCATTATTTTCGACACAATTAATTGTGCAAAAAATTGGCAGAAAAAGAGCTCGTCCTTCCTTCAATAGATCCTATTGAATTCTTCGGTCCGAACAACGTTAAATTCAAGTTCGTACAATCGAAATTTCCTAAGCTGAAAATCATGACCCGCGGCAATATGCTGAAGGCCATTGGTAGCGATGATGAGCTACAGCGCTTAGACGATTTTCTGACCCTTATTTTTTGGCACATTGAAAAATACCACAGCCTTACCCTTCAACAATTGGAGCGCATGGCACTTGGAGAAGTACCTGCGCCTGAAACAACAACACCTAACGGAGACGTGCTTGTCTTTGGTCCCGGGGGAAACAAGATAACAGCGCGGACACCGAATCAAAAGATAATGGTTGAACTTATGTCGAAGAATGATATGCTCTTCGCCATAGGTCCTGCCGGAAGCGGAAAGACATACACTGCCGTAGCACTTGCAGTAAAAGCTCTGAAGGACAAAGAAGTTCGACGTATTGTTTTAACACGTCCTGCCGTTGAAGCAGGAGAAAACCTCGGATTTCTTCCAGGTGATTTGAAAGAGAAACTCGATCCGTATTTGCAACCGTTGTACGACGCGCTCATGGATATGATTCCTTATGAAAAGCTAGCCGAGTATATGGAAAAGGGGGTGATTGAAATTGCTCCACTCGCGTTTATGCGAGGACGTACGCTCGACAAAGCTTTTGTGATTCTCGATGAAGCACAAAACGCTACCGTTACGCAAATGAAGATGTTCCTTACGCGCATGGGCCAGCAGGCCAAGTTCGTTATTACCGGTGACTCCACACAAATAGATCTTCCTCGCAACCAGCCAAGCGGACTTATGCGCAGCGTTGACTTGCTTCGCGGTGTTGAAGGCATTGGTGTAGTTGAACTTACAGGTAGCGATGTTGTTCGTCATCCTTTAGTGAAGAGAGTGATTTCCGCGTTCGAGAAAATGGAAGCGGAAGCACAAATTAAAAAAGATCAATTAGCAAAGCGAACTGATTCGCCTGCAAATTGATCTTAAATACTTTTACTTCTTAACGAAGCGTACTTGCTTCATCCCCTTCCCATCATTGAACTCCATCAGGTAAATTCCGCTTGCCCAGTTTGAAACATTGATTTCAATGCGGCTAGCCGATCTTCCAGCGTGGATGATTCTTCCGACTTCGTCGCGAACGGTTAGATTCAACATGGAATGAATTCCTTCCACAATCACCACATCAGAGGTTGGATTCGGAAAAACGTGAATGGCATTCAGTGCAGACTCGCTAACACTTCCAAAAATGTCTATGGTAAGTACATCGGCAAAATCAGACGTGATGAACGGATTGCCTAACTCGTCTGTTCCATTTGCTAAATTGACATCAATATCAGCGCTTGAAAACGGCATTCCTTGAAGAGTGAGTGTATAGATGAATCTGAAAGTAAAGCCGTCAATCCATGCCCCATTCGTTAGCGTGAAGTAATCTAAAATAAACGGATCCGCGAACGTCAATGTTGGAACTGCGGTTGCGCTCATTGACTCGCTGTAAACCACATCTATGTAAAAGTCGGAAGTCAATCCTTCATACAAGGTTGTTGAAGGAATAATCTGAACGACAGTCGGATTCTCTGTATCAATCATGAATGAGCTTGTCTCAACAACTATCGCCACATTGCCGTGAACATCTTGTGCGTTAATGATTGGGGTTAATGCTGGGAATAACTCTCCGGCGTCATTCACAGAATATTCAACAACGAAATCTGTATTTGAATTCCATGTTGAAGAAACGAAACTTAAAGAGTTCAACGTAGGGTTACCTTCAACAAAAGTAACTGCAGGCAATTGTGTATCATTCACTTCCTCATCGAAATAAAAATTCAATTGGAACATTGAACCTGCAGATGCATCATTCAACAAACCATTTGAAGCCGTTACGTTTGCCAATGGGTTTCGCGTGTCTATGTTCAGAACATTCAACAAGGTGTCTTCAATTTGAAGATTACCCGCTAAATCGCTTGCTGTTAACGAATGTAAATGCACATTCTGCCACTCTTCATTCATATCAGAAACATTGAAGACCGCATGGTATGTGGTTGCATTGCTCCAATAACCTGCCGCAATGTTTTGGGTCACTCCAGCTGGTGTTTGATCTACAAAATTTAAATAACACGGATTGCTTATGTCCATGGTTTTATTGAAATACAGTGTCACCTCAGTGGTTCCCGCTACAGCCGTTGCATCAGTCACCCAGATGTCTGACGCTGCAGAAGCCGTAACTTCCGGACGAACCATATCAATTTTCCAATTACCACCAATGTATGCTCTAGCAAGACAACCATCGGTAGCTTTTCCACCAATTACACGAAAGCTAATTCCGCTGAATTGCATGGAAGCTTGAGCCACGGCAAACTCAACGACAAAGGTTGTGTCATCTAACCAAAAAGCATTCGACTGAGTTAAAATACCCAAAGCTGTAAGATCTATAGAGGCAAACGAAACAGCAGGCAAGGCTGCGGACTGCATGGGTTTATTGTAATGGAAAAAAGCACTCACAGTACTGCCAATATCAGAAGACGATATGATTTGATCAGAATAGGTCACGCTTAAAATCAACGGAACGCCCCCAGTTTGAATCTCTTCTGCATAATCGAAAGATTCTGGGCCTACGACCATACCAATCTTCCTTCCTGGAATGTCATCGAACGGCGCGTGAATGCCGCCCCAAATGCGCGACAATGAACATTGGTCTGCCGCGTCCTTGTAGGTGGCCCATTGCAAGACAACGTTTGTTGTTGGTCCCTCTTCGAACACAAGATATTGATTTTGATTCGCGACAAATTCACCCATTCCACCCGGAAAAAACTCATCACCCGTGAGAAGAGTCATGACTTCTGCGGCAGTTCTTGAATAAGTCGAGTGTCCGCTAACGTATCCAGCAAATGGCGGGGTTACAAAAGTTGGACGTTGATACGGCCACCAATTCTTGGCTAGAATCCAATCTACCCCTGCATAGTCTACGAGCGGATCGGCAATGTAACTTGGTCCTTTCCATGTGCGAATTTTCACTTGTCCCACATCTTCCGACATGAATCCATTTCCTACATCTGATGGAAGAACCAATTCAATGTAATTCGGTATAAGTGGCAAGCCTTGCGGATGATAGTTCGGTAGGCTTTCATCGAAAGATTGTCCATAATCAGCCATTTTTCTGATCACTGAAACAGGCCTGCTTCCGTCATAATAACCCTTAACAGCCCATGCACTAATTGCAGCATCGTGCATAGCCCCGCCCAAAGCGAAATATGAACGGACATCCCACTCTAGATCATTCAACACCGCACCTTCCCCTCGCCATTTCTTTTCGAACAGAGGATGGTCACTCACATAATTCAGCAATTTAAACCAGTGCCCTGGTGGCGTTTCACTTGAAGGTCCATCTGCCCAAAACTCGGCCAAGACACGCGTGAAATCTCCTCGTTTTACAATCTGAGGATCGTAAGGCATTCCTGTCTTCGGATTCAAAGGCCTACCTGTTCCAACATCGCCTCCGTCTAATAAGTTATAAAAACTCGGATACTCTTCTGGGGAATTGGGGTAAGCTGGCACATTGCAAATGCTAGCCGGCGAGATATCCATGTAGACGTTGTCGTCTGGTGTTAAATGCGCAGACCATGTTGCAACCATTAAATTTCCATAAACAAACGGGTGGTCCAAGGATGCTGTATCGTCGGGAAGAAGCATGGGCGGTGGTCCCGGATCATGGTATACATTCCAGAAATTACCATCGCGAAAGTGAACCGTTTTGTCTTCCTCTTTCAATGAAAATGGCTTAACGTTTCCCCATTCCGCTGAAAGGGCAGGCTGAGTGGGCAAACCAGGAAATCCATTTTGATCCACGAAGTTGGCTAGGTTCAAAGGCTGCCAGCGATTTATGTCCACTAGATTGGGATTACCTGCGAAAATTGGAAGCATGGGTGCGTTAACGGGAAGGTAATATTGATTGGAATAGTTGAACTGTTGATTGGAGCCATCTTGATTGCCATACGCGATGTATTGCGCAGCTATGTAATTACCTAGTTTAGCGGCATCTCCGTCATTGTAATTTGTTGAGGTGATTGCGGTGCTAAACCCCATTCCGGACATTAAAAAATTCGCCATTGTCAGCGTGTTCAGCCAATTGGGAGAGAATTGATAACGATTAATTAGCAATCTGTAGGCGGCATATGCGATGGCCTTTTCTTGAGCAACCTGAACACTTCCTGTAATTTGTATGCCGTTGAAAGCTGAAGTAAACCCATTAACGGTTTGCCCAATAAGATATGTCTTGGCGGTATCATCGAACAACGCCCATGCATCATACATGGCGGCGTGAATGTGGAATAAATTTCGTGCGTGAATAGTGGGACGCGCATTGTCATTGCGAATGGCTTGAAGAACAACTTCATCCCATTGACGTGCAACAGAATATTCCTGAGCCTGCATTGAAAATGCAGAAATAATGAGCAATAAAAACCCGAGTAAAAGAGGCTTCATAGTTTAAGGTTTAGGCACTACGAAGATAACTCAGTCAGAGGCAAAAGGTTGCTTACATTTATCAGGTTCGCAAACTTTTTTCAAATTGGCGGGATCTAATCTAAATTTCTTTGTCTGGGGCCATGCGGTGGCCGACCTCCAGAAGGGGGACCAGGATGATCGCTCTTTCTTCCAACTTCTTCCAGCAAGACTTTATGAAACTCCCGCTCAATACTAGGAAGCTTCGCGGTTTTCTGAACCCCAATGACTTTACTGCATGCAATCATAAAGTTCGAATCTTCTTCAACTTCCTTCACGCGAAGCGCAGAAATTTCATTGTTCAACGATTCAAAAGCCTTCTGATTTTCACCTACCGCTTCCATCTTGTCCATGACCTTTTTCAATTCCTTGCGATGAGTCTTTTGCGTTTCTTCATGCGCATTGTAAACGGGCCAAAACTTTTCTGCCTCAACGGGGGTTAATGCCAATTCACTTGTAATGTAAGCCCGTTTTAACGCTTGAACTTTTTCGCTGCGCTTCGGCTCTTCGCGATCGGGTTGTGCGAATACACCCAAGGTGCAAATACACAGTATAAGAATCATTGTCTTTTTCATGCTCTTCTTAATTTATGTTTTCTATTAAATCTGTATCCTCTTCCAATAAATACGCTACCAGCTCTTCCCTCGGTATTTCTTTCAATCCCTCCGCAACCTCTTCTATACTCTTACCTTCTCTTACCTTTTCTTCCCCTCTCTTCACCAAACTCTCATTCTCATTCTGTTTCTCATTCTCTATCTTCCCCTCTCTTCCCCTTTCTTCCCCTCTCTTAACCAAATTCTCATTCTCATTCTGTTTCTCATTCTTTTGTTCCAACTTCACAATCTCTTGGTTTTGGTCTTTTCCTTTCCACATAAAAAAACCAACACCAATGACACACGCCGCAGCCAAAGCCAGCAGCAATTTCCCTGTTGGAAACTTCCGAACGGGCATGAGGATCTTTTTATTTTTTTCGAAATAATCGGAAGGAATGTTCCACTCGTTATTCTTCATTTTCTTTTGCATTTAATTCAACCCGCATTTCATTGTGTTGAATGTCTTGTTTTATTTTTTCTACTGCGTGATGGAAGCTCGCTTTCAAAGCTCCCACGCTGGTTCCAGTAATCTCTGCAATCTCTGTGTATTTCTTCTCTTCGTAATACTTCATCACAAACACAGCGCGTTGTTTTTCCGGAAGTGCTGCCACCATGGCTTGCAAACGCAGTTGCATTTCATCGCCCGTATAGTGTGCATCCTCTTCCAACTGTCTTACGTTATTTAAAATAAGCTCGTCCCAATCTCCTTTCACCGTTCGCTTACTTTTCTCTATGTGTCCGAGCGCCTCTCTGTAAGCAATGCTGTGCATCCAAGTTCCCAATTTACTTTCTCCGCGAAATTTGTCTATTCCTTTGAATACCCGCACGAAAGTCTCTTGCAAAACATCGTTGGTGTCTTCGTGGTTCAATAACATTCTTCGAATAAAAAAGTACAATTGTTTCTGGTAGTCGGAAATAAGCATCTCATATCCTTTATTTCGCGTTCTTGAAACGGAAATTAGTGTTAAGATTTCTTTTTCACGTTCTACCATTACTGTTTAGAAGAGAAGGATTCAAAAGGGTTTAATTCGAAATGAAAAATTACCATTTCCCTCTGTGAGTCTCTTGTTCAATAGCCTTTTCCAGATGTTCGAGATAGGCGTCGCGAGAAATAAGTTCAGCGCCCAGTGAAATCAAATGCGGGTTTTCCACCTGTCCGTCTACCCATTCCATTCCGTATTGCTTGCAGCGTTGGATCAAATGCCATAGCGCCAATTTCGAAGTGTTCGATTCGGTTGAAAACATACTTTCTCCGCAAAACATTCCGCCCAAATTCACACCATACAATCCGCCTACAAGAACATCTCCTTTCCAGACCTCTACCGAATGGGCAAATCCCAAGGCATGAAGTTCGGTATATGCTTGAATCATTTCAGGAAGAATCCACGTTTCTTCTTCTCGCCCATTGCCCGCGCAAGCTCTGACAACTTGATTAAATGCTCGGTCAAACGAATAGGTGTAAACACCTTTGTCGTAAAGCAAACGAGTTGATTTACTTGGTTTGAAGGAAGGGACGTGAAAGACACATCGTTCTTCCGGACAGTACCAGCGCGGTTCTCCGGGCTCCTCGTACCATGGAAAAATTCCTTTTGAATAAGCGAGCAACAATCTTGAAACAGAAAGATCTCCGCCAACAGCAACAAGATTGTCTTCAAATTCCTCTGGACCGGGGAACCACAATTCGTCTGAGAGTCTGTAAATTGGCATCGCGTTACGAAGTTAGTTCTACTTTGACTTTGAAATGAAAACTATGCAGTGGATTGAAGAACAATTATTGAAACCTTTCGAGCCGAAGGCTTATAGCGAACTCGACGCCTACATTCGCGAGAGCGCAGCTGAAGCGCGAAAGCTCACGCCCACTCCGCGCGAAAGCGCTGTAGTGATTGTGCTACATCCGCATGAAGGCGATGCCGGTCTTACCCTGATTCAGCGTCCGGTTTATAATGGGGTTCACAGCGGACAAATGGCATTTCCCGGTGGAAAGAAAGACGAGGGCGATGCAAGTCTTTTGCACACGGCCTTGCGCGAGTTGAACGAAGAAGTGGGGCTTTCCCTTCCATCCGAAAAAGAATATTTTAAATTGAATGAAATCTTCATTCCTCCCAGCCGCTTGCTGGTTCAGCCCTTTGCAACGGTGCTGAATGAAATTCCGAAATTGACTCCCGATGAAAAAGAAGTGGCAGCATTAGTTCCTGTTCCTCTGAGACATTTCGGGGCGAAGATGAAGACTGAGCGCATGGACATCTTCATGCCGCACATAAAGCAAACGAAGTCGGTGCCGGCCATTCGGTATAACGACTATTTGATTTGGGGAGCGACGGCGATGATGTTGTTCGAACTGCGCGACCGTTTGGATTTAAAAAATAAATATGAATAATTGAACCGATCTGTGCGTTACCTGTACAGCGGCATGAAACACCCTTCTCTTGGCACTATTCAACAAACATAAAACGTATGCTTCCTTCAAAGACGAAGAGCTCATGCCGCTGATTGCGGCCGGCAACGAACGCGCCTTCGAAGAACTATACACCCGTTACAGCCGGCCGATACATTCTTACTTCTTTCGCATGCTGCGAAAAGACAAAGAGGTTGCGGCCGACTTCACGCAAGAGCTGTTCAGCAAAGTCTTTCGTCATGCCGAAGGCTTCGATGTGAAGCGCAATTTCAAGACCTGGCTCTACAGCATGGCGCACAACCAGTGTAAGAATGAATATGCGAAGCATGAAGTTCGCGCCGAAGCGCGAATGACTATTGCGACAGCCGAGGTGCACGAACACGACCGCGACATGGACCGTTCTAAATTCGAAGAGGCACTGCAAGATGCGCTGTCGCAATTAGACGAAACCAAAAGAACCACTTTCGAACTTCGGTTCGTGCATGAACTCAGCAATCCGGAAATAGCAGAAACCATGGGCTGCTCGGAAGGAACCGTGAAATCGCGCATCTTCTACACCCTCAAAGAACTCAACGGTATTCTTCACGAATACAAAGAACTTTTACTTTCATTTCTCTTCATTCTATTAAAATCATGAGCACACAAAAACCTTTCACCTATCAGCCCGAAGACTTGGAGCGTCTCTTGCGCACCAAGGAATTCAACGGTTTGCTTCCAGAGGAACGCGCCTTTGTGTTGCAATATGTTTCCAACGAAAAGGAATTCAATGAACTCAAAATGCTTTTGGGAAGCATTGAATCTTCCGAGCACGAGATGCAAGATCCCCCTGCTGCCGTTTGGAAAAACTTGAAGAAAGAATTCAATCAGCAAAAGCCTTCACGTTTCAAAGTGTGGCTGAACATTCTCTTCCCTCCTCTTCCCAAGTGGAGCGGATTTCGCACGGTTTCTTTTTCTTTGGTTGGAATGGGTGCGGTTGTTGGAGCAGTGATTTGGTTCGTTCCGAAAGAAAATAATTCCAATCAATTGGCAAGCGTCCAAAACAATTCCAAAAACACCGAAATTCAAAATTCAACGAACGACACTGTTTCTGAAAATTCAGAATTCAAAGTAAATCCTGAACAATATGCCGAGCTGCAACCTGTATCTGGAATTTATGTGACACCTGTAGTTCGTGAGGTTGAGGAGATGTACGAGACTCAGACAACGGATGAGGCGGAAGATGAAAACACCCTTGCACCGGCGAACGACGCTACCGAATCCAAGTCTGTTAGAAGTGTGGAAAATGATTCCCCAACTTCAATAGAAAGTACGAATGCTTCACCTGCGTCTGTTACATCTTTTAACTTATCGCCTGATTACAATTTAACTGCCCCGAATGTAACATTTACCACAAATGGAAATACGAATGTCATCGTAACCGATTCAATAAAATTTCAACCGAAAAAGAAAAAGAAATCGCCACCGAAGAAAAAGTGACGAATAATTTTCAAAATGGACATTGTATGTTCATTTTTGTGGAATGAAAAAGATTCTTGTTGCGAACCGTGGAGAAATTGCTTTGCGCATTATGCGTTCAGCGAAAGAAATGGGAATTGCCACTGTTGCTATTTATAGTGAAGCCGATAGAAATGCACCTTTCGTGAAATACGCCGATGAGGCTGTTTGCGTAGGTCCTCCGCCTTCCAACCAATCGTATTTACAAGCCGACAAGATCATAGAAATTTGCAAAGAGTTAGGCGTTGAAGGGATTCATCCGGGTTACGGATTCCTTTCTGAAAACGCCGGATTCGCAAGAAAAGTTCAAGAAAACGGAATCTCTTTTATTGGTCCGAATCCGGATAGTATAGACATGATGGGAAGTAAACTTGCTGCAAAAGCTGCTGCAAGAAAGTACAACATTCCCATGGTTCCTGGAACCGAAGACGCCATTGCAGATGTGGAACAAGCGAAGCGCGTTGCGTTGGAGGTTGGACTTCCAATACTCATTAAAGCCAGCGCAGGTGGCGGCGGTAAAGGAATGCGTATCGTTGAAAAGATTGAAGAAGTTGAAGAGCAAATGGAGCGCGCCATTTCAGAAGCCGTGAGTTCTTTCGGAGATGGATCGGTTTTCATTGAGCGTTACGTTAGCGGACCTCGACACATTGAAATTCAAGTGTTGGCAGATACACATGGAAACGTTGTTCACCTCTTCGAGCGTGAATGCAGCATTCAGCGCCGTCACCAGAAGGTGGTTGAAGAAGCCCCCTCTGCTATTTTAACTCCAGAGCTTCGCGCTGCCATGGGTAAGAGCGCTTGTGACGCTGCCAGAAGCTGCGATTACGTAGGCGCTGGAACGGTAGAGTTCCTGCTCGACGATAAATTGAATTACTACTTCTTGGAAATGAATACCCGTTTGCAAGTGGAGCATCCCGTTTCAGAAAGCATTACAGGAATTGATTTGGTGAAGGAGCAAATTCGTGTGGCGCGCGGAGAGAAATTGGCGTTCACGCAAGACGATCTTTCAATCAACGGGCATGCGCTCGAAGTTCGTGTTTATGCTGAAGATCCAACGAACAACTTCCTTCCAGACATTGGACGATTGAACACGTATGTTCGTCCGCAAGGACCGGGCATTCGCGTTGACGATGGGTTTGAAGAAGGCATGGAAATTCCAATTTACTATGACCCGATGATTGCGAAGTTGATTGTGCATGCCGCGAATCGCGAGCAAGCCATTGAGCGCATGACCAGAGCCATTGCGGAATACAAGATATCAGGAGTTCAGACTACCTTAGACTTCTGCTCTTGGGCAATTAATCACGAAGCATTCAAATCTGGAAATTTCGATACGCATTTCGTGAAAGACTATTTCACTCCGGAAATCTTGAAGAAAGAATTGTCGATTGAAGAAACAGAAGTAGCGGCAATTGCAGCGGAGATTTTGTTTCAGCAAAACAA
>CAZEFR010000004.1:24688-43200 GCA_964511555.1 uncultured Chryseobacterium sp.
ACATCTTCTCCGAACCAGACGATATGCGGACGCAAGGGTTTTCCGTGTTCGCACGAACTTGAAGTCGATTGGGCAATTTGCCCAATTTCATTTACGCAGCATTCGCTTCTCATTTTGGTAAGCTCTCCGTGCAGATGAATGATGTTTGAACTACCTGCGCGTTCGTGAAGGTTGTCTACGTTTTGCGTAATGATCGAAACACGGAAGTGTTTTTCCAATTGAGCTAGAATAAGGTGTCCGTTGTTGGGTTGCACTTCGTTCAATTGCAATCGACGTTGGTTGTAAAACTCTGTGACAAGTTCAGGGTTGCGTTGCCAGGCTTGCGGGGTTGCAACGTCTTCAATGCGGTATTGCTCCCACAGTCCGTTCGAATCGCGAAAGGTGCCAATACCGCTTTCGGCGCTGGTTCCAGCGCCAGTTAAGACCACTAAATGTTTCATAAAATTAAATCATCATACGCTGACGCTTCAACAAAAATTGAAGCATACAATTTTGAATTCCCTCTTCAATGGGCATTTGAAAATAATCCACACCAATTTGTCCTGCTTTCAATTGCAAGGAAGTGCGGAACGCATTCATCTTTTCTTGATAAGCGTTTCGCAATTCATGCGGATGTGCCTTCACCTCCTCGCCTGTTTCCAAATCGACAAACGAGTAGGGTCTATTTTCAAAATTGAAATCCAATTCTTGCTCTTGATGCACCACATGAAAAAGAATGACTTCATGCTTGTTGTGACGAAGGTGTTGAAGCGATTGAAACACATCTTCCACTTGCTTGGAGTCGTCGAGCATGTCGCTGAATACAACTACCAAACTTCTTCTATGAATCCGTTCGGCTATCTCATGAATGATTGCAGAAACGTTGCTGTTATTTTGATAAGAAGTCGCGCTTTGCTCCAACCACTTCTCCATTTCAGAATACAAATAATGAATGTGCGCTTGGCTGCTTCCCGCTTTGGTATGAAGCATGAGTTCTTTTGCGAAAACACTTAATCCAACAGCATCGCGCTGACGCTTCATGAGTTCCATAACACTTGCTGCTCCATAAAGCGCGAACTTCAACTTATTCCATTCTTTGCCTTCGGCATTTTTAATGGTCGGAAAAAGCATAGAAGAGGAAACATCAACTACCAATTGACAACGGAGATTGGTTTCTTCTTCGTAGCGCTTCACAAAGTGCTTGTCTGTGCGCGCCAATAATTTCCAATCGAGATGTCTTGTCGACTCTCCGACATTGTACAATCTGTGTTCGGCAAACTCTACCGAGAACCCATGATACGGAGATCGGTGCATTCCAGTAATAAATCCCTCCACCGCTTGTTTCGCAAGCAATTCAAGAGATGAATAAGACTGTATGTATGACCGATCGAAATTTATTGGCATTTTCTTAAACAGCTTTCAAATAAAAATAAAACTCACTTCCTTTTCCTTCTAACGTTGAAACAAGCAAGGTGGAATTGTGTTTGCGCAGAAAATCATTCACCAATTGAAGACCCAATCCGTGACCTACCTCGTTCTTGGTTCCGCGCGTTGACATAACCTCTCCCTCATTGATCTTCCTCAAAAAATCGTCAGTCATTCCAACTCCAAAATCTATGACCCTAAAACACCAACCGTGAGGAGTTAATTGCGCAGTTACCTGAACTTCACTCTTATCTGGAGAATATTTCACAGCGTTAGATATTAGATTTCGAAAGATTGTTTCTAACATATCCTTATCTCCTTGTATGCTTGCCCCGTCTACATTTCCAAAATTTACTTTGAATATTATATCCTTCTCTCCGCTTGCCAAAGAGCAAATATTATTTACAACATTCTCAACTTCAGTTAGCGAAATTGTCTTCTCTGCGAACTGAATGCTATTTGTTTGGGTCCTCGACCAAAGTAAGAGTTTGTCAATTAAATCCAAAACACTGGAAGTTCTTCCCTTAAACTGATTCAGTATCGCCTTCTGCGTCTCTTCGTCTATTCCCTCTGTTTGCAAAACTTCTGCAGCAGAATCCAAGGAGGCTATGGGGGAACGAAGGTCGTGCGATAAAACTGACATCATTCGATCTCTTGTATACAGTGTGGCTAAAAGTTGTTCGTTCTTCAAATTAAGGGCTCGTGTTCGGAGTACTAATTTTCGATGAATGGCATCTGTGACTTTCACAATAAAAAATGTTTCTGCAATACAAATAACAGATACTCCCAAAAGATTCATAAACCCGTCCAGGCGTGCAAGTTCAATATCCATCTTCGGCAACTCCACCATGTCATCTAAAAACAAAATGGAGTTCACCATAAGCAAGGAATCTATGCCTAGAATGATGTAACCCGCTTTTGCCTCCTTACCCTGAAAAACAAACAAGTTACCTATTAGAAGGGGAATAAAATACACAAATACGTATGAATCATTTCCAGTTTGAATAATTAGAACCTGAATAATTACAGTGAGTATAAGCATGTTCCATACTTTGGATAAAAAGTACTTCTTCTTTCTGTAAAGCAAAAAAGAAAAACCTGTGAAAAGAATGGTTGAAAATGTAATTGCAGCCTGAAGGTACTGTCCTAGCCAAAGGTCTACACCGGTATAAATGACACAAAAAATAACTACAATGAGCATAAAAATCTCGTGCAACCTCAGCGTCTTGCCGTAGAGCAGAGAGAGATCTTCTGTAGCTCCTACTTTTCCTCCATCTATTTTAGTATCCATTTGATTTAATCGGACCCATCTTTTGTAACTGCGCTAATTTAACGTTCTTTATTCTGTCTTTAACATTAAATTTTTGACTTCATTTGCATCACTCATTGTAACCATGGATATAACTATAAACACCCCTGCATTATTGTTTCCTGCGATTAGCTTAATAATGCTCGCATATACCAACCGCTTCCTTGCATTGGCGAATGTGATTCGAAATCTTCACGACAAATATATAGGCCGTGAACCAAAGGAAGCTGCCCTTCTTTACGCACAAATAAAGAACTTAAAGTTCAGATTAAGACTAATAAAAAACATGCAAATTTTTGGCGTACTCAGCTTCACATTTGCTATTGTTTCCATGTATTTCATTTACCGCGGAGAAATGGACATTGCTGAATTCACTTTTGCAACAGCATTGATTTTATTTTGTGTATCTCTTTTTCTTTCATTGATTGAATTAATTAATTCAACCCGTTCGTTGGAAATTGAGTTAAGCGACATGGCGGGATTGGAAGATAGTATTTTGGATTATCTCAAAAAGATGATCAAATAGCCGAAGGCGAATGTTGCAGAGCAACGAATGTCCACAGGACGAATGTTGCAGAGCAACGAATGTCCACAGGACGAATGCTGCAGAGCAACGAATGTCCACAGGACGAATGCCTGCGGCGAATGCTGCGCTTGTGTAAACCTAGCGGATGATGACGACCGACCCAGTTAGGTCAATGGGCTCGGAGAAAGAAGAAGTGATGATTCGCAAAGTCCAGGTGTAACCATCTATTTGCGCGTAATAATCGTTTCCGAAAGCGTTACCAATCCAAGCTTGCTCGGGATCTTGCGAATAGAAGATTCGATCACCGTATCGATTGTAAATTCCAAACTCGTATTGAATTTCATTCAAATTAAATCCAGATAATACTGGAAAAAAAACATCGTTAATTCCATCATCGTTCGGCGAGAAGGAATTTGGAACGAAAACTGTTTCCTCTCGATTAACAAAAATGGTATAACAAATTGAATCTGCACATCCGTATTGATTGCCCACTTCAAGGCAAGCCAGAAAAGAACTACCTGCTGCTTCTAAAATCGAGAACTCAGCATTGGTACTCGATGATGTATAGCCGTCAATGTCCCACAAATTCGTTGTATTTCCCAACGATAAATTCGTGAATACAACGTCAGGAGAGTTTAAGGAAGGAGTAACTGGTGTCCACTGAAACGACGCTTCAGGAAATAAATCTACACAAACGATGTCCGTAATGGAAACAGAATTCGAACATCCATTACCGTCGGTTGAAGTTAAGGCAACAGTGAAACATCCAGCAGATTGGAAGCTGTAATTGAAAGTTCCACATCCATTTCCAACATTCTGACCATCGATGCTCCAAATGCAACTAGATAGAGCTGAGGCTGATGAGCTGTTGAATTGTACATTCAAGGGCGCACAGCCCGTTGTTACATTCGAAGTAAAATTAAATTGTGGAAGCGGAACCACTTGAATGGCTAGGGTATCTGCTCCACCGCAACTTCCTGCAATAGTATAAATCGCTTGAAATGTTCCAACTCCGAGCGCAGCTGGACTTACCGTTCCACTTGAATTAACGGCGTTTCCGCTCCATGTTCCACCAGCATTTGCAACTTGCAGTTGGACAGGATTTCCATTTATACACAAAGGAACCTGTGATGAAATTGAAGCGTCTAATGCTGCCGCGACAGAAACACTCAAAGTTGAGGGCGAAGTACAATAGTTATCGCTGTCGAAAGTAATAAGTGTATTTACGTTTCCGCCTGCAACGCTTGGGAGGAACAAACCGGTATTCGAATTTGTAATTCCCAGTCCACTCCATACGCCCGGCTCATTCGGAGAACTCAAATCAAATGCAGCATCGGAAACACAAAAGGGCCCTGCTGGATTTATTATTGAAGGAGAAAGTGCGTCGACAATGACATCAAGGGTGTATGTGGAAATACACGTTCCCAAGCCCACTTGGCAAGTGTATGTCCCAGAGGCCAAAGGTGTTACCGAAGTAATACTTGGGTTTTGATTCAATGACGAGAATAAATTCGGACCACTCCAAGCATAGGCGGCACCTGCGACATTCGTCGCCGTTAAATTCAAATTACTTCCTTCACATAAAGGTGAATTAGAATTGACTGTAGCAACAGGAAAATCGTTCACAACTATTGTAACGGAATTGGTTTGGGAACATCCGTTTATGCTCGCGTTGGCAACATAGGTAGTGGTCACCGTTGGAGTTGCAATGACTACATCACCAATGTTTGTATTCAGCGTTGGATCTGCGTTCCATAAATAGTTGTCACTCCCACTCGCACTCAGTGTTGTTGACTCGCCTAAACAAATAGACAAGGAGGTTGCTGTTAAAGTCAAGACGGGATCGTTCGGCGAAGGTGTTATGGTGTAGGTATACAGTTGCGGAGTTCCGCATTGACCAAGGTCTGTAACGGCCAGTGTGTAATCTCCTGGCTGAAGGTTTCCAAGATTTGGAGTTGTGTTGGTAGCACCTAGCCATTCGTAAGCAAATGGACCAATTCCACCCGAAATAGCAACATCTATGGAACCGCTCGTCCCGCAAGACGGTTGCACAATTGCTGGTAATGACACTAAAGGAATAAATGTTGAGTTCGATGAACCAGGAGTTGGAGCCGTTGCCCCAGTTAACCAATTGTCTTGGCCTTCACACTCGCGGTATATCGATTCACCATCGTTATTGGACTGTCCACTTACTGAACTAAAAACCGGGTCAGTAGCTGAGAGATTAACCGTAACTCCTGCACAGCCGTTTACCGCTGAAGTGGTAAAACTCGGTGTTTGAGCGAATTGTCCGCCTCCCCAAAAAAGTCCGTCGAGAATAACTCCATTCTCATTTGCAAAAGCCAGTTGTTCAGAAGAATTTGTGAATATTCCAACTTGAGAAGCAGGTCCCGAGGTGCATCCGCATGTTCCCCAATCCAGATTAAGTCCTACTCCTGAATTCGCAGAACCAATTACAAAAAAACTGTAAGGCTGAATGATAGTACCTATTGGAAACGTAACACCGAAATCACCGTCTGTTAGCACGTAGCATGAAATATCTTGCGGAGTGTTGCACGTGTTGTACAGTTCCACCCACTCTGCGGTGCTTGGTGTACAAGAACCATCACAGGGCCCCGCTGCGTTTGCCATAACTTCATTAATGACAATGCACTGGGCATTCGCGAAAAGCGACGAAAGAATAAGCACGAACAGCGAACCTATTTTTTTTCCCAAACTGTTTCCCATTGACAAATTTTGCAACAGCGAAAGTAAGGCATAGACCCACAACCTTTTCAAAGATTTACAATCAACGAATAACAGTCACGTGACCGGTCTGTTCGAAAGGCTCTTGACCGTTGGATGGTAGTATTTTAATGAGCCATGAATAGACTGCGTCTTGGGCAAAATACTCTCCCCCATCAACATTCCCCATCCAACCGTCATTCATATCCTTCGTCTGGAAAATTACATCACCCCAGCGATTGAATATTTTGAATTCATAGGTTTGAATCAAAGACTCCCCCCTGATAGATGGTTTGAACAATTCGTTTCTGCCATCTGCATTCGGAGTGAAACAGTTCGGCACGAAAATATTGAACTGATCATTTACTACAACAGTTCCACAACTTAAATCAGTACAGCCGTCTGCGTTGGAGACAAGGAGACAAACATTGTATTCACCCGGTGCTTCATTCGGGAATGTGAACACAGGCTCGGGAGCGTTGAGGTAATACATGTCCATTATGGTCCAATCGTAACTTATAGCACCAAGCGAATAATTAATGAATTGAACTGTGGAATTACTCACGTTCGGACTGATCGGAGACCAACTGAATGATGAAACGGGTTGCTGCGAAACACAGATATAGTCGGCTATTGAAGAAGTACTGCTACACCCATTTCCGTCAGTAGTTGACAGCAAAATATCATAACACCCTTGTGTATCAAATGTATAGTTCAACGAAGAGCAGTTATTTCCACTTGGAACTCCATCTACCCACCATGTGCAGCCGTTTCCAACCGGAACACTGGTATTTGTAAGGTTAACCGTAAGGGGTGCACATCCCGATGTTACATCTGCTGTGAAGGACACAACTGGCAATGGATTCACGGTAATCGTTTGAGTATCTGTATCTCCGCAGTTGCCTGGAATGGTATAGGTTATTGTTGTTGTTGTTGCTCCTGCAAGACTCGGATTAAATGCACCGGTCGCCGGATTGGTTATTCCTAAACCGCTCCAGGTTCCACCAGGACTAGCCGCAGTTAAAGTAATCGGATTAGCATCTATACACAAGGAACCGGGATTCACAATTGTCGCATCCAATGGACCGAATACCGTTATTGTCAGATTACCTGAAAGTGCGCAGCCCGCAGGTGTATATGAAATCACTTCAGGACCAACACCTGCTGTTGTTGGATTGAATAGTCCTGTTGATGAAACACCCACACCAGACCATGTTCCTCCGGCAGGGGTCGCATTTAATTGCACAGGTGCATCTGCAACACACAACGGATTCTGATTGGTTATTGTTGGAATAGCCGGCCCCACAAAAGGTGCTGATGTATACGCGTAAGGACAGCCGTATTGATCTTCAATTGTATAAGTTACAATATCTCCGTCGAGCAATCCACCAACCACTATAGTGCCATTGTTCGGAGAAGTATCGTCAACAAAGAATGCGTTTGCCGGAAATAAATTGGTTGCTGTAAACTGTGTGCCCAATAGTTCAGGCGCCCCGCCTGAAAAACTAACGGTCAGAGTTTGTGCGGCGCAGTCTTGGGTTGAAGTCCCTTCAATAATTTCAGGTAAATAAGTGTAGGTATATGTTGAACCTAAGTCATAACACATCCCATCAAAATTGGTAAATGAATACGTACCCGTTGTCACATCGTACATTGTAATAGGAGTGAAATAAACAGTGTTGTTCGTAAACGTTCCTGCGGGAAATTGTGCTATAAAACTACCGTCGTTTAAATCTGCAATATCTTGTGTAGAGAGTGTTCCAACTAAACATGGATCTGTCTCCACTAGGCCCCCTTGTCCGACCATTGGCGGACAAGCATAAACCAAATACCAGATAGCAGGATTATAAAGCGTATCGTCATCAAAAATATTGGCTGAAAATAAATAATCGTTATTGGATACTATTTCGAACTGGTCGTTGTAACATAAATATTGTGAGTTATTTGTACTTCCTGTTGTTACTGAATTAAATGTACCTGTACTCACCGCGCATACGCAAGGATCGGGAGCATTATACGATACCGAATTCGAACAAGTAGGCGTTGCGCTAAAATATGCAGTGACGTCGCATCCCAAACCATCTGAGGGAATGTCTAAAATTGTGTAGTTAATCGGTGATACAAAAGGAGCATTGAACGTCACCTGCTGTCCTCCGCATGTTTCAATAACGAGCTGACCTGTTGAGGGGGCATTGGAAAACTCTACATAACCCGTCACGTCGTAGGAGTTATTTGCAAAGTCACATGCTCCAATATCTGCCTGCAGAAAATCCATGTTACAAGGTGTTGCCACACATGGAGCGGGAGCGTTGTAATTAACTGTTCCTGTGCATGTTGGATCTGCTGAAAATGTCGCTGTAACTGTGCAGGCCGATCCATTTGCCGACAAATTTGAAAATGTGTATGGAATGCTCAATGCAAAAGGTGGGTTCAAAACTATTGGCGCACCACCACAGGAGTTTGTTATCGTCAATGTCCCTGTGCTCGGAGGATCGATTACCGAAATGTTCCCACTCACACTGTATTGTTGTGTCGCTTGGTTACAAGCCGTTGGATTAGCCGTTATTCCATCGAACGTGCAAAGAATTGCGCAGTTTGTGGCACCTAGACCTCCGGTTTGCGTTGCAGTTATCTCAGTTGGTTCGTTTGAGTAATTCGTAACTAGCAGCATATACCACTGACCAACTTGGGCATTGGGAATGTTTACTACTTCTGTCGACTGCGGATCAAAACTACAATCAACAGTATTTCCGCAGGGATAAGAAAAGCAACCAAAAGAGCTATTATTGGTTAACAGAGCGTTATTGCAAGTAATAGTGCTGAAGGGGCCCCAACAAACAAAATCGACATCCACATCGGCACTGTTTGTTAATGTTATATTGATGTTTCCAGCCTGAGAAATATTTAAGTAATACCATGCTGGGTTGGGCTGAGAAAACAAACACTCGTAATCAGGACCAACTTGCGCAACTCCGTTGTCCACTCCTGCGGGAAAAGTCACTCCAGTTGAAGTACAAAAGGGCGCCGCTGACTGGCAGTCCTCCTGAGCAAAGAGTATACTCACTGCATAAAAAACAAACAAAACAGAGAATACGATTTTTTTCAAGACGTTAGTTTTGTGGGTCAATAGTACGGGGCTTAAAGAAACAAAAAAACGCTTCAAAAAACACTCGTCGCTTTGCAATTTAAGAATTTAGTTGAAATAACCAAACTGATTCTTCACAAAAAAAACAGCACTCGATGAGTGCTGTTCCAATTGTTCTAATTGCAAAAAAAATTAATCTATCTTCTCAACCTTAATCAACTCAACTTCAAAAATTAAAGTTGAAAAAGCCTCAATCTTTCCTTGAGCTCTTGAACCGTAAGCCAACCCTTGCGGAATGTAAAAGGTGTACTTTGAACCTTCGCTCATCAATTGCAATCCTTCAGTCCAACCGGGAATAACCTGATTCAGCCCAAAAGTTGCAGGCTTACCTCGATCAACGGAACTGTCGAAGACTACTCCGTCAATGGTTGTCCCGTGGTAATGCACAGTTACCTTGTCGTTTTTATCAGGAGCAATTCCTGTTCCCTCAACATTCGACTTGTACTGCAATCCAGAAGATGTAGTTCTTACACCAGCCTTCTTTCCATTCTCAACAAGATAAGCTTCTCCACGTTTTTTGTTCAAGTCACTTTTCTTTTGAGAATTCTTGCGAACTTCAGCATTAATGATTCCAGTGGCTTTTTCTTTATCCAATTTAGCCTTCCCTGCTTTACTGTCTAGAATTGCTTGCATGATAAGCTCATCTGAAAGATTTTCAAACCCACCACTTTTCGCATTTTCAATGACAGAAAGTCCAAAGGCATAAGATAAACTATCCTCATGAGTAATCAAAGCTTTTTCGCTGGACTTCTTCTTTTTCTGCGCGTGCACAGCAGTGCACAACCCTAAAAGTGCTAGAGCAATTATAAAACGCTTCATCGATTCTTTAATTAGTTAGACGGTTTAATCTCAATAACCTCCATTTCGAAAATAAGCGTTGCGAATGGAGGGATAACTCCACCAGCACCTTGCTCACCGTATGCCAAGTTCTGCGGTATGTACAATTCGTATTGTCCACCTGCTTTCATCAATTTCAATCCTTCTCCCCATCCTGAAATTACTTGTCCAGCTGTAATTGTAATGGGCTCATTTCTTTCGTAAGAACTATCGAAAACTTTTCCGTCTACCAAAGAACCTTTGTAATGAACTACGATGGTATCGTTATCATCTGGCGACAATCCAATTCCTTCACGAATAACCTTGTATTGCAATCCAGATTCAGTTGTTATTACTCCTGGCTTCTGCCCGTTTTCTTTTAAAAAATTTGTTTCCTGTTCCATCGTTTTTGCTGCTTTTTCTGATTCTCTTCTTGATAATATTCCTTGAATGTATGGGTCTACCATTTCATTTGGAAGGAGATTGGTTTTGTTCGCGTGGTCTAAAACTGCTTGACCCATTATGCTTTGATTCAATCCTTCAATACCACTCGTTGAAATATTGTTGGCAATGCTTACACCTATTGCGTAGGACAAGCTGTCGTTTTCATTAGCTAATACAACTGAAGATTTTTTCGGCTCTTCTTTTGGCTTCTTCTTTTTATCTCCTTGATCCATAGCATTCGAACTTAATACCAATAAGCTCGCTCCAAGAAGTACAATGTGTTTACGTTTCATTGAATTTTATTTAGGTCCGCAAGATAAACAGATTCTTAATTCAATCCTTGTATTTTTGAAGAATGAAGCAATTCAAATTACTCGTTATTCTTGGTCTGTTGACACTTGGAGGCTTTTCAATCCAGGCGCAAAACGAGATATACGGTGGAATTACATTGGAACAACTAACTTTTAATAAGTCAAGCGTGTATTCAGTAGGAGCAGATGTATTTGCGCCAATTGGCAATCGCTTCACCTTAAATTACAGTCTGAAATTGGGATTAAGCAAAGACTACAGCATAGCCTTTCATTCGCCAGTATCGACTTTATTGGGAACTTATTTGCTTGCTTTAAATGCTGAATTTCCAGGAATAGTCTCTCTTGGGCTCCTTTGTTTGGCCATTCCTGAAGGGATTGGAGTATATCTCGGTCCAGACGGACAAGCCCTACACCTTTCGGTTAATCCTCTAGGAATGGATTACTTCGAGTCGTCTGATAATTCACTAGACTACCTTGGAATGAGTTGCAGCGCAGTAGCTCGTGTACATTATAAAACGAAATCTTATTTCCCATCTTATATTACTCCCATGGTTGGACTATACTACAGATACGGACAATCGAATTTTAGTGAGCAATATGGCGTTCGGTTTGGAG
The DNA here is from genome assembly GCA_964511555.1 of uncultured Chryseobacterium sp. Lineage (GTDB taxonomy): Bacteria > Bacteroidota > Bacteroidia > Flavobacteriales_D > Sanyastnellaceae > CAIZGX01. The sequence goes on from CAZEFR010000004.1 coordinate 35,983, forward strand.
TTTCTTTCGGGCTAGCTTCTAAACAATTAGACCGGGGCTCTACTCTTCAAGAATTATTGTATGAATAAACAACTGTTCTCCACTCTATTATTTTTCGGACTTTCATTTTCTGCAAATGCACAATCCGACACGCTTTTTATTCAGAACTGGGAGAATGGACATGCGATTTACTTGTTGCCTCCAGGAAAATTTCAAATGAACGATATTTGGACAGCCTCTGACACGATTTTTTATCCGCCTGTTCCAAAATTCAGAAAATTCAAATTCAATCTGAAAGAAACATTTTTACCGTTAAACGCCTACCAAGGCAAACTTGTTTATTACGATCCGTGCGATGGCATCTTCGAGTCGGCATGGGCGTTCAACGATTCTGCTCTTGTTCACATCTATTACGACGGTCCTGAAGGCTCGCCCATTGCTGCTATTGAATCTGAAAGCGAAGATGAAATTCAATTCAGAATATTGTCATTCAATTATGAAGACATTGAAAAGTCCCTCGAATATTATCTTACCGTGAAAACGATGAATCAAGAAAAGGGTATTTTCCTGTTCACTTTTGAAAATCCGTTCGATAGAGAGTCGTATTCCTTTCCAGTTGTTGAACAAAGTAAATTGCATTTGTTTCCTGTATTGGTGAACGAATCGAAATATCAGAAGTATATAGAATTCGCTTTTCCGGAAGAAGAATATACTCCCGATTTATTCAAATAAAAAAAAGCTCGCCGTTGCGAGCTTTCTTCGTTGTATACCTCTACTTAACCAAAACCACTTGCTAGAAGTTCATCTTAATTCCGAAGGCATTTGAAGAAATTTCCGGACCATCTCCGCTTGAGAATTTTGGCAGCAAAGCAGACTCCCAGAAAAATGACAAGCTGCTAGTAAAGCCAACCTCTGTATATAAGTTTAACATATACTCATTTACACCGAAATCGCCAGCTACGCGCTGTTTGCGCTTGTCACCGTTTTCCTTCCATTTGTATAGCGCATTCGATCCGATTAAATAGCCACCAATGACACCGAATGACACATGAAAAATATTGCGCTCTTGATTCATCCATAGATCTTCTCGGTCTTGTTCCGTTACTTTACCGTTGTATTGAAAAACCAAAGGCACTGTGATGTAGGTTGAATTTAATGTCGCCACATCGCTCACAGGAAAACTCCCTGTTTGAAATCCAAACGTATCTGCTTCGGCCAATCGTAAATTTCGATTGATGGCTATGGTCTCCCATGTAAGCCCTAATCCCGTTCCTAAACGAAATCTATCTTCAATCAATTCAAAAGAAGTATTAATGACACCAAATCCTATGTACCCGCTTGAATTTCTTTTTCCTTGATTTTGAAGCCACTCTGGCTCATACGACTTTTGATTCGCATCCATAAACGTCAAAAAACCAAAGCGTAGACCCCCGAAACCGTACCAAGGAAAATCATCTATTGGAAGCGACTTACACTTTTTATCTGTTGTTATAAATCTCGAAGTTGAATCGGGATAGATATCAATCTTCATCTCGCCCAAACGAATGTGTAAGGTATCGCTTTGATTTCCTTTAATTGTGGTATCCTTTACTGCGCTACCCTCAACCACAATTTTCAATTGCTTCGAAGAACGCTCTTCCTTTTGTGCCGCTATTGATCCTACCGCAACAACAAGCATTAAAACTAAAAATTTTGCTTTCATATCATTGAATTTAACTTTAACTAAATCATCCCTTAAATAAAAATCGTCGTAGACATTCGTGTATGCACATTCGTTGCTTGCAACATTCGTCCTACGGACATTCTTTTCACATTAGAAACCAAACCTTCTCCCTTTCCAATCAACAACCAATCGATCTTTATCGTTATCTCTATTACGTGCCGCACGAATAATCCGTTTAACCTTCTGAAACTTCTCAACGCGTTCATCAAATTCCTGTGCAATCAATTCTCGAATGGTTAAATACTCTTTTGTATTTTCTTTCTGTTTGAATTGCTGAAGACTTGAATCTATTTTGGCCATTAAAAGTGAATCTTGATTGACTTCAACTTTCATTTCATTAAATGTGGAATCAATAACCGTATTGAAAACTAAATCTGTCGAAGGAATAGTGCCGTTTGGAAAGCCATAGCCATATTCTGGATTCCACCTATTCTGAAAAACCGTTCCACCACAATACAACGGGAAATTGATATCGTTCCAAGGGATGAGCCATTCAGAACTGATGGAAATAGTTGAATCACGCTGTTCGAACTTCTCTTCAATCTTCTGATCAATCTTTTTCTCTGGACGCTGATAAACATACTCCACCGAAGCAGGATTGTCGGGTATGACAATGAATGTTCGAAGCACCAATGCAACTATCCATGCAGCCGCCATGCCGCTGATCCAGAAATAAACACTTCGATTATTCTCTTCCTTCTTTAAACCCTGTTTCCGGCTTTCATTCAAGTGAACACCGGAAATTTCCTTTTGAAAATGACTCTTTAGTTCCTCATCGGAAACAGCATAGCGCTTCAAAAAATCCTTCTTGTCAAACGAAACTTCAGTCCGTTCAACTTTCGGAAACTCATCATCTTTATGTTCATTCCATTCGTTCATGATGTCCAATAAAGGGTTATAAATTCTTTCAATTCTTTTCTCGCTCGGAAGAGCGTCACTTTCACCATTGATTCTGAGAGATTCGTTATCTCTCCGATCTCGGCGTATGAATAGTCTTCGTAGTCGCGCAGCAATATCAATTGTTTTTGTTGAAGACTCAATCGTTCCAATCCCTCGTCTATCAATGCTTTCAACTCTCCGCTATGATCTTGCTCGGCAACTTCCATTGAAGCGGGAATGTTCTTCTTCAACTTATCTCTTCTCGACCAATCAACTACTGCGTTGTATGCTGAAGTAAACAGATACGATTTCGCTTTGCTTGCTTCAACCACGTCTTTCTTCTTCCACAGTTTTTCATACACATCTTGAACAAGGTCTTCTGCCAATTCTTTATCGCGCACCAACTTCAATACAAATCCAAAGATTCGATCAGACCACAGGTCTACTGCTTCATTGTATTCTCTTATGCTCATTCGACAAAACCAAGACGCACCAACATACTAAAAGTTACAAGACTTCAACAAATAATTTGAGATCTTTAATTTTCGCGTCGCTCAGAACGACGCTCCCTCCGAGTTTTCCAATTATTCTTTAACCTACTTAACTTTTTAAACACTCCATTTACTCTATTCTTTTTGAATGGAAGGTTCAAAATACTATTATTGACTGTGTATATTTTGCTTGAATCAAGAGCTGCATTAAGCACAGAATCTTTGTTCAAAGCAACCAAGGAGTCTGCACGAGCTGAATCTGCGCCAAGCAATGTAACAACTCCCCCTAACGGATATCCTCCCCAAGGTCCAGAGCCATAATGAGTCCAATTGTCCATATAAACCACTCCTCCACAACCATAGTAGGGGAAATTATAGATTTGGAAATTATACGGGAAAAACCAATCTCCAGTCATCAGGTAGATGGTATCTCGCTGCTCAACTTTCTTTTCAATCTGCTTCTCTGGGCGATGGTACTCGTAAACAATTGGAGCAGGCTCTTCTGGAATAACAATCATAGCACGAAACGCAATCATGAATCCCCATGCTAGAAACATGAGGCCAATTCTTATATAGGTTCTATTCAATTCTCTCCGCTGCTCCATTTGCAGATAGACTCACATTTCACCAAAATAGTTTCCTCACTCAGAAAAATCGTGACTAACCTCACCTAAAGATTTCGAATCAACTCCTACTTTCGCATTATGAGAATCATGTCAGTATTCATTCTAGCATTTTTAACGCTTCATTCAGCAGCGCAAGAATTTCCTTATACCGTTGTTTTAAATCCTGTGTATTCCAGTCCAGATATTGCCCTGCAATCTTACGCCTACGGCGTTTGGGAAAACAGAGTATTACTCATTGGAGGAAGAAAAGATGGCCTTCACGAACGTCAGCCATTCGCCGCATTCGCCGCAGATGGTATGCCCTCTAACATTTCAATATTGGATTTGAACAACTACTCTTCAACCCCGGTTGAGTTCGATATTCTTGATACTCCGTTAGCAGAACAGTTCTCTTCCACCAACATTCAATTCTATCAGACCGATAGTATTCTGTGGCTTGTGGGGGGATATGGTTATAGCGCAACGTCACAAGATCACGTAACTTATCCGATGCTTACGGCAATTAATTTGAAGACTTTCTTTGAAGCACAAGACAATGGGACCTTCGCTTTTGAAAGTTTCGATTTCATTACCGACGAGCGCTTTGCTGTGACCGGAGGTGCTCTAAATAAACTGAATGGTATTTATTACTTAGCAGGCGGACACAAGTTTGAAGGACGGTACAACCCCATGAACGGTCCTTCCTTCACACAGACTTATACCGAGAAAATTTCTCGATTTATTCCTACGTTAACTGAAAGCGGAATTCAAATTGAATGGTTATCGGAATTCAGTGATCCCGCTTTACTTCATCGAAGAGATCTAAATGTGATGGAAGGAATTGATTCGAATGGACAAATGAATTTCACACTATTCAGCGGGGTTTTTCAGCAATTGGCAGACTTGCCCTTCATGAACTGTGTTGAAGTAAATTCGAATGGTATTGCTGAAGTTCCTGAATTTCAACATTTGTTGAATCAGTACCACACCGCCCATGTTTCTTTGTACGACGAAGCACTTCAAAAGCAACACTACTTGTTTCTTGGTGGAATTTCGGAGTATTACTACGAAGGTGATGTTCTTACACAGAATATCGATGTGCCCTTTACCAAGAACATTGCTTGTGTTACGCGCAATGCGAACAATCAATGGGCAGAAGAACTTAATCCTTCGATCATGCCTGGATTCTTGGGATCAAGCGCTGAAATCATTCTCAACCAAAACTTACCATTTATTGAAGGAGATATTGTTGATTTAAATTCCGCTTACAACGGCAGTGAAATTTTATTGGGACACATGCTCGGTGGAATTCGCAGTACAGGTCAAAATATTTTCTGGACGAATAACGGCTCGCAGAGCGCCCCAAATGATACATTGTATGAAGTTTGGTTAGTTCCGAATTCAGTAGATGTTGCTTCTGCAATTGCGCTTCCAAAAAATGTATTTACCATTTATCCGAACCCTACTAGCGGAAAATTCCGCATTGAATTTTCATGTTCTAAAAATTGCGATGTGGAATTAACAGCATTCGATTCGAATGGCAAGCAAGTCGCACACGATAAACTTGGAAATTTCCCGTCAGGGAAACACAGCGAAGAAAATCGCTGGAGAATCTTCGAGCACCCAGGCACTTATGTTCTTCAACTAAAATTAGGAGAAGAAATCATTATTCAGAAATTATTGGTTGAACCTTAACCCAAGGAAACGCCAATAAGCGATCCTATTCCGAATGTAATTGCAGCTGCAATTAATCCGAATAAAACCTGACGGAACCCGCTAAACCAAACGTTTCTTCCAGTAAACAAGGTGATAGCGGCACCAATTCCAAACAATCCGAAAGCACTACATACGGTGCTTAAAATGATTGCTGTGAATCCTGATGTAAAGAAGAATGGAACCACAGGAATAATAGCTCCGGTTAAGAATAAGAAAAACGAAGAGTAGGCTGCTTCCATGGCAGATCCTTTTAACTCTTCCGCATTAATTCCTAATTCTTCTCGCACTAAAATATCCAAGGCTTGTTCTTTGTTCTGCATAATCGAAGCCGCCATCTCTCTTGCTTGTGCTTCGGGAATACCTTTAGCCATATAGATTAAAGCAATTTCTTGTTGTTCACCTTCCGGATTAATCTCTAACTCTTCGGCTTCCAATTCCATTTGATTTTCGGAAAGCTCTTGCGAAGACTTCACGCTTATCCACTCACCCAATGCCATAGACAATGCTCCTGCTAACATTCCTGCAAGGCCTGTCATGAGCACAGGACCATTACCCGAGCTCGCCCCTGCGACACCCATGACCAAACTGAAGTTTGATACTAATCCGTCGTTACCACCCAAAACCGCAGCGCGTATAGCATTTCCACCAACATTCCGGTGACGTTTTTCGAAACGAGTCAATGCAGATCCTGATATGTTTTTGTTGGAATTGAGAATATTTCGAAGAATGGAAACGTGAGCAGTGTCTGAAATAGAATTCTGCATGTTTTGCTTTTTGCGCGCATTCAATACACCTGCTGACAATCCTTTTTCTGTATCCAATAGAACACCTAAGACATAATCATATCCGAATATCTTCCCAATTCTTCTTAGTGTTTTCGCTCTTCCTGAAGGGCCAGGCATATCGGATTCAGGAAGACCTTTACTCTTCAAAAATGCTTTCGCATGTCCCATTTCAATTTCACTCATCTCACGAAACACATGCGCCACATTCGAATCTTCCTCGTGCTCTGCAAGCAAGGCATAAAGAAAAGAAGCGTCAACTTCGGTTTGAATACTTGTTAAGTTTTCCATAAAATGAATTTTCCTGCAAGTTCGATGATAATTAAATGAAATGCAAATAGCCCAGAAGTTCAAATCCATTCAACCTACTCGATATACCAACAAATCAATTATATTCTATATTTTTATTGTAATGAACAGGCATCTTCTAATCATACTATTATTCTCTGCGATCATAAGTTCATGTAGCATTGAAAAAAGAGTTTATCAATCGGGCTATTACATTTCCGGAAGAAACTTCTCCCATGATGATGTAGATATTCCCAAGGGTATAAAGCCTATTGCCTTTGAAGAGCCTAAGACCTTAGAAAAAGCATCTGAAGCAGTTATTGTCGCAACTGAGCAATATTCAACTTTGACATCAAATTATTCTGATTCAACAATAAAAGACAACAATCTTTCAAATATTATTCAGACTAATAAAATTCTGACCAAAACGCATTCCGACTCCATTCCAGACGATGAAAAAGTACTTTTAGCTAACTATGAAAAAAACCACCAGACAAAAAAGAAACTTAAAAAAATTGGTTTCTATCCTTTGGTGGTTGCGACGTTCGGATTTTTTATGACTTGGATATTTTTTATTCCTTGGCTCTATGGATCATTAAACAACGATTCGACCTTTTTTACTTTTCTGTTTACTTTCCTTTTTGGGCTTGCAATGCTCTTTCCTTTGTCTATTGCATATCTCATTCTTTCTATCACCACGAAGAAACAACGTCGAAAACTAAGACGAATGGGCTAGTCAAATGAGAATTTCTTAC
>CAZEFR010000004.1:43300-73454 GCA_964511555.1 uncultured Chryseobacterium sp.
TTCTTACCTCTTCTTACCTCTTCTTACCTCTTCATCCCCTCTCTTCCCTTTTTCAAAGACTCGCCATCGGCATTCGTCCGCAGGACATTCGTCTGAAAGACATCAGTGCTTCGCACATTCGTCCGCAGGACATTCGTATCTTTGATACATCATGAACCCTCAAGTAGACATCATACTCGAAGAAGGCTGTGGCCGATGCAAGCTCGTTGGCACTCCTCAATGCCGAATGATTATTCGCAGTCTTGAAATGAAAGCATTAAGAGAAATCGCATTGGAGTCTGGATTGGAAGAAGAAGTTAAATGGGGATTTCCAGCCTATACCTTCAAGAAGAAAAACATTTTTATGCTAGGAAGTTTCAAAGAATATTCAAGCATCATGTTTTTCAAGGGAGCCTTGCTCAGTGATCCTGAAAAAATATTGATTCAACCCACAGAGAATTCAAATTCGGGAAGGCAACTTCGGTTTACGAATGCCAAAGAAATTTTAAAAATTAAAAAGACAATTCTTCAATACATTTTCGAGGCGACGGAAATTGAAAAATCAGGAGCGAAAGTCGAAGCCAAGAAGACTTCGGAATATCCAATGCCCGAAGAATTAAAAGACAAATTCAAAGAGCTTCCAGAATTGAAAGCGGCATTCGAAAACCTAACTCCTGGCAGACAGCGAGGATACCTCCTGCACTTCTCTCAAGCCAAGCAATCTGCCACTCGCCTTTCTCGCATAGAAAAGTGCATGGAAGCAATTTTTAACGGCAAAGGCATGAACGAATAAATCAAATTGAAATGAGTAGTACAAAACGACCGAGAAGAATTATCATACTCATCGCCCTGCTCTGCTTGGTCGTTGCAATTGTTTATGCTTTTCAGTCGAGCAGTGCTCCTGTTGTTTCAAATACAGAAACCAAACAAGAAGAACAAAAGGAAGAAATTATATCAACGGAGAACATTACCCATCTCGAGTATCCTGCTATTCTTCCCAACGAGAAAATAATTTCCCATTCGGGTTATTCTTTTGTCTATTCGGAAGAACACGAACAAGCGAAATGGATCGCTTACGAGTTGACGAAGGAAGAGACCAACAGTCTTTTCGAGCGGACAGATAAATTTCTCGTCGACCCAATGGTTTCAACCGGAACCGCAGAGAATTCAGACTACGCCAATTCCGGATACGACAAAGGTCATTTGGCCCCTGCTGCAGATATGGGTTGGTCAGCTTTGGCCATGAAAGAGAGTTTTTACTTCAGCAACATGAGTCCGCAGCTTCCAGGATTTAATAGGGGTGTATGGAAAAGATTGGAAGAACTCATGCGTTCTTGGGCTTCAGATTACAACGCTATCTACATTGTTACTGGACCAATCTTAAAATCTGGATTGCCAACTATTGGAGGTAATCGAGTTTCAGTTCCACTGGAGTATTATAAGGTCATTTTAGATTACACCCAACCCGAAATACATGCAATAGGGTTCATTCTTCCAAACGCCTCATCGAGCGCTTCGCTTAACACTTTCGCTGTGAGCATTGATGAAGTAGAGAGCAGAACAGGCATCGACTTCTTCCCTGCTCTACCAGACGATCAAGAGACGAAACTTGAAAAAGAGGTATGTCAAACGTGTTGGCATTGGCAAGCTTCTAAAACGAATAATGGTTCAGGATCAAATCAAAAATCAGGCACTTCAGTACAATGCTCTGGAATAACAAAAGCAGGGGCTCGTTGCAGGCGGATGACGTTAAGCGAAAACGGGAGATGCTACCAGCACGGTGGAAATTAACACCGCTTTTCTTTCATAAGTAAAATCTATAATTTTATAAAAACTATTGATAATCTGTATCATAAGTTAGCATCTACATTTGAACGTTCAAACTAGAAATAACTTAAACAGTTTTCAATGAAAAAAATCCTAGTAATTACAGGGCTCGTTGCTGCAGTAAATGCTTCTGCTCAACCGCATGAAGCCATGCAAGGACAATGTCCATTTCACCCTTCTGCATCGCCTCAAAAAACAGAAGTGATTGGTAGCGGGCAAAACAACAGAGATTGGTGGCCAAATGCCCTAAATCTAGAAGTTCTTCGTCAGAACTCTAGCCTTTCTAATCCTATGGATGCTCAATTCTCTTATGAAAAAGCATTCACAACGTTGGATTATTTCGCGTTGAAAAAAGACATCAACGCACTACTTACAAACAGTCAGGATTGGTGGCCTGCAGACTTCGGCAACTACGGACCATTCTTTGTCCGCATGGCATGGCACAGCGCAGGAACGTACAGAACAGGCGACGGTCGCGGAGGCACGCGCTCGGGAATGGAGCGATTCGCGCCACAAAACAGCTGGCCCGACAACGCAAACTTGGATAAAGCGCGCCGACTTCTCTGGCCTATCAAACAGAAATACGGCAATCAAATTTCTTGGGCCGACTTGATGATTTTGGCTGGAAATGTTGCCTTAGAAAACATGGGGTTCAAAACCTTTGGATTTGCAGGTGGACGTGTTGATGTATGGGAGCCGGAGCAATACGTATACTGGGGTCCTGAAACGAAATGGCTTGACGATAAACGTTACAGTGAAGGAAGACAACTCGAGAAGCCTCTAGCGGCCGTTCAAATGGGCCTAATCTATGTTAATCCAGAAGGTCCAAACGGAGTTCCTGATCCACTCGCTTCTGCAAAAGACATTCGCGAAACATTCGGACGAATGAGTATGAATGATGAAGAAACCGTTGCGCTTATCGCCGGTGGACATACCTTCGGCAAAACTCACGGAGCTGGAAGTGCCTCTCACGTAGGTGAGGCACCTGAAGGCGCTGGAATTGAAGAGCAAGGTTTGGGTTGGAAAAGTGATTTTAATTCAGGAAAAGGAAAAGATGCGATTACATCCGGACTTGAAGTAATTTGGAATTCAACGCCAACGCAATGGAGCAACAGATACTTCACTACCCTTTTCAACAATGAATGGGAATTGACAACAAGCCCAGCGGGCGCAAAACAATGGACTCCGAAAAACGGCGTGGCAAACGTTCCAGATGCTTTCGATCCGAATAAAAAGCATATGGCAGGTATGCTTACCACTGACATCGCATTGCGCGTTGATCCTGCTTATGAAAAAATATCTAGGAGATTCCTTGAGCATCCTGAAGAATTCGCAGACGCCTTTGCTCGCGCTTGGTTCAAGTTAACTCACCGCGACATGGGACCAAAAACGACTTACTTAGGTCCAGAGGTTCCTAAAGAAAATCTGATTTGGCAAGACCCTATTCCAGCATTGAATCATGCAACAGTTGATAACAATGATATTGCGACACTAAGAACTCAACTACTTGCATCCGGACTAACCACAAGTGAAATGGTTTCTACTGCATGGGCTTCTGCTTCTACTTACCGTAATTCAGACAGACGCGGTGGTGCAAACGGTGCGCGTATACGCCTTGCTCCTCAGAAAGATTGGGAGGTAAACAATCCTAAGCAGCTTGCAAAAGTTCTTGCTGCTTACGAGAAGATTCAAAAGGAATTCAACAACAAGGCTAAGGATGGAAAGAAAGTTTCTATGGCTGACTTAATTGTTCTTGCTGGTAACATCGCTGTTGAAGAAGCTGCGAAAAATGCTGGAGTTACCATTGCCATTCCATTTACACCTGGGCGCATGGATGCTACACAAGAGCAAACAGATGTCAATTCATTTGCAGTTCTTGAACCTATAGCAGATGGCTTCCGCAGTTACTTGAAGACAAAGTACACTGTTCCAACTGAAGCTCTGTTAGTCGATAAAGCACAATTGCTAACACTTACTGCTCCGGAAATGACTGTTTTGGTGGGTGGAATGCGTTCGTTGAACGCGAACTTCGACAATTCAAAAAACGGGATTTTTGTTTCAAAGAAAGATCAACTTTCGAATGACTTCTTCGTTCAATTGTTAGACATGAATGTGATCTGGACCGCTGTGAATGCCGACGATGAATTGTTTGAAGGAAGAGACCGCAAGACAGGTGATGTTAAATACATGGCTACACGCGCCGATTTGATCTTCGGTTCAAATTCTGAATTACGCGCTGTTGCAGAAGTGTATGCTAGCAACGATGCGAAAGAAAAATTCGTGAAAGATTTTGCTAAAGCTTGGAACAAGGTAATGAACCTGGACCGCTTCGATGTGAAATAAGAATTTCAAATGATAGGAAAGGCCGACGATTGTCGGCCTTTTTTATTTTAATCTCTTTTCGGTTTGAACGAAAAGAACAATGACGCTAACTATCAATAATGCAATTGAAATAACCGCAGACACTTCATCATTGATAGGCAGTGCGATCAGCATTCCTCCAATTGCAAGCATAACCAAACCTTGCTTCAGCATAAGTCGCGAAGAATAGCGCTGTGCTATGTCCCAATTCTCTTGGTTCTTCATGCTTCGTGAAGTGCGATATCCGTATATGCCATTAATCTTCTTTGGCGGGAATTTCATTGTGATAAATGCTGCAATGGAAAAGGCTAATCCAACCAAAAACAAAGGAAGTACACCCATGATTATTTAATTTCAATGGTTACCTTTTTTCCGAATCCAACTTCAAATAACTCCAAGAGCGTCTTCAAAGTCATATTACCACCATCGTTTTCAATTCGTGAAATATAGCTGCGCTTCTTATTTACTTTTTGCGCGAACTGTTCTTGCGTGAGGTTGGCTTCCTCTCTGTATTGTCTTAGTTGCATTCCAATGACGAAGGCTGTTGATTCTCTCTCAACTTCGTCTCTTAATTTTGTCCCCTCAGGCCCAAATACCTGATTTTTAACCTCATCCCAACTTATTAACTTTGGCTTTTCATTTTTTTTCTTCATAATACCTATTCATTAATTTAATAGCTCTTTCAATTTCCCTTGGAGATGTGCGCATCTCCTTTTTTAAATAACCATTCAAAACGACAACAATTCGATTTGCCTCGAAAAAGCAGAAAACTCTCCAGATATTCGTCCCCAGTGAAATTCGAATTTCATAAAGTCCTTTGGAATTTTGAATCTTCTTAAAATAATTTATTGGCACACGATCAATCTCTTGAATGAACTTAAAAATTTTATTAAACTTTTTTCTAATTGCCAAAGGTTGAGAATCAAGAAAATTTACAAAATCTTTATCATAAAAATACAGCTCCCTTTTTTTCTGCATAACAAATGTAACTTATAAGTGTCGTCACTCCAAATTGAGTTTTGAAATTTTACACCGAAAGTTCTCGAATCCTTATGTGCTAGTTATGCCAACTAAAACTTGAACGAAATAAGGTTTGGTCTGTACAGCAAGGTCTCTGTAACTTTAACTCAATGAATAAACTTGTTCTGTTCGCGACTCTTCTGTTTCTTGGAAAACTAAACTCCATTTGTGGACAAGAGATTCAATGCATCTTCAATCCGTACAACAAAATTGGAAGTAACTACTTCTTCTCGACATATTGGGACATTTCTCCAAGCAACCTAATGGACGGCACATGTATTCAGTATATGTCGAACACCAATGAGATATACGAAAAGCGCATTTTCAAAAAAGGAATCATTCAATTGGAATTAACACACCACATTAACCCGATGCGAATCCGAACATCCTTCGAACGAGTTAAGCGCGACAGCACCATAGCGGAATACAAACAATACCGAGAAGACGGGAAATTAGAACGTACAACTAAATACTATCACGACCAAACCGGCCGACGCTGCTGGCAAGATTCACATTATTATCCGAACGGGAAAATGCAATCGGTTGAATCTTATGCTGCTCTTCGCGCTGAAGAGCTCAAGGGATTCTCATCTGATTATATTCCTGAGCACACGATTGATTCAGAAGGATACGGCTGGCAAACAGTTCCGATTGGCGTGAGCAAAACCTATTTTCAAAATGGAAAGTTGAATACCCTAAGCACCTTTGGTTTTACAAAAAACGCATTGGCGGCTTATGACATTGGACTGCATGGCCCGTATGAATCCTACAACGAAGAGGGAGTATTAATGTCAAAAGGACAATATGCTAATGGGAGAGCGAATGGTGAATGGCGTTATTACTTTTTCGATGGAAAGCTTTCTGAAATAAAGACTTTCAAAGATGATTTCGGAATTGGCACTTGGATCGGTTATCACTATTCAACAGGAAAAGTTGCCTACACAGAAGTGTATGACAACGAAAAGTACTTTTGGCCTGTGCCTAAAACCACTCGTTACAACGAAAAGGGACAAGTGGTTTACGAAAAAGAAATATTACTCGATGGAAAAGGATACGTTAAATCGTATTTCGACAATGGTCTTCCCAATGACATTACCATATACTACCACGGCCCCACGGAAATCTCGGAATACTACGCATACTTCGAAACTGGACAACTCAAAAGAAAAACCTATTACAGAGCGAAAAACGACACGCTAAGCGCAGAGTATTTCGAGGACGGCAGCATGAAACACTTAAACCTAACTCCTAATATTGGGAGCGGGAATACAAAGCAGTATATGGCCACCTATTACTCTCCTGGCAAAATGCAATCTCAATCTTACTACACCTACAAAGACGGCATTACAGATCAGCACATTGAGCAATTCTACGAAAACGGAAACTTCAAATACGAATTGGTTCTTCATGAAAAAGAACAAACCGAAAGAGACTTCTATCGAAACGGAAAATTAAAAACCGAGAAACATTATGTCAACGATTTACTGAATGGAAATTGGATTCAAAAAGATTCGTTGGGAAACACGTTACGCAATTGCTATTATTCTTCCGGATTCAAACTCGGAAAGTGCGAAAAAATAGAACCTGTATAAATCGTTTCTGCTCCTAAAGACGAACTTAAAGTGTGGCGAGCTGCTGTTATTTCAACCTATATGAGACGGTTCTATAACAACAGTATTCAAGACCCTTCTCCGAGTTTCGTTGAAAAAGAAACAATAGATAAAGAAGCAGAAATCATTTGGAAGGTAGTTGAGTATTGCAATCAAAATAGCTACACCTTCCTACCAAATGCGGATGTTAAGGTTGATGGAGAAATTTCGTACACGTTTAATGCTCCAGTAAGCGCTTATGACCCGCATGAACAACAGGTAGATTCAATCTTAGTTTCAAGAGGATTCAGCATTTCAAAAAAATCGAAACAAGGGGGATACTGCACTTTCCAACTTACAACCGAAGACTACCACGGCATAGCATCGTTCAATGAAATGCTTGTTGAGTTTTTTCCATTTAATAGTGGATATTTCTATGCGAACAGTCTTCAACCTGAAGTTGATTTCGGTTGGAGAGGAAGTCGCAACCTCAACAGTTTTATATTTGAACGAAGAGAAAACGAGAAGGCCTATATTGTAACACTGAACAACTACGGCGCGTCAAAACGGTTTACACTCTACGACGATGGAGACGTTGAGTTCTACAACGGTCGCGGCGACTGGAGTCAGCCCGACATGAATGCATACCAGTACATGTGGTGGGATTGAATTACCTCACACTATACTCTCCAAGCGTAGTCGCGATCTCATCGGCAAGTGGAAGAATTTCTTTCGTTCCGATGCCCACACAATAGAACCCTCCAGTTTTAGCGGCTTGAACACCTGAAATAGCATCTTCGAAAACAATGCATTCACTTGGAGCTAATCCAAGTTTCTCAGCAGCAGTTAAAAAGACCGTTGGATCAGGCTTCGATTTAGAAACGACATTTCCGTCTACGATTCGAAGAAGAACCCAATGCAATTTTAATTCCTTTCGACTTACAAGATTCAAGGAAAGGAATGGCTCCGGGCAAAGCCTCATCAGGATTCATTTCAGCAGCCAATTCTAAATACCACTCATTCTTCACGTCCATGAGTGCTTGCTTCTCCTCTGCAGATTTCTCGATGTTTCCCTTCTTCAAGATTAACTCCAAAGACTCGGCTCTGCTCACTCCTTTCAAATGCTCATTATCGTCCAAGGAAAACTCTACTCCGACCGAGTTAGCCAGTCTTTTCCACGCTTGATAATGGTACTTCGCAGTATCTACCAAGACACCGTCTAAATCGAAAATGGCTCCCTTCATTCTGCGTGGTGGAATACGAATTTAACGTGGTAATTTACCAAACCGTCGATAGGTTTCTTAATGATGTTACCCAAGCGAACACCTTCCAAACGACAAGCTTCTTCCAAACAATGCTTGAAATAGTGAGAGATCGAGCCAACGAAATGAACAGGTACTTTGTCCCAATTTTCAAAGGACTTCACGTGAATATCTAAGAATTCGCGCATACCATTCACCACCCAATTCATCACATGCGGATGATGCGCGAAATTTCCAATGAAGCGTGTGAAACTAGCAAGGTATACGTTTGCGTTTGGCTCGCGGTATATTTTCGAAATGAATTCGTCTTTGCTCAATGGGAAGCTGTTCTCAAATGCTTCAGCAATTTCAGCAGGAAGTTTTTTGTAGAAATATTCGCGAAGCAAGATCTTTCCAAAATAAGAACCACTGGCCTCATCGCCTAAAATAAAAGCTAAAGAAGGAACACTCTCATGAATGTCTTTTCCATCGAAAAAACAAGAGTTACTTCCTGTTCCTAGAATACAAGAGATACAAGGTTCTCCATCGTATGTAGAATAAGCACTTCCTAATAAATCGTGTTCAACCAACAATTCAGCTTTCGGGAAAACAGCACGCAAGCCGCGCTCTATAATTGCGCACATTGTTGGCGTGCTGCTTCCAGCACCATAAAAATAGACATGTGAAATTTTGTCGGCGTACAATGCAAGAGGCACATTTCCTCTAATAGCACCTTCAACTACTTTTTCATCATGAAAATATGGATTTAAACCCATTGTTTCAAAATTCCCTAATCGAGATCCTTTCTCGTCAATGAGAGCCCAATCACATTTAGTGGACCCGCTATCAGCTATAAGTATCATTTGTCTTTGTTTACTATTATTTCAATCTATTAACTACTTCAATTACATTCTATGAAGAAGGTCTATTACGCGCATGCTATAACCGGCCTCATTATCATACCAAGACATGATCTTCACCATGTTTCCATTTGCCGAAGTTAAGTCTGCGTCTAGAACACTACTCGCCGGATTTCCAACTACATCAATACTTACAATTGGATCTATGCAGTATTCCAAAATACCTTTCATTGGGCCTTCAGCTGCCGCCTTCATGGCTGCATTCACTTCCTCTTTCGTTACATCTCTTTTCAAGATAGCCACTAAGTCAGTTAATGAACCATCAGGAGTTGGGACGCGCACCGCAACGCCGTCTAATTTTCCCTTCAACTCTGGAAGAACCAATCCAACTGCTTTCGCTGCACCCGTGCTTGTAGGTACCATGCTTAAAGCTGCGGCACGAGCTCTGCGCAAATCTTTGTGGGGGGCGTCTTGCAAGCGTTGGTCAGCAGTATAGGCGTGAACCGTTGTGATGTATCCCTTTTCTATTCCGAACGTGTCATTCAACACTTTCGCTATTGGAGCCAAACAGTTCGTCGTACAAGAAGCATTCGAAACAATTAAATCCTCTGGCGTAAGCGTATCGTCGTTAACGCCAAGTACTATGGTCTTCACATTACCCGTAGCCGGAGCAGAAATTACCACCTTCTTCGCTCCTGCTGTAATGTGCTTTCCGGCACTCACATCATCTGTGAAGAATCCTGTGCTCTCGATGACTACATCGACATTCAATTCACCCCAAGGTAAATTTGAAGGATCCTTTTCAGCATACACACGAATTTTCTTTCCGTTAACAACCAAGAATTCGCCATCAGCAGAAACTTCTGCGTTCACTCTTCCGTGAATACTATCGTATTTCAACAAGTGAGCAAGCGTCTTAACATCTGTTAAGTCATTCACTGCAACTACTTCAATATTGTTATCGTTAAGTGTATGACGGAAGCACATGCGGCCAATTCGTCCAAAACCATTGATTGCTACTTTTTTCATTGTATTATTTTTTTCTAATTATTATATCGCTAGAATTCTCGCAATTCGCAATTCATCTCTGTTTGGAAGATTGCTACGTGTGATGGCTTCCTCAAGTGAAGTGTATGTTTCACGATCGTTCACAATTCCAACCATAACATCTTTACGTCCTTGAAGTAAGCCCTCAACTGCAGCCACTCCCATGCGTGAGGCTATAACACGATCGTAGCAGCTTGGCGCACCACCGCGTTGAAGATGTCCAAGAACTGAAACACGGGTATCATAGTCTGGATTTTCAGCAGCAACTTTATTTGCCAATTCATAAGCACTGCCGCTTTTCGCTCCTTCTGCCACAACAACTATTGAACTCGACTTTCCGCTGTCTTCACTTGCACGTAAAATTTGCATGAGTTCTTCAGAAGTCATTTCGTCTTCTGGCAGAACAATGGCTATTGCACCGGCAGCAATTCCAGATTTCAATGCGATAAATCCACTGTTTCGTCCCATTACCTCCACAAAAAATATTCGATTGTGCGAAGTGGCAGTATCTCGAATTTTATCTATTGCATCGACTACCGTATTTGTTGCAGTATCGAAACCAATACAATGATCCGAACCGAAAATATCATTATCAATACTCCCTGGAATGCCCATAACAGGTATTCCTGACTCCTGAAAGACAATGTGCGCACCGGTGAACGTACCGTTACCACCTATTGTTATAAGCGCATCTATGTGGTGCTTCTTCATTTGCTCAATGGCCGTTGCTCTACCTTCAACTGTGTGAAATTCTTTGCAACGCGACGATTTCAAAATGGTGCCGCCACGACCTAAGATGCGGGCAACCGAACGTTCGTTCAACCGTTTGAAGTCACCTGCAATAAGACCAGCATATCCTTGAAATACACCTTCAACTTCAATGCTGTGAAACGCACAAGCGCGAACAACCGCGCGTATAGCGGCATTCATTCCCGGAGCATCTCCTCCGCTCGTTAGAACACCTATTCGTTTAATACCTGAATTATTCATGTCGCTAATCTTGAATGCTAACTTAGTGTAAAATTTACACTAAGTCCAAATAAATATTATTTTCTTTCAAAAATCACCTCGTAAATACATTACAACCTGAGGCAAAACATTTGTCTCATGAAAACACAAAACCCTTACTTCAGCGAGACTACCTCGGACTTCTTGCCTCTATTCACAGCTGGACCTAAGTTGTGGAAAATCTTTAACAACAATGGATTCACGCAGCAAGCCGGATTTAGCGCTAGCCATGCTTCGCGATTGGGATTCGAACCAGGTAAAATGATTCACCTGCGTAAGAACGGCGATTGCATGATTGTTTTTTTAAAAGACGGAAGAGTGCATGTCATGAATGGTCCGCTTTCGCGCTGGCATTTATTCGACAATCTAAACATTGCCACACTGCGTTGTTTACTTGCTTTTTCAAGCTTAAACGAAAACGATCAATTCGCTTTTCGTTCGTACATGAAAGAGCATTGCAAAGGATTTCGTGACCTATTTCATCATTTACCTACAAACAATGTGGGTTGGAAGAATCGCTTCTTGAACTATTACAGCAGCTACTCTACGAAAGAGCTTTTCGAGCTTTCGCTCTAATTGCTTTATTCTTTTTTTTCAGAACGGGCTATCATCTTCATCCAATGGTTTAACCATTGGATTTGTTTTATTGTAAAACTGATTGTGTGAAGAATGATAATACACCAACTCTTCTTCATCGCGCACTCTGCTATCTGCAGTAATGGCCACTCCAGAAGCAAAAAGAAAATCCGGACTGAAATAATCGGTGTTCATCCAGGCATTAATGTCTTTGCGCAGCATGAACACACGACTCGAGTACTCTGCGAAAATGGGCCAATTGAAAATACTGAGTAGCGAAGGGAATTTTCCATACGAAAAATCAATCATGTCGCATGCCGTGCTTGTAACAATGAGCAACCCCCTCTCTTTTCCCAACATTGCCTCTTTCAACCCGCCTAAAAACAACTTCAACAATTCGGGAGATAATTTTCCGTCGAGGTAGTTATGCTTCAACTTATCAATGATAATTAGTCCACGCGGATGTTTGTCTCGGAACTTCAGAATTCCCTCCATAGCATAATGCACTTCAGGTTCTTTGAACTCTTGAAAATAAAGCGGCCGTGAATGCAAATCTTCCAAGTACTTCAAGCAGAGCGAATCCCAATACAAAACATCGTGTGTTACTTCGTGAAATGAAGGGATTGCTTCCTTCGCACGCTGTAACATAATCTTGTACATGAATAATTCTGGAGAGATGTCAGAACTCACATAAAGCACCGGCGTCCCTTCATCAATATTCTTCAACGCAATTTGAAGCGCCATGCTCGTACTTCCCGAATGTTTATGCGCAACCAACAACGAAATTTCTTGCGACCGAATTCCACCGTTCTTGTCCCACAAGTCAATTCCCGTAGGGAATGAAACTACATCATTCGTTTCGTTCTGTTCTATTTTTCGCAG
The DNA here is from genome assembly GCA_964511555.1 of uncultured Chryseobacterium sp. GTDB lineage: Bacteria > Bacteroidota > Bacteroidia > Flavobacteriales_D > Sanyastnellaceae > CAIZGX01. The sequence goes on from CAZEFR010000004.1 coordinate 55,691, forward strand.
CGAGTGCGTCATTAATTTCGACCAAGTAAACATGTCAATTGTTTTACGCAAATTGAAGGTTGAAACGCTTTCGTTTTCGAAATGTTGAAAACTAAAAAAGGGAGCGATTGCTCCCTTTTTTCAACGTAAAATATTATCTTATTTCAGTTCAGTTGCCTTCTCAGGTTGACCTGATTTTCTGTAACATTCTTGAAGTACTTTTTTCAATGATGCTTGTGTTGGATCTTGATCGTAACAAACTTTAAAATGTTCAGCGGCCTTTGCGAAAACAACTTTAGTTTCAGCTTTACAAGCGTCATAACGAGCCGTCTCTCTCGGAGGAATCGCGTCGCACACTTTAAAACTTTCGATACCTTGATTGTAGTTCATTACAGCCAAGTTGTAATGCGCATCAAAGTATGTCGGGTTAATTTCTAACGCTCTGTAATATACCTTTTCTGCCTCAGCTGGATTGTTATTCTTTTCATAGGTTACACCAAGCACGAACAACACACTTTCGTTCTTTGGATCGGCCTCCGCCAAAGCCACAAGAATATCGTTTGCTTTCTGATAATCTTTATCTTCAATGTAAATGTTTACCTCAGCTGTTAAGATTGAAGAGTTTTTGGGATACTTTGCACGAGCCTCTCCTAAAATTTTAATTGCTTCCTCTTTTCTGCCTGCTTTCACAAGAATATTACCAATGCGCGAGTAACAGTCAGCCGCTTGATAATTAAGTTCCGCGCAAACTGAGAAATTCGCCACAGCTTTATCTACGTTTCCGCAAGCCTCGTGACAAATACCCGCATAATAAACGTAAATCGTATCTGTAACCGCGAATAGTTTACTTGTCGTAATTAAGTTTTCGTAATGAACCGAAGCTCCACATGGATTGCTTGATTTGTAAGCTGCAATAGCTTTGGCTTCCTCTATTCTGCGCGCATTGTCAACAACAGCTCCAATCTCCATGATGTAATCTTTACTTAGCTCCATCGATTTGGAGTAAGCAGCTACAGCCTCGTTGAAACTATTCGCATACTTCATGCTTAGTACGCTATCCATAGCAATATTCATATAAATATCGCCACGGAATCTCCAATACTTTTCTTTACCGGTAGCCTTCGGATTCGAAGAGGCTTGATTAATATAGTTCAATGCTTCTTCGTATTTACCATCTTTATTGGCATTGAATGCGCTTGTAACTTCGGGTTGCGCGAAGGCTGTCAAAGAAGACAATACTGTCGCAAATACAATAAGTGTTTTTTTCATGATATTGATTATATAATTTCGCTTTGACAACGTTAATGCCAAAAACAAATTTAGCCCTATTTATTCTTCACCTCCTTCAGTTGGAGTTGCAGTTTCACCTTCGGCTGCGTTTTCCTCGCCTTCGGTCGCCTCGCCTTCATTCTCGTCGCGAATCACAGCACAAACAGCTGCAATCTCATCGTTTCCACGAAGGTTAATCAACTTCACCCCTTGGGTATTTCTTCCCATTACACGAAGTTCATCAACGCTCAAACGAATCGCGATTCCAGATTTATTGATAATCATGAAATCGAATTCATTGTCTACAGCCAAGATCGCACACAACGGTCCAGTCTTATCTGTAATGTTAATGGTCTTCACACCTTTTCCTCCGCGATTCGTTACACGGTAGTCTTCCAATGAAGAACGCTTACCGAATCCTTTGTCCGATACCACCAAGATGTCGCTGTTAGGATCATCTACGCATACCATTCCAATGACTTCGTCGGTAGCGCTTCCAAGAGACACTGCTTTCACCCCTTGTGCTGTTCTTCCAACTGCACGAACTTTCACTTCTGGGAAACGAATGGCTTTACCTTCTTTTGTTCCCATGATGATCTCACTCGCTCCAGTGGTCAAACGCGCTTGCAACAATTCGTCTCCGTCTACAATGGTAACCGCATTGATACCCGAAGAACGTGGTCTGCTGTACGCTTCTAATGATGTCTTCTTAATTAACCCTTGTTTGGTACAAAGAATAACGAAGTTCGATTTCAAATTCTCTGCGTTATTCAAATCCTTAACTGGGATGTAAGCCAAGACTTTGTCGTCTTGCTCAATTTGAATCATGTTTTGAATTGCACGTCCCTTCGCTGTTTTTCCTCCCTCTGGAATTTCAAATACACGCATCCAGAAACATCTTCCCTTCATCGTAAAGATGAGCAAGTAATCGTGGTTCGTTGCGGTGAAGATGTGTTCCACGAAGTCTTCCTGACGTGCAGATGTCCCCTTCGCTCCTACTCCGCCGCGGCTTTGCGTACGGTATTCGTTTAAGTTTGTACGCTTGATGTATCCTGCGTGGGTAATGGTTACAACCATTGCTTCGTCAGGAATCATGTCTTCAATACTCAAATCTGCTGAAGAGAATTCAATAATCGAACGACGCTCGTCGCCGAACTTCTCTTTCAAATGCGTTAACTCATCTTTAATGATTTGCATACGCAACTCCTCGCTGTCCAAGATTGCACGAAGACGTGTGATTAACGCCATCAATTCAGCATGTTCAGCACGAATCTTATCGCGCTCCAATCCGGTCAGACGTTGTAAACGCATTTCAAGAATTGCCTTTGCTTGAATCTCTGACAATCCGAATTGTTGAATCAATCCGTCTTTCGCCTCATCTGGCGTTTGAGATTTTCTAATCAATGCAATGACTGCATCAATGTTATCTAAGGCTATTAAATATCCTTCTAAGATGTGCGCACGCTCTTCTGCTTTGCGCAATTCGAATTTCGTTCTACGCGTAACAACCTCGTGGCGGTGTTCAACGTAATGACGAATGATGTCTTTCAGATTCAACACTTCTGGACGTCCATTCACCAAGGCAATGTTGTTAACCGAGAACGACGTTTGAAGTCCTGTGTACTTGTAAAGGTTGTTTAGTACAACGTTTGAAATCGCATCGCGCTTCAATTCATAAACAACGCGAACCCCGTTTCTATCTGACTCGTCGCGTATCTCAGCGATTCCTTCAATCTTTCCTTCAGTAACCAATTCCCACGTACGCTTCACCATATCTGCTTTGTTGATCTGGTAAGGCACCTGTTCAACAATGATACATTCGTGGTTGGCCACTTCCTCAATGCGTGCCTTCGCACGAATAACTACGCGACCTCTTCCCGTTTCGTAAGCAGACTTCACTCCTTCCAAACCATGAATAACACCTCCTGTTGGGAAATCAGGTGCTTTGATGTGTTGCATTAACTCTTCCGTCGTGATGTCACGATTGTCGATGTATGCTGCAATACCGTCGCATACTTCAGTCAAATTGTGCGGAGCCATGTTCGTAGCCATACCCACCGCAATTCCACTTACACCGTTCAACAACAAGTTCGGAATTTTCGCTGGCATAACGCGAGGCTCTTCCAACGAATCGTCGAAGTTCGCTTGCCAGTCAACCGTGTCCTTATCTAAATCTTCAAGAAGCTCTTCGGCTAATTTTCTCAAACGTGCTTCCGTATAACGCATTGCCGCTGCGTTATCACCATCCATAGACCCGAAGTTACCTTGTCCGTCTACCAGCGGGTAGCGCAAAGACCAAGGCTGCGCCATACGCACCATCGTTTCATATACTGCCGAGTCACCGTGTGGGTGATACTTACCCAAAACTTCTCCGACAATACGCGCTGATTTCTTGTATGGTCTGTTCGACAACATTCCCAAATCGAGCATACCGTACAACACACGGCGGTGAACGGGTTTCAGTCCATCGCGCACGTCTGGTAAAGCTCTACTCACAATCACCGACATCGAATAATCGATGTAGGCTGATTTCATTTCGTCTTCAATGTTTATCTTAAGAATTCTTTCTCCTGATTCCATAGTGGTTGTTCCCGCTTAAAAAATTGTACTGTCACGGGTACGCGAAAATACTTCCGAATGAAGCGAAAATTGACCCTCAATGGCGGTTATAGTTATTCACAAATGACAAAAAGGCTGTGGAAAATTCAATGGTATAATCTTTATTGTAACCGAACAAAGGAATACATTTGAGGTTGACTAACTAAGATAAAGAAAGATATGGACGCTAAGTTTTCAGAACAGGTACAAGAAGTGCTGCGTTACAGCAGAGAAGAGGCATTGCGGTTGGGTCACAACTACATTGGTATTGAGCATTTTTTATTAGGAATATTGCGTGAAGAAGATTGCACTGCGACAAAAGTTTTAAAGAGTTTAGGTGTAGACCTTTCGTTTTTGCGCAAGAGTGTCGAAGCTTCTGTTCGAAACACGGGCTCTTACGGCTCATCTACCGTGACAAGTTCAGGCATTTCCTTGGTGAAGCAAGCCGAGCGCGTGCTTAAGCTTTCATACATTGAGGCTAAATCTCACAAAAAGACAGTCGTTAATACAGAACACCTGCTACTCACTATTCTCAAAGACTCGGACAACGTTGTTACCCGAGCGCTAGAACCTATGGGTGTAGATTACAACGCAGTAAACAGGGAGTTGGGCGATGATGAAGATGAAAACGTTCGTAAGTCGGACCTGCCACGTGCAGAATTCCCGAATGCAGATGACGACGATGAAGAAGATCGTCCGTTCACAGGCGGAAGCGGCGGAACAACAAAGAAGCCAGGCGATTCAAAAAGTAAAACTCCTGTTCTTGACAACTTCGGTCGCGACTTGACCAAGTATGCAACTGAAGGAAAGTTAGATCCTATTGTTGGACGCGAAAAAGAAATTGAACGCGTTTCGCAAATCCTTTCCAGAAGAAAGAAAAACAATCCAATTCTTATTGGTGAGCCGGGCGTTGGTAAATCGGCAATCGCCGAAGGTCTTGCTCTGCGCATCATTCAGAAAAAAGTATCTCGTGTACTTTTCGATAAGCGCGTAGTAACCCTAGACATAGCTTCATTGGTTGCGGGAACAAAATACCGCGGACAATTCGAAGAGCGTATGAAAGCGGTAATGAATGAGTTGGAAAAATCTCCAGATGTCATTCTTTTCATTGATGAAATTCACACCATTGTGGGTGCCGGTGGCGCAAGTGGGAGCCTTGATGCAAGTAACATGTTCAAGCCAGCGTTAGCGCGTGGCGAAATACAATGCATTGGTGCAACAACACTCGACGAATACCGCCAGTACATTGAGAAAGACGGTGCTTTGGAGCGACGCTTCCAAAAGGTCGTGGTTGATCCGACTACGGTTGAAGAGACCATCCAAATCTTAAACAACATCAAAGACAAATACGAATCTCACCACAGTGTAACTTACACCGACGAGGCTTTGGAGGCTTGTGTGAAATTAACAGCACGTTACATCACAGACCGTCACCTTCCAGACAAGGCCATTGACGCGTTGGACGAAGTGGGGTCACGTGTTCACTTGCAGAACATTTCAGTTCCTCAAGAAATCATTGACATTGAGAAAGAAATTGAAGGAATTCAAGAAGAGAAACTTCGCGTGGTACGCAGTGCCAAGTATGAAGAGGCTGCTCAATTGAGAGATAGACAAAAAGCCTTGGAGACAAGTCTTGAAACGGCTAAAAAGAGTTGGGAAGAGCAGACACGCTCTCAAAGAACAACAGTAACTTCTGCAAATGTTGAAGAAGTGGTAGCTATGATGACAGGCATACCTGTTCAAAAAGTTGCAGAAACCGAAAGTGGCCGTTTGTCAAAAATGGACAAAGAGTTAGAAGGAAAAGTAATTGGACAAGCAGACGCTATACTGAAAGTAGTGAAAGCCATTAAGCGGAACCGTGCCGGATTGAAAGATCCGAATCGACCAATTGGCTCTTTCATTTTCTTGGGCCCTACAGGGGTTGGGAAAACACAACTCGCTAAAGAATTGGCTCGTTATATGTTCGACTCTGACGAAGCGCTCATACGTATAGACATGAGCGAATACATGGAGAAATTCGCAGTGTCTCGATTGATTGGAGCGCCTCCGGGATATGTTGGTTACGAAGAAGGGGGACAGTTAACAGAAAAGGTACGTCGCAAACCATACAGTATTGTGTTGTTGGATGAAATTGAAAAGGCTCATCCAGATGTTTTCAATCTATTGCTTCAAGCATTAGACGATGGACAAATGACCGACAGCATGGGTAGAAAAATCGATTTCAAGAATACTGTTATCATTATGACTTCGAACATTGGTGCGCGCCAATTGCAAGATTTCGGAACGGGGGTTGGATTTGGAACTACCTCTCGTGTTACACAAGAAGACGACAGTAAGAAAGGAGTTATTGAAGCAGCTTTAAAGAAAGCCTTCTCTCCTGAATTCTTGAATCGTGTAGACGATATCATTGTCTTCAACGCGTTAAAGAAAGAAGACATTCATGAAATTATTGACATTGAACTAAAGAAACTATTCTCGCGAATTACAGATTTAGGATATACCATTGCGCTTACTGAATCTGCTAAAGACTACATTGCCGACAAAGGTTTCGATGAAAAATACGGCGCGCGTCCTTTGCGCAGAGCCATTCAGAAATACTTGGAAGATCCGTTGGCTGAAGAAATCATTAACAGTCAAATTAAACCTGGCGACACCCTTCACGTAGATTACGACACCGAAGCACAAGAGGTGAAAATGCACGTTGAGAAAGGAACTCCTCCGGCTGCAGAATAATTATTCCACTACCGCTTCAACGGTAATGACCTTCATGGCGTTACCGTTGGAGAATAGTGTTACGAACTTCACTTCCTTCCCTATTCTATTCGGAGCAGAAAACGTAATCTTCAATGTCGCACTCTCCCCTGGCGCCAAAGTATCTTTCGTCAACTCGGGAACGGTGCATCCGCATGAGGCTTCAACATTATCTATTTGAAGTGTCGTATTCCCAGTATTCGTAATTGTAATTTCCTTCGAAGTAAAACTACCTTGCTTTACTCTTCCAAGATAAAGTATTCCGCTTCCAACATCGAGCTTCGTAGTGGACTCTTCCTTTTTATTTATGGAAACACTTTCAATTTCTATTCTTCTTTCTAGGCGAGCACCTTTACTATAAATACTTTTCTTTTCATTTTTAATATCGTCGCTCACGCCTGACTTCGACTGAATTTCTCCGAAAGGCAATGGAATAATTTCAAGCGATTTCGATTCGAAGGCACTTCGAAAAACTTCTTCCTTACTCCACTTATTCTTCAATGAAGCAATACGTCGCAATGAGAGTCTTCTATTGTAATCGCTTGCTGCGCGCGGACTAGCGAATCCGCGGACCGTAACTTTAACTGTATTTCCGGCCAGCAATTCTTTCTTTAACAATTCTTCAAACAAGGTTAAGTCTATCATACCTTGCTGAACTTGATTTTCAAAAAACGCATCAACCTCCTCATCGGAATCATCGAGAGACCCCTTATCTCCTCCTAATTTCCGTGCATAGAGCTCTTGCATTTTCATATAATTATCGAAAGTCTCTGTGTAGGTGAAAACGGTTGTTGTGTCATTCGAATCCGGATTGGGTTCGTCGTTGTGGAAATACAATTTTACGGGAAGGACTTTATTCAATTCATACAACGAAGTGTAGAGTGAATCTGTTTTGGTCTTCGTGATTTCCTCTTCTTTCAATTGCCAAGTTGCGGCATACAAATCGGTGCAGCAAGGTGGAAATTTGGACCCGTCGTCAAGCGGACGATCTGAGCAGAAGAAGGCAATTCCCATTGCTGCATTCATACTCAGTCCCCAATCGTTGTAGTTCGAATTCAATCCACGACCTGCATTTTCCGGACGTTGGAAACTGCCTGGCTTTCCGTTCGAATAATAAATATCCCATCCGCCAAAGCCTTCGTACCACGTTGAGGTGAAATAAAGTTTATTGTTGAAATAGAATGGTGATAGTTCGTCGTCTATGGTATTCACTCGGCTGCCCGCATTAAAGGGCTTTGACCAAGCGCCTTTCGTTTCTCTAGCAATCCAGATGTCCTTTCCGCCTTCACCACCTTCTCTATCTGAAACAAAGAACAAATGCAAAACGCCATTTATACGCACCAAATGGGGCATTGTAGCATTTCCTTCATTCAACTTTTCCAATTTACTTGTGACTACCCACGATGAATCCTGACGAACAAGCATGAGTAGAGTACTCACTCCTTCTTTCGTTTCGACACCCACAGCGGTATCTCCAAGGAACGTCATGTAGCCGAAAGCCATGGGAGTTTGAATGGTAACTGTTCCATTCTCTAGTGAACGAGTGACTTGATTCCACATCTTCTTCTCTTCCTCATAAAAATAATAATTCAGCAAGGAATCGTCCATGCGCGGAAATACATCGGCACTTTCATGTTGAAGAGCGGCGGGTAGTCGATAGATATGAAGAGAATCGTCGGTTAAAATGTTCTTCTGTGCCCAAACGCAGTTCTTGATTTCTTGCTCCGCTTTCTTTTTGAGTAAAATGTTCTTTGTTCGACTCTTCTTGACATATTTACGAAAGAACAATTCAGCGTCTTCATAAAATCCCAATTCCTTCATGGCTCTTGCTAAATAATAATTTGCATCAGGCTGAAGTTTTCCAATATCCTTTTCTGAAATGCTTTCAAAAATGCGCTTACTCTCTTCGTACTCCTTCATTTCATTGGCACACAATGCCAATAGGACTTGCGATTCGAAATTCGTTGAATCAATGAGATAGGCTTGCTTCGCCCAATCATAGGCAGCAGGCCAGTTTCTGTTATCGATCTCTTGCTTGGCCAATTCCTTCAGTTTAACAGGAGATTGAGCCATTGCATATGAAGAACACATGAAAGCGAAAAAGAAAAGAAAATGTATTTTGAAATAACGTGCAGTCACTTCACCAAAACTAACGAAATTTGCAACATGAAAATAGGAATTATTGGATCGGGTGCTATGGGCACTGGAATTGCGCAAGTGGCTCTCATGGGTGGCGAGCACGTTGCGTTGTTCGACACAAATGAAGAAGCATTGAATCGTGCGAAGAATAATTTGGACGCACAGTTCTCCAAGTTGGTTGAGAAAGGAAAGATCACAGAAGAAAGGAAAACTGAGCTTGCTACGCAAGTAAGTTTTGTGCGTTACATGAATGACTTAGCCGATTGCGATTGGGTTATTGAAGCCATAGTTGAAGACTTAGCAGTGAAGAAAGCTGTATTTGCTGAACTCGATGCGTTGTTGCCGAAGACTAGTATTTTGGCAACCAATACTTCCAGTCTATCCGTTACGGCTATTGCTTCGGCATGCAAGCACCCGGAACGCGTTTGGGGGATTCACTTTTTCAACCCAGCGTTTCTAATGCCTTTGGTTGAAATTATTCCTGCCCTTCAAACCGACAAAAACAGATTGGAAGAAATTCAAACTAAAATTAGGCATTGGGGGAAGACTCCGGTTGTAACGAGAGACTTACCCGGATTCATTGTCAACCGCTTGGCTCGTCCATTCTATTCGGAAGCGCTTCGCATTTACGATGAAGGAATGGCGACCTATTCTGAAATTGACGAAGCCATGAAAGCCCTTGGTTTCAAGATGGGACCTTTCGAGTTAATGGATTTGATTGGGAACGACGTTAACTATGCCGTGACTGAAAGTGTCTTTGCCGCGAATTATTTCAATCCGAGATACACACCAAGCACCACCCAGAAGCGACATGTGGAAGCAGGCTGGTTCGGAAGAAAGAGCAAAAGAGGATTCTATTCTTATGAGGAAGGAGCAACGAATGCTTCCGAATCGCTCAACATTTTAAGTCAAGAAGAAATAGGCAAGCGAATCTTAAGTATGCTTATCAATGAGGCTTATGAAGCCCTTCGCACAGGGCTAGCCAGCGCTGAAGACTTGGATTTAGCTATGACTAAAGGGGTGAATTATCCGAAGGGGCTTATAGCTTGGGGAACAGAGATGGGACTGGATCAAGTGGCTTGGGAAATGAAAAAATTGGCAAGCAAGTATGGTGAAGACCGTTACAGACTCTCTCCGGCTTTAAATGATTCGTTGTAAAAAAAGGCAAGAATATTTTGATATGTGAGTATTTTTTTTATTTTTGGTACACTTAACCAAATTGAACGAAAACTTTAACAGCTATGGCAGAAGGAAGTAACTACCGTGACGATGTATTTTCAAGAGAGGTACGCGCGGGAAAACGCAAATATTTCTTCGATGTGAAAACGACGAGAGGCAATGATTTATTCATGACTATTACCGAGAGCAAACGCTCGGGCTTCTCGGACAGTGGCCAAGCGAGCTACGAGAAACACAAAATCTTTTTATACAAAGAAGACTTCGATAAATTTATCGAAGGATTGGAAGACACCATTAATCATATTCGTCAGCTGCAAGACACAGGAGACTTCCGTTCTTCTGAATTTGAAACATCAGAAAACGAAAAATCAGAGCCACGTCGCGAGCAAATTGCTCCAGCAGCCGAATCAAGTTCTGAAGAGCCTACCTCATCTTCAAGCGACATTTCATTCGACGATTTATAATTTGAATAATACTATTTGGAAAAGACAGCTTCGGCTGTCTTTTTTGTTTTCGGTGAAATGAATTGTTGCTGTACCTTCACGCTCGCAAAAAATATCACTTCGATATACCGCTTATGTCTAAAAAAAATCCGGGAACGCTATACCTCTTCCCCACACCCATTGGAGATCTTCATCAGATGGAACACCTTCCATTCAACAATGAATTGTTGTTGGAACTGGACATCTTCTTTGTGGAAGAATTGAAAACAGCTCGACGCTATTTAAGAAAAAATGGCTACACCAAAGATTTCGAAGAAATTACGTTAAACGTTATAAACGAGCATAGTAAGGAGCTTGGCTACGAGGATTGGTTGAAGCCAATTCTGGAAGGAAAAGACGGCGGACTTATGAGCGAAGCGGGTATGCCATGTATTGCAGATCCAGGAGCCGTGATTGTCGCCGAAGCGCATCGTATGGGCATTCCAGTAGTGCCTTTAACTGGACCTTCCTCTATTATGCTTACGCTAGCGGCTTCGGGTCTAAACGGACAATCTTTCACTTTTCACGGATATCTTCCGCGCGAGCGTGGTGAGCGTATGAAGAAAATTAAGATGTTGGAAAGACAGTCTTCAGAGTTTAAGGTGACGCAATTATTTATGGACGCTCCTTATCGCAGTCATCATGTTTACGATGATTTGCGCGAGCACCTTCAACCCACTACCCTTCTTTGTATCGGATGTGATGTGCACAGTCAGAATGGCTATGTGATTACCAAGACCATTGCGCAATGGCGCGACATGAATTGGGATTTCAACAAACGAAATGTCATTTTTGCTATTGGAAATGAAAAGAAATGAAACGAGTTCTCTGCGTTTGTCTAGGTAATATTTGTCGCTCTCCTTTGGCCGAAGGAATTTTAAAGGCAAAGGCGCAAGAGCTTCAGGTTTCTGTTGGCATTGCCAGTGCAGGTACTGCTGGATATCACATTGGCAGTCGAGCAGACAAGCGTTCTGAGAAGGTTGGGAAACGATACAACGTGGACATTTCCAATCATAAAGCTCAGAAATTCAAGGCCGAACATTTCGATGAGTTCGATATTATTTTGGTCATGGATCAAATGAACTACAATGATGTTTCCTCTTTGGCTCGAAACTCAGAAGATCTTAAAAAAATAAAATTATACCTCATTGAAGAGGATGTGGAAGATCCGTATTACGGTGAGGAAGACGGATTCGAAAAGATGTATCACATCTTAGAATCGAAAGCCGAACATTGGATTAGAACAGCACTTCAATAACTATCTTTGCATTATGATTAACAAAAAAGCGAAAAACATTCGAATTATCGAAGTTCCCAGTGAAGTTGGTGCAGGAACACGCGGATCTAGTCTTGGAGTAGATGCTCTGAAAATTGCAGCTCTTGACTTTCGTTCAGGCTTTTTCAAGAAATACAGAAGCATTGTCATTCCGAATGACAACGCCGCTTTGCATAACAATCCAGGAAGTCGCTACGCGAAGCACATTCGCAGTGTTTTAAAAATGTATGAGCGCATTGGAGCAGCTGTTCGCGACACCATTCGTGACAATCGTTTTCCACTCCTTTTAAGTGGAGATCACAGCAATGCCGGAGGAACGCTTTCGGGTATTCGCATGGCTTATCCAGAGTCTCGCGTTGGAGTTATTTGGATAGACGCCCACGCAGACTTGCACAGTCCATATACCAGCCCAAGCGGAAACCTTCACGGTATGCCACTAGCTGTTGCTTTGAACGAAGACAACATTGAAGAAAAAGTAAATGACCTCGATTACGAAACCATTGACCTGTGGGAAATGTTGAAGAATGTCGGGGATATCTGTCCGAAGATTGAATACCGAGACCTGGTCTACATCACCCTTCGTGACTTCGAAGAACAAGAAGCTGCGTTAATCAAGCAAAACAAAGTGAAAGTGGTTTCAACCAACGAGCTTCGTAAAACGGGTATAACCAAATTGAGCCGCGAGATTCTTCGCTACTTGAGTGCTTGCGATAAGATCTACATCAGTTTCGACGTAGATTCAATGGACCCCACCGTTTCCAGAGGTACTGGAACTCCGGTTAAAGGTGGAATCAACGAACGTGAAGCAGCTGACTTAATCTTAGAGTTACTTCAAAACGAGCGTATTTGCTGTTTAGAATTCACGGAAATTAATCCAACCCTCGACAGTGAAAACGTAATGGCCGAAACGGTTTTCGAGATTCTTCAGAAAGTCGCGCGTCAGTTGGAAATGATTCAATAAATCATCTTCAGAAATTCGAAAGTTTAACTTATGCTTTCGTAACTTCGCAGCCTTAAAACTGCAACATGAAAATTTTAGTCTGCGTGAGTAAGGCTCCCGACACAACGTCGAAAATTGCCTTCACCAACAACAACACTTCGTTCGATGAAGCTGGAGTAAACTTCATTGTTAATCCGTATGATGAATGGTACGCACTGGTTCGTGCGTTGGAATTGAAAGAAGCACAAGGCGGAAACGTCACTGTATTGAGCGTTGGCGGTGCAGATTACGAGCAGATTATTCGCAAGGCTTTGGCAATTGGTGCTGACGATGCCGTTCGCATTGATGCTCCAGAGTCAGACGCGTTGAGTGTTTCTAAGCACATTGCGAACTACGCGAAAGACAAAGGATTCGATTTAATTTTATGTGGAAAGGAAACCATCAACTACAACGGTTCTGTTGTACCTGGAATGGTTGCTGAGCTCTTAGATATGCCCTTAGTGGCGCTTGCTGCTAAACTTGACGTTGCCAATGGCGTTGCTACTTGTGAGCGTGAAGTTACAGGCGGAATGGAAGTATTGGAAGTTAATCTTCCAGCAGTCATTAGCGCAGCAAAAGGCATGGCAGAACAACGCATTCCAAACATGCGCGGTATTATGGCTGCACGCACGAAAGCTCTTGAAGTTGTATCAGTTGAAAACAGTACTTCGAGCACTTCAGTAAACAATTACGAAATGCCTCCTGCAAAGAGCGCATGCAAATTCGTAGATCCGGCAAACGCTGCAGAATTAATCACATTGTTACACCAAGAGGCGAAAGTCATTTAATACCGCATTAAACATGAAAACTATTGTATTCGCAGAACACCTCAACGGTAAATTCACGAAATCTTCTTTAGAAGCAGTTTCTTATGCTTCGGCATGGTCGGCTAGCGCAGGTGGAACATGCATTGCCGTTACCTACGGAAATATAGACGCTTCAGTTTTAGGTACAGCAGGTGCCTCTGAAGTATGGAAAATGGATGCCTTGAATGCAGCAGACGGAGATCAAGTAACCAAATTAATGTTGGCTGCTCAGAAAGAGTCCGGTGCAAATGCCATCGTATTATCTCACGATTTAGTTGGAAAATCAGTTGCTCCTCGCCTATCTGTTCGTTTGAACGCAGGTTTGGTTTCAGGTGCTACAGCTATTCCAGCTGGAAATACCGTGAAGAAAAATGTATTCTCAGGAAAAGCCATTGCACATGTAACCGTGAACTCTGAATTGAGCATTGTTACTGTCCTTCCGAATTCATACGGAGTAAATGCTTCAGGAACAGCCTGTCCAGTCAATGCTTTCAACGCTGAAGTTGGAACTGCACGCGTTCGTGTGAAAGAAGTACGCATTGAGGAAAGTGAGTCAATTCCGTTGCCAGAAGCAGACAAAGTTGTTTCGGCAGGAAGAGGAATGAAAGGCCCTGAGAACTGGGGTATGATTGAAGAATTAGCGAAGGAATTGAATGCGGCTACAGCGTGTTCACGTCCAGTTTCCGATATCGGATGGCGCCCTCACCACGAGCACGTGGGACAAACAGGAATCGCTATTCGTCCGAACTTATACATTGCAGTTGGAATCAGCGGAGCCATTCAGCACTTGGCTGGAGTTAACGGATCGAAGGTTATTGTTGTGATCAACAAAGATCCGGAAGCACCTTTCTTCAAGGCTGCCGATTACGGCATTGTTGGAGATGCCTTCGAGGTATTACCGCAATTGCTATCAGCTGCTAAAGCCTTCAATGCAACAAAGTAATGGCCGATAAGATTCAGCTAGACCTTGTAGACATTACCCCGAGCAGTAGCTCGAACGGGGCATATGTCATGGCTCTTACCGAAATTGCGGGTGCTCGAAGCTTGGCCATTGTTATTGGTCCGGCTGAAGCGCACAGCATTGTCATTGTGATGGAAAAAATGCCCATCACCCGTCCACTTACCCACGACCTTTTCGTATCCCTTGCAGAGAATTTTGAAATACATGTGGAAGAAGTATTCATCTATCAAATGATCGATGGCATTTTCTACGCGCGAATTGTTGTGAGTGGAAATAACAAAATTGTTGAAGTCGATTCTCGCACAAGCGACGCTGTAGCAATAGCCATTCGCTTCGGGGCTCCGATTTTCTGTGCGAAGGAAGTGATGGATGAAGTTGGAAGAGACATGCGTGCGTTGACCGAAGGTGACGAAATGGATTTCGACTTAGACTTAACAGAAGAAGATCTTGAAGAGGAAATGACTCCGGAAGAAATTTTGAAGAAATTAGATGAAGCGCTTTTGAATGAAGATTACGAGTTAGCTTCGAAGCTTCGAGATGAATTTGAAAAAAGAAATAAAAAGTAACGCGCTGATCCATAGGATTTGAGTGATTACACAACCTGTAAAGACTATGGTAGGAATTATAATGGGAAGTAAAAGCGACTTGCGCGTGATGCAAGAGGCGGCCGATGTTCTTTCCTTGTTGAATGTCCCTTTTGAAATAAGTGTTGTAAGCGCTCATCGCACACCGGACCGTATGTTCGAGTATGCTAAGGGCGCCGCCAGTAGAGGTGTTCAGGTGATTATAGCCGGAGCCGGTGGGGCGGCGCATCTACCAGGAATGACAGCGTCTTTGACTCCCCTTCCTGTTATTGGTGTTCCAATTAAATCCTCGAATAGTATCGACGGATGGGACAGTGTTCTCAGCATACTTCAAATGCCAGCAGGTGTTCCTGTTGCAACTGTTGCTCTCGATGGTGCGCGTAATGCTGGAATCTTAGCCGCGCAAATCGTTGCCGTTTCCGACGCGCAATTGATGCAACGCATCGCGCAATTCAAAGATGAATTGAAGAAAAAAGTAATGGACTCGGTTTCCGAAGTGGAAGCCCTTTCAAAAAAATAATATGGCTACTTTTATTCCTGGTGAAATTCCCGTTGGGAAATTACACCAATTGCTTTTAGGCAGCGTTGCTCCAAGGCCCATTGCATGGGTAAGCACCATTGACGAAAACGGAACTCCTAACCTTTCTCCGTTCAGTTTCTTCAATGTCTTTTCTGCCAATCCGCCCATTGCTATTTTCTCTCCTGCACGCAGAGGTCGTGACAACACGACGAAGCATACGTATGAAAATGTGAAACGTATTCCTGAGTGCGTGATCAACATTGTGAATTATAGCTTAGTTCAACAGTGTTCATTGAGTAGCGTGGAATATCCTGCTGGAGTAAATGAATTCATCAAATCTGGCGTGACTGAATTGGCTTCAGAAGCCGTTCGTGTTCCGCGCGTTGCTGAATCGCCCATTCAATTGGAATGTAAGGTGAAGGAAGTCATTGAACTCGGAACCGAAGGAGGCGCCGGAAATTTGGTGGTGTGTGAAATTGTTCGTGTTCACATCAACGATTCCATTCTCGATGAAAACGGAAGAATAGATATGTTCAAAGCTGATTTGGTTGCGCGCGCCGGTGGAGACTATTATGTTCGCGCCATTGACGGACTGTTCGAGGTGCCGAAACCCAATGAAAAAATTGGAATTGGAATAGATGCTTTGCCTGAAGACATCCGTCTTTCGAAGATTTTAACTGGAAACGATTTAGGTATGTTGGGCAATTTGCAAGCCCTTCCAAATGAGACTGATGTAAATGAATATAAGCTTTTAGAGCTTTCCGACTTATTTTTAGAACATGAAGGAAAAGCAGAAGCGTTGGAACAAGCGCTTCATGCCCGTGCAGCTGAATTATTAAAAAACAAAAATGTTATTGAAGCGGCATGTACGCTTCTTGCATTCAACAACTAAACTCTTTCCGCATGATTAGGCAACGTCTGACCGCTTTAAGTTTTCTTCAATTCTTTATTTGGGGATGTTGGCTCATTACCATCGGTGCGTTTTGGTTTGAAACCAAGCAATGGGGCCCCGATCAGTTCGGCGTTATTTTCTCAACCATGGGAATCTCGGCTTTGTTCATGCCTGCAATTGCGGGGATTCTTTCGGATAGGTTCATCAATGCAGAAAAGCTTTATGGCATTCTTCACCTACTCGGGGGTGTTTGCCTCTTTTTCGTTCCGGCTTCGGCAACACCTGATGAAATGTTTTGGAGAATCTTGTTGACTATGATATTCTACATGCCTACTATTTCATTGTCGAACACCGTGGCTTATGCCATACTATCGAGAGAAGAAGGCATTGATGTGGTTAAAGCTTTCCCTCCTATCCGTGTATGGGGAACCGTTGGATTCATTGTCGCTTTATGGACAGTGAGCTTAACAGGAAATGAAACTCACGCCTTTCAATTCTATCTTGGAGGAATTGTTTCGCTCGTTTTAGGAATATACGCTTTCACTCTTCCAGCCTGTCCTCCATTGGGGAAAAACATGGAAAGAAAAGGATTTCTTCAAGCCTTTGGATTGCATGCATTCTCGATGTTTAAGAATTATCGCTACGCCATCTTTTTCTTGTTTGCCATGCTTCTAGGAGCAGCCTTGCAATTGACAAACGCATACGGAGATGTGTTCTTGCACAGTTTCGATAATTTGTACTCAGACCCGAAGCCACTCGCTGTTCAATATCCTGCTATTATCTCGAGCATTGCTCAAATCTCTGAAACCCTTTTCATTCTTGCCATTCCGTTTTTCATGAAGCGCTTTGGTATTAAGCAAATCATGATTATAAGCATGGTTGCGTGGGTTCTTCGTTTCGGTTTGTTCGCATTCGGGGATCCGGCAGGTGGATTGTGGATGATTGTGTTGTCTTGCATCATTTACGGAATGGCGTTCGATTTCTTTAATATTTCCGGGTCGTTATTCATTGAGAAAAGTGTTGAACCGGGCATACGCTCTAGTGCGCAAGGACTTTTCACCATGATGGTGAACGGTGTAGGTGCTGTTCTCGGCAGCCGTGTAAGCGGATGGGTAATGGAGAAATATTTCACGACCTATATCCCAGGAGAAAACGGCAGTCAAATTGCTAAAATCGATTGGCACAACACTTGGCTTTGCTTCGCAGGATATTCGTTGGTTGTGCTTGTCTTGTTTGTTATCCTCTTCCGCGATCAAAAGCAGGCGCAATCCGCATAACTAGTCATGTCTTCGACGAATGTCCTCAGGACGAATGTTGGCTGCGCCAACGAATGCCGGAAGGCGAATGTC
>CAZEFR010000004.1:73554-88391 GCA_964511555.1 uncultured Chryseobacterium sp.
AGGACGAATGTTGGCTGCGCCAACGAATGCCGGAAGGCGAATGTCTGACGACTATAATTAATCTTGCGAAGCATCGTCGAAGACATTCGTTGGTGAAACCAACATTCGACTGAAAGTCATTCGTGCTTTTGCACATTCGTTGCTGCGCAACATGAGTGCTTCGCACATGAGCCTTCCGTGAATTGTTCATAACAATTGCTTTCGAATCCTAACAAGACTTCCGATATTCGTAGCTCCTAAACAATTGTATTATGTCATTAGAATTAACAGGAACTTTAGTTAAGTTCTACGAAACAAAAACCTTCCCAAGCGGATTCAGTATTCAAGAATTTGTGGTTCGCACAGACGAGCGTTACCCACAAGAGATCCTTGTTCAAGCAGCGAAAGAAAAAATCGATACTTTGAAAAATTTCAAAGAAAACGATGTTGTGAAAGTAAAATTCAATCTTCGTGGAAGAGAGTACAACGGTAGACACTTCGTCTCATTAGATATGTGGGCTATGGATATTGCTGCTGCGGGAAACACTTCTGCTAGCAACCCTTCAACCATGAACACTTCGGCTGCTCCTGCTTCAGCTCCTGTTATGAATAGCAATCCAGCAGACAACGACGCAGAAGGCGATGACTTGCCATTCTAATTAAAAAATGCCGGCCAATAAATACGCACTTCTTCGCTACCGAATCATTGATCGTTGTTTAACGAACAAAGGGAAACCATTCCCCAGTAGAGAAGATTTGCGTGAGGCCTGTGCAGATGCATTATACGGCTCCGGAGCCGACCAGATTTCATTGAGCACCATAGACAAAGACATATGGGCCATGAAAAACGAAAGTGAGTTGGGCTATTACGCCCCTATCGAATACCACAGAACTCACAAGGGGTATCATTACACCGAAGAAGATTATTCCATTAACGAATTAAATTTGGTTGAAGAAGACGTGGAAGCCATTCGCTTCGCTGCGGCTATCTTGAATCAGTTTAGACATGTACCTCTTCTTTCTCAATACGAAAGCGCCGTTGACAAGATTATTCAGCGCGTTAATTTGAATTCATCCATTGAAGAAGAAAAACACAAAGCGTTAATTCAATTTGAAACAAGTACGGTCAGTCAAGGAAACGAGTTCCTCGGTCCATTGCTTGAAGCCGCGAAATCGAAGATTGCTTGCACCTTGTTTTATCAGAGCTTTAAAGAGAATGAAGTCAAGCAATATTCTACTCATCCGTTGTTGTTGAAGGAATATTTAAACCGTTGGTATCTCGTTGCGTTCGTTCCTGAGCGCGATAAAATTCTAACGTTCGGGTTGGAACGAATGATTTCGATTGAAACAAGTAAAACGAAGTTTACTGTGCCAAATGGATTTTCTCCGGACACGTTTTTTCAATACAGCATGGGAATCTCTGAAAGCACCGGTAAACCAG
The DNA here is from genome assembly GCA_964511555.1 of uncultured Chryseobacterium sp. Lineage (GTDB taxonomy): Bacteria > Bacteroidota > Bacteroidia > Flavobacteriales_D > Sanyastnellaceae > CAIZGX01. The sequence continues at coordinate 74,975 of CAZEFR010000004.1, forward strand.
AGAAAATAGAACTTCGGTTTTCAGCTGTCGCAGCGAAGTTGGTAGAGACCCAACCCCTACATTCTTCACAAAAGAAATTAAAAGAATCAAAAGAAGGAACTGTATTTCAATTTGAATTACATCCGTGTCAAGAGCTTTACAATTTCATTCTCAGTTATGGAAATGAAGTTGAAGTGCTGAAACCCTCTTCCCTTCGAAAAGAAATTTTACGTCGCCTCGATCTCGCGATGAAAAATTACGGATGAATTATCCCAGTCGTTTCAAATCAAAATACATTGCAATAGTTTCTGTATTTGATTCCGCATTATTCAAAAGCACAAAATCATTTCGTTCATAGAAATTCAACTGCTTCGATTTATTATAGGCGTCAATCAATAAAAGTCTCGATGCAGACCTTTGATTCAAGCGGGTGAACCCTTTTATAAAGTCCATCATTGAATAGGCTAATCCTATCCCTTGATACTTTTTGGTAATCCCTAAACGACCGATCTTAATTGCTGGATAATGTCTAATTCTCTTTTCATTTGGAATTTCGTTGTGTCTGTGAAATCGATTCCAAATCGTGTTCTCATATCCTTTATCATTCAAACTGTCGTTTAACAGGCTAAAGAATGCAACGACTTGATTGTCTTTGGTGAAAACATAAGTTGTAGCGAATTGCTCATTTCGGAAATTTAGAGCATCATTGAGCAAAAAATCATTTATGTCTGGTTCGCTACAATCGAAGTCTAACAAACAATGATTTTCATTCAAAACCTCGAATGTAAAATCTTCAACAAGCATAATAGTTACTTAGACTTTGACAACACCCTTTCTACCAAAGAGAAAATCCTTTGCCTTTCAGAATCTGAAACCTTATGCTTTTCAACATTTGAAATAGCTTGATTAAAAAGCCAAGAAGCTTTTCCTTCAATCGGTTCTGTTATTTTAATTGGCTTTGCCATGACATTACAAATTTAATATTTTCTCGAAAGTAAAATCAAATTTTCATTTAGTATTTTTTCTCTTATGCTAGAAAACAGCATAAATCCGCTGTACCGTTTATCATTAATCAAATACAGCTCACATAAAGATTCCTAAAAGAATTTTTCACCTCGTAAATCCATTACAATGTGAAGGGTGTGCTTTGAAGAAAATTCAAAGACATGAACAACATCACACACCTTCAAGACGTAAAAACGCACATTGAATCATTTCTTCAACCACAAGGACTGAACGCTTACGCATGGGAGAATACCAAGCGAACAGCAATAGAAGTATGGGAATGTCATTTAAAGAACAGACCTGTACGCAGGAATCTAAATTTTTTATGCAAAGAATTCTACCAAATGATTCGCAAGCCCAATGGCGAATACATTGTACCGCGCAGCTCTTTTCGAACCATGTAATCCGCTTTCACCTCGTTGCTCTTATCTTTGCGAGGTGAAAGCCGTTTATATCCTATTCAAAAAAGAGTTTCAACTAGACATGCGTAAAAAGCAATTGCTTTTTGGCATATTACTCTTCGTGCTTTCAACAGTGTTCACCTGCTATCTCTCGCTTGAAAAAATTGACGATTCGAAAGTCCTTGCAGCGTTGTTCTGGATTGTTGGACTCTTTGCGGCTTTCAACGCCATGCAGAAATCCTTTCAGCAAGAACAAAGCGGGACAGATAAGTTGCTCTACACCTTGGCTTCTCCTCGACAAGTCTGGGTAGCCAAAGCGACGTACTACTCGCTTCTCATTTTAGTTTTAAACCTTCTTTCAATTCTACTCTTCTCTCTTTTCTTTGGTGCCGACATCTGGTCTCGAACTTCAATGGACTTGCTTCTTCTAGCCGTGTTCTTAGGAAGCATTGGATTGGGAACCGCCCTGACCTTTCTTTCTGCACTTTCGTTTAAAGCCAATGGCTCTGCCTCGCTTACTGTTGTGCTCGGATTTCCCGTATTGATGCCTTTTCTCTTCTCATTGACATCTGTGACTTTGAATATTCTGGACGGAGCTTCTTGGGAAGTTGCTTCCTTCGGAATGATGCTTTTGGCAGGATTGTTTTTAACGACAACAATCATGTCGTTATTCTTGGTTCCATTCTTTTGGAAGTCTTAATAATTCGAACCTTTTTTTTCATCTGTTTCAAAGCTTTCGTGCTTATTTTCGCCCGTGAACAATTCCATTCTTGAATGAAGCATTGGTATAAAATTTTAGGAAGTCTTTTTCTGATGTATGCATGTACCTTTTCGTTGTACCATGCTCTTGATCCAGCTTTGGTTGCAGCTGACACAACTCAGCTTAGGGCGGGATACAATAGAATTGAACTTGCAGGGCACTACACGCATTTCCAAGACGCACAAACCGTTGCTGGAATTCGCATCGGAGAATATTTTTTTCAAGGCGATGTTCAGCCCATTGATAATGGTAAGATTGCAGTTACCCTTAACCTTCCCGATACCCTTCCCTCTAACGCTATCCTTTTCAAAGCGTACAACAGTACAGATGGTGAACTTATACTGAATCAAGCATGCTCCCTTGGAACCATCGTACTTGATACCGCAGCATCAGACACATCTTGGGTGAAGAATATTAAGCAAGAGAAATTCGCGGGGTTTGGTTTTCCGAATCTTCCTATATTGAACGAAACCATTCGCAACCTTGTGTGGCACGTGCCCATGTGGTTCACGATGTTCTTCATCATGATTCTCTCTTTCGCGAACAGCCTGCGCTTATTGAATTTGAAAGAATCTCCAAACCGATTGGAGAAGATGTTAAAATTCGACATGCGTTCGACGTTGTTGAATGAAGTCGGAATTCTATTCTGCATCCTCGGATTATTAACGGGTTCGCTTTGGGCGCGCTATACTTGGGGAGACTGGTGGACTAATGATCCTCAACTGAATGGCGCATTGGTGGTCTTCTTAGTTTACGCTGGCTATTTCATTCTGCGTGCATCCATTGACGATGAAGACAAACGCGCACGAATTTCGGCAGTATTCAACATCTTTGCATTTGTTTTAATGTTTATATTATTAATGATCATGCCACGGTTTGCCGAAGGTCTTCATCCAGGTAAAAGTGGAAATCCTGCTTTCTCGCAATACGATCTCGACAGCACGCTAAGAACTGTGTTCTATCCAGCTGTATTCGGATGGATCTGTTTAGGCTATTGGTTATACAATGTTCGCATACGCGCGAAACGAATTAAAGAAGAACTGAAAATTACAGAAGAATAATATGGACTATTTTCAACATTTCGGAAAGATGCCTGTTGTGATTGGTGTTGTCACATTAATCCTTGCAGGAATTATTGTCTACTTAGCTCGACTAGATATAAAAGTATCTCGACTTGAGAAGAAAATGAAAGAACAAAATCAAAAGTAATATGAGTAAACTTCAGATTGTTTTATTGATTTTAGTAGCGGTGGTATTCGGAATTATCATAGCCACTTATGCGCAAAGTACGAATTCGGCAACCTTTGGTGAGGCCGCTGAAAATGTGGGAGAGAAATACAAGATTGTTGGAACATTGGATAAAAATGTAGCTATTCAAAACGATCCTATGGTTGACGCGAACCTAACCATTTTCAATGTCATTGATTCTGAAGGAAAATCGCAAATCGTTCATCTTCATCAAGATTCCGGTCTTCCTCTTGGATTGGAACGATCTGAAAATGTAACACTCGAAGGAAAAATGTCGGCCGATGGGATTTTCCATAGCGACCACCTTCAAATGAAATGTCCAAGTAAATACAACGAAGAGAAGCACGAAATGTAACTGGCGAATGAACAATATTGAATACCTGAACGAACATTTATTGCCCGGTCAAATCGGGCATTTTGCTGTAATCATAGCATTTATTGCTGCTGCTTTTTCAGCTTTGACGTATTTCCTTTCTGTTCGAAAGAACGAAGATCCTGAATTGAAAAAAATCGGACGTGTCGGTTTCTTTATTCACTCCGCGGCTGTTCTAACAGTTGTTACAACTCTGTTTTACATACTTTTCAGCCATTACTTCGAATACAAATACGCTTTCGATCACTTGAACACGGAAATGCCCATGAAATACATCTTCTCATGCATGTGGGAAGGTCAAGAAGGTAGCTTCTTGCTTTGGATTTTCTGGCAAATGGTTTTGGGACTTATCGTTCTGTTCACCGCGAAGAAATGGGAGGCAAGCGTTATGGCCATCATAGCACTGGTGCAAGTGTTCTTATCTTCTATGTTGTTGGGTGTGTACTTCGGAGATTTCCAATTTGGTTCATCTCCTTTTGGCTTGTTGCGAGAAGCAACCAGTAACATTGGTCTTCCTTGGACGCAAAATCCAGACTACCTCAGTCTTCCATTGTTTCAAAATGGAAAAGGATTAAATCCATTGCTTCAAAATTACTGGATGACTATTCATCCGCCTACTCTATTCTTAGGTTTCGCATCTACCCTTATTCCATTTGCCTTCGCCCTAGCGGGTTTATGGAAAGGCGAGCGCACGTCATGGATGAAACCAGCCGTGCCTTGGGCTTTTTTCGGTGTTATGATTTTGGGTACTGGAATTCTAATGGGCGGTGCTTGGGCTTACGAAGCATTAGGCTTTGGTGGGTTCTGGGCTTGGGATCCTGTCGAGAACGCCTCTCTTGTTCCTTGGCTCACGTTGGTTGCAGCGGCGCATCTCTTGGTTATAAACACACGCAAGCAAACTTCAATCTTCAGCACATTATTGCTCACGCTAAGTAGTTTCGTTTTAATTGTGTATTCGACCTTCTTAACACGAAGTGGTGTTCTCGGAGATAGCAGCGTGCACAGCTTCGTAGACAGTGGAATTCTTGCTCAGCTTCTCGTGTACTTGCTCGTGTTCGTTGGACTTTCAACCTACATGATTGAAAATACCAAGGTTTGGAAAAACATATATGCTGCAACGAGCGGAATCCTACTTCTTGTTTCTATTGGGCATTTAGCAACGGGAAATTTCCCTGAGCCCGCTGAAGGAGAAAAGATTCTTCCTGGCGAAGGAACTTGGATTCCAGCCATAACCATTCTATTTATCCTCCTATCAGCAATTTATTTATTGGTCGCTTACAATAAGAAGTACAAGACGAAAAAAGAAGACGAAGAAGAATTGTGGAGCCGTGAATTTTGGATGTTTCTCGGAACGCTAGTTCTTTCGCTCTCTGCCATTCACATCACCTTTGTAACTTCAATTAATGTATGGAATATCTTCCTTGTTCCTTTCGAAGGACTATTCAATTGGATGTATACCACCTTCAATTGGGATTTTGCAAAGTCTTTGGCGGAACACAACTTTTCTGCAGCTGCAGGTGACGATCGTTTTACTCAATTTCATCAAATTCAGATACCGCTCGCAGTTGTCCTGTTTTTAATTATGGCCATTGGTCAATGGCTGAAATACAAAAAAACAGAAACGAAAAAATTCTTTCGCTCTTTAATTCTCTCTTTTGTTGCAGCGTTGGTCATTACCATTTTATTCGTCGCTTTTCAAGAGAGGTATCCTTTACCACTTGGTATTCTCTTTTTCGCCTCTGTTTGGGCAATTTTGGCGAATACAGAATATGCCGTTCGAATTGTTAAAGGAAAGCTAGACCATATTGGTTCCAGTGTCGCACACATGGGCTTTGCCATGCTTATCCTTGGTGCACTCATTAGCACAGGAAACAGTTATTTTATATCTCGAAATGTAAACGGAGATATTACTCAAGTAAACAAAGAATTCAAGAACAATGAAGACCTTCTAATTCTTCAAGGAGATACATTGCGCATGGGCGAGTACTTCGTTTCCTTTCGGAATAAATACAAAGAAGGATCACACATTTATGCGGTCGTAGATTACTTCGAAGTTTCACCGGCCAATTACTCTGAAGGAACCAAAGTAAAAATGAACGGAGATATTTTCCGTTGTAAAAAAGCACACACAGCATCAGACAACTTCTTAAAAGACTGGTCTGAAGATTCCTTATGGACCCTTGTTCCTGCTCCAACGCCCGACGAGCTTCTTACCTCGAAAACTTGGAATTCCGGTAAGGCGGGTAAACTAATTTTTACACAGCAACCAAGTGTTCTTATGAGTCCGAAAGGCAACAGTCGTGAACCCGATGTTAGACATGGTATTGGTGAAGATTTGTACTCGTACATCAAGTACATTAACATGGAAGAAGAAACCAATAAGAGTGAATTCGGAGAGTCGAAAACAGGCACTATTCAACTTGGCGAAGAGGTTCTGCTGACAGAATCAATTTCTTTGGTACTCGATACGCTAACAGAAGTGTCAGATCTTCCTGCTAGCCTTCCTGCGGGCACTAAAGCGAAGAAAGGAATGTTGTATCTGTCGGAAGGAAACAAACGTGATTCACTTGAGGTCATGAGTGTTTTGGTGAAAGACAGTCTTGCCTTTCCTGTACCTGACGTTGAAAGTAAGGTTTTCAATATGCGATTTGCAATTCAAGAAACTAAAAACGGTGTAGACCTCTCTGTGAAAGAACGCAACGGAAATAAAAGAGAAATGCTTATCCTTTCAGCTGAGATATTTCCTATGATAAACTTACTCTGGTTGGGTTGCCTTGTTATGGTTATAGGTACCATCTTAGCTATCAGACATCGTTATAGAATGTCTAAAAAATAAGGCTGTTTATACCCTAACAGGTTTCAATTCGCATTGTTTGAAACTCGACTTTTACTTTCGGTATTAATAAGTTAACTTTATCTAAACAATGAAGTAACCTAAACGTCCTTGTTTCGAATATGAAAAAACTGGTTCCAAAAGAAGCGCTAGCGAAGGTAGTCGGTTTGAGCAAACGAAATCCTTTGCTTGCTTTGTTAAGCTCCGTTACTAAACTTACAAAGCTAAACGACTTATACGATCGCATACGCGCTCATACAGGCACCGAATTCATACATGCTTTTTTTAATGAACTGCACATAACCATTCAGCTTGATGAAGTTGAATTGGATTACATTCCAGTTTCTGGCGGATGTGTAATTGTGTGCAACCATCCATTTGGAGCTATAGACGGCTTGGCTCTTATTCAACAAATAGAAAAGCGCAGGCCAGATTTGAAAGTAATGGCTAACTTTCTTCTTGAAGAAATTCCTGAAATAGCCCCCTACTTTTTTAGTGTTAATCCGTTCGACAAAAATGTGGTTCAACTGAAAAGTGAGCGAGGACTAAAGCGTTGCATTGAACATATAGCGAATGGCGGTTGCCTTGCAATTTTTCCGGCTGGAGAAGTAAGCACCTTTCAAAAAAAATGGAGTAACGTTTCAGATAAAAAGTGGCAGCGTTCAGTAATTCGATTAATACAGCGCGCAGAATGTCCTGTTGTGCCCGTTTTCTTCGATGGAAGAAACTCGCGCATTTTTCATTTATTGGGAAAAGTTAATCCGCAATTGCGAACCATGGCTCTTCCCTCTGAGCTTTTCAAAAAAGAAGGCGATATAATACAAATGCGCATTGGCAAACCAATTTCGGCAAGTGATATTGCTGTGATTGAAGATGTCGAACTTCTCGGCCGATTTCTTCGTGCGAAAGTTTATTCTCTAGGATCTGAGCTTCATGTAAAAAAGAAGTTCTTTCAAAATTTCCGAAGGAAAATAAAAGAGCCTAGCGAAATTGCTGAAAGCATTGATTCTTCCATACTCATTCAAGAAATTGAAGCGAATGAAGACTCCAAACTGTTCGATAATTCCAACTTTTCTGTTTTCGCACTAAAAGCTGCTTCTGCACCCAATATTCTGCTCGAAATAGGTCGCCAGCGAGAAATTGCTTTCAGGGCCGTTGGAGAAGGAAGCAATCATACGCGAGATATAGATGAATTCGATTATTACTACTACCATCTCGTTCTTTGGGACAGAACCAACAACAAAATAGCTGGTGCGTATCGTGTAGGACGTGGCGCCGAGATTATGGAGTTTTACGGTAAACACGGATTCTACACGCACACCTTGTTTAAATTTAAACGAGAATTCCACCCTTTCCTTCAAAAGAGTATTGAATTGGGCCGGTCATACGTAGATGTTGATTATCAACGTCAACGCCTACCCCTTTTTCTTCTTTGGGAAGGAATTATTCAGTTACTCAGCAATTTTAGCGAGGCTAAATATATCATTGGTCCTGTTTCGATGAGTAACGACTACCAAACACTTTCGAAAGAGTTGGTCATTGACTTTATTCAAAAGAATTTCGGCGACAATGAGCTTTCCAAATGGGTAAAGCCTCGAACCAAAATCAAAACTGCAATAAATAAGGTAGATAAAGAAGCGCTTGTTCTCTCAGCAGGAGGAGAGATACGTAAATTCGACCGACTACTTGCCGCCATAGAACCCATGGGACGAACCATGCCTATTCTTTACAAAAAGTACTTGGCTCAAAACGCAAAAATATTGGCCTTCAATCTTGATCGTAAATTCAATGATGCCATTGATGCCTTCATGATATTGGATATTGAAAATTTACCTACTGAAAAGGCTGAAAAAATTAATCGGTAATACAGCCGCGGCTCTGTAACATCTCTTTACTATGTTGACGAAATTCCCCTTCTCTCCTATTCTCGGCTGGTCTGTAAGCCGATTCGATACTTTTTCATTTTGCAAACGCAAGTATTATTACACCTATTACGGCAAATTCGATCGCGAATTTCCAAATGCGAAAATTACGCAACTTAAGAACTTAACTACGGAGGCACTTAGCATTGGAAGCCTTGCGCACGATGTGATTGAGGCCATCTTGAAGCGACTTCAGAAATCGACCGATGTCATTGACGAAACACGAATGAAGGGGTTTGTGAAAGCGCAAGTTCAGAAATACATGTTGGACAAAGTGTTTTCTGAAGTGTATTACAAAGAGAAGGAAGAGATTGACGAGGCCTACATTATAGAAAGCGTTTTCAACGCAGTAATGATCTTCGTCAAGTCAGAGCGTTTCGAATGGATAAGACAACTGCCTGACACGTCGAAACAACAATGGATCATAGAACCCGACGGATACGGTGAAACGCGCATTAAAACCGATCGCGGCGACCTGAAGGCTTATTGTAAGGTAGACTTTATGCTTCCCGATGGAAAGGACATTTACATTCTCGATTGGAAAACGGGGAAAGCAGATGAATTCAAACACCGCAAGCAACTAATAGGTTATTCCCTATTCGCTTCTTTTCATTTCGAAAATAAATTCGAGCGAATCATTCCCATCTTGGCGTACTTAAAAGATGGCTACAGTGAAGTCGTTCCGGAAATTTCAGAAAGAGATATTGAAAATTTCAAAGATGATATGATTGCTGAAACGCGAGCCATGCAAAACATGAATCTCGATATTGAAAACAATACACCTGTTGCCAAAAACGAATTTACCCTCACTGAAAGCGAGGGTAAATGCAAGTATTGTGAATTTAGAGAATTGTGCGGAAGGAACTAACCTTCCATCCGATTACGCTTTGTAGCAAACCTCTTTCGCAACGCGAACAACATCATGCACTCCTGGAAGAGCGGCATCGATAAGTGTTGTTGCAAATGCAAACGGAGTATCGGTTTGTGTAATTCTACGAATTGGCGCATCTAAATAATCGAATGCATGACGCTGAACGCGGTAACTGATCTCGGTTGAGATACTCGCCACTGGCCAGCTCTCTTCAAGAATAATCAAACGGTTGGTTTTCTTGACGCTGTTAACAATGCAATCAATGTCAAGCGGACGAATCGTGCGCAAGTCAATCACTTCAACAGAGATTCCTTCCTTCGCTAATTCCTCAGCAGCCAATAATGCAGTCTTCATAATCTTACCGAAAGAAACCAAAGTAACATCGGTTCCTTCACGCTTAATATCTGCTACTCCAATTGGAATAATGTATTCTCCGTCTGGAACCATTCCCTTGTCGCCATACATCTTTTCAGACTCCATGAAAACAACAGGATCGTTATCGCGAATAGCAGCTTTCAACAAACCTTTCGCATCGTATGGATTCGAAGGTGTGATTACTTTCAAACCAGGTACGTGCGCGTACATAGATTCAAAGCTTTGGCTGTGTGTTGCGGCCAATTGTCCAGCAGTTCCATTCGGACCGCGGAAAACGATCGGAACATTGTATTGACCACCGCTCATCTGTAACATCTTCGCTGCAGAGTTAATGATTTGGTCAGCCGCAAGAATAGCGAAGTTCCAAGTCATGAATTCTACAATTGGACGAAGACCATTCATTGCAGCACCAACTGCGATACCAGAGAATCCCAATTCAGCAATGGGTGTATCTATAACACGCTTAGCTCCGAACTCATCGAGCATACCTTTCGAAGCTTTGTAGGCTCCGTTATATTCTGCTACTTCTTCCCCCAACAAAAACACAGTTTCATCTCTGCGCATTTCTTCTGACATGGCCTCACAAATGGCCTCACGGAATTGAATTTCTCTCATGGTTCGTTTTGTTACGATTGCGAATTTAACTATAAATGTGGTTTACAAAAATATTAGTGTACTTTTTACACTAACTCACCAGTTTCTTGATTGTAAGCGCAAACGGGTTAATACTATAAAAAAGGCGCTCACCCCTACAAAGTAGAGTACGTCGCGCGAGTCAATCAATCCAATGCTCATACCCGAGTAATGGTCTTCCATTCCCAAGCGAATAATGAATCGATCCAATGATCCAAACAGGTTGAATGTCCCCAAAGACTGAAATCCTGAATACATCACAAAGCTAATCAGCGCTGCAATCAAAAACGCCACAATCTGATTTTTCGTCAAGCTTGAAGCAAAGATTCCAATGCTCACATAAACACTTGCCAAGAAAATCAATCCTAAATAAGATCCCCACGTTGCACCTGCGTCAATGTTTCCAACTGGATTACCCAAGAAGTAAACTGAAAGGAAATAAACCAAGGTCGGGAAAATCGCAATAACAACAACCAACAATCCCGCTAAGTACTTCGCTAAAATAATTTGAAGGTCTGTGATGGGTTTGGTCATGAGCAATTCCAAGGTGCCTTCTTTCTGCTCTTCAGCAAGCGAGCGCATGGTGATAGCAGGAATTAAAAATAAAAACACCCAAGGTGCAATGTAGAACAAGGTGTCAAGTGTTGCGTATTCCGCTTCCATGACATTCAAACTTCCTGGAAACACCCACATGAATAACGAGGTTACAATCAAGAACACTGCAATAACAATGTATCCGATTAACGAGGTTAAGAATGAGCGAATCTCTTTTTTTAATAATGCGATCATAGTCTTATAATTCTTGCATTTCAACAAGGGTCTTGTACAACCCTTCTTGCGAAATTAGTTCTTTGTGTGTTCCGCGCTGTACAATTTCTCCAGACTGCATAACCAAAATTAGATCGGCTTGCTGAATGGTGCTTAAGCGGTGTGCAATAACCAGCGCCGTTCTATTTTCCATCATGTTGGAAATGGCATCTTGCACATACTTTTCACTTTGTGTATCCAAAGCTGAAGTGGCTTCGTCTAAAATTAAAATAGATGGATTCTTGTATATAGCCCGAGCAATTGACAAGCGTTGTCTTTGTCCGCCCGACAAACGCATTCCACCATCGCCAATGTTCGTCTCGAACTTATTCTCCAATTCATCAATGAACTCCAACGCGTTCGACACACGCGCCGCCTCAATCAACTTCTCGTTGGTATGCGATTCAGAAAGAACAATGTTGTTCGCCACGGTGTCGTTGAACAAAAGAGGATCTTGGGTAACCATACCCATTTGCGCACGCACCGACTTCGTTTTCAAATGCGTGATTGCAACGCCGTCGATATCGATGCTTCCTGCAGTGGGATCATAGAAACGCGCTAGAAGCATGGCCAGCGTGGTCTTTCCACTTCCCGAAGAACCCACCAATGCAACGGTTTGTCCTTTTTCAATATTGAAGGAAACGTTCTTTAGGACTTCTTCTTCACCGTATTTGAAACTGACATTTTTAAATGCAATTTCACTTTCGAAAGACTTCAATTCAACCGCATCTGATTTATCTAAAACTGTTTCTTCCGCATTCAAAATTTCACGAATGCGTTCAAGACTAGCCATTCCCTTGTTCACCTTGAAGATGGCGTCGCTGAATTGTTTTGCGGGTTGAATGATTTGCGAGAACACCACCAAGTAACCGATGAGCAACTCGCCACTTATTTCACCATTGAAAACGATAATTCCTCCAACGTAAAGAAGGACGCTGATAACCATGAGTGAAATAAATTCCGACATGGGCGAAGCCAAATACTCGCGCTTGTACAACTTGTGCATGAGGCGAGAATATCCTTCGTTGGTTTCGTCGAATTTCTTTTCGAAATGATCTTCCGCATTGAAAACTTTAATGACACGAATGCCCGTTAAACTCTCGTCGAGTAATGCAATTAAATCTCCAAGATTTGATTTGCTGCGCTTCGCGGCGTTCTTCAAGCTCTTCGCTATGCGAGAGATTAAATAACCGCTAACAGGTAAGAAAATGAACGCGAATAACGTGAGCTTCCAACTCATTAAAACCAAAGTCACCAAAGAGAAGAAGATCATGACTGGCGACTTCAGCAAGGCTTCTAATGCTCCAATAACCGAGAACTCAATTTCATTCAAGTCGTTGGTCATGCGTGAAATCAAATCGCCTTTTCTTTCATTCGAGAAAAATGCCAATTGAAGTCTAAGTACCTTTTGATACATCTTCTTCCGAATGTCTCTTGATACACCCGTTCTGATTTTCGCGATGCTCAATAGTGAAACGTAGTTCACTGTGTTCTTCAGTAAAGCCAAAACAACTATGAACAAACACATGAGCAAGAGCACTTGCGGTTTTCCTTGTTCAATAATAGCACCGTTCAATTGGTCTTTGAACTGATCCCACAAACCTTTCGCTTGCGCAACGGGAGCGCTTCCACCCTGATTCACATCGAACAAGACATACAGAAACGGCACAACACTTAGGAAAGTGAACAACGAAAAAATAGCGTTGAGTATGTTGAATAAAAAATTCCACACCAACGACCCTTTGTAATCGCCTAACAATCCGAATATGGCACGGAATGACTTCATTCGTGCTCAGACATTAAGTCTATTCCAGTATAATTTTCAGGACGAATCTTTTTCAATTCAGCTTTAATGACATCGGAAACCTCAAGAATATCAATGAATGCATGAATGTCTTGCTCTTCAACGCGATCTTTTCCACGCGTTAAATTCTTCAACGCTTCGTAAGGCGCTTCATATCCTTCTCTGCGAAGAACAGTTTGAATTCCTTCCGCGACAACCGCCCAGTTGTTTTCCAAATCAGCTGCAATCTTCGCCTCGTTCAACTTCAATTTTCCTAATCCCTTCAATATCGAATTCAACGCAATAACTGTGTGCGCCATAGGAACACCCACGTTGCGAAGAACGGTGCTGTCGGTAAGATCGCGTTGCAAGCGGCTTACAGGAAGCTTCGCAGCCAAGTGTTCAAACAAGGCGTTCGCGATTCCTA
>CAZEFR010000005.1:0-23041 GCA_964511555.1 uncultured Chryseobacterium sp.
CAATGTTTTGTGTTCCTGTGCTTAAAGTAACCTGATTCGCTTGAACCATTTTACCTACAGCATCAATTAAATTAACATTCATTGGACCACCCTTCGTGCTATTCAAGCGAACAGTAAGGTTATCTGTTGCAGGATTCGGGAATACAACAACGTTAGAGATTGTTTCTAATTCTTCAACACCAACAACTGTAACAACAACTTCTTCTCTTGGACTTGGGCAATCAAAAGAAGGCGTGCTTACATGCCAATCGTAGAAGAAATAATAATAGTTGTCGCCGTCTTGATTCTGATTGCCATTGGTAACTGTAGTACCTGTGAGAGTAACTAAACCATTGATATCGTATGGATAGTCATAAGGAGTTGCTGTTGTGATATCACGATCTCTCCACAAACCAGGATTTCCAGTTGTTGTGCGCAGACCGTATCCGTTTCCGGCAGGTACTACGAAATTCAATTGAATCCAAGAGTCTCCATTTGGAATATTGATATCCGCATCAGCAATTACTGTTAAGTTCGCATCAACGACCTGAATAGTACGAACACCGGCATAATTCGAATAGACGAATACACTATCAATAATAACATCTTCCAAGGCATCGAACTTATTGAAGTTCGTTGGCGTATTTGCGAAGTATGCGCCTGCGCTATTCACCAACTTACCACCAACACCTACTGCACCTCCAAATGTTGCAACATCTTCCACCCAGAATGAAGTTGGAGAAGTTGTAATTGCAGGCGTAGTGAATGTAGCACCTGTTCCAATTGGAGATCCTCCTGTTGCTACGTCATACCACTGAAGGTTAGAACCTGCAGCAGTTAGGTCAGCCGTAACGCCTGTCTCTCCGATTGTCACATCGATTGCCGTTGGAGCAGCAGGAGCGTCGTAAACTACAACTGAGGTTATAGCAGAAGTCGCAAATCCACAACCGCCTTCAACCTGAACTGTGTAATCACCAGGCGTCTCCACATCAATGGTCTGACTGGTTTGTCCATTGCTCCATAAATAACTCGCACCTTCCGTTGCGGTTAATTGAACTGAAGCACCTTCACAGAAATCTAATGCACCGAGTGCAGCAATTGTAGGAACGGTCACATCTGTATTAACCTCAACTGTTATCGCATTTGAATGCGCTGCACATCCGTTTGCATCAAACGCAATAGCAGTGTAAAGTCCTGGCTCAGAAATAGTGATTGTACTTGCGGTTTCTCCGTTGCTCCAAATGAAGCTGCTTCCGAATATCGAAACTGATAAGTCTACTGTTTGACCCACACACAACTGTGTATTTCCGTTTGCAGAAATTGAAGCTACTGGGGCTGTGCAATCCACTTCTTCAATGTTGTGGTATTGATCTACACCCGGGTTTGGAATTACCAGCGTACCTCCAGCAGGCCAGTGAATGATAGCGTAATCAATTGAGGTCTCAGAACCAATACCGAAGTTCAAGATGTTCGAGTTGGTAATACCATAACTCACTCCCGAGCGAACTTCTCTAACCTGAACACCCCATGGGCCGTGAATTTCAACTACAGCACCTACTGCGTTCTTGTTAGACATTACACCCTCTAAATGAAAACCTATCCAATGGTTACTATTACCTCCATTGATTTGAAGACGATCTGCAACATTACTTGGAGTTACATATCCGTTTGCATTGCCATAACCCGCATACACATCAACGAAACCGTCATTATTCAAATCTCCAAGACCAAAGCCATGCATAATCTGCGGATTGTTGAATGAAGAACTGCTTTGTGTGAACGTGTGATCACCGTTGTTGCGGTAGTAGCCGAATGCTCCACCAGCATAAATCACGTCTATAAATCCATCGTTGTCGAAATCGGTCATCTGCCCTTGCATGAAGAATCCCGATACGTTTTGTAAACCTGAACCCGCCGTGATGTCTGTGAAATATCCAAGACCGTTGTTCTCGTACAACTTCAAAGTACTACTGTGAGTTGTCATCATACAATCGAAGTCACCATCATTATCGATGTCTCCGAATGTAGCAGTCCACGACTGTTGTAGGTTAACTAATCCACGTGCAGCAGCATCTTCATGAAAAACATTATTACCGTCGTTAACGAAAAGTAAATTTGTGCGGCGCTTGTCTAAAGGGTCGTTAGAAGCCTGACGACATTTCGCCACCAACAAATCTAAATCTCCATCGCGATCGAAGTCAGAAAACTCATTACCGTAATTACCCGACATTAATGGATCGTTCGTTCCTGGGTAGTTTCCTGGATAAAGGTTGTAATCTAAAACTGTGTTTCCTGCAGCATCAGTCATGATTGTATTCTTGTGAATCAAGTTTCCTGCGCCATCGTTTCTCCACATGTGCGAAGGACCGTCGTCATGACACGCAAAGAAATCCAACCAACCGTCGTTGTCCATGTCACCTAGCGTCACGGCTTGAGTAAAAATACTCACGGGCATATCTGTGATGACTGCCGTTCCGTTTGCGTCTATGTTGTACATACGTAAATTATCGTAAGCACCCCCGGAAATAACGTCTCCAAATCCATCGTTATCGATATCTGCAACTGTCATTCCCCATTGAGAAGAACCCAATTGAGTTCCGGTATTCACTTGAGTGAAAGATCCGTCTTGTTGTTGGTACAAAATGCGAAGTGTTTTACTTTGGTCCATTACAACAATGTCATTCAGACCATCGTTATTCATGTCCCAAACGCCTGTTACACCACCGCTAAAGTAAGAACCTGGAAGAGTTCCCGCAGTAAAGGTTTGCGCAGATGCAGCAGCAAAGCTTACTAGTGCAAGAGCTAAAACGTAGAGTTTTTTCATAAAAGGTTTAATTGGTTTTCAAAATTCGAAGGTGAAAATACAAAAAAGCATCCTAAAACAAGACGCACTCGTCGCAAAAAAGAGGAAGATTCTTGAAAACTATAGCCTAGCTATTAATTCCGTGTATAACTGGGTTAAGGCGCCCTCGCCGTTCTGCGCTACCTGAACGATTTCCTCAATAGTCGTTTTTTTCAATCGCGCTGGGTCGCACGCGTCTGTTAGAATGCTTACCGCACAGCATGGAACACCCATGTGATTGCAGGCAATAACCTCAGGCACCGTGCTCATTCCAACTGCATCTGCTCCTATGATTCGCAAAAAACGATACTCGGCGCGAGTTTCCAAATTTGGACCTGGAACAGAAACATAGACACCTTCATTCAAGGTTATCCCTTGCTCTCGTGCTATGTCTTTCAACATACCATTCAAATTCTTACTGTATGGCTCGAGCATATCTGGAAAGCGACTTCCCAATTCATCGTGATTAGGACCTCTTAGCGGATTTTCAGGCTGAAGGTTAATGTGATCATCGATGAGCATAAGTGAGCCCAATTCAAAATCTGGACTCAATGCACCAGCAGCATTGGAGAGAAGAATAGCCTTCGCGCCCAAAAGCTTCATTACACGAACAGGAAGTACCACCTCATCCATTGCATAACCTTCATAATAATGAAATCGACCAACACAGGCCAGTATCTTCTTTCCTCCCATTTCACCATAAATCAATTTCCCGAAATGAAATTCAACGGTGGCTATTGGGAAATTTGGAATCATGCTATAATTGAATTCCTTGATAATTTTTATCTTATTGACGAGACCATGAAGACCCGTTCCCAGCACAACTCCAACATCTACCGGTCCAACACCTCTTTTGGTTAACCACTCGGCGCTCTCTTGAATTTCTATCATTTGATTTATTTTGAAGTAAAAGTAAGGTGAAGTGAATTAGCTAAACCTCTTATTTCTTGTCAATTAAAAAAGTTATACACGGCTATTAACAGTCAATAAACAACTGCCGTGTGCAAAACTTCGCGCACAAATAAAACCCTCTTCTTGTCAAAGCGGTGTACTTTCGCTGAACGTGTGAAACACGCGTGAAACAAGTAAAAAAAACACAAAAACCCCTTCAAACATGGGAAAAATAATTACAGTTGCCAATCAAAAAGGTGGTGTGGGAAAAACGACCACGGCTATTAATCTGGCTGCTGCGCTTGGAGTACTTGAATTCAAGACCTTGCTCGTAGATGCAGATCCTCAGGCCAATGCTACAAGCGGCGTGGGCATTGATCCAAATACTGTAAAAACGAGCGTCTATGAATGTTTAATTAACGACGTTGACCCGCGTGATATTATTATAACTACAGAAAGTCCTAACCTCGATTTACTTCCTTCGCACATTGATTTGGTTGGTGCAGAAATTGAGCTCATAAATATGCCGAGCCGAGAGTATATGCTCCGCGGATCTTTGAATAAGATAAAAGATGATTACGATTTCATTATCATTGACTGCTCACCGTCATTAGGATTGGTTACTGTCAATGCATTGGCAGCTTCAGCTAGCGTTATCGTTCCGGTGCAGTGCGAATACTTCGCATTGGAAGGATTGGGAAAACTCTTGAACACCATTAAGATTGTTCAACAAAAACTAAACACAGAATTAACCATTGAAGGTATTCTGTTAACGATGTACGATACCCGTCTTCGCTTGAGTAATCAGGTGGTTGAAGAGGTGCGCATGCACTTCCAAGAGATGGTATTCGACACTTTAATTCACCGCAACACTACATTGGGAGAAGCGCCTAGCTTTGGTCAAACGGTGATTATGCATGACGCCTCGTGTAAGGGAGCGGTGAACTATTTGAACATGGCGCGTGAGCTTCTTCAAAAAAACAATTTGACGAAGATGGGCAGCGACGAAAAATACATTCCAGTAGATCATGAGTAAGAAACAAGCATTAGGAAGAGGATTAAGCGCTCTATTGGAGCATTCCCCTGCAACATCGAAAAGCGAACTCGTTTCACAAGCAGCACCTCCAACAAACGAAAAAGAAGTTGGACACGTTGCTGGTCCAATTTCGTTATTGAGCATTTCTCAAATTGAAGCGAATCCTTATCAGCCAAGAAAGGACTTCAACAACGACGCATTAATCGAACTCGCTACGAGCATTGGTGAACTCGGTTTAATTCAGCCTATTACCGTTCGTAAGGTTTCTTCTCAGAAATACCAAATCATTTCAGGGGAACGTCGCTTCCGAGCTAGCCAAATGGCGAACCTCACAGAAGTGCCTGTTTACATTCGTGAAACAGACGACCAGGGTATGTTGGAAATGGCGTTGGTGGAGAACATTCAACGTGAGAACCTGAATGCGCTCGAGATTGCCATAAGCTACAAACGCTTAATGGAAGAGTGCAGTCTTACAACAGACAAGCTTGCAGACCGCGTGGGTAAAGACAGAACAACAGTCACCAACTACGTTCGTTTACTCCGCCTTCCTCCTGAAATTCAATTGGGCATTATTGAAAAGCGTATTAGCATGGGTCATGCTAGAGCGCTAATTAACGCTGAGCCTGAAACTAAACAACTGAAAATTTTCAAATTAATTCTTGAAAAAGACCTAAGCGTTCGCAAAGTTGAAGAATTGGTTAAAGAAGACGATGCTCCGAAATTGTTCGCCTCGAAAGCGAATCTTATGCCTCTTGAGATTCAGAAAATGCAAGCCGATTTAAAGTTGCGTTTCGGAAAGAAAGCAAAGGTTACTCGCAACGATGGCGGAGTAGGAAAAGTTGAAATTCCGTTTACAAACGACGACGATTTGGAGCGTATCATTGCTATGCTCGGACTTAACGCCTAATATATGAAGCACGCGTTCATCGCACTTCTTATGCTCATTGCATTGAACAGCATTGCCCAACGCAATGCTGTCGCTGTTTCTGACAGTTCCAAATTTCGATTGAAATGGAACCAACCACACAGTCCGATGAAGGCTACCATTTATTCAGCTGTGCTTCCCGGTAGCGGACAGATATACAACCGTAAATATTGGAAGGCTCCAATAGTCTATGCTGGCCTTGGAGCATGCGTGTATTTCATTTCAGACAATACGCAGAACTATCGTTTTTGGAAAGGAGCCTATATCGCATTCAACGACACCGACCCCTTGACGAACCCAATTGGTGAAGCTGAAGGACTGAGCAATGCGCAGCTCGACGCCAATCAATTGTACTACAAAAGACTAGTCGACATAAGCTACATGAGCTTCATAGGGGTATATGCCCTTCAGATTATAGATGCCAATGTAGACGCACATTTGTTTTCATTCGATGTTAGTCCGAATCTTTCGCTAAACTACACTCCCGTTGTTTCTCCGCGATTCACCGGACTTCATTTCACCTTAAATCTTCACTGATGAAAATTGCATTGTTGGGATACGGAAAGATGGGCAAAGCAATAGAAGCTTTGCTTTCCGAATACGGACATACTTGCGTTGGGAAATTCAATTCGGAAAATCCTGTAACGGTTGAAGCCCTTGGCCAAGCCGATGTTGCTATTGAATTCAGTACACCCGAACAATGTTCGAAAAATATTGCGCTTTGCTTCGAGGCAAACGTACCCGTTGTCGTTGGAACAACAGCTTGGTATGAGCACTATGAAAATGTTGTTTCAAAAATGAATTCCAACAATGCACTATTGGCCGCGACGAATTTCAGTATTGGTGTACAAATTACCTTCCACCTGAACAAAGAATTGGCACGTGTGATGTCGAAATTTCCAGAGTACACGACAAGCATTGAAGAAATTCATCACACCGCAAAGCTCGACAAGCCAAGCGGAACGGCTATTACGCTTGCTGAAGGGATTTTGGAAAATTCCAAAAATTTAACAAGTTGGAAGTTGGAGGAGGAAAATGGACAAGAAAAGTTAAAAGAGGGGGAGAAAAGGGAAGAAAAGTTAAGAGAAGGGAAGAGAGGGGAAGATATACTCAGTGAATTGAACATTTCAGCACTGCGTTTACCCGATGTTCCAGGAACGCATACCGTTCGCTACACGAGCGAAATTGACACCATTGAATTGAAACATGAAGCACACAATAGAAAAGGATTTGCCGCAGGTGCGATTCGTGCGGCTGAATTTCTTCATGGAAAGTCTGGTGTCTATACCATGAAAGATGTCTTGAATTTGTAACTTCGCCTCACTAATTAAAAGAAAATGAATCTTATTCCTTGGATATTACTTTTGTTGTTAATCGCTATTCAATGCGCTACCACTCCCGCTTTAATGAAGCGAAGCGGATTGACTTTTAAGCTCCCTGGATTTATTCCTGTTCTCCATTTTCTTCCAATGCTTAAAATTATTGGAAGACCTTGGTATTGGTTCTTACTTCTTTTGGTACCTGGCGTTAACCTAATCATGTTGGTTATTGTAAATGTTGAAATGGGCATTGTCTTCAACCAACGTTCTACAGCAACTCAATGGAAATTCGGTGCATTGCCTTGGTACGCACTTTATGAATTGGCCTTCCAAAAGAAAGAAGAAAAATACGTAGGTCCACGTAATTGGAAAGACAAGAAAAAAAGTTGGGGACGCGAATGGGGTGAAGCAATTTTATTTGCAGTTGTTGCCGCAAGTATTATACGTTCTTTCACTTTCGAAGCCTTCACCATTCCTACTCCATCTATGGAAGCGAGTATGAAAGTGGGCGACTATTTATTCGTAGACAAGTTCACATACGGAACGCGTTTGCCTATGACACCTGTCTCCATACCGTTCTTCCACAATGCCATTCCCGGCGGACTTACCAACAGCTATGTAGATTGGTTCAGCTTGCCGTACATGCGCACGCCGGGATTTGGAAAAGTAGAACGTTTTGACCCCGTGGTTTTCAACTTCCCGAATGGAGATACGGTGTTGATTGATCCGTATTACGTTGGACACAACTACTACGAGTTGCTTCGTAACGAAGCAATCACGATGGCTGGAAACAATCTTGAATTATACCTTTCTGACCAATCGAAATACGACGCCATGGCGCGTAACAATTTCAACGAAAAGAAAACATGTAAATCTTGCCGCGAAAATACTCCGGGAGGAAGAGGTAATTTAAAAATTGGCGGAACACGTCACCGTCCACTCGACAAAAAAGAAATGTACATCAAACGTTGTATTGGACTTCCTTGGGAGACCTTGGAGATTCGCGACGGACAAGTGTTTGTGAACGGAACTGCCATTGAAAACAAAGCAGGCATGATGTGGAATCATCTTATTTCTGTCTCTTCTCCGAGTGCGATTTCAAAACTTCAACGTGATTTTGGCAAGCTAAACAGCGAAATTCAAATGGTGAATCAGGAAGGAAACTTATTGCTTGCTCCGTTTACCCAAGAAGAAGTCAACCGCATGCGCGGAATGTCAGGTGATTTTCCAAGTATTTCGCAGTACCAAGATACCGTTGCTGCCAACTCTCAGCTTTCAATTTATCCGAACTCAGCTGACGCCCCTTTCAACACATGGACCAGCGATCGCTTCGGACCGTTAACCATTCCGGCTGAAGGCATGACCATTGAAATGTCGCATGATGCGTTCATTCGTTACGGAAGAGTGATTGGGGCGTATGAAGGAAATTCCATTCAAGAAAAAGACGGAAAAATCTTCATTAACGGACAAGAAGCTTCAACGTATACGTTCAAACAAAACTATTACTTCATGATGGGAGATAACCGTCATCATAGCGCTGACAGTCGTTTCTGGGGATTTGTACCTGAAGACCATGTGGTTGGAAAAGCGGTGTTCACTTGGTTCTCGAAAGAAAATGTGGATTATCATGGAAGCAATAAGATTCGTTGGGATCGCATCTTCCGATTGGTCGATTAAACCTATCGAATGAACACGCTTCCATTGTGTTGCTTCGCTCCTGTGAGCTGGTACGTTCTGTATGCTCAAGGTAACTTCACCTTGGATCAGCATGAATACTTTCAGAAGCAGACCTACCGCAATCGATTCGACATTCTTTCTGTCAACGGAATACAGACCCTCACTGTTCCCGTTGAAAGCACCAATGGCCAAAGGCAGCAACTGCGCGACATTCGCATTAGTGCAGAGTACAGCGGAAAGAAAACACTTCGAGCTATTCGCAGTGCTTATGGCAATTCTGCTATGTACGACTTTCTTGAGCGTGATCTTGAAGAACTTTTTTTGAAGGAAGAAAAGTTTCTTTTTGACTTTAATATGAAAGCACATGACTGGACATGCAGGTGGTATCCCCAAATCCACAAGGGAAGATTGATTGAATCAAAGATTCCGGAGGAAAGATTGGCGGAGCCAAAGATTCACTTCGTGAAAGAAATGGAGGTGGAAAGGTGGAAAGTACGGGGGACTAGGCCTGTTGAATTGAAGAGTTATCCGCAGGTATTTTCGGATCGTTTTCCTTTTGAAAAAGACCTTTCAATACTCGATGCTATTTTTAATTTAGGCAAGACCTCAGTGAACAGTCTTGGTCATGTTAACAATTCCTGAAATTAGTTTCGTTTTTCGCTGAAAGCATTGCATTTTTGCATAGATGAAGAAACGCAATTCCGACCTTGTTCAATTTTTTCTTACCCTCGGTATTCTTTGTGCTGTAGCACTCCTTTCCTCGGTTGTCTTTTTCAAGCTAGACATAACCGCCGAAAAACGAAATTCACTTTCTAAAACATCTTTAGAGATGCTTGAGAGCCTGGAGGAAGCTGTTTATGTTCGCGTTTATTTGCATGGAGAATTTCCTGCCGACTACAAAAGATTAGAGCAAGCTGTTGAAGAACGCTTAGCCGAATTCAACAATGAAAGCAACGGCCTAATCGAATATGAATTCATTGATCCCTATGAAGAAGCCGACGAGAAAAAGCGGCAAGATATTTTTGCGGCACTGGATGAAAAAGGATTGAAGTTCTCAAACATCTCATACGAGAAAGACGGAGCGGAAGTAAACAAAATCATTTGGCCGGGTGCAATAGTTGAATACAAAGGGAAAGAATACCCAATTCAATTCATGCGAAGCGAAATGCCTCTTTCAGACCCTGAAATGGTGAACTTCTCGGTAAACAATCTCGAGTATGAATTGGCAAGCAGCTTCCGACGAATTTTGCGTGAGCGTAAGCCGCTTATTGGAGTGCTAGAGGGGCACAAAGAAATACCCCGTATTCACATGGCTGATTTGCTTTACTCGCTAAAAGACAATTACACCGTAAAACCTGTAACGATCAATGGCAAGTTAAATGCATTGAGCGACAAACTTCCCGAGTTTCAGTTTCGTTCGAATGCCTACGACATGCTCATTGTTGCTGGACCTGATACTGTAGTGCCTGACAAAGACCGTTTCCTTATTGACCAATTTATTATGAATGGTGGAAAAGTACTTTGGTTACTAGACGCACTTACTATGAACCTAGATAGTATAAAAGGCGGAGGAGTAGCTATGGCTGTTTCAAATGAAAATGGTCTGTATGAAATGTTGTACGAATACGGTGTTCGCCTCAATAGAAATATGGTCATTGATTTTCAAGGTGCTCCAATCATTCTCGATAACGGCCCAATGGGTAACCAAAGAAGTTACGTCGAAAAGAGCAATTACTTCGCTCCTATTCTCACCTCTGAAAAACACTCTCATCCAATTGCCGCAAATTTAGACCCCATTTTTACTGAATTCGCAGGGTCTTTAGACACTGTTAATCAGAACAAGAATATTCGAAAAATCCCGTTTTTATTCTCTTCTGATTTAGCAAAAGAATTCAAATCTCCCGTACGAATAGATCTTGAATTATTGAGAGAGACGGGAGACTATTTCAAAACGAATAACAAGCCCAACCAAGTTATGGGTATCTTGTTAGAAGGCACGTTTCCTTCTGCATTCAACGACTATCTTCCAGATAGTGTGCGGAAATCTCCGGAGATTGCTTACCGTGCGAGCAGCGAGCAAACCCGCATGATTGTCATTTCAGATGCAGACATTGCTTACAACGAAGTTCAAGTGGAAAACGGAAAAGAGTATCCACTTCCTTTGGGGTATAGCAAACAATTTAAAAGAGTCGTATACGACAACAAAGATTTACTCATGAATTGCGTGAACTACTTGCTCGACGATGCGAGTTTGATTGATGTTCGTTCAAGAAACATTCAAGTGAGAAAATTAGACAAGGATAAGATTTCCAACGAAAAAAATTATTGGAAATCATTGAATACGGCTTCTCCCCTTTTCGTTTTAGCGATCTTCGGAACAGCTGTTGTTTTCTCAAGAAAGAAGCGCTGGACCAAGAAGAACTAACATGAAAAAAAAGAACATCATTCTCCTCGTTTTGTTTCTCTTGCTTGCAGGAACGGCAATTTACCTTTATCCTAAGTTGAGCAAAAAAAGTTCAACTGGAGACAATCCATTCATGCAGTTTTCTATAGAAGACACAGCCTCTATTGCTAAAGTTACCATTCAAGACCGAGCAGGTCGTGTGGCCGTTCTCGAACGCAAAAATGAGAGCACAGAATGGACTATAAATAAAAAGTACACCGCTCGAAAAGACGTTATAAAATTATTGCTCGAGTGTTTTCATGACATTCGTGTAAGGGGGAATGTTCCCGCCAAAATGCGAGACAATATGATGAGCGTTATGGCATCATCTGGCAAAGAAGTTAAGATATTCGATAAGAATGGAAAACTCTTAAAAACCTATTTCGTGGGCCCTAACACACAAGATCACTTGGGCACTATTATGCTATTAGAAACACCTGAAGATGGAAGAGCTGAAGATCCTTACATAATGCATATTGAAGGATTCACTGGTTTCTTGAACCCGCGATTTTTCATAGATGAAATGGAGTGGAGAAGCACCAACGTTTTTTATTATCCTAACAATGACATATCAGAAATTGAAGTGCTTCACATGACCGATCCCGGAAGCAGCTTCAAGTTAAATTATTTGGGTAATAACAAGCTCAAGTTTCAGCGATATTTGAACGGAGTGCTCACTCCTTTCGCACAGCTAGATACAGCAAGGGCATTTGATCTTTTGAAACGTATGCAAAAGGTTAATTTGGAAAGTTACAACACCCTTCTTTTACCTGAAGCTGCAGATTCAATAAAAAATATTACACCAACATTTGTTTTAAGAGTGAAAGACAATGCTGGTGCAACAACTTCACTAAGCTTGTATCTAAAAAAGGCCAAAGAAATGACCGCCGATGCTACGGGACAAATGACACCGTTCGATCCGGCATACTTTTGGGCGAAAACAGACGCCAATGAATTGGGATTGGCTCAGTTCTTTGTGTTTGAAGCACTGCTTCAGCCGGCCAGTTTTTACGGGCGATAACTATCCGTTTATTTTTAACTGATAAATGGCAATGCCTCCAGCAATTGAGGCGTTCAAGCTCTCAGCGCTACCCATAGAGGGTATGGTAAGTCTTGTTGCTGAAGCTTGAATGAATAGTTCTGAGACACCGTGACTTTCACTTCCTACCACCAGCGCCCATTTATCCGGAGCACTAAAGGTTTGTATAGGTGTGCCGTTCAAATCGGCGGCAAGCAGCGGGATTTCATTCAGCTTTAAATATTCAATTAATTCATTGGAAGTTCCTGAAGCGAACGGCAAACGTAATATACTTCCCATAGTAGATTGAACCACCTTCGAGTTGTATACATCTACACACTGATCATCGAGGAGCAACGCGTCTACTCCAAACCACTCGCACGTGCGAATGAGAGTGCCTAAGTTTCCCGGATCTGAAATCGCATTTGCAACACAAAATGTTTTTCCCGAAACATCTGAAAGGCTCATGTTCTTCTGCCTCAACACAGCCAAATAACCGGGTGGTTGAGTAAGACTTGATATCTGCTCCATATCACGCGTGTGAATGAGAGGAACTTGAAATTTCAGCGAGAAGTCTTCATCAGTGGTAAAAACCTTTTGGACAATAGACTCAAAACCTAGCGCCTCTTCCACCGCCTTTCTTCCTTCCACAACAAACAATTGCTCTTGCATTCGAAATTTCTTCTGTTGCAATGAGCGAATTAGCTTGATTTCGTTCTTGGAAATGGACATTAAATTTTATTTATACAAAGATGCGATAGATATTTGTACAAATGATGCAAAAGAAGATTTTTCAAAAGTCACTCCAACTGAATGTCCTATTGATCGGGATTCTAGTTTTGGCCCTTACTTCTTGTGCTATTCAAAATAATTTACAAGAAGGCGATGTGTATTTTGAAGATCACAAGGTTGACTTCACTGAATACAAAAACGACATACTTACCGTGAATGGCGTAAGTGCCGATGAGTTGCTGTCATTAACAAAACTTAAACCCAATCGGAAGACACTCATGTTTCGTTTAAACATGCGTCTGAACACGTTCGTGCCTCGGAAATTTTTAGAGCGTTCCGAACTGCGAATTACGAAGCGCTGTGAGCGAATAAATAAAAAGAGATTCGATAAGGAAACGCGCAAAAACAAAAAGCACAAAGAACCAAAAAAATGTAACGGACTTTGGCCATGGCTTGCTTACACAGTTGGAGAACCACCTGCTCTTTTAGACACCATTCTCATGAATAAAGGTGCTAGACAAATGGAAATTTATTTGCGGAAAAACGGGTATTTCAATGCCGAAGTGAAAGGTGAAAATAAACTGAACACTAAGAATAGTTTGTTCTGGAAGGCTGGTAAAAAAAGTACTGTTGTCTATCACGTAGAGCTTAAAGATCTGTACACCATTAAAAATGTAGAGTGGAACGTCTCTGATCCTGGCATGCAAAAGCAGCTCCCAAGAATTCAGCAAAACACATTGATTAAAACAGGAGAACGTTTTCGTGTTGAAAATTTAGACGCAGAGCGAGGACGAATTACCCTGCTCCTGAGCAATCAAGGGTTTTATGAATTTATTCCTGATTACATTGTCTACGAACTAGACACAGTCACCTCACCTAAAGAGGTAAATGTGAAGTTATCGATACTGAATCAGAAAGCGCTAGACGGATATGGAAACTACACTGGGCAGACGCTTCCGCATAGGAAATTTTACATTGGAAATATTTCATTCAACACCTCATTTGACCCGTTAAATCCGAATGAAATTCCAACAGACACGGTAGAATACAAAGGTCTAGACATATACAGCGTGGGCTTGTCTTGTGTTAAACCTGTAATACTCGACAGAAGGGTTGAGGTAAAGGAAACTCAGCTATACCAACAGCGGTATATAGACGAGACCTACAAGCGCTTCACACAGTTGGGTGTTTTCAAAACTGTAAACATTCAACTTTCGCCAAGAAACGACGCTCAGACCGGACAAGCACTTTTAGACGTGAAGGTATTGCTCGCTCCAAATAAAAAGCAGGCATTAAGCTTCGATCCGAGGGTAACCAACAGAGCGGGAAATACAGGTATTTACGGAAACTTCATTTACAAGCACCGCAATGTTTTTCGCGGCGCAGAGTCCTTTGAACTCAAGACGGTTGTTGGTGCGGAAGCATCACAAGTTTTAGGTGGAGGATCTGCTTTAACAAACACTGGCGATCAGATTGTTCAACGTACTTTTCAACTGAATACATTTGAAATAGGACCTGAAATGAATTTGATTTTACCTCGTCTATTCCCTCGCGACCTTGCCAAGACCAGTCGAAGTAACGACCCTAAATCACATGTTCGGGCTGGATTAAACTACCAACGCAGACCCGATTATACGCGAACACTTTCACAAGTTAGTTTCGGTTGGAATTTTATTGAAAATCCGGAGACGGTATCTTCCTTCGATATTGAATGGGCAGAACTGAGTTTAATAAAGATAGACCGCTCTGCGGCGTTTGACCAATGGTTAGGGGCCTTGAATGACAGTTATCTCGCCAACAGCTATCAAGACCACTTGATAAGCGCTACACGTGTTGGCTACACCATAAATACTCAAAAAGACGGTAACCAACCGCGTTCATTTTATTACCGTGGAAATATTATTGAAGGCGCTGGCAATCTGTTAAGAGCCATCTATGAACGCATACCCGGCGCGGAAACAGACTCCATTGGCAGCTATACCATTAACAACATTCGCTTTGCACAATACGTAAAATCAGATCACGACGTTAGATTTTACACGCAATCCGATGACCGAAATAAACTTGCTTTTCGTGGATTCATTGGTGTTGGAATACCACTGAAGAATCTTTCGTCGCTCCCTTTTGAAAAAAGCTATTTCAGCGGTGGTGCGAATGGACTGCGCGCATGGCAGGCCCGAACGTTGGGCCCTGGAAGTTTCAGAGACACATCAGTGGTTCGTTCATTCAACAACATTGGAGATATTAAACTCGAATTCAATGCTGAATATCGATTCAAGATTACACAAATGTTTCAAGCTGCCTTCTTCGTAGATGCCGGAAATATTTGGTTGGCGAACAGAGACAACAGCCGACCCAATGCGGAATTCAACAAGAACAGATTCTACAAAGAATTTGCGCTTGGTGCAGGAGCTGGGTTAAGACTCGACTTCGATTTTTTCATTGTTCGAATGGATGTTGGAATACCCCTAAGAGATCCGCTGAAAATAGACGGTGAGAGGTGGTTGTGGCAAGGAAAAGATGAGTACAATGCATTTCTTTCCGATGTGAATAACGCTCCAAGTACCTTCAAACTTCAGCCTGTCTTGAACTTGGGATTGGGATTTCCTTTCTAACCTTTTTCTATTTCTTCTTGAATAAGTGCGCGCGTGTGGTTCGCCATCTCTTCAATGCTCATATTGAAAAAAGTATCGTCTTTCAAAGCGGGTAAAACTCTTACCTCAACTGTTGCTGGACGAAGAGAAAAACTTCCGCTTGCAAGTGCCTTTGCACTTCCAATTACTGCAATTGGAACGATGGGGATTCTTCCCTCTTTCGCAATGGTAAAGACACCCTTTTTGAAAGGTAAGAGTTCTCCTGTTTTCGTGCGCGTTCCTTCCGGAAATGCAGCAATGCTTTTCCCACCCTTGATGTCTTGAATAGCAGTGCGCATGCTTGCCATAGCGCGTTCGCGATTCTTTCTGTCTACGAATATCATTCCTACAATTTTCATGTATTGACTTAAAATAGGAATCTTCTTCAGTTCAATTTTACCAATGAAAAAAAGTGGCCGATTGATGCGTGTGCAGATCATTGGAATGTCTAACTGTGACGCGTGATTCGCTGCGTAAATAGCAGGTTCGTCCAGAACATTCTCCAATCCTTTCGCCTTCACGCGCACCATTGAAATGGCGAGAATCATGGGCGAAAAAATGTAGTATCCCATTATTCTGTGCGAATACGTTGGGTTGGTTACCAATGCGAAGATCATCCCGAAAATCCCGCAGAACATGGTCCAGACAATCAACAAAATAAGTTGCAGGATATTTATTGGAAACCACAAAACTTTTGAAATCATCCTTCCTCTCCGTTGTATTTTTCGAAACGAACTATCAAGAATTTACTGATTGGCGTATTGCTTCGTTCAGCCGTGTGGTGCAAAGGAACCAAGCAATTCGTTTCCGGGAAATAAGTCCCCACACAACCTTTCGGAATGTCGTAAGGAACAACGTGAAACTTAATGGCCTTACGTTCTACTCCTTCGTGCACGGCAATGATGTTCACCAATTCTTTGTGTTGAAATCCGGCTGCAAGAATATCTTCTTCGTTCATCATTAACACGCGACGTTCGTTTTCCACCCCGCGGTAGCGATCGTCTAGTCCGTATACCGTTGTGTTGAATTGGTCGTGTGTGCGAATGGTCATTAGCACGTAATGTCCGGTTGGAATTTCAATGTGTTGAAGGGGCTCTGTTCTGAACTGAGCCTTTCCTGAAGGAGTTGTGAACTTGCCTTCACGCGGACCGTTCGGAAGATAGAAACCATCTGCGCCGCGAACGCGTTTGTTGTAATTGTCGAAACCTGGAATGGTGGCTTCAATTTCTTCGCGAATGAAATCGTAATTGCTTCTCCACTTTTTCCAAGGCAGGTCGGAAGTTTTCTTGCAAGCGTTTCCGATTTCGCAAACGATTGCAGGCTCGCTCATGCAGAGTTCCGAAGCGGGTGTTACAGTTCCGCGTGAGCGATGCACGATTCCCATGGAATTTTCAACGGTTACGAATTGTTCTCCGCCTTCTTGCAAATCTATTTCCGTTCTTCCTAGGCACGGAAGAATGAGTGCCTCTTCGCCGGTTACCAAGTGTGAGCGGTTGAGTTTGGTAGAGATGTGCACGGTAAGCGGCACTTGCTGCATGGCTTTCCCGGTGAAGACACTGTCGGGCGTTGCCGAAACGAAGTTTCCACCTAGGCCAATAAATACCTTCACTTGTTTTTTAGACATGGCTTCAATGGCCTCTACCGCGTCGAACCCGTGATGTCTCGGTGCAGTGAAGTTGTACCGTTTGTCGAGTGCGAGCAGGAATGGTTCGCGCGGCTTTTCGTTAATGCCCATAGTTCTATCTCCTTGCACATTCGAATGCCCGCGAACGGGACAAAGCCCTGCACCTGGTTTTCCAACTGCACCTAACACGAGGTGAATGTTCACCACTTCTTGAATAATGGCAACGGCCTTTTTCTGCTGTGTGAGACCCATGGCCCAGCAAGAAATAATATTTTTCTTTTTGGAAATAAGTTCAGCCACTTCGAAAGCTTGAGCTTTTGAGATACCACTGATTTCAGCGCATTCATCGAGGTTCACTTCTTCGAGGCTGTTCCAATAATTGATGAATCCTTCTGTTTTTTCTTCAACGAATTTCTGATCGAGCACCCCTCCTACTTCTTGTTCAAGCGTCTTCAGGTAATGTCCGATCATTTTGAATAAGGCATGATCTCCGCCTACGCGCACTTGCAAAAAATGATCGGCGAGTTGCGTTCCTCCTTTCAAAATTTCGATGGGGCTTTGTGGATCGATGAACTTCGTTGTTCCCACTTCAGGAAGTGGATTGATGTGTATGATTTTCCCGCCGTTTGCTTTGCACTTCGAAAGTGCAGACATCATTCGCGGATGATTGGTCCCAGGGTTTTGTCCGATTACCAAAATAGCATCTGCAATATGAAGGTCTTCAAGTTTCACTGTTCCTTTGCCTATACCGAGCGATTCAATGAGGGCCGTTCCAGAACTTTCGTGGCAGAGGTTGCTGCAATCGGGAAGGTTATTGGTTCCGAATTTCCGAACGAAGAGTTGATATAAAAAAGCGGCCTCGTTTCCTGTTCTTCCAGAAGTATAAAAAACGGCTTCATCCGGAGTAGCGCAATTGTCGAGTTCTTGCGCAATGCGATTCAAAGCAAAATCCCATGAAACAGGTTTGTATTTGCTGCTTCCTTTTTCAAGGAACATGGGGTTTGTTATGCGTCCGCTTTTTCCGATGATGTAATCGCTCCAATCGCTCATTTCTTCCACGGTGTGTTGCGCGAAGAAATCGGGGGTACAGCGTTTATCTGTGGCTTCTTCGGCAATGGCCTTTGCACCGTTTTCGCAGTATTCTCCGAGTGTCGATCTATGAGTCGGGTCTGGCCAAGCGCAACCTGGGCAGTCGATGCCGTCTTTTTGATTTAATTTTTGAAGCAGCTTCCAGCCTTTGATCATGCCCATCTCATCGGCAATGTGTTTAAAGGTTGAAGTAATAGCGGGCACACCGCATGCTGCGTCTTTGAGGTGTTTCAAGCGAATGCCTGTAAGTGTTGCAGGCGGTACTATTCGGACGTTTCTCATTGAGCGAATATAATGCTTAATTCGAACTTCGTTATTCCTACTTCGTAATTGGAAAATCGAAGATTTTATTCCTATTGCATAATTGGAACTTCGTTGTTGAATAATTACAAAGTAAGGAATTACGTAGTAGGAATTACGAAGTGGTAACAACGGAGTTCTAACAACGTAGTTCCTCAGCCCCTTAGGGCGACATCCGAACTGCCCCCAGCAGAGCTGGGGGATATAGGTTGAGATGAATTCAAATTCTTAAGACAAGCGCACTATCTAAAATTCTATCCCCCAGCTTTGCTGGGGGCATTTCGGATGCCGCTCGCAGAGCGAGCTCACATATATGCGCATAACAGTTTCTTGACTTTGAATAAAGTGTAATTCAATTTTGCGAGAAAAAAAATGTCGAAATCAATTTCAACTATGACCATTCATTTGGTCTTTTCAACCAAATACAGACAGCCATTTATTCTTCCACAAATTGAAAATGATCTGTATGGATTTCTCTCCAACTTATGTGAAGAGCTCGAATGTCCGAGTATTCAAATTGGAGGATATTATGATCATGTTCATGTCATGTGTTTCCTCTCGAGAAAAATCGCCGTAATGAAATTGGCTGAAAAATTAAAATCCAATTCATCGCGCTGGATGAAGTCAAAAGCAGATTATCTGAAAGACTTTGAATGGCAGTTGGGCTATGCTGTTTTCAGTGTTGGACAATCAGAAGTATCTGGGCTGAAGAAATACATTCTCAATCAAAAAGTGCATCATTCTGAAATGGAATTTTCAGGAAGAAATAGAAACTTCATTTTGCAGCATATCAACGAGCCCCTTAGGGCGACATCCGAAATGCCCCCAGCAGAGCTGGGGGATAAAAGCTAGGCAGAAGTCTTTTGATTTAAGCAAAGAGTATAATACAAAAAATAACCCCCACCTATCAGTGGGGGCATTTCGGATGCCGCTCGCAGAGCGAGCTCTTAATTTTTCTTAGTAAAACGTTGGACAATTTCGCCTAAAGACTTTCCAGCATTTTGCCCCATTTCCTCAAAATTATATTCCTTGCTTTCATGCGAATCACAAGTCATTAGGAGATAGGCAAATCGAAACCCTAGAATGATTATTATTATTGTTGAAAAGCCAATTAAAGGGGCAATGCTCTTCATCCTAGAACCTGAGGCAATAGCAGAAACAACCAGTGCTATCGCCAGTTGATACATTACAATCTTACCCGCAGACTTGATTTTTTTTTGGATTTACCATAGTGCTAATCGATTTTATTATTTGAATAATTTCTCTGAATTCGTTTACCTCACCACCTCAAACTTCTTCACTCCCCCACCCACTTTCACAACATAATTTCCTGCTGCAAAAGATGATGTGTTTATGACGGTGTTGGTTGAAAGAATTTGTTGTTTCAAGATTTGTTTTCCGAGTGCATCGAAAACAAAAAGATCGGTACCGATAAGGTCTGATGTGATTTGAAGATTGAGTTCGGTGGTTGCTGGATTCGGATATAATATCAAAGCATTCGAAAGTTCTTCAACGTTGGTTGGAATAACAACCACATCTTGTGAAAGAGTTGTGCCTACGCAACCTTCAGCGGTTGTTTCCACAACACTAACATTTCCTAAACCCGTTGATGCCCATAAAATGTTTACGGTGTTTGTTCCTTGTCCGCTTGCGATAACGCCGTTGGTGACTGTCCAGTTATAAGTGCTGTTCGCAGCACCGTTGCACGTGTATGTTAAATTCGAAAATGCCTCTGGACCAACCGGGCCAGTTATCTCATTTCCTGAAACGACACATTGTACATTCACATCATAAATAACTTCATCACCAATACATCCGTCTGCTGTTGTCTCTGAAACAAAAACACTTCCAACTCCTTCTGCACCCCATAAAATGGTAACCGAATTCGTGCCTTGACCGCTTAGGATCACGCCGTTCGTTACGGTCCAGTTGTAAGTGCTTCCAACCGTATTCGGATAAGTATAAGTTTCTTGAGTGAATTGCGTAGGTGTTACATTTCCAGAAACCGCCAATGGCCCAATGTTGCATCCGTTGTACAAAGCCAACATTTCGTCGGATGTTAATGCGCGGTTCCAGATTCCAATGTCGTCGAGATCAGAAAACGCACCGTTACTGCCTAAAGGAATTGCACCAACAGAGATGAAATCAGCATTTGGAAGGTCTATTAAATAATCCGTGCTTGTAATCGAATTATCTAATACACCGTTGATATATATGTTCTGTTCTGAGCTATTCCACGATACAGTAATATTGGTCCATTCATTTAAGACCAAATCTGAATTTGATGCAAAAACATTACCTGCAGGAAGAGAGCCATTCAAATGAAATCTAAATTTTTGCGTACCTCCATAAATTCCGCAATAAATTTGTGTATTAGACCCACCCTTCTGTTTAACAAAAAATGAATTATCAAATCCGAAATAATGATTCGTTAGGTTGAATTCATGAATTTTCACCCAAAAAGTGATTGTGCCTTGAGTGAAATTATTGATTACTTGTATGGCTGAAGTTGGAAAGTCTAAATTTGAAGGGTCCGTGCAAGAATTGAAAAAATATGCACTTGCTGGAGAATTATTTCTGTCATTCGAAGGAGTCACATTACCACTTACAGTTAAATTCAAACCATTCCCACTTTCGTCGTTCGCATTGCCGTTGAAAGGCCAGTAACCCACGAGTCCGTTTGTGGGGACGTAGGAAGGAACCTGTGCATTAGCGGAAAGAAAGGTTAAAAAGGTTAAAAAGGTAAGAAAAGTTAAGAGAAGGTAAGAGAGGGGAAGACGAGAAAAAAGGGAAGAAAAGTTAAGAGAGGGGAAGAAAGAAAGTCTGGTTGTTTTCATACAGTTGGGGTTTATTCTTAAGGAAAGAATTGCATTAATTTTTTAATGTTAGACAAACATAAATCAATTTTCGGAAGTTATGTATATACATAACATTAATTTTTGCTAATGCAAGTTCCTTCGCTGCATGCCGAAGAACGACAAAGAATACCTTGAAGAACTTGGAAAGAACATTCGAGCCAAGCGCAAGAAACTGAAGATGTCGCAGGCAGATCTGGCCTACAAAGTGGGTATGGATGTTCCAAATTTATCGGTGATTGAAAACGGCAAATCCAACCCTCAAATCCTTACCCTCGCCAAACTCGCTGCCGCCATGGACGCGCAAGTCTATACCGTCCTTCCTGAAATAGAAAAACCATCGCAGTTTTTAGAAGAGCCAGGGGTTTATTCGCCGAGGAAACATTGAACTTCGTTGTTAGAACTGCGTTATTCCTACTGCGTAATTGGAAAATCGAAGATTTTATTCCTATTGCATAATTGGAAAACCTTCGGTTTTATTCCTACTTCGTAATGCCTATTTTCATAATTCCTATTTCATAATTGGAACGGAGTTGTTATCATCTAAAAGTCGAAGACATTAGCCGGAGGCATTCGTTGAAGACATTCGTCGTAGACATTCGCCATAGGCATAAAGTGCATATAACCTGCACATAAAAGTTGGTGTGAATCTCCGTCTCTCTTTTTAGGTTTGAACAGAAAATACTTATTCACTTTTCGTGAACATTTTGAATTAAACACTACTTTTGATGAAGGTTCATTTAATTAAGAAACTAGCCATTGAAGATTTCATTTCGAAACATGCAAGAAGTTCGAAGTCATTTCAAATTTGGTTAGCAATACTCAGAAATGCTGATTGGGAAAAACCTAGCGACATCTTTCAAACCTTTGGATCAGCCGATTTACTGGGCAATG
The DNA here is from genome assembly GCA_964511555.1 of uncultured Chryseobacterium sp. GTDB lineage: Bacteria > Bacteroidota > Bacteroidia > Flavobacteriales_D > Sanyastnellaceae > CAIZGX01. Next base: position 22,258 of record CAZEFR010000005.1, read on the forward strand.
GAAGCAATCGCGTGATTTTTAACATTGGAGGAAATGAATATAGAATGATATGCAAGTACCAAGTTACTTCAACCGAAATAAGACTTTATATTAAATGGATTGGAACTCACAACGAGTACGATCAACTATGTAAACTTAATTTGCAATACACAATAGACCAATACTCAAAATGAAATACTCCATCATCAAATCAAAAAAACAATACTTCGAATACTGCTCGCGGATGGAATTACTCGGAGAGATTAAAAAGAAATCAAAAGACATCACCGACGAGATAGAACTCCTTCAATTGCTCATTGACAAATACGACAGCGAAAAGTTAACAAGCAGCCCTATTCCTCCGCATGAGCTTTTAAAAGCTCTTATGGTTGAACACAACATGAAAGGAATTGACCTCGCCCAACTCCTTCAAGTAAGTCCTGGTCTTGTCAGCGATATGCTGAGTGGGAAAAAGGCCTTTTCGAAAAACACGATTCGAATACTTTCACAACATTTTAGGCTGAAGCAAGAGGCGTTTAACTCGGAACTACGTAATTGGAAAACCTTCGGTTTTATTCCTACTTCATAATTCCTACTTCATAATTCCTATTTTATAATTCCTACTGCGTAATTAAAAAAGTCGCAGACCCTCGTCCGAAGGACCTTCGCGATGAAATCGCCCTCGCAAAGCATCTTCCCCTTTCTTAACTTTTCTTACCTCTCTCCCCCTTCGTACATTTGCACCTAACCTATGGTAGCAAAAACCCTCCACCTTCTTAAAAAATACTGGGGATACGATGCGTTT
>CAZEFR010000005.1:23141-85821 GCA_964511555.1 uncultured Chryseobacterium sp.
TATGGTAGCAAAAACCCTCCACCTTCTTAAAAAATACTGGGGATACGATGCGTTTCGCGATAAGCAAAGCGAAATCGTGAATGCTTCCGCATACGGAGAACATGTGTTTGCGCTGCTGCCAACAGGCGGAGGAAAAAGCATCTGCTTTCAAGTGCCTGCCTTGTGCCATAAAGGTTTGTGCATTGTCGTGACACCGCTTCTTGCACTCATGAAAGATCAGGTGGAAAGCCTCATTCAAAAAGAAATTCCAGCAACCTATCTCTCTTCCGAATTAAATAATTTCGAGATTGAAAAAATTCTCGACGACTGCACCAATAGAAAATATAAATTCCTTTACGTCTCTCCGGAGCGTTTGGAAAACGATAACTTCATTGCACGCATTCGCTACCTGAACATTTCCTTCGTAGCCATTGATGAGGCGCATTGCATTTCGCAATGGGGACACGACTTCCGCCCTGCATACAGAGCCATACCAAACTTCTTGAAAGAACTGCGCGACCCCGTGGTTATGGCCGTTACCGCAACCGCCACTCCGCAAGTAGTCGCCGACATTGCCACACTCGTCTTCAACAACGATTGCAAAATCATTCAGAAGAGTTTCGCTAGAAAAAACATTGCCTACAACGCACTCTTTTCGACACAAAAAGAAAACGACCTCGTTGATCGAATCGTTCACATGAAAGGAGCAGGTATTGTCTATTGCAATTCAAGAAAAAAAACAGAAGATCTTTCAGCGCTGCTGAATGAAAAAAATATTAAAGCCCTTCCCTATCACGCCGGTCTTGATCTTCACAAAAAAGATCTCGCCTTTCAAAAATGGAAGAACAACGATGTGCAGGTGATTGTGGCAACAAACGCCTTCGGCATGGGCATAGACAAACCCGATGTCCGCTTCGTGTTTCACTTCGACATTCCTTCTCAACCCGAGGCGTATTTTCAGGAAGTGGGAAGAGCCGGACGCGACGAACAACCCGCACTCGGACTGGCACTTTGGAACGACAGCGATTTCGTTCAATTGAAAAAAAGCATTGCTATGCGCTATCCGCCAAAGGAAGACATTGCAACGGTTTATCAAACGCTCGCCAACATTCATCGCATTGCCATTGGCTCGGGCATGAACGAACTCTTCGCCTTAAACCTCGATCAAATTGCTGAACGCAGTCAACTTCATGCGAACACCATTTCAGCTTCGTTGCTGTTACTCGAACGCGCTGGATACATTTCCATCTTAGCACGCGGACTGCACCGTTCGCGCGTTCGCGTCATTGCTTCGAAAGAAGAGTTGCGCAACTTCGTAGACCAGCATCCGAAGCATGAAGACTTTCTTCGCTCGCTCTTCCGCTTGTATGGAAGCATCTGGGATTTCGCTGTTCCCATTTCCGAATACCAACTGAGCGTCTTGAATGAACGCTCGAAAAACGAAGTACTCACTTCACTCAACGATCTTCATAAACTTCAGATTCTTGAATACCTTCCGGCCAGTTCCACCTCGCAATACAGTTATGTAAAACAACGCGTCGCGACGAATGAAATTTCCATTCCGGAAACGATGTACGAAGAACGTCGCGATATCGATCTTGCGAAGTTGAACAGCATGCAACACTTGCTTTCAGAAGACCACTGTCGCGAACAATACATTCTGCGTTACTTCGGCGAAGACACCGACGCATGCGGCAAGTGCGATCACTGTCAGCGCGAACGCGCTCTTCCCACTACAAAAGAAATTCTTCAAGCTTGCCTCACCGGAAAAACACTCGACGAACTTTACGCGTGGCCGATTTCCTTCAACAAAGAAAAAACAATCGAACTCGTGCAAGAAGCCCTTGCCGAAGGATGGCTCATTCCAAAAGAAGGCAAGTATTTCACGGCCAAGTAAGTTTTCGGAGTAGTTTTGCCACATGTTAGCAAAAATCTATTTAAAGCAAGGAAAAGAACAAAGCGCAAAACGCTTTCACCCTTGGATATTCTCTGGCGCTATTGAAGCCATTTCTGAATTGTTGAAGGAAGGTCAGTTGGTGGAAGTGTACACCCGCAAAAACGAAAAAATTGGTATTGGACATTTCTCTGAAGGCAGCATTGCCGTGCGCATGTTTTCATTCGGCGAAGAAATGTATTCGACAGATATTTGGCATTCGAAAATTAAACACGCGTACGATCTTCGCAAGAAGGTGATGGTGAATACCGAAAGTACCACGCTGTATCGTTTGATTAACGCGGAAGGCGACGGTTTCCCCGGACTTATTGTAGACGTATACGGCGAAACAGCGGTGCTTCAGTTTCATGGCGCAGGTATGTACCAGCACAGAAGCGAAATTGCGAACGCGCTGAAGATGGTTATGGGCGATAGTTTGAAAGCCATCTACGACAAGAGCGGAGAAAAAATTAAAGGCGTTCCGAATGCACAAAACGAATATGTGTTTGGTGAAAAAGGAAACGACATTGCACTTGAGCACGGCATTCAATTTCAAATCGATTGGGAAAAAGGACAGAAGACAGGTTTCTTCATTGACCAACGTGAAAACAGAAAACTACTTGGTGAATTAAGCCAAGGAAAAAAAGTATTGAATACGTTTTGCTACAGCGGCGGATTCTCTTTGTATGCTTTGAAAAACGGAGCGAACCTCGTTCACAGTTTAGATAGCAGTGCTTCTGCATTGGCTTTGGTAGAGAACAACATTCAATTGAATAACCTCGACACTGCCAAGCACAAGTTAATTCAAGCAGATGCGGTTGAATACATGAAGAACATTGAGGAAGATTACGACATTATTGTTTTAGATCCTCCCGCCTTCGCGAAACACTTAAGCGCGAAACACAAAGCCATTCAAGGATACAGAAGAATTAACGAAGCGGCTTTGCGTCAGATTAAGCCCGGCGGAATTCTCTTCACCTTCTCTTGCTCACAGGTCATTGACAAGCAACAATTCACTTCCATTCTTTTGGCTTCTGCTATTTCAGTTGGAAGAACGGTGAAGATATTGCATCAGTTGCACCAAGGGGCAGACCATCCGATTAGCATCTTCCATCCGGAAGGAGAATATTTGAAAGGTTTGGTTTTAGAAGTTATTTAGTATTTTAGACTTTATGAAAAAGCTATTCTTCTTCGCACTTTTTATTTCGGTTGGAATGAATGCATTCGCGCAAACCGATCTTCTTCCTCATTTATTGAAACTTCAAGGCAACTGGGTTGGACTTACCGGTAGAGAAGAATGGACGAAGGTGGAAGATGATATGGTTATTGAAGGTATTTCCTTTTACAACGTGAATTTCGAAGAATACGGAACCAACGAGCTACCGAACGAACATTCGGTAATAGTATACGATAATGACCATTGGGTGTACATTGCTACTCCGCTAGAAGCCGACAAAAGCACCATTTTCGTTTGCACGAAAGCGTCTTCTACGGAATGGATTTTCGAAAATCCACAGCACGACTTTCCGAAACGAATCATTTATCGTTTCCTTTCAGAAGAACAATTGGAAACGACTATCGACGCGGGCCTCGGTTGCGATCCGAAGGACGTGAAGACCTGGAAGTATTGGAAGAAGAAGATCTAGACTTCTTAGAAGTGTAAGGAACCTTACCGTTTGCATTTGTCCCAGGCTCACTTCCTTTATCTTCCCATTTCTTAACTTCTCTTACCCCTTCTTCCCCTCTCTTATATTCCTCTCTTCCCCCCTCTTCCCCTCTCTTATCTTCTCTGTACCCTTTGCTCTCTTGATTCCCGAAAGAATCTCCAATGCGTCTATTCGGAACAGGTAATTTCTTCGCGGTGTATGGCTTGCGCACATCGTCGGTTGGCTTGTCTTTCCAATTTTCAATGTCGCGTGGTGTTGGCTTTTGACCGTCGGTCAACAACTTCACACCGAACTTCATTAAGTCTACCTTCTCTTGCTTGTATAACAATCCCGCAGCTTTCTTAAAGGTCTTCTTCGACATGCGAAGACGGATTTTAATTTCATCCGGATCACTATCGTCGTTCAAACGAATGTAACCGCCGTTGTTTTCCAAGAACTCGAGCAAACGTGCAGCAGCATCTTCAATCAGATCTACTCCTTCCTTCTGCATGCTTACTACCACATCTTTCCCTTCAATCTTGCGCACGTATCCTTTCACTTTATCGCCTTCAGAAACGCGACTCATGATTTCTTGTTGGAAGATGATGCCCTGGTATTTTCCATTTACAATCACCTTTCTTCCCACTTCCAATTTCTCGAAAATGGTCATTTCAATTTCATCACCACGCTTGAAGTCTGGAACTTCTTTCAAGTGATTGAAAATTTTCGTTGTTCCGAAAAGTCTATGGTTCGCAGAATCGTAACAAAGCATGATTAGCGCTTTGCGATTCGTGAGTAATTCTTGCCTTTGCTCTCTCTTAGGAATTAAAACATCGCGCCCCACACCGATATTGATGAACGCACCTAAATCGTTTGAATTTAGAATGGTAAACATTCCCATTTCGCCTACCTGAATTTCAGGAATGCGGGTTGTTGCTTCTAGTTCTTTTCTGTCGTTGAAGTAGCTGAAAATTTTCAGCGTTTGTCCCAATACAACACCTTTTGTATCAATTTTATTTAATGGAATTTCTTCGTGGTCGTTTCCAACAAAAACTCCTTCTTCACTGATTGAAGTGACCATTAACTCTTGAATGGCGCCCGGACGCAAATAATCTGTCATAATGCAAAGTAAGTTCAGAACGGCTGAATTCAAGGTGTTTTCGCCATTTAGTTTTCAGACTTCGCTTGTTCGTGTTACATTTGATGCACTAACCTCAAACCATGAAATCGTTTTTATTCGCCACTTCATTTGTATTATTCGCTGTATTGAATAGCCAAGCGCAATGCGCTGCTGGAGAGACCGCTGTGACTTTTGTAATGAACACAGATGCCTGGGCCTACGAAAATTATTGGCAATTAAACCTAGCCGGAACAGGATGCACGGATACGCCTATTGCGGAAGGGGCTAACTTGAATGTGGGTTGTGCGGGCACTGAATCGGAAAACAGCTTAAATGGATACGCCAACGACGTTGTTGTGACTGAAGGTCCTTTTTGCCTGACTGATAACACCGCTTACGAATTAATCTTTGTTGACTCCTATGGAGACGGCGGCTTGGTGATTGAAGTTTTTGAAAACGGAGCGCTTACACATGTGTATAGTGGCAGCGGCGATGGTAACACTTGGACATTCACGATTGGTTTAAGTACGGCTCCTACTTATGACAGTCCATGCAGCGCAGTGGAAATTACAGCCGACGGCCCGTCATTATTATTGAACAATACCGATGCTATGGCAGGGTTTGGTGAAATTGCTCCGCCAGGCATAGACTGCGGAGTTTACGGTTTTTGGTGTGAAGGAAATTCGACTAATTCTATTTGGGCAAAGTTCATTCCGACAACGAGTGCAACTTCATTCGAAGTCTCGACTTGTAATCCGGGAACCTCAACTGACACACAGGTTGCGATTTACAAAGTAACCGACTGTTCAAACTTCGAGACGTACGAATTGATTAGTTCGAATGATGACATGATTGGCGGATGTTCTGTCGGGGAGCTTTACGCTTCTCAAACATACACCTCTTGCTTAGAATCAGGACAATTGTATTTGATTCAAATTGACGGTTGGGAAGGATCTGTTGGTGATATTGAATTGTCTGTCCACACCTATGGCAGCTCTATTTCTTGGGACGCTTTGGTTGATGGGATTTCTTGTCCCTTGGACAAAGGGGAAAACGGAGACGGAAGCGTTTATCCATATAGCGTAGGCGCTGGGGCAAACTTCACTTCGGTTTGGACAGGCCCATTCGGTTACACTTCCAACAGTCAATATTTACAAAACGTTGATCCAGGCACATATACTCTTACTGCAACAACAGGTTGTGGAGAAGTTCATACTGAAACGTTCGACATACTTCAACCTGAACCCTTAATGGTTACTACAGACATTATACTTCCGAGCTGTGTTGTAAACAACGACGCCACAATTAATGTGAATGTTGCAGGAGCAACTGCGCCCTACGACTTTGCATGGAACGATGCGTCGGGCACACCTATTGGCAACCAAAATCCACTTACCGGAATTGGAATTGGAACCTACAATATGGTTATCACCGATGACAACGGCTGTATCTATCCCTATTCATTCAGCATATCTGATTGTGTAGGCATTGAAGAAATGGAATTGGCTTCTATAAATGTTTTTCCAAATCCTTCTAACGGATCATTCACCATCAATCACAACCTATTGAAAAACGCATCATGGAGTTTGTATGACATCTCCGGAAAATTACTTCATTCGGAAAGAATTGCATCAGGAAGTACATCAACCTTGGTGAATGCAACTGTTCCTGCTGGCGTTTATTCTTTGCGCATCATTGCTGAAGATATGCAGCTTCAGAAGAGTGTTGTTGTTGAATAAAATCCAATATTGACGAAGTGAATTTTTATAAAAAAAAATTTAATTTAGCAACATGAAACTTGTTACACTCGAGGAAACTTTAGATAGATATATCGGAATCCATTCAACTGAGAAAAGAAAAAAGTTTGAACAAGAATTAATCCTTGACTTGTCAGACAATAATTCTACCGACTCGAATAAAGAAGAAAATTAAATCGAGAGCAACTCGAAATTTAATTCTCTATATCTATTACAAACTCATCAACTTCTCTATCAGTTCCTGAACTTGGTCTGAAGAAACGTTTCTGTGAAATACGAAACGAAGCCAAACGGGTCCAAACGGGAAGCATTTTATTCCAACTGCATTTAACTTCTCAATCATCTCTGCCGAAGAGTTGCTTGTTGGTCTCCAAATAACAATGTTCGTTTCGACTGGCATAATCTCGGCGCAATAAGCAACAGAACTTAAAACACTTCCAACTGCTTTCGCATGGGCATGATCTTCATGCAAACGGAAACGTTCCACCTTCATAGCGTGAAGACCTGCTGCAGCAAGGAAACCCGCCTGACGCATACCTCCACCCATACTCTTTCTGCGACGACGCGCCTTCAAGATAAATTCTTTCGACCCTACCAAGAAACTTCCAACCGGAGCTGACAGTCCTTTGCTTAAACAAACGCTTATGGAGTCATATGCCTTCGCGTAGTCTGCGGGAGTCATCTTCGTTTCTTCTAAGGCGTTGAACAATCGAGCACCATCGCAATGCAAAGCCATTCCATTCGCTTTACACACTTCTTGAATTTTCAAAATCTCATTGAAATCCCAAATGGCCCCTCCGCCTTTGTTCACGGTATCTTCCGTGCAAACCAAAGACGTATTCGGCAAGTGCACATCTGCTCTGTTGTTGATGTTAGCTTTCACCTGCTCTGCGGTGAACATTCCGCGCGGACCGTCAATCAAACGAACAGAACTTCCACTATTCAATGCAATTCCTCCGCCTTCGTAAACATAGACATGAGCTATGTTGCTGCAAATCACTTCATCACCCGGACGCGTATGCACGTTAATCGCAATTTGATTCGACTGCGTGCCGCTTGTGCAGAACAACGCGGCTTCCATGCCGAATAGATCTGCCGCGTATGCTTCCAATTCATTCACTGTAGGATCTTCTCCAAACACATCGTCGCCTACCTGCGCTTCGAACATTGCTTTTCTCATTTCGTCGGAAGGAACAGTGAAGGTATCGCTGCGTAAATCAATTATATTCGCCATAGATGAATTCTTATTTCAATTCGAACAAAATTAATCGGAATAGTGCTATTCCAATTTTTCTTTGGCTAGCAATTTCGCTTGCTGTTTCGAATGTTGTTTCTGCACAACAATGGGGCTATGTGGTGTTCAAGGACAAAGGACTTCATGACAATTCCTATCAAAACAATTTTTCCGCAGCAGCAATCGAACGCCGATTCCTTCAAAACATTCCGTGGGACGAACGCGACGTTCCGGTAAATGAAGAATATCTTTCAATCATTGAAAATTATTCAGACAGCACCTTTGGAGCCAGCCGTTGGTTGAATGCTGTAGTTGTTCGGGCTAGTGAAGAAGAATGGCAAAGCATTGCCTCGCTCTCATTTGTGAAGGAAGTTGAGTTACTTGAGGAACATTCGGTAATTTTTGCAGAACACATTGAAAACAAAAAACACTCGAATCCTCAGGAAACCTATGAGATTCAAGAAGCGCGCAATCAAAGCGAACTTCTCGAACCTTTTGAATTCAGCGACCGTGAACTCTTTGGTAAGAATGTAATTGTTGCTGTTTTCGACGCCGGTTTCTACGATGCCGATAACTCGACACAACTCGCACATCTTTTCGAAAACAAACAAATTCTAGCAACAAAGGACTTTCTAAAAAAAAACGCTGATGTTTATGCTCATTCTGTTCACGGAACAGAAGTTCTAACCTTCCTTGCCGGAAAAAGAGACTCCATTCAATTCGGGTTGGCCACTGAGGCGTCTTACCTTTTGGCGCGCGTCACACCGAATATGGGTATTCTTCGTTTTTTGAACGATGTACAGTGGATTCAAGCCCTGGAGTGGGCCGACGAACTGGGTGCAAGCTTGATTAATTCTTCGCTCAGTTTTACCAACCAACTCTATGTTCGAAGAGACCTAAATGGCAGAACGTGTAAAATTAGTATTGCAGCAAACACAGCCATGGACAAAGGAATTTTAGTTGTGAACGCTGCCGGAAATGAACTTCAGAACAGTTGGGAAATTATAGGTGCCCCTGCCGATGCAGAGCGAATTATTACGGTAGGCTCTGTGAACCCCAAGAGCGGATACGTGTCTGACTTCAGTTCAATAGGCCCCACTGCAGATGGTAGGCTTAAACCTGATTTGTGCGCTCCAGGTGAGCTACTTTATCCAGAGTACGACGAAGATTTCAAAAGCATTCAAGGCACCTCTTTTGCAACTCCGCTTGTATGCGGATTTGCAGCTTGCGTTAGACAATTGCATCCCGATTGGAGCACAGAGAAACTTTGGAGCGAACTAAGAAAAAGCGGATCGCTTTTCCCTTACTTCGACTACGCGCATGGATTTGGAATCCCCAAAGCAAGTTACTTTTTCTCGCAAGAAAAAGAAAAAGAGACACCGAACGTTTATTCGGTTCAGTTCGGTGAAGTGGATTCTATAAATTGCAATAAACTGCTCACGCTTACTAGACTCGATGGCGGGGAAATTCCAGAGAGTTACTCTTCTCCTGTAGCATTCATTCAGTTTATTAGATCTACCGGTGAGGTTTTTAAATACACCGTCTCACGCCCGAAAAATAAAATTATTGCATCTATCCCCGATGAAGAGCTTTTGGGATGTAAAATCAGAATTGTTTACGAGAAACACTTCTTCGAAATACCTATTTCAGAGCAATGAAGAACGTTGTTTCCTTTGTCATTGCGCTAATGCTTTCGCTAGGACTATCGGCGCAGACAATACTCTTCGAATCTACCATTGACTCTGTCATGAAGCGAACCCGCGATTATAAATTAACGGGAGTGAACATTGACAATTACTCTTCGTATTATTATGAAATTGGAAGTTTCATACCGAACAACAAGCAACTTGCAAAAAACGAAAAACTTCAACTCGGAAGAAGTTTTTCCTTCGGCTACACCTTCAAAAAAGACATCGCCGAAATGTCATCAATTGTTTTTGGAGCGAGTTATTTCCGCAGAACGCAGCGATTGAATTCAGATTATCCTGTTCAATCTTTCGAGCCCGACAGCACTTGGAACCGTGCGAAATACAGTTCCAATGCGGCGAATGCACAAATACGTTTACGCAAATACCTCATCAAGCATGGCAGTCAAACCAACAGCTATGTTGAATGGGCCGTTGAAGGATATTACTTTCTTAACAGTCGATATGTCGGAGTGAAAAAGACAGACGACCTTAAACTGAAACGCATTGAAAAAAATCCGAATGGATTCAACCAATGGCAATACGCTTCTTCGTTAAAAATTAGTTTTAGTACATTGGCGCTTGGGCTACGCTATTTTCCGAAACCGCTTTTTTCAAGCGGAAAATATGTTGCTGAGGATTATGGAAACTGGAGCTTCTATTTCACCGTGAATCTTCCTGGGACCAACAGTAAGAAAAAATAATTTATTGAACGAACTTCCAATCGGAAATTTCGGCATGCCACTTACCCGTACCCTTTTCAACGTTCACTTCACACAAGGCGTGCTCGTGTCCATTCGAGATAAATAACCAAGGAGCCTTCAATACTGAATTGTATCGTAAGGTCTGACTTAATACCGCCTCATCTATTTTCACTGTGGGTGATTTAAATTCGGTAATGAGCAAAGGACATGCCTCGCGGGTAAATAAGACCAGATCCGCTCTTCGCTTCATTCCGTGAAAAACAACTTCAGCCTCCACTCCCATTCTTCCCTTTGGGAAATTCAAATCATTCACAAAAAAGTGAATGGCATGCTGACGAACAAATTCTTCCGGAGTTAAAGCGACCCACTTGTTACGAACAATGTCCCAAACCTCGCGTGAAGCTTCTCCGCGAATGCGGAAGGAATAAGAGGGGAATTGGAAATTGAGCATAAAATTCGGTTGTGCAAATTAGTGTATATTTTTCAAGATTGAAATGTTGTACCGCGACAAGACTATTACCGATATTTGCAAGACATGGAACACTCGCTTATCATTCGTGACATTCAAATGGGCAATACCGCCCCTGTCTATCTTTTGCACGGCGAGGAAGCGTTCTTTATTGATCTTATAGCTGACGCCATTGAGAACAAGATTCTTGACGAAAGTGAAAAGGCCTTCGGTCTAACGGTTTGTTATGGAAAAGATTCAAACTTAGAATCCATTGTATCCATGGCGAAGAGTTTTCCCATGATGGGAAACAAACAAGTGATTATTGTTCGCGAAGCACAAGATTTAAAATGTTGGAAGAAAGAGGAACTGTACAAATGTTTGTTGAATTACCTCGACGCGCCAACGCAAAGCACTGTCTTAGCTTTTTGCCATAAAAATGGAAAGGTCGACGGAAGATCTTCTGTCTTCAAAACTTTAAAAGCAAAAGCCAAAACGTTTGAATCTGCTGCCATAAAAGAAAATCAACTTCCTACGTGGGTTCAAAATATTGCGAAAGACCAAGGCTTAACTATTCGCGGAACCGCTACCCAGTTGCTCGCTGACTACCTCGGTTCTGACCTTCACAAACTCACAAATGAGATCTCGAAGTTGAGCATTGTGCTTAATCCGGGCGATGAAATTACTACTCAAATTATTCAAGATCACATTGGCATTTCAAAAGACTACAACGTTTGGGAGTTGCAAACAGCACTCATTCGCAAAGATGTTTTGAAGGCGAATCAAATCATTAACTTCTTCGAGAAAAACCCGAAAGATCATCCTCTGTTTCAGATTATTCCAGCTTTGTATGGTTTTTTCGCAAAGCTTTGTGTCATTCAAAACAGCTCTAACAAAGACGAAGCCTATAAAGAACTTGGCGTGAATTATTACGCTGCGCAGAACTACAAAGAAGGAGAAAAAAACTATTCACCAGCAAAATCGGAACGTATTATCAAATACTTCCGCGATGCAGATGAACAACTCAAAGGATTGAAAGGAAACAGCATGGCGCATGGAGATATTATGCGTGAGCTCGTTTTCAAGATTATGCACTAGCGAATAAGCGACTTAGCTGTATACATTTCGTTTTTACCTTCTTTACACAAAGCATACGTAAAGCCACCACGCAATCCAAAACCGCCTGTATCACCCGACTTGTCTACTGCTAAAACGCCGACTTGAAACTCATCGGTAACGAATGCGTTATTCGATTTCAAACGAGCAATGGCCTCTTCACACGCCTGTTGAGCCGTGGCGCCTTGGCGCATTAATTCAACAACTAAGAATGATGTACACGAACGAATTACCGTTTCACCTAAACCTGTGCACGTTGCTCCTCCTACTTCATTGTCGATATACAATCCAGCCCCGATAATCGGGCTGTCGCCTACTCTTCCGTGCAGCTTGAAGGACAATCCGCTTGTAGTGCATGCACCAGAAATTCTTCCTTCATAATCCATGGCTAGCAGGCCAATGGTATCGTGATTTTCAATATTGATGATTGGCTTGTACTCGGAAGTCTTCAACCATTCTTTCCAAGCTTTTTGCGCTTCCGGATTAACGTAATCACTCTGTTTGAACCCTTGCTCCAACGCAAACTGCTCAGCGCCTTTTCCAACAATCATGGCATGCGGCGTCTTCTCCAAGACAGCACGTGCAATAGAAATAGGGTGTTCAAATCCTTGGACAAATGCAACAGACCCCACTTTGTGTTGCCAATCCATGATACATGCATCAAGCGTGGTTCTTCCTTCCCTGTCGGGAAATCCACCCAATCCAACACTCAAGTTTGTTAAATCAGACTCGGTCTTCCAGACACCTTTTTCTGCCATATCTAAAGCATTCCCGCCTTTCTTCAACGCGTCCATAGCGGCATCGTTGGCTGCAATTCCATGATCCCAAGTTGAAAGAACCAGTCCCTTGGTGTAGCGAACTTTTTCAGCAGGCCTTTTCTTTTTTTCACTGAATGAAAATAAAGCTGGCGACATTCCCAATAAGGCGCCTGTTGCGGCAAGCTGGCCTAAAAACTTTCTTCTGTTGCTCGACATTATTTTACAATAAATGGAAGACGATAGATCCCCTTATCTGTAATCAATTGAATCGAATACACTCCAGACATGAGATCACTCGCATTGAAAAATACTTTCGATTGCTCCGGCGAAAGAACTCCAGAAAAGATCTCCTTCACACGGCGACCTTGCATGTCTATTACAAAAGCCTGCGCTTTTTGTGAGACACGAACATTGAATTCCACACATGTGATTTCACTGGCTGGATTTGGATATATCCTCGAGAAATTAAACGCATCTTCGTTAATGCTATTTCCACTCAACACATCGAAACTCCAATAGCCATCAGGAGCTACCATTGGGCGCTGAAGTACCTTGCCTGTTACTGCCTCACCCTCTACGTAATAATACACTCGAGTTCCGGAAGGTTGCGCGGGAATAAATCCTTCCCAATTATTGTTTCCTACACTAGTCATATTCACAAGATTGTATGATCCATTCAAAGATGTTTTCCAATACAATCTTCCCGCAGCTATTCCATCGCGGTGATTCATATATGCCACTACTGAATATGGAGTGGTTGTATTTTCTGTGTCTTGAAGCGGATTGTGACTAATAAGCAATGGATTCTGAACACCAACGCTGTGCGTTATACAATGTATTGCGCCACTGGCGGCAATAATATTCTCAGGGCTGTTGTCGCAGTCAATACCCACGATCTGGTATCCTGGAAGTGCTTCTTGCCATATGCGCAAGGCAGTGGTATCGTATTGTTCACGGTAAGTTGGAAGCAATACCATTTTGTTCACGAACACAGCATTCGTGTAAGTTCTATACGAAGCTGGAGGGTTCGAGCTAGGCCAGTTTCCAGCAACACTCGGAGGCATTGGAATACGAATGGTCTTGTATGGCTCTCCCCACTTATTCATAAAGTTCGAAACCACATATTCCATGTTCGCATTGATTTGCGGACCGTCTGAAATTCCTTCCGGATACTCTCCTACCAACAACGTTTGCTCATCTAAGAGCTTCATGTGCATGTCTACGTGATGAATACCATCGTAAGGAAGAACCGGCATTTTAATATACCTGTCAACTCCCAAATACGCTTCTGTTATTGCATCTATCTGTTCCTCTGTTTTTGCGGTGACACCGTATTGATTGCCGGGAGCGTTTTCTTCCAACACAAGTTCTGATATGATTGCTGTGCCGAAACCATCGCTCATCCAATTTCCACCTGTATTAACCAAATCGTCAGGAGCCGCGGTGGTAGCGTACAAGTCCAGTCCCAAATAATCCGCTACATATTGCGGAGAAGAATTGTCATTCGGACGTGTTGGTCTATTGTAGATCCAATCTACCAAAAACAGATCTTCAACCTCGTTACCGTAGACTGTGTTTGCGCCATAATCGCGCATCCAAACTGAATCATAATTTGCAGGAAGTATAATTACGTTATCTAAGTTCGAGAAGGCTCCCCCACCAGCTGAGCTGTACAAATAATTCTCAGTAGCCTGAACGTCTTCCGATAAAATAACCACCAACGTTTGAGTGCGCGCAGAGGCCACTATTTGTTTCAGAATAGCAGGGTATGAAATCCAAGAAATGGTAAGACACTGTATCTCCTCCCACTCAGCCATTGCACGAATGTTTTGAAACGGTGGTGGAGATTCTATCCCTCTGTTTGAATTTACGATTGAAAAATCACCGCGAGAAATTTGCTCAATTTCAGCAGGCGTCAGATTCCTTGGTAAATCAACTTGCGCATTTAACAAAGACGTTAAACTTAAAGCAAGAGTCAGTAGACTTAAAATACGTTTCATTCGGTTAAATATTTTTCGGTTTGAAATTAGTCAAGTATTGGCAAACATCTACAAATTCAGAATTAAATTGTTGGTTTGAAAAGGCTGACAATAGAGGCTGTCTAATAGGAATTCTGTACCATTGGTGGAATTTACAACACAGTTATACTTGAGCCACTTCCCTCCGTATACATTACACTGAAAAACAGTGTCTGACAAATTCTGGAAAATGCGAGGCTCACCTGTGCAACAGGCGCAATCGAAATTCGCTTCCACCCAATTGAATTGAATAATTGACGCACCAGATGAGTTTGAAAGCGAGACAAGCACACTGGATTCTGGCCACAAAGCAATATTCTTTGTCAACACTTCGGAGCCTCTTAAATCATCGGGAGCGACATTAACCTCCTGAGAATAATAAAACTCTCTTGAAACAACCAACCGAGCCTCTGTTAAACTCTCCCTCTTCCACTCTAACTTGTACTTACCTAAAACATCCGTTGTAGTTGTAGCTGCCTCCAAAAAATAATCAGTAAACACTCCGTTTATCAGTGCCTTTTGTTCAAGAGTTACGGTTACATAGGGTAAGACAGCTGATGAAGACGCGTCGGTTGTTTTCCCTTCCAATGCAAAATCATTATCTGCTTTTTCGCAAGATGCCAAGCAGATTGCGCCCACCAGAAACCAAAGCGCTAATTTCATTTCGATAATGTTTTATAGTGTTCGAAAATAGCCAGAATCTTATTTACAAAATTCACTGGCCCCACTCCGTTAATGTAACCGTGTTTTACACATGACATGGCGTAGTATTGCCTTTGCGATTTCAACATAAGAGCCTCAGCAACATGACCATCCCAGATGGTATCATTCTTCCCAATTTGACGGGCAATACAAAGAGCATCTAAAATATGTCCAGGACCACAATTATAACTTGCCAAAACAAACTTCAATCGCTCACTCGGACTTTTGATTCGATCTTTCCAAAAGACATCGAGGCTCTTGAGTAGTTTGGCACCTGCCTGAATATTCTTGTCTGGCGAGCACAACGTATCGCCATCGTACTTCAAAATTGTCGCTGGCATCAACTGCATCAGACCTTTCGCTCCTGCCCATGACTCTGCATTCGGATTGAATCCCGACTCTACATAACTGAGCGCCGTGAGCAAACGCCAATCCCAACCTGCTATTGGAGCATGAACCTTAAACAGAGAGTCGTACGGAGAGAGTCCATCGGCTGTAGCCGGGGGCATTGAAAATACACGTTTCAAACCGCCGGACCAATTCTCTTCAGCTCGACCGAAATACCTTCGATACAAGGAATTAACTAAACCTATTCCTTTTCTCCCTGTGAAAAAAGTATTCAACCGTTCGTAAAGCAAGAATGAATTTGGTCTTATGGCCCAAGCAATATCCTCGTTATCGCTTAGCTCAATAGACATGTCCAAGTTAGGAAAATCTTCGAAACTTAAAAAAGCTAAACTCTTGTCGGTTACTGTTGCAGGAACAGCACCATTTGCAACCTCTTGCAGTAATTCCTCCGTACCAATTTTTCCACTTGCCTCAATCACTTGAAGATTCATACCGGTGCTCTTAGATAGTTCCTCTAATTTCCTGTAGAACGAAGAATACGCATGAACATGAATAGGCAGGCGATCCAACTCATTAATTCCATGCACTACAATTCCGTTTTCGAGTAATTTGTTTGAAGTATCTCTGCGCTGAACAAGCACTTGTTTGGTCTGATAAATCGGAGGAGAGAATGCCAAGAATTTCTTTCGCTGCTCATTTATCGTAAGGTTCGAAGCAATAATATCTCCTTCTCCTCGATAGAGCATAGCGAACATACTATCGAGGTTTTCAATCACAAGAATCTCTAACTTCACATTCAGATATTTCGCGAACTGCTTCGCCAACTCATAGTCGAATCCCTTCGGCTCTTCCTTATATAAATAATACGTTGAAGAACTGTTCTCGGTAAGAAGTATGAGTTTCCCTCTTGAGCGAATACTGTCTAAATCAACATTCACCAATTCGGGCAAATTGGGATCTTGCTCAAACTCTTTCAGCTTTTTCTTAGGTGCAAGAAGCGTAAACATGAAAGCCACGCCACCAAGCAGAGCCAGAGAAACTAGGATAACACGCCAAACAGATTTCTTCAATGATTTCAGGTTTCTTCCGTATCCGAAAAACGAAAGGGTTACTTACAAACTTAATCATTTTTGTTTTCATGCAGAAGCGCCTGACGCTTCAACTCAAATTCAACCTTCAACTCCTCGAAGAAAACAGGGAAATATGCCGAAGCCATTTCCACATAATCCTCAAAAAAATCTCCAGCTGCCAACAACGTTTCTCCGCGAGGAATGCGATTTCCCATTTGACGAACAATGACTGCCATTCCAACCGGATGAGCGTATTTCAACATAAATTCTTTGTCTTTCATGTGGAAGAAATAATGCTTCATTTTATCTGGAAAAGACTCTTCGTACTTATTCAAAACACCAAACGTGAATTGCTGAAATTCTTCCAACGCTTTGCCTGAATGACTTTGAAAATCTTTCGCCAAGTAATGATCAAAAACCAAGTCAATGAGCACTCCGCTATACAAGCCCAAATTCGGACGATACGAAGCACGAAGTTCCTTCACTAAATCATGTGTGTCTGTGAATGAATCTACCCAGCGATGAAGCAGAATTCCCTTTCGAATATCCGGACTATACAAATTGAAATCATTGCCCTTCACCGCATCTGCAATGAACTGTCCAACCATTTCCTCTTCATTGTCAGAAGAAAGGTACAAGTGAGCCAAGTGATTCATTCCACAAAGAACGAAGTTTAATTCTTTGCGTGAAGTATCTTTGCTTGAGTTATTTTAAAGACATGACCTTAATAAAATCTATTTCCGGATTTCGCGGAACCATTGGTGCCATTCCAGGCGAACATTTAACTCCGCTCGACACGGTGAAATTCACAGCGGCATTCGCTGCTTTTCTTCAACATAGAAATAACAAACAGCATATTTCAATTGTAGTTGGAAGAGATGCACGCATAAGCGGTGAGATGCTTCAAAACCTTGTAATGAATACCCTTGTTGGAATGGGGGTGCATGTCATTGACGCCGGACTTTCTACTACTCCAACCGTAGAATGGGCTGTTACGGAAAGCAAAGCGAACGGAGGAATTATCCTTACCGCGAGCCACAATCCGAAAGAATGGAATGCCTTGAAATTGCTCAACGAAAAGGGAGAATTCATTTCTGGCGATGAAGGAAAAGAAGTGTTGCGCAGAGCAGATGGCGACGATTACGCGTTCTGCACAGTAGACGAATTGGGCAGCATAGAAGAACGTAATTTCATGAAGGCGCACATTCAACATATTCTTGGAATAAACACCATAGATGTTGCAGCCATTGCAAATAAAAAATTCAAGATTGCAGTTGATGGAATCAACAGCACTGGAGGCATTTATGTTCCTGCTTTGCTCGATGCTTTAGGCATTGAAAATATAGTGCCGATTCACTGCAAAGCAGACGGACATTTCGCGCATAATCCAGAGCCCTTGGCTGAGCATTTGACCGACATTGTTTCCATCGTTAAAAAAGAAAAATGTGATTTAGGAATTGTGGTTGATCCAGATGTCGATCGCTTGGCCTTCGTGTGTGAAGATGGAAGTTTGTTTGGTGAGGAATACACGTTGGTTGCCATTGCAGATTACCTGCTTAGCATTACTCCCGGTCCTACTGTGAGTAACCTTTCGAGCAGTCGTGCATTGGCAGATGTAACACACAAGCACGGACAGCGCTACGAAGCTTCTGCCGTAGGCGAAGTGAACGTCGTTGCGAAGATGAAGGAAATTGGAGCCGTAATTGGCGGAGAAGGAAACGGTGGTATTATTTATCCGGAAACGCACTACGGAAGAGATGCGCTTGTTGGAATAGCATTGTTCTTAACGCACCTTGCAAAGAACTTCAATTCGGTTTCTGAAATGCGTGCAACGTATCCAACCTATCAGATGATTAAAGACAAGGTTGTCTTAAGTCCGAGTCTCGATGTGGATGGAATACTTGCAACCGTTGCGAAAGAATTTCAAAATGAAAAAGTAAATACGATTGATGGCGTGAAGGTTGACTTCTCGAACGGATGGGTGCATTTGCGCAAGAGCAACACCGAGCCTATCGTTAGAATTTACGCTGAAGCACCAACGAACGAAGAAGCGATTGAGCTTATTCAAAAAATTAAACAACACATTCCTTCCGCAGAATGAAAGCTTATTTAGACAATGCAGCAACCACTCCTGTTGCTCCTGAAGTAGTAGATGTTATTTCGAACTTCTTGAAAACAGAATTTGGAAATCCATCTTCCACACACTCATTTGGAAGAAAAGTAAAGACGCAAATTGAAACAGCGCGTCGCACCATCGCGAAGCATTTGAACTGCGAACCAGGAGAAATTTATTTCACAAGCGGAGGAACGGAAGCAGACAATCTTGCGATGAACATTGCCGTTCGCGATATGGGATGCAAGCGCATTATCACTTCAAAAATTGAACACAGCGCCATTGTAAAGACGGCAGAAAAACTTCAGGAAGAAGGAAAAGTATCTGTGCATTGGGTGACCTTGACTTCAGACGGAAGCATTGATTTAAATGACATTCGAAACACCTTAAGCGATGGCGTGAAGACGTACGTTTCGCTTATGCACGGGAACAACGAGATAGCTAACTTACTTCCGTTGGAAGAAGTAGCGTCGATCTGTGCAGAGCACGGCGCGGTGTTTCATAGCGACACGGTTCAAACTATGGGACACTATCGTTTCAACTTGAAAGAAACACCTATTCACTTCATTAACGCTGCTGCGCACAAATTTCACGGACCCAAAGGTGTTGGCTTCATTTTCATTCGAAAAAATATGCCTGCATTCGCAGACATTACCGGTGGCGGACAAGAGCGCGGCATGCGCGGAGGAACGGAAAACACCGGAGGAATTATGGGTATGGCCAAAGCCTTGGATCTTGCTTTCAGTGAAGTGGAAGAGCACCAAGAATACGTTAGCGGATTGAAACAATACATGGCTGCGGAATTGAAAAAACGTATTCCTGGAATTACCTTCAACGGAAAATCGGAAAGCACCGATAGTCTTTATACCGTTTTAAGCACAACCTTTCCTCCTACGAAAAACAACGACATGTTTTTGTTCTTGTTAGATCTGGAAGGAATAGCCGCCTCTGGCGGAAGTGCATGTAGCAGCGGCGCAACAAAAGGGAGCCATGTATTAGACGCCATTGGTGCGTTGCGCGAAGGACAGCCCGCTGTCCGTTTCTCTTTCTCGCGTTACACGACGAAAGAAGAAATAGATTACGCTGTAGAAAAGGTCACTGAAATTTTCGAAGCTGGAAAAATCTAATTGCAGTTCGTTCCGAACGTGGCTATAAATAGCATGACATCTTCGATGGTTATCACTCCATCCTGATTCATGTCGCCGAAGCACGTACCTATTAAATCACAACTGCCATCGTCGACATTCGCAATCGGATTGAAGTTGTATGCTGAAGCATTCGTACAACCCGCATATAAACAAGTTCCGTTATCTACCGTTGCCGTCGCGCTGTAATTCGAAGCTGCGCTATTCGTGCATCCTGGAATAACCGGCGCGAACAAACATGACCCATCATCGAACGTTGCTGTAGCATCGTAATTCAATGCATTCGCATATTTACATCCGTAACAGGAAGCGAAGTCGCATGAACCGTCGTTGGTGTTCGCAACCGGATTGAAATTACAACTCAATGGATTCGTGCAACCGAGGATAGAAAGATTACATGAGAACGTTCCTTCGTATGTTCCTGCATTAGAGAAGCTTCCACCTACACGAATGAAATAAGTTACCCCTGCGGTAACTGGAAAAACCAGGTCACTTGCGAATACCGGATTCACACAAGCATCATCGTCTTCCGCTATAAAAGTTAAATTTCCACAAGTACCCGAATACGCATGAACGCGCGTATCGTAATTGGTATTGTTGCTGCAAAGACTAACATCAAGCGTTCCACTGCCAAGCGGAGTGAACGTATACCACAGTTGACCGGCAGTGCCTTCAAAATTTCCTGAATCGAAATTATCTGGAAGGACACCTAGCGTGCTTCCGCTAATGTTTTGTCCACATGTTAGCGTCACTGCATTTGAGCAACTTGTTCCACCCGCCTGACCAAAAATCAGCTGCGAGACGAACAAGAAGCTCAAGATTGCAACAACATGTTTTTTCATACTATTCTTACAAGTGAATCACCTCGCCGTAGGCAGCTGCAGCAGCTTCCATAATAGCTTCGCTCATGGTCGGGTGAGGGTGAATGGTTTTCACCAATTCCATTCCTGTTGTTTCCAACTTGCGCAATGCAACGCACTCTGCAATCATTTCAGTAACGTTCGCACCAATTAAATGTGCACCCAACAATTCTCCGTACTTCGCATCGAAAATCAATTTCACGAAACCGTCTTTATGTCCGGCAGCACTTGCTTTTCCCGATGCACTGAATGGGAACTTACCAATTTTCAATTCGTATCCAGCTTCTTTCGCAGCTTTCTCGGTGTAACCTACGCTCGCAATTTCTGGAGAACAGTACGTACAACCTGGGATGTTGTTGTAATCGATAGCTTGTGGATGGTGACCTGCAATTTTTTCTACGCAAGTAATACCTTCCGCACTTGCTACGTGAGCCAAGGACTGGCCAGGAACACAGTCACCGATTGCGAAGTAACCAGGAATGTTTGTTTGGTAGTACTTGTCTACCATAATCTTTCCTTTATCGGTAACAATACCCACATCTTCCAACCCAATATTTTCAATGTTTGCAACAACACCAGCAGCAGACAATACAATGTCACATTCAATCACTTGTTCACCGCTAGCGGTTTTCACCTTCACCTTGCATCCTTTTCCTGAAGTATCAACCGAAGTCACTTCTGAGGATGTGTGAATTTCAATCCCCGCAGACTTAAAGTTCTTTGCTAATGCCTTAGAAACGTCTTCATCTTCAACAGGAACAATATTTGCCGCGTATTCAACAATAGTAACTTTCGTTCCCATTGCGTTGTAGAAATACGCGAACTCCACTCCAATTGCACCTGAACCAACAATAACCATTGACTTAGGCTGCTCTGCCAACGTCATGGCCTCACGGTAACCAATGATTTTCTTTCCGTCTTGTGGCATGTTCGGCAAGCTGCGTGAACGACCGCCTGTAGCAATGATGACGTTCTTTCCGCTTACTTCAGAAACAGTTCCGTCAGCAGCAGTGACTTGTATTTTCTTTCCAGGAAGCACTTTTCCTTCGCCCATGATCACATCGATCTTGTTCTTCTTCATTAAGAATTGAACACCCTTGCTCATGCCGTCGGCAACGCCACGACTTCTTTTCACTACGCCAGAAAAATCTGCTTTAGCGCCTGTTACTTCTATTCCGTATTCTTTCGCATGATTGATATATTCAAAAACCGACGCACTTTTCAAAAGAGCTTTTGTTGGAATACAGCCCCAATTCAAACAAATACCGCCTAAAGCCTCACGCTCTATAACGGCTGTCTTCAGTCCTAATTGACTCGCACGAATTGCAGTTACATATCCGCCAGGACCGGTTCCTAAAACAATTACATCGTAATTCATAATTTCATTATTTCTGCGAAGATAATTCAGATGGCCGAAAACACCACGAAAACCATGCGTGTGTTGTACATTTGTAGCTTAAACCAACCTCAAGACATGATTAACATTGTACTCTTCGGCCCTCCGGGTGCTGGAAAAGGAACTCAAAGCGAACGTTTGGTGAACAAATACAAGTTGGTGCACCTGAGCACCGGCGATATTTTTCGCAAAAACATTAAAGAAGCTACGGCTTTAGGTACGCTTGCAAAAAGCTACATGGACGCCGGAAATTTAGTTCCTGATGAAGTGACCATTAATATGTTGAAAAGCGAATTGGAGGCCTTTCCTGAAGCGAACGGATTTATTTTCGACGGTTTCCCGCGTACTTCACCGCAAGCACTTGCGCTTGATGACATGTTAAAGGAAAAGAACCAAGCCATCTCGTGTATGTTGGCTTTGGAAGTTGAAGAAGCGGAGTTAGAAAAAAGATTGTTAGGACGCGCCGCGACATCGGGCCGCGCCGACGATAGCGACATTTCAATTGTGCGAAATCGCATTGAAGTGTACAAAAGAGAAACATCTCCTGTAGCTGAATACTACAAGGGACAAGATAAATTTTTTGCAATAGACGGAATTGGTGAGTTGGATGAAATCTCTAATCGCTTATTCAGTGCAATAGACACGTTAGCATGAGCAATTCGAACTTCGTTGATTACGTAAAAATTTGTTGTCGCTCCGGAGCAGGTGGTGCTGGTTCTAGGCACATGCACCGAGAAAAATTCGTTCCGCGTGGAGGTCCTGATGGAGGAAACGGCGGAAGAGGTGGACACATTATTCTTCGTGGAAATAGAAACATCTGGACCCTTCTGCACTTGAAGTTCAGAAAACACGTTATTGCTGAACCGGGCGAAGGCGGAAGCAGTTCACACAAATCGGGTAAGCAAGGAGAAGACGAATATTTGGAAGTTCCTATTGGCACAATAGCGCGCGATGTTGAAACAGGCGAAGTGCTGTGTGAAATAAACGAAGATGGACAAGAATACATCATTGCCAAAGGTGGACGTGGTGGATTAGGAAATCACAATTTCAAGACCGCTGTCAATCAAGCGCCTGATTACGCTCAACCCGGAGAACCTGGTGTGGAAGAATGGAAAATTCTCGAATTGAAAGTTCTTGCAGACGTTGGATTGGTTGGGTTCCCGAATGCTGGGAAATCTACACTTCTTTCAGTAGTCTCTGCTGCTAAGCCTGAGATTGCTGACTATCCGTTTACAACGTTGGTTCCGAATCTAGGAATGGTGCGTTACCGCAACGACCGCAGTTTTGTTATGGCCGATATTCCTGGAATTATTGAAGGAGCATCGGAAGGAAAAGGTCTTGGACACCGCTTCTTACGTCACATTGAGCGCAACGCAACGTTGTTGTTTATGGTACCCTGTGATGCCGATGACATTAAAGCTGAGTATAAAATTTTGTTGAACGAATTGAAGAAATTCAATCCTGAATTACTCGACAAGCCACGCATTTTAGCCATTACGAAATGTGATATGATCGATGATGTTATGGAGAAGCAAATGAAAAAGCTTTTACCTCGTGGTATCAAGCATGTGTTCATTTCTGCTGTAGGTCAAAAGAACATTGACGAGTTGAAAGACATTATTTGGGAAAGCATTAGTTCGCAAAACAGTTAATTAACTGTTTTCGATTAGCTCGAAGCGTTTCTTCAGCACTCTAAATTCTACTCTTCTGTTTTTCGCTCGCCCTTCATCTGAATCGTTGGTGGTTGCTGGTTTTGTAGCGCCGAAGTATTTTATTTCCAATCGAGATCGGTCTATGCCTTTCTTCATTAAATAACTTACCACTGCCTCTGCCCTATTCTTGGAAAGCGTCACGTTGTAATCGTCTTTACCTCTGCTGTCGGTATGTCCTTGCACTTCCAGATACATGGCCTTGTTCTTCTTCAATAAGACATAAACTTCATCCAATTCTTTCTTTGCACTGTCGGTAATATTGAATTTATCGAAGTCAAAGTATATGTCATCGAGTCTTATTTCATCATACTGACTTAATTGAAGCGGCGGATCGAAAACCATGGATTGAAGCACTTCATTTTCGCATGAGCATTCTTCTTTGGTTCGAACCGGCTTCACCACCACATCGTCTACATACAAGTAGCTGTAATCTCCCATGCCCTTGTCGTTTCCTGTGCTGTGAAGAATTTTCGTGGCCTTATCGCTTTTGAAATTTCCTATGGTAATAAATCTTTCTCCGCCTGAAGCTCTGTAGACATCACCCATCTTCACCCAACCGTCTTTCTTATCCAGAATGTACAAGCGCGGATTTTCAATGGTCGCTTTCATCTCAATGCAATTCATTCCTTTTTGGCGAAGTTCTTCGGCGCTAAGAACAATGCCACACCCATCGGTTACGAAATTGCAGAGATCGGCTGATGAGATGCTTATTTCAATACATACCAATTCTCCTGGTCTAAGGGGTCTGCTTAATTCCGAGCTCAAATACTCGCGGTAATTCTTCTTGTTGAAGGTGTAATTCACGAAGCCTGCGTAGGCTTTTCCGGATGCTGCATTTTCATTTCCGAAAACATTTTTCGGAACACCAACGGCCTTGCTGCAACTGTTGAAATAATCGGGCGTGCCCTGCCCGGGCTGTTTCCAAGAAACAATGTGTGTGAGTTGACTTTGATTGAAATCGACAGGACAGCCTTGGTGTTCTTCAAAGCTTGAATTCAATACCAAATTCTGAGCGAAGCACGTTAGGTGCATGAAACCCAAAACGGTAAGGAATAAACTGTATCTAATTGATATCTTCAACGCACCGAATTTAACGAGAAAACAAAAGGGGAGCGCAAATTATTGCAGCTCCCCTTTAAAAAGATGGTATAATCTTATTTCACTTTGAATACTACACGTCTGTTTTGTGCGTGTCCAGAAGGAGAATTGAATGTGCTTGCTGGTTGAGCATCGTCTACGAAAGAAACTGAAATGCGGGCTCCGTTTATTCCGAACCCAACTAAAGCTTCCTTAACAGCGTTTGCGCGTTTCTCAGCCATATTCGCCACCTCTTCGTCTAATTTCGCTTCAGACATTTCGTCTACATCTGAGTGACCAATGAGCTCTATGTTCAACTTTGGATCAGCTTTCATGAATGCAGCAATTTCTTCGATGTTCGAATCAAATTGACCCGGAACCATTTCTGTTAAAGCTGCAAAGTACACAACAGTCGTGTTTATGATGTCTTGTGGTTTTGCACCCGTCTCACGAGCTACAGAGCTGCTGTAGATAAACTGAGCTTGCGGCTTGCTCTTCTTCGAACAATTGCATTGGCTCTTGGCTTCAATGGCTACTATTTCAACATCGTCAATGAAATAATAAGCGTCATTCGAAACGGTTCCAGGCACGCCTGCTGGCTTTTTAACTTTCTCAATCTTCATCTTATCTTCTGCTCCAAAACCGCCAATAACAATGTATTCCTCTCCACCAGCCGCGGTGAAGGTGCCACAAATATTCTCCCAAGAATCCATGATGTTCACAGGGATATTCTCGGCAATAGTTATTTGTGGATCTACCATTATTGCGTTGTCTTTGGAGTATTGTAATTTCTTTTCAGTAACATACACTCCAACGTTGTTCACCGCAAACTTAGATAGCTCTGCCAAGCTTAGTTTATAGCGAATACAATACTGCTGACCTTTCACAAGCTTCTGACTTAGTTTCACTTCCAAATAGGTTCTTGCTTTTTTAGGATCTTTCGAATAAGCTCTGAATCCGGCATAACTTGAACCCGAAGCTGGTTCTTGAACACCATGTTCGTTATTTGGCACCTGAATCTTTGGACTTTTTACTCCCTTCGAAAACAGATCGCAAAGGGTAACATTCGGTGTCATCCAAGGCGTTGCAAGATCTACTTGATTCGCCGTTTTCAACGCTTTGAAATCAAAATCATCAAAGCTGCCGTTGGGAACAATTCCTTTCGGCTCTGCTGCTGCCTTGTCAGTTTTCTTTTGAGCCGTTGCTCCAACAACCGCAAGAGTTAACACAGCTAGTAATAAACGTTTCATAATCATTTTACTTTTCGTTAGGGTATTCTTTTATTGTATCAATAAAGCATTTTAGGTTATCGGGAGAAATATCGGGATAAACTCCGTGGCCTAAGTTAGCAATATGTTTTTGAGTTCCAAACTTTTGCATCATTTCTCTTGTTGCTTTTTTAATGCTAGCGAAGTCTCCATAGAGCACCGAAGGGTCTAAGTTTCCTTGCACTGTTTTCGCTCCTGCCCATTTCCGTGCCAAATCTGGTTGAACGGTCCAATCGAGTCCGATTGTTTCGCACGGAGAGTTCGCGAAATCTTCTATCGCATACCACGCCCCTTTTGCGAAAACGGTTCTTGGGACTTCGGGTATCGCTGCTAAAATTCTATTGATATATGGAAGGGAAAACTCGCGATATGAATCGGGGCCCAATACGCCCGCCCATGAATCGAAAAGCTGAATCAAATCAGCTCCCGAAGCTATTTGCATTTTCAAGTAAGAGATGGTCGCATCTGAAATCGCTGAAAGTAATGCATGAGCAAGTTCTGGATTCTCGCGCATCATTCTTCTGGCCTTAGCGAACTCCTTGCTCCCCTGCCCTTCAATCATGTAACAAAACAAGGTAAATGGCGCACCGGCAAAGCCGATCAACGGCACTCTTCCATTTAACTCCTGCTTGGTTAGTTTCAACGCTTCAGCCACATAATTCAGTTTACCTTCAATCTCCGTGGTTGAAAGCCTAGCTACATCCTCTATCGTTTTAATGGTATTCGGAAAACGCGGTCCCTTTCCCTCATCCATTTCATACGGCAATCCCATGGCTTCAGGAATAACCAAAATATCTGAGAAAATAATCGCAGCATCTACACCCAAAATATCAACGGGCTGAAGAGTCACCTCGCACGCCAACTCGGGTGTGCGAACCAACGTAATGAAAGAACCCGCCCTTGCCCGCGTTGCGCGGTATTCGGGTAGTACTCTTCCGGCCTGACGCATGACCCATACAGGGGTGCGTTCCACTTGCTCGCCCTTCGCGGCACGAAGCAATAAATTGTTCTGCAAATTCATGTGGTGCAAAAATACATCAGACATGCGCTACCTTCGTTTTTATGTTGAAGTCAATTTCAATTTATCCCATAAAATCGTTGAACGGCCTTGAGCTAACCTCTTCAGAGGTGCTTCAGCACGGATTGAAATACGATCGGAATTGGATGCTGGTCGATTCCAACAACAAGTTCATCACGCGAAGAGAACGCCCCGAGCTTTCGCTCATTGAAACTGGCCT
This sequence comes from uncultured Chryseobacterium sp., assembly GCA_964511555.1. GTDB lineage: Bacteria > Bacteroidota > Bacteroidia > Flavobacteriales_D > Sanyastnellaceae > CAIZGX01. The sequence continues at coordinate 50,469 of CAZEFR010000005.1, forward strand.
TTCCGAAAACGGATTTCGCTTTTCCTTCAACAATCAATCTGAAAGTCTTGCACTTGGAGCGATTGATTTCCAACAAGAAAAAATTGAATCGAAGGTTTGGGATTCGAATGTTTTCGGATATGAAGAGAGCAAAAATCTAAATACTTTTTTTTCTGATTTTTTGAAGGAAGAAGTGCGTCTCATTCGTATGCCTCTTCAACCTGAAAGAATTGAAATGGCTCCATTAACTGGAGAGTCAACCCCCAGTTCATTCGCTGACAGTTTTCCAATTTTAATTTTAGGAAGTGCTTCGCTCGACGCACTGAATGCGCAATTGAAAGAACCCATTGACGCCAGATATTTCCGTCCGAATTTACTTTTCCAAACCGAACGTTCATTCGAAGAAGACGAATGGCAAGCCATTCAAATTGGAACCGTATTGCTTCGTAAAGCTAAATCTTGCGGGCGATGCCGAATGATTAATATCAATCCAGATACGGGTATTTATCGCACCGATGTCATGCGTGAGTTGGCGAAATTGCGCACTGTGAAGAACAAGGTTATCCTTGGCGACTTGTATTATCCTGTTCAAACCGGCTCAATTGAACTTCATTCCGAAGTGAAAGTTTTCACTACCTTCAACACCTAAAATACTGTTATGACTCAAGCGCTTTTCAAAATGTCTCGTCCGAACAATCTGCTCATGATTGTTTTCGCCATGTTCGCGTTTCGCTTTGGTTTTGCGCACACCATAGCCCCTGAAGACTTCACGCAATGGATGCAGTTTTTGGGAATGATGATTACTATTGTTCTGCTTACTGCAGGAGGAAATTTCATTAACGATTATTTCGATGTTCGCGTAGACCGGATCAACAAGCCCAATGAGGTGTATGTAGAAAAACAGGTGAAACGCAGAGTGGTTATTCTTGCCCACATTTTAACAACAACACTGGGCATTCTCATTTCATTTTTCGTTGGAAAGAGTATGGACTCTTATTTACCATTCGTTGTGGCTCTTGTTGTTTCCATTGCCTTGGGACTATACACCCCGTTTTTCAAAAAGCGGGTGTTATCGGGAAACCTAATTGTTTCGCTTTGCATTGGAATGATCCCTTTGTGGAGTGTTTGGCCTCAGCTTTCGAATTTGCATATTGGTTTTTGGACCTTAATCTTTTCGGTGTTTGCCTTTTCTGTGAATTTTAGCAGAGAAATTGTGAAAGACATAGAGGATATGGACGGCGACGCTGCGGAGAATTACAAAACCTTGCCAGTTGTTATGGGCACACAAACTGCGCGTATTTATGCGTTGTTATTTTTGTTTGCAGCGTTAATTACGGCTGGAGTAACGTTATTTATCGCAGCAACTCAGCACCATTCCTTGGGCACACTTTATCTAATTGGAATGGGGATGTGCTTGCCGCTAATCATAGCATTGTTCGCTGTGTTTATGGCGAATTCAAAAGAAGGATTTCACAAGGCCAGTCTTATCTTGAAGATTGCAATGGCTATTGGAATTACGTGTGGGTTTGTGTTGAGGTTTGTTTGATTATCACTTCTGACTTAACAATCCGTTGGCAGTCATCTTGAAGAAATCATATGCCTTACTGTAATCGAGTAGTTCGTAATCGACTCCTAGCTTCTTCAGGTTGCCATAGTATGCTTGCAAATTCAAAAAATAATTCTTTTCCAGTTGAATGGCAGTGGCTTTTTCACCAAATTTCTGCACTAGAAACCATTTTTCCAACAAGCGCGCAGACCTTCCATTACCGTCCTGAAAAGGGTGAATCTTGACAAAAGTTAAGTGGATATGCGATCCAAAAAACAACACTTCGGAATTACTTAATTCTTGCGACATTAAGACTTCTATATCAGCAAAGAGTTTGGCTAACTCACCGAGCAATTTACTTTGCTCCGCGGCCACATAATCAATTTTATCTTCGCTATTCAGGACAAACATAGGATTGGTTCTAATGAATCCTTGTTGAGACATTGGCAATAGACTAGCACTCAATAGCGCATGTGCTCTTTGCAAATTCTCAAATGTCAAGTCGTTCTGAAATATAAACTCATAAGCTCTGAATAAATCATCTGCCTTCCGTGTATAATCAGGCTGATAATGTACATTGAGAAATTTGTGCTTGAAGTAACTATCAAAATCTATTTCCTCTCCTTCAATCTTCGAAGAGTATACACTAGAAATAGAATTATAGAATCGGAAATAATCTACCGGAGTTTCAAGCCTATCGAGACCTTCGATCACAACATCTAAACTATTCGCAAATTCAACTTTGAACTGCGCAAGATGTTGATCTGAAAGCATTTTAAGATTCATGCTATTGTTCCGATTTGCAAAATAAAATCACCAATTAACTAAACCTCTTGACTCCTATTCTTCGGAATTAAAAACATCAATCCGAAGCCTATAACGAAAAAGACAATCAACGCCAGGATGCTGTAGCGCATGCTGAAATGACCGTCGATGAACCCGAAAGAAACAAGCCCAATGATCAACCCTACTTTTTCAGTCACATCGTAAAAACTGAAGAACGAAGCGGTGTCTTTTGTTCCTGGAATTAATTTCGAATAGGTGCTGCGCGCCAGAGATTGGGTTCCTCCCATAATAAAACCAATAAGTCCTGCAACGATATAAAACATCATGACTTGACCTTCTTGCACAAAGAAAAACGCAAAGAAGCAAATGAACATCCACAAGGCAAGCGCTATCTTCAACACTGAAAAATTCCCAATTCTATGCGACAATTTCGAGAAAAGATACGCGCCTGGAATGGCAATAATCTGAACCAAGATAATAGCCACAATTAAGTTGAGTGTTTCCAATTTCACTTCCTTTTTGCCGAAGTACGTGGCCATCTGCATAATGGTTTGAATACCCATACTGAACGTAAAGAAGGCCAATAAATAAGCCTTCAACTGAGGTAAGTGTTTCAATTGCTTCAAAACACTTCCTAACTCCGAAAACCCTTTCGTAAATACATTGGTCTTCTCTACATGAACGCGTTCGGTTTCTTTCAAACGTGCGAATGTGATCTGTGCAAATCCCATCCACCACACTCCAACAGCTATAAATGAATAACGCATCATCATCACTTTCTCTGGTCCGCTCTTCGCAACAACCATAACAGCGACCAAAGCGCAAATAAGGAGAATCATACTGCCCAAATACCCCAATGAAAATCCTTTCGCGCTGAGTTTATCTTGCTCTTCCTCTGTCGCCACTATTGGTAAAAAGCTATTACTAAAAGCATAACTTCCCCAGAAACCTATACATGCAAGTATTACACTTAGGATACTCAACTCCATGTTCGCAGGGTCGAAAAAATATAGGCTCATACAGGATAGAGATCCTAGGTAACAAAAGAACTTCAGAAAAAATTTCTTCTTTCTATAATAATCTGCCACACCTGAAAGAATAGGCAAAATCAAGCACACAATTGTCAAACCAAATGCAGTCGCATAACTAATCAACTCTGTATTCTCCAACGTTGAACCGAAAACCTTCACTTTGGTTGAAGTCACAACTCCATCCGAATTTTTCACGGAGGTCATGACATCATAAAAAATAGGAAAAATGGTTGAGCCAATAACGAGATTGTAAACCGAATTGGCCCAATCGTACATGGCCCATCCGTTCTGAATCTTTTTGCGGGAGAGTGCAGTCTCTGTCATGTTACTTTTCAATTTTCAACCAAAACGAACCGCCGTGTTTTTCCACAACATGTGGAATGGCGTTCCAAATCGGCTCTATAATTTGACTTAATTCTTTGTTTTCTGAAAGATAATAATTTGGAATCATGGGCGCATACTTTTCGCTGTTCGCCAAAAGAAACGCTGCCAACATGTATTGCTCTGAATAAAACCGATCGCACATAAACTGCGGATAATCGAAAGGCAAATACACATCGTGTATTTGAACCACCACTCCCTTCTTCAATCTTGGAAGAACTTCCAAGAAGAAAACCGTCGCATCGGAATTCGGGAACACGCGGTGCGAATTGTCTACAAACAAAATATCATTCTCTTCCAAATCTTCTAGAAAATCGAAATCGCAGTCTTCAAACGGAGAACGAATAATAGTATTCGCCAACGCATCTATCTCTGCGCGAGGCATTGGATCGATCGAAATAATTTCAGTCTTTAAGCCTTGCTCTGAAATGGCCTTGTGCGCAACCTTGGTTGAATTACCCGATCCAATTTCAACATATCGTTTGGGCTTTAGTTCCGCTATGGCAGTGTACAACATAACCATGTCGAGCCCTGGCAAAAACAAGTTGTTCCAAAAAGGCTCCTGAGCTGAAGGTTTGTCGGTATTGTTTTTTACTGATTGAAAATTTTGCGTGTATTTCAATGCTGCGTGCAGCCACTTCTCGTACTCTTCTTTTCTATTTTCAATAATGGAAAGCAATTGCGGATGAGCCTCTTGGCCATGGCCGTAGCGAGGTTCAAAGGAAACAGGATACTCCAGAATTAATTTCTGAAACTTCGGATGAGCTAATTTGAAAAATCTTTTAATCATGAGCGCGGTTCAATCTTCTAACTGAAAAAATCAAAAGCTAATGTACTACCTTTGCAGCAAAGACCGAAGAGGATTCATCGCTGGTTGCAAAACTAGAGGAAAGTCCGGGCTGCGCAGAGCGCCGCACCCTGTGAAAAGCGGGGGACGTTAAACGCAAGTTTAACGGACAGACAGTGCTGCAGAAATTAAACCGCCACTAGCAATAGTGGTAAGGGTGAAAAGGAGGTGTAAGAGACCACCGTCGTTCTTGGTAACAAGGCGAGCTAGGAAAACCTTGCGGGCTGTAAGATCAAATAAACCGAGGCCGTTGGATTCGTTCCAACTGAAGAGTTGCTCGCTCAATCTCGGAGGGTAGATCGCATAGATAAATGATGAAACATGTGGCAACACATGAACAGAACCCGGCTTACGCTCACGGTCTTTTACTTTTTTTCTTGAAGCTGAATCCGCTCCTCTGGCGTATTCGCATTGACTAAAAACTTTGAATCTTTAACAGGAAGAATTTCAACGGTTCGATTGAAAAGCATCTTCCGCGGACAGCTCTTTCCGTTCACCCAAACTTTCATCAAGGCAGAAAAAGATTTTGGTTCGTAGATGGAACACAACGGCTCTGGACCTGCGTCTAATGGCGATTCATAACACGTAGCAAACGCTTTCGTATTTCTATTCTTCAACAAAAATTCGAGTTCTTCTTTTTGCAAATTCGGAAGGTCACATGCCACAACTAAGAATGCGGCTTTTGGAAATGTTCGCATGGCGGAAGCGATTCCTCCAAGCGGACCTGCACTTTGTATTTGATCCGCAATAAACGGTCTTTTCAAGAACGCATATTTTTCCTTTTGTTCTTCCCTAACGGAAAGAAAAACTTCCAACCCTAATTCTTCCAACAACACAACCAAATGTTCGGCTTGCGTTCTTTCATGATATTGAATAAGCCCCTTCTCTTCGCCCATGCGGCTGCTCTTCCCTCCCAATAAAACCAAGGCTTTTATAGGCGAAACTTCAAAGAAGGTTGAAACGAATTCAAGTACTTCTTCCTTCGACATAAAAATTTTAGTTTCGGGTTGAAGGAAGGGATGAACAAACGCAGGAACCTCTGTCATTCCTTCCGGAAGGACAACGGCTAACACGTTGGCTAGTTCTGCGCTGCGCTTGACTAAACTCTTTTCTTTTTCAAGATTAACAAAAATGATTTGGTTGGAAGCCGCATGGTGATTGCCGTTGACTAACGCCCCATCGAATTCCTGAAGCACCGTTTGATCGAGTCCTGTTTCTTCCTGAAGAACAAAATGATTTTCGTGTGTGGTTATTCCGAATGAATAATCTGAATTTCCTTCAGCGTGAGAAGCATCGACATAAGCCAAACGCTGATTCACTTCCAACTGAAAATAACTCACCCACTTTTTAATTTCTTCGCAAGTGGTGCCATATAGCGCCAGCTCGCGGGAGTGCCAATTCGATTTTGATTGAAGGTTCATTGCCAAGCGCTGTACGTCGATTTTCCACCTGACTTTTCCATGAGCTTAATGCCGCCTATTTCCATATCGAAACTCATAGCTTTGCACATGTCATATATCGTAAGGGCAGCTACAGAAGCACCTGTGAGCGCTTCCATTTCAACCCCAGTCTTACCGAAGGTTTTCACCGTGCAAAGAATGTGTGCGCCTTTCTCTGTCTTTTCAATTTGCACCTCAATGCCCGTAATGGCAAGCGGATGACACAGAGGAATTAAACTTGAGGTCTGCTTCACACCCTGAATACCCGCAATACGAGCGGTTTGGAACACCGGTCCTTTGGGCGACTGGTATTCGTTATTTCGAAACAATTGATTCAAGTTTTCCGGAAAAACAATTTCTGCAACAGCCTTTGCTTGGCGTAGGGTCTCGCGTTTTTCAGATACGTCGACCATAGCGGCGTTTCCATTTTCATTTACATGCGACAAGTGTTCCATAAAGTCAAATTTAGAACAGGAATGTGATTATTAAATCTTTTTAGCAAAGAAGACAACCTTTTCGAGGTTAAAAGGGTTTTATATTCGTTCAGTTAATAAATGAAAAATAAAATCAAATACTCTCCCTCGAGCAAACCCTTTGGACTCTTGCTTTTGCTGGCGTTGTTTACATTTTCTTTTTCGTTGAATGCCTCTCACTTAATTGGGGGTGAAATTTATTACACGCACACTTCAGGAAACAACTACACCATAACCCTAAAAATCTTCCGCGACTGTGGACCTGCAAATGTGAATGGAACAGGTTTCGACGATGCTGTTTCCATTGGCATATTTACAAGCAACAATAATCTGTACACAGACCTTTCAATAAACTTAATTAGCTCGAACGTCTCGGTTATTCCTATAACCCTTAACAATCCTTGTTTTGTTCTACCTCCGGATATTTGCGTAGAGCAGGCCATTTATACGGGCAGTGTGAATCTTCCACCAACGCCTGGCGGATATAACATTGTTCATCAGCGTTGTTGCTTTCAGCCAAGCATTGATAATTTAATTTCGCCACAGTCGCAAGGTGTCTCCTACGTAGCCCATGTTCCGGGCACAAGTGAGCTGGCCGTAGGATTCAACTCAAGTCCACGCTTCACGAACTTTCCTCCACCTGCACTTTGTAAAGACGCTTCTTTCACCTTCGACCATTCAGCTATAGACCCCGATGGAGATGTAATTGTTTATTCGTTTTGCGCGCCCTATTTGTTCGCAGACCAGTTCAATCCAATGCCCACCCCGCCAGACAATCCGCCTTACCCGAATTTAACCTACGGCCCGGGCTTTTCTCCAACTTACCCGATCACAAGCAACCCCGCAATGGGCATTAATCCAACTACCGGACTAATCAGCGGAACAGCCACGCAAGTCGGACAATACACCATTACCGTTTGTGCTGAAGAATACCGCAACGGCGTTTACATTTCAACCACGCGAAGAACATTTCAATTTAATGTAACACTCTGCGATCAGTCCATCATTGCTAGCATTCCTGAGCAAACTTCAGTTTGCAATGGACTTGAGATTAGCCTGAACAATCAAAGTGTGAATTCAAGTTTTTGGTCATGGGATTTTGGGGTTCCGTTCGAAAATACCGACGTAAGCACAGAGGAGAATCCAACCTTTACATACCCCACTCCTGGAACATACACCATTACTCTTGTCGCCAATCCTGGCTGGTCTTGTTCAGATACCGCAACTGCAACGTATACGGTATATCCTGAAATAGATCCTATAATTACAGTTGAAGATTATGCCTGTGTGAATCAACTCGATACATATGATTTCCTAGGATCAGCAACCTTCGTGGCGAACAACGGAACACTCCTTTGGAACTTCGGTCCGAACTCCATTCCTTCCAGCTCTGACGTGGTTCATCCGCAAGGAATTATTTTCGATTCAAATGAAGCCGTTCATTCCATAACGCTTACTGCAACAGCTAGTAACGGTTGCTCCCAAGACACTACAATTACCATTGTGAATCCGCCCGATCCCGTGGCTGTTATTCCCGAACAATCTACCTTCTGTGACGGACTGACATACACCTTCGGAAACAATTCCCAAAACGCCACAGCGTATTGGTGGGAATTCAATACGATTTTCAACGGCGATTATTCCGACGACTTTGAACCACAATTTTCTTTTCCTGACACAGGAAGTTATACCATTCAGCTCATTGCTTTCGCTCCCTTTACTTGTCCAGACACCACAACGAATTTCATTGAGATTCAAGGCAATTTAATTCCTTCCTTCCCAGCGCAATCGGCACAGTGTCTTTCAACCAACAGCTTCGATTTTCAGGCCGTTGGGGCGAACACCAACTTCGCAACTTACCTGTGGGATTTCGGAAGCCCCGATATACCCAATTCAACCAGCGCGAATCCGCAAAACATTCAGTACAACCAAGAAGGAACTTACCTCGTTACCTTAACGATTACCGATCACGGCTGCACAGAATCGTACATTGACGATGTCTGGGTTCCGATAGACCCTTCGCTCGACCCCTCCATTTTTCCGGCTGCGGGTTGCCCTCCCGTTTTCGGAACCTTCAACGCCATTGCGCAGAGCAACACGCAATTGTTTTACGAATGGGATTTTGGAGATGGATCAGGAAGCTCTCAACAAAACAACTTACATATTTACAACACCCCCGGAACGTACGACGTTTCGCTTATGGTATACAGTGTAACCGGGTGCATTGATACGCTTTATCAAAGTTTGAACGATGCTATAGTTGTTTATCCGCTTCCCAATGCCGGATTCTCTATTGTTCCGCAAACCGTCGACATCTTAAGTCCGAATACAACCGTAACAGATTTGTCTAATGGAGCAATAGACTGCATCTACTCCATGTCAGACGGAGGATCGAGCACCGACTGTAATTTCCCATACGACTGGACCGAAGCCGGCATTCAAACCATAACGCAAACGGTTACCAATGAATACGGATGCATTGATCAGGCAACCGGAGAAGTTATCGTAAGCGGATTCCTATTTTACGCACCGAACAGTTTCTCTCCGAATGGAGACGGTATTAACGACGTTTGGATTGCCGAATCTACTGGTATAACCAGTTACAGCTTGAAAATATACGATCGATGGGGACAGGTCATTTTTGAAACCAACAATCCGAATGAAGCCTGGACCGGCAATGTCTTAGGCGGAGAATATTTCGCGGCAAACGGGGTCTACAATTACCAGATAACCATGAAAGATTTGATTGAATTGCCGCACGAATTTTCGGGACACATCGTGCTCTTTAGATAATTCTAAAAAAGGGAAGAGAGGGGAAAATTTGCGGCGCAAGAATGTTCTTCGAACGAATGCCTCTGGCGAATGTCTGCGACTCCTTTTAATTAGAATACAAAATTGAACGACACGTTGAATGCAAGTCCACGCATGTTGCGGGTGTTCTTGAACGGAACCATGTAGTTCACCTTCGAATCAATTAAAACGTATTTATTCTTGAAAATTTCCAATCCTACAGCAGGAGCCAAGTATGCAAAGGTCTCTTTTTGCTTGTTATTCGAGGCGAGCATTCCTCCGAAGGTATAGCCGCTGTAAAGATTGAAAAACTTTTTAGACCCTCTGCCCAAATGTCTTGAATAAAAATCTTGTCCGAATCCAAAGACAAACATTTCTGAATAGTGCATCGTGTCCGGGTCTACTTTATTTGTGGTTTTGTAAGCTCCTAGCGTCGCGAAAGACTTTCCTTTGGTGAATACATATTTCAAAAAAACACCCTGATAGTAGGGACTGCTGAGTGTATCAAAAGGCTCTTCAATTTGCAAATAAGAATATTCAACTCCAGGCATATTTATCCACTGAACAGAGCTGGTCTGCGGAGTGTACGTCTCGTCTTCAATCTCTAAATCAACCACGTAATAATACTCCGTGTTCGTCAAATTATTCAAATCGGTTTGCGCCGTGCGAATGTTCGTCTCCCAATTCTTTAATTCTCTCCACAAGTTTTTGTATTGGTCTGTCTGTGCGTCCAACTTTTCCATCAATGAATTTTGAAGCGCAATCTGATCTTGGTAGTACTTAATGTTTCCCTTCAACTCTTCCACACGCGCCGTATTGTCTGTTGTGTTCAAGTTGTTTTCTGTGAACAACCCCATGTCTTTCACCACCTCTTTATATGCTGCAAACAGTTTTGGCTCAATACTGAAATTCACTGTAAATCTCAATGGAGATTCGTTCTGACGAGAAACCATAATGTTGTTGGAAGTAATGAACGTATTCATCTTCTGAACAGAAACCCAGTAATCTGTGGTTTGAATTCGCTGCTCCACCGTAGTTACTCTGTAACGAACCTGTGCATTCAGAACAACAACCTGAACAACGGCTAACAAAAGGAAAATTAACTTTTTCATTTCAACATATTTGCACAAATATAAGTGCGTCCGAACTTTAAGATTAACTTTGCATCCTCATTCGCAGAATACCATGTTTGAAAATTTATCCGATAAGTTAGAAAGAGCGCTGAAAGTCTTAAAAGGACACGGCCAGATTACAGAAGTAAACGTTTCTGAAACATTGAAGGAAGTGCGTCGCGCACTTTTAGATTCCGACGTTAGTTACAAGACTGCGAAAGAGTTTGCCGACCGCGTGAAAGAAAAGGCGCTCGGACAAAAGGTATTGACTGCTATTAGCCCAGGCCAATTGTTGGTGAAGATTACCCAAGACGAGTTAAAAGAACTCATGGGCGGAGAGCACAGCGAATTGAATTTCCAAGGCAACCCTGGTATTATCTTAATGAGCGGTTTGCAAGGTTCGGGTAAAACAACATTCTCTGGAAAGCTTGCGAATCATTTAAAAACGAAGAAAGGAAAGAATCCACTTTTGGTGGCTTGTGATATTTATCGTCCGGCTGCAATTAACCAATTGCATGTTGTCGGAGACAGCATTGGTGTTAAGGTCTACAGCGAACCAGAAAACAAAGATGCCGTTTCAATAGCGAAAAACGCGTTAGCCTTCGCGAAGCAAAACGGATACAACGTTGTCATTGTCGATACTGCCGGCCGCTTGGCTGTAGACGAGCAGATGATGACCGAAATTGCTGCGGTGAAGGAAGCCCTTCAACCGACAGAGACGTTGTTCGTGGTAGATGCCATGACAGGACAAGACGCTGTGAATACAGCGAAAGCCTTCCATGACCGTCTGAATTTTGATGGGGTAGTTCTCACCAAATTAGACGGTGACACCCGAGGTGGAGCTGCGTTAAGCATCAAGAGTGAAGTCAACAAACCCATCAAGTTTGTTGGTACCGGAGAGAAGATGGATGCGCTTGACGTATTCTATCCCGAGCGTATGGCGAGCCGTATTCTTGGCATGGGTGACGTGGTTTCTTTGGTTGAAAGAGCACAAGAGCAATTCGACGAAGAACAAGCGAAGCGTCTTGAAAAGAGAATCAAGAAAGACCAATTCGATTTCAATGACTTCCTCGAACAAATCGGACAGATTAAGAAAATGGGAAGCATGAAAGACCTCATGGGTATGCTTCCCGGAATGGGTCAGTTGAAAAACGTTGATGTGAACGACGATGCGTTCAAGTATGTTGAAGCCATCATTCACAGTATGACTCCGGCTGAACGTTCGAACCCAAGCCTAATCAACCCTTCACGTAAAGCCCGTATAGCCAAAGGATGCGGACGTCCGCTTGAAGAGGTGAACAAGTTGATGAAACAGTTCGATCAAACGCGTCAAATGATGAAGATGTTCACCAACAAGAGCCAAATGGCTGCCATGATGAAGCAAGCGAATCAAATGAAAGGAATGAAAAGATAATGGAAGCACTCGCAGGAACTCAATTCACTTTCCCGAATCAAACCAACTTTTACAAAGGCAAGGTTCGCGATGTATACAGCATTGGTGCAGATCTTTTGGTAATGGTAGCTTCAGACAGAATCTCTGCATTCGACGTGGTTTTGCCACGCGCTATTCCGTTCAAAGGACAAGTCTTGAATCAGATTGCAGAACGCATGTTGAATGAAACGGCTGACGTCGTTCCAAACTGGAAAATGGCTTCTCCTGATCCAAACGTCACCATAGGAAAACGCTGCGAACCCTTCGCAGTGGAAATGGTTATTCGCGGATATTTAACTGGACACGCTTGGAGGACCTACAGCAGCGGGCTTCGCACGTTGTGCGGTGTTTCGCTTCCGGAAGGATTGAAAGAACACGACAAGCTTCCTTCCCCCATCATTACTCCGACTACAAAAGCTTCCGAAGGTCACGACGAAGACATCAGTCGCGAAGAGATCATAGCGCAAGGAATCGTGTCTGCCGAAGACTACGCTATGCTTGAAAAATATACCCACGCCCTTTACGAGCGCGGAACTGAATTGGCTTTGAAACGCGGGTTAATTCTCGTTGACACGAAGTATGAATTCGGAAAGCACAACGGTGAAGTGGTTCTTATGGACGAGATTCACACCCCCGACTCTTCTCGTTATTTTTATGCTGAAGGCTATGCAGAACGTCAGGCTGCTGGCGAAAAGCAACGCCAACTTTCGAAAGAATTCGTTCGCGAATGGTTAATCAGTGAAGGCTTCATGGGCAAGGAAGGTCAAGAAGTACCTGCCATGTCAGATTCTTGGTTGGAAGAAATTAGCAATCGATACATTGAACTTTTCGAAAAGGTTACCGGCGATTCGTTCATAAAACAAGATTATTCAAACGTCGAAAAACGCGTAGAAGGCAATATTCGTGAGGCTTTGAACACCCTTCAATCCTAATTTATTTCAGTTCATATCTTACTGAAATAGAAAGGTCGTTTTTGCAAGAAATACCTATCTTTGGAGCCGTATTTTCAAACGAAAGCGATGGACGATAATTCTTATCTCGGCAATGCCGATGTGAACACGATTGAAGCGCTGTATAATCAATACCAGCAAGATCCCTCTTCTCTAGATATTTCTTGGAGACGTTTTTTCGAAGGATTCGAATTTCAACACTCCTCTTTTCCTGTTCTCTCGAGAGACACTGCATCTATCGGCGACGATGGCATGCACAAGGAATTCAAGGTCATAAACCTTATCAATGCCTACCGTCAACGCGGGCACTTATTCACCCATACCAATCCGGTCCGCGAGCGCAGAAAGTACTCTCCTACCCTTGACATTGAAAACTTCGGACTTACCAAAGCAGACCTCGAATCTGTTTTTCATGCCGGTGTTGAAGTGGGATTGGGCGATGTGAAATTGAAAGACATCATTGCGCATTTACAATCTTGCTACTGCGAAAGCATTGGCGCAGAGTACATGTATATCCGCGACCCTGAAAAAATTCAATGGTTGCGCTCTCGCTTGGAAGCGGTGAAAAAGACCCCGTTCACCTCAGAAGAGAAGAAACAAATCTTCGACATGGTGAACAAGGCAACCACCTTCGAACAATACATTCAGCGCAAGTTTGTTGGACAAAAGCGTTTCAGTGTTGAAGGATGTGAAGCTGTAGTTCCTGCAATGGACTATATGGTTAGAGACGGCGCCGACAAAGGCGTTTCTGAATTTGTAATTGGAATGGCTCACCGTGGTCGTTTGAACGTCTTAACCAACATCATGGGCAAACCGCAAGAAGAAATTTTTGCCGAGTTTGAAGGAGTGGCATTTGACGACGAGGGATTGTTCGACGGTGACGTTAAGTACCACTTCGGTTATTCGATAGACCGTGTTACTCCGAACGGGAACAACGTTCATCTGACCCTCTGCCCTAACCCTTCCCACTTGGAAGCGGTGAATCCGGTGGTTGAAGGTCTAACACGTGCGAAAATTGATCACTACTTAAAGTCAGAGAATAAAATAGTCCCTGTGTTGGTTCACGGAGACGCGGCAATAGCCGGACAAGGTATTGTTTACGAGGTTGTGCAAATGGCACAGCTAGATGGATACCGCGCAGGTGGTACCGTTCACATTGTAACGAACAACCAAGTAGGTTTCACCACGAATTATTTAGACGGAAGATCTTCAACCTATTGCACCGACGTTGCGAAAACAACGTTGTGCCCTGTCTTCCACGTGAACGCAGACGATGTTGAAGCTGTGATTCAAACCATGAAGATTGCCTTCGATTACCGCATGGCATTCAACATGGATGTATTTGTAGACCTTTTGGGATACCGCAAATACGGACACAACGAAGGCGACGAGCCGAAGTTCACGCAACCAAGTTTATACAAAGCCATTGCCTCACACCTGAGCCTTCGCGATTTATACGCGAACAAATTAATGGGTGAAGGCGTCCTTACACAAGAAGAAGTTAACGCCGCGAAGACAGACTTCGAAGCCCATTTAGATGAGCAATACGAAAAGTCGCGCGGTGTGAAGCAAGCGTATGTGAAGCACTTCTTGGAAGAGACGTGGAAAGACATTCGCGTTGCTTCAGAAAAAGATTTCGAGCAAAGCATTGAAACGGCAGTAGCCAAAAAGAAATTATTGGAATTGGGAGCGAAAATCTCCACACTTCCAGCCGGAGAAAAATTCTTCCGCAAGATTGAAAAAGTTTTCGAAGACCGCAGAACCATGTTAGACAATAACGCATTGGACTGGGCGCTTGGAGAATTGTTGGCTTACGCCACTTTGTTGGAAGAAGGACATCCTATTCGTATTTCAGGACAAGACGTTGAGCGCGGAACATTCTCGCACAGACACGCTGTTGTTAAAACAGACGAAGATGAAGAGAAGCGCATTGTTCCATTGAATGAAATCAGTCCAAAACAAGCGAAGCTTTCCATCTACAACAGTTTGTTGAGTGAGTATGGGGTTCTTGGATTCGATTACGGTTATGCCTTCGGAACGCCGCAAGGATTAACCATTTGGGAAGCGCAATTCGGTGACTTCAATAACGGAGCACAGATTATGTTCGACCAGTTCATTGCTGCCGCTGAAGACAAATGGCGCACCATGAATGGAATCACGATTCTTCTTCCACACGGATTTGAAGGACAAGGATCAGAGCACAGCTCGGGTCGTATGGAGCGTTTCCTTCAATTGGCTGCTGAGCTGAACATTCAAGTAGCGAACTGCACCGTTCCTTCGAACATGTTCCACTTGCTTCGCAGACAAGTGAAGACTGAGTACCGCAAGCCGTTGATTGTGTTCACACCGAAAAAATTATTGCGCTATCCGAAAGCAGTTTCGAAGATTGAAGATTTAGCGAAAGGTGGATTCCGCGAGGTAATTGACGATAACATTAAAGCGCGCAAGCAAACCAAAGTGGTTGCGTTGTGCACGGGAAAAGTGTATTATGAATTGTTGGAAGAGAAAGAGAAGCGCGGACTTACCGACGAGATTGCATTGGTGAGAATTGAGCAACTTTATCCGCTTCCTGAAAAGCAAATTCGTGAATTGCTTGGTAAATACAGCAAGAAGGCACAGTTGGTATGGTGTCAGGAAGAACCAGAAAACATGGGCGCTTGGAGTTACATGATGCGTGCATTGCGCGACTTAAACTTAGACGTTGTAAGTTTGCCAGCGTCCGCTTCTCCGGCTACCGGTTCTCCGCGTGTGCATGAGATGCGAATGAATAAAATGATAACCACATTGTTTGATAAGGTTTCTAAAGCCTAAAAAAAATAAGTATGTCAGTAATTGAAATTAAAGTTCCCTCTCCAGGTGAGAGTATTAGCGAAGTTCAAATTGCCAACTGGGTTGTAAAATCGGGCGACTTCGTTCAGAACGGACAAGTGATTGCGGAAATTGATTCCGACAAAGCGACATTGGAAATGACTGCTGAAGCATCAGGAGAAATTACCATTCTTGCTGCGGCGGGCGATACGGTTGCTGTAGGAGCAACTGCTGCAACCATTGACACATCGAAGCAAGGCAATGCGCCTGCTCCAGCAGCGGCTCCGAAAGCGGAAGCGGCTCCAGTTGCAGCGCCAACACCTGCGCCAGCTGCGGCACCATCTCCTGGACCAGCGGCTAGTTATGCAGCTGGCCACGCGGCCCCTGCTGCTGCGAAGATGATGGCAGAAAACAATGTCACTGCTGCGCAAGTGAGCGGAACAGGTCCTGGTGGAAGAATTCTGAAAAGCGACGTAGCAGCGGCTATGGCTGCCGGATTCGACACTTCAGCTGTTCCTGCAAGAACCGGCGAAAGAACCGAGCGTCGCGAAAAGATGACCATGCTTCGCAAGAAAGTTGCCGAGCGTTTGGTTTCTGTGAAGAACAACACTGCCATGCTAACCACCTTCAACGAGGTGAACATGAAGCCAGCTATGGATCTTCGTGCGAAGTATAAAGAATTATTCAAAGAGAAACACGGTGTTGGTCTAGGCTTCATGAGCTTATTCACCAAAGCTGTTTGTGAAGCACTTCACCAGTTCCCTGCCGTGAACGCTCGCATAGACGGTACCGATATTGTTTACAACGATTTTTGCGACGTGGGAATTGCCGTATCAACTCCAAAAGGATTGATGGTTCCTATCGTTCGTAACGCTGAAATGCTTTCACTTGCCGACATTGAAAAAGGCATTGGTGGACTAGCGAAAAAAGCACGCGAAGGAAAAATTACCGTTGACGATATGACAGGTGGAACCTTCACTATCACGAACGGAGGAGTATTCGGATCTATGCTTTCAACGCCAATCATTAACCCCCCGCAAAGCGCTATTCTAGGCATGCATAACATTGTTGAGCGCCCTATCGCAGAGAACGGACAAGTGGTTATTCGTCCAATCATGTACATCGCATTAAGCTACGACCACCGCATTATCGACGGAAGAGAAAGCGTTGGTTTCTTGGTGAAAGTGAAAGAAATGTTAGAGAATCCAGAGCGCATGTTGTTCGGTGGAAAAACCGCTGAAGAAGTGCTCTTGGGACTGTAATTACTTAGAACGATTTTAAATACTATTTGAAAGGAGGCTTGCCTCCTTTCTTTTTGTTTGAAACTTTGAATATTCGTGCGAAAAAACACAACGAAAAACTATGTTAATCCGTTGTTCCTTCTAACTTTGCCACGCCTCAAAATGGGCTCCTGCAAGAAATGGAAAAAACATCACACCTTTGGGAATATCTACCCATCGTTTTCATGGCACTCGTTGCCGCTGGTTTTGTTGTCACCACAATGTTGCTGACACACGTCCTTGGTCCGAAGAGAAAAACAAAAATTAAGAACGAGGCATTCGAGTGCGGAATTGAATCGATTGGAAATGCGCGTACGCCTTTTTCAATCAAATATTTCCTGGTTGCTATTCTGTTCGTTTTGTTCGACGTTGAAGTAATCTTCATGTATCCTTGGGCAGTGAACTTCAGAGAGCTCGGAGTGTTTGGATTGTGGGAAATGTTCGCCTTCATGGGATTAATGGTTGTAGGTTTAGTCTACATCATTAAGAAAGGCGCATTGAACTGGGAGAAATAAAAACTTTTAATACAAAAGAAATGAGTGTAAACATTGATCCAAGCCACAAGCCAGAAGGTTTCGAAGGCGCAGGGTTTTTCGCCACATCGTTAGACAAAGCCGTTGGATTGGCGAGAGCAAATTCACTTTGGCCTTTGCCATTCGCAACTTCATGTTGCGGAATTGAGTTCATGGCCACCATGGCTTCTCACTACGATCTTGCACGTTTCGGTTCGGAGCGTTTGAGCTTCTCACCAAGACAAGCAGACTTGCTTATGGTTATGGGAACCATTTCGAAAAAGATGGGACCTATCCTTCGACAAGTATACGAGCAAATGGCTGAACCAAAATGGGTGTTGAGCATGGGCGCTTGCGCTTCTTCAGGTGGAATCTTCGATACATACAGCGTTCTTCAAGGAATCGATAGAATCATTCCGGTTGACGTATACATTCCTGGTTGTCCGCCAAGACCAGAACAAGTTTTAGACGGCATCTTGAAAATTCAAGAGCTCGCAAAGAACGAAGGTCGCAGCCGCAGAACTTCGGAAGAATACAAAGCCCGCTTGGCACAATACGGAATTGAATAATGGCAGCCATGACTACCCAAGAACTTCACGATTTCGTTTTATCGAATTCAGAAAATATTTCTTCGAGCATTGTTACGAGTTACGTAGATCGTGACTTTCCTTGCTTCGAAGTAAAAAAAGAGAACATTCTTGAAGTGATGAAACACTTCAAAGAGTCGACCGAACTTTCATTCGGTTTTTTGACAACATGCTGCGCCATGCACTTTCCAGAACAAGGCGACAAAGAGTTCGGAATGGTTTACCACTTGCACAACATGCAAGCGAACACACGCATTCGTGTGAAGACCTTCTTCCCGAAATCTGACTTGAAAATTTCTTCGCTTGTTTCTCTTTGGCCATCGGCGAACTGGATGGAGCGTCAAGAATTCGATTTCTTCGGAGTGCAATTCCAAGGTCATCCAGATTTAAGAAGAATCTTAAACATGGATGAAATGAACTACTTCCCGATGCGCAAAGAGTATCCGTTGGAAGACGCTGGACGCGACGATAAACAAGATAAATATTTTGGGCGATAATCCTATGAGTACAACTCCAATCATAAACCCAAACGATCCGGAAAAGGATTACTCAATCCTGAACCTAGGTCCTACCCACCCTGCAACACACGGTATCTTTCAGAACGTTCTAACCATGGACGGAGAAATGATCGTGAAAGCAGAACCTACTGTTGGATACATTCACAGAGCTTTTGAGAAATTGGCCGAACACCGTCCGTATGCTCAAATCACTCCGATCACCGACCGTCTGAACTACTGCTCCTCTCCTATTAACAATATGGGATGGCACATGACGGTAGAGAAATTAATCAACTGCGAAGTTCCAAAACGCGCGCAATACTTGCGTGTAATCATCATGGAGCTTTCGCGCATTGCCGATCATATTGTTTGCGACACTGTTATTGCGGTTGACTCGGGTGCAATGACCGGATTCCTTTACCTCTTCCAATGGAGAGAAAAGATCTATGAAATTTTCGAAGAAGTTTGCGGTGCGCGTTTAACCACGAACATTGGCCGTATTGGCGGAATGGAGAGAGACTTCAACGAAAAAGCTTGGGCTAGATTAACCGCTTTCTTGAAAGAGTTTCCGAAAGCATTGAAAGAATTCGATGCGTTGGTAACCCGAAACAGAATCTTTGTAGACAGAACCGTGAACTGCGGACCGATCAATGCAGAGCGCGCATTGGCATACGGATTCACCGGATCAAATCTTCGTGCAGCAGGTGTTGACTATGATGTTCGCGTTGCTGCACCATACAGTTCTTATGAAGACTTCGAATTTACTGTCCCAGTTGGAACAACCGGAGACACCTACGATCGCTACGCAGTGCGTATGGCAGAGATGTGGGAAAGTATGAGTATTATTCAACAAGCCATAGACAAACTTCCTTCAGGTCCTATTCATGCTGACGTTCCAGAGTTTTACCTTCCTGCAAAAGAGTTGGTATACAGCAGCATGGAAGCGTTAATCTATCACTTCAAAATTGTAATGGGTGAAACGGACATTCCTGTTGGTGAAGTATATCACGCTGTTGAAGGTGGAAACGGAGAGTTGGGATTCTATTTGGTGAGCGACGGCGGAAGAACACCATATCGCTTGCACTTCAGAAGACCTTGCTTCATTTACTACCAAGCTTACCCAGAAATGATCACGGGATCAATGTTAAGCGATGCTATTCTTACGATGTCTAGCATGAACGTAATTGCTGGAGAATTAGACGCATAAATTTTTAGACGATATGTCAGAAAAAACAATTTTAAAATTCAGTGACGAAACAGCGGCAATTGCTAAGAAAATTGTTGCGCGTTATCCCGAAGGTCGACACAAGTCGGCATTGATTCCTTTGCTTCATTTGGCGCAAGCTGAATTCGACGGATGGTTAAGTGTTCCTGCAATGGATTGCGTTGCTGAATTCCTCTCTATTCAACCGATTGAAGCATATGAAGTGGCTTCGTTCTACTCCATGTTCAATTTGAAGCCTGTTGGAAAATGTACGCTTGAAGTGTGCAGAACAAGCAGCTGTTGGTTGAACGGTGCGGAAGACATTGTTCGTCACCTTGAGAATAAACTTGGCATTAAAGAAGGGCAAACCACTGCAGACGGCATGTTCACGTTGAAAACCGTTGAGTGTTTGGGCTCTTGCGGAACAGCACCAATGCTTCAGTGCGGCGGTGACTACTACGAGAACCTAACGTTAGAGAAAACCGACAAATTGGTTGACGCACTTCGTACTGAAGGCAAGGCGCGCGTTTACACGAATGATAATCCCGTTAACATCGACTAAGCCATGGGAAAGAAAATACTTTTAGCGAACGATCATATCGAAGGAATACGTTTCCTTGATACCTATCGCAAACACGGCGGATATGCTTCTCTTGACAAAGCATTGAAGTCAATGACCCCAGAGCAGATTGTTGAAGAAGTGAAAACTTCTGGTTTGCGTGGACGTGGTGGTGCAGGATTTCCAACAGGAATGAAATGGAGCTTCCTTGCAAAACCTGAAGGTGTTCCAAGATACGTTGTGTGTAACGCCGACGAATCTGAGCCAGGAACGTTCAAAGATCGTTACCTCATGGAGCGCATTCCTCACTTGTTAATTGAAGGAATGATCTTGTCGAGCTACGCACTCGGAGCAAAGACATCATACATTTACATCCGTGGCGAATATTTCTACGTTGCGCGCATCTTAGAGCAAGCCATTGATGAAGCCTACGCAGCTGGACTTCTTGGAAAGAACATACTCAATTCAGGATTCGATTTAGACTTGTATGTTCAAATCGGAGCAGGTGCATACATCTGCGGTGAAGAAACTGCCTTGCTAGAGTCTTTGGAAGGAAAAAGAGGAAATCCGCGCATTAAACCACCGTTCCCAGCAATCGCTGGTTTGTACGGTTGCCCTACGGTTGTAAACAACGTTGAAACCATTGCTGCCGTTGTTCCTATTGTGAACGAAGGCGGAGCCGCATATGCTGCAGTAGGTATTGGAAACAGCAAGGGAACGAAATTGATTTCAGCATCTGGACACATTAACAAGCCTGGTGTTTACGAAATTGAATTGGGTGTTCCCGTTGAAGAGTTTATTTATTCAGATGAATATTGCGGTGGAATTCGCAACGGAAAAAAATTGAAAGCGGTTGTTGCCGGTGGATCTTCCGTTCCAATTCTTCCAACCGAATTAATCTTGAAAACCGCTGCAGGTGAGCCACGCTTGATGTCTTACGAAAGTCTTGGCGATGGTGGATTTGTTTCAGGAACCATGCTCGGATCGGGCGGATTCATTGTGATGGACGAAGACACCAGCATTGTAAAAAATCTATACACCTTTGCTCGTTTCTATCACCACGAAAGCTGCGGTCAGTGCAGCCCTTGTCGTGAAGGAACAGGCTGGTTGGAAAAAATTCTTCACAAAATTCTTCACGGACACGGAACATTGGCAGACGTTGATTTGCTTTGGGATATTCAATCGAAGATTGAAGGAAAAACCATTTGCCCATTGGGTGAAGCGGCGTCTTGGCCTGTGGCTGCTGCCATTCGTCATTTCAGAAAAGAATTCGAAGATTTTATTCGCAACGGCGAGCACGTAAACGACGTGAAGCACTATTACAGACTGAACAACCTTACTGCTCCCATTAACTAATTGAAGAACTACTATTATGGCTAAAGTTACCATAGACGGAATTGAAATTGAAGTGCCAGATGGCACAACCATTCTTCAGGCTGCACGCATGATCGGTGGAGACATTGTTCCGCCAGCGATGTGCTATTATTCCAAATTGAAAACAAGCGGTGGTTACTGCCGTACTTGTTTGGTGAAGGTTTCGAAGGGTTCTGAAAAAGACCCTCGTCCAATGCCTAAGCCTGTTGCTTCATGCAGAACAACAGTTATGGACGGCATGGAAGTTCAAAACATTACTTCGCCTGAAGTTTTAGAAGCACGTGCAGGTGTAGTTGAAATGTTGTTGTTGAATCACCCGTTGGATTGCCCTGTTTGCGACCAGGCGGGAGAGTGTCACCTTCAAGATTTGGCCTACGAGCACGGAAAGTCGGAAACGCGTTACGAATTCCCTAGAAGAGAATTCGAAAAAATCGATATCGGAGATAAAGTTCAGTTACACATGACACGTTGCATCATGTGCTTCCGTTGTGTGAAGGTTGCTGACCAGATTACAGACGGACGTGTTCACGGTGTCATCAACCGTGGCGATGCCGCAGAGATTTCAACTTACATTGAAAAAGCAATCGATAACGATTTCTCTGGAAATGTCATCGATGTATGTCCGGTTGGAGCCCTGACCGACAAGACCTTCCGATTCAAAAGCCGTGTTTGGTATACCAAGCCGGTAGATGCGCACCGCGATTGTCCGACTTGTTCGGGTAACGTTCGTTTGTGGTACAAGGGGGAAGATGTTGCTCGCGTTACCGCTCGCAAAGACACCTACGGAGAAGCTGAAGAGTGGATCTGCAACAGCTGTCGCTTCGAACACAAGAAAACCAGCGACTGGGTTATTGAAGGACCAACGAAAGTTGACCGTCACTCTGTTATCAGCGCGAACCACTATGAAAACCTTCGCTTGTTAAAATCCTCCATCGACCGCCAACGAGCAGCATTGCCACACGGCGACAAAGTTGATTTAGGAACTGGAGCATTAAATCCGAACAACGAAGAAAAATAAAGACTATGGATCAGATTATTATCTATAAAATAATTCTTTGCGTAATCGTGTTCGCTGTAACGCTTGGCGCTGCAGCATACATGACATGGGGAGAACGTAAGTTGGCATCTTGGCTGCAAGACCGCGTAGGTCCGAACCGTGCAGGTCCTTTCGGATTGTTGCAACCGATTGCAGACGGATTGAAAATGCTTTTCAAAGAAGAAATGATTCCTACCCATTCGAACAAATGGTTGTTCATTTTAGGCCCATCATTCTTCATGCTTACCGCATGTATGACCGGAGCGGTTATTCCTTGGGGAGCCGGTTTCACAATCGATGGTACTTACTTCCCAATGCAGATTGCCGATATAAACATTGGACTTCTGTATTTGCTTGGTGTTATCTCTATTGGAGTATATGGAATCATGATTGGCGGATGGAGCTCAAACAACAAATTCGCATTACTTGGTGCGCTTCGTGCTTCTTCACAAATGATCTCTTACGAAGTAGCCATGGGTCTTGCGCTTATCGCATTGGTTATGCTAACAGGCACCTTGAACTTGGGTGAAATTGTTGCACAACAAGATGCCGATTATGCCTACATCGTTTATCAGCCACTTGGATTTTTGATCTTCTTAATCTGTGCTTTCGCTGAAACAAACCGTGCACCGTTCGACTTACCAGAAAGTGAATCGGAATTGGTTGGTGGTTTCCACACCGAGTACAGCTCTATGAAATTAGGCTTCTTCCTTTTCGCTGAATACATTAACATGTTCATCTCTTCAGCAGTAATGGCTTCCTTGTACTTCGGTGGATATAACTTCCCATTTCAACATGAATTAGGATTGGAGGGAAATCTACTTTCTGCCGTTCAAACAGCGGTATTCTTGGGCAAGATTTTAATCTTCATCTTTATCTTCATGTGGGTTCGTTGGACACTTCCACGTTTCCGTTATGACCAATTGATGAACCTCGGATGGAAGGTGTTATTGCCTCTCGCTATTTTCAACATTTTCATTACTGGCCTTGTGATGTACTTCACTGGCAAACTGTAAAACAACAACACCATGAGTTTAACTAACCGTTCAAAAGTTGTTGCCAAGAAGGAACTAACCTTAATGGAGAGCTTGTACTTACCTGCAATCTTCAAAGGAATGGCAATCACGCTTAGCCACTTATTTAAGCGTAAGGCAACCATTAAATACCCAGAGCAAACCAGAGAGATTGCTCCTGTTTATCGCGGACAACACGTGTTGAAGCGCGACGAAGCAGGGGCTGAACGATGCACGGCATGCGGACTTTGCGCTGTTGCTTGTCCGGCTGAAGCCATTACTATGGAAGCGGCTGAACGCAACAAAGGAGAAGAATCGTTGTACCGCGAAGAGAAGTACGCGAAGATTTACGAGATCAACATGTTGCGTTGCATCTTCTGCGGATTGTGTGAAGAAGCTTGTCCGAAAGAGGCCATCTTCCTTACCGATCGCATTGTTCCAAGTTCATTCACTCGCGGAGAAGAAGTGTTTGGAAAAAGTATTCTGGTGGAAGACGTGAATGAACGTATAGATGTTACGAAGCGTCAAACATCCGATGTATTGTCTTTCAAACAAGATAAAAAACACGCGCATAACCAAACCTTTCAAGACCGTTTAAAACAATGAGCTTAACCGAAATTGCTTTTTACTTTCTGTCGTTCCTCGCAATTTTCAGCGGACTCGCTGTTATTCTTAGCAGGAATCCAGTGCACAGTGTCCTTTACTTGATTGTGACGTTTTTCAGCATTGCAGGACATTACTTTTTAATGAACGCTCAATTCCTTGCGGCGGTTCACATCATTGTTTACGCCGGAGCCATCATGGTATTGTTCCTCTACGTAATCATGATGTTAAACTTGAACGAAGAGCAAGAAGAGAAAACAAAATCATGGGTGAAGATTGCCGCGGTGGTCTCATCGAGCAGCATCATGCTCATTCTTGTTTCTCTGATTTCGAAATCTTCATTCATAGCGGGAAAAGCCTTAATGGCAGACGATGCTGGATTGGTTCAGAACCTTGGGCAAGTATTGTACAAAGACTACCTCCTTCCATTTGAGTTGGCTTCTGTATTGTTCCTCTCCGCAATGGTTGGAGCCGTTTATCTATCTAAAAAAGAAACTTCAAAATCGTAATTATGGAAATCCTTCCGAACATTACCATACAGCATTATTTGTGGCTAAGCACTGCCTTATTCGCTCTAGGTGTTTTTGGTGTTCTGCTCCGCAGAAACGCAATTCTTATGTTCATGTGCATTGAGCTTATGCTGAATGCTGTGAATATTGCTCTAGTAGCTTTTTCAAAAGTACACGGCGACACATCAGGGCAAGTATTCGTATTTTTCATTATGGTGGTTGCTGCTGCAGAAGTTGCAGTTGGATTAGCCATCTTAATGATGCTTTACCGCAATTTGCGCACAACAGATACAGACGCGTTAAACAACTTGAAGGGATAAGCCATGGAAAAATTAATTACACTCGTACCGCTCTTCCCATTAGTTGGATTTCTTTATCAAGTTTTCTTCGGGAAAAACACTTCGAAACAACTCACTACCATCATTGGTTCTGGAGCCATCTTCGCTTCGTTCGTTGTTTCGTTAATTGTCTTCAACAGTCAACTTCATTCGCACCAAGCGGTTACCGTGAAAGTGTTTGAATGGATTCATGCTGGAAGTCTTCACATTGATCTAGCCTTCTTGGTAGATTCACTTTCTTCAACCTACCTCCTATTCATTACCGGAGTTGGTTTCCTTATTCACATTTACTCTTCGGGGTATATGAGTCACGACGAAGGATTCAATCGCTTCTTCGCGTACTTGAACCTATTCGTTTTCTTCATGCTTATTCTTGTTTTGGGCGACAGTCTTGTGACGTTGTTCGTTGGATGGGAAGGTGTTGGGGTTTGCTCGTTCATGCTAATCGGATTCTGGTACAAAGAACACGCGAACAACGAAGCTGCGAAGAAAGCGTTCATCATGAACCGTGTGGGTGACCTTGGATTAATTGTCGCAATGATTTTAATCTTCAGCAACACCGGAACATTGAACTATGTTGACTTATTCAGCCACGGGAAAATTGCTGCGCTATCTCCCTCTATGTTAACAACCATAGCCATCTTCTTGTTTATTGGAGCTATGGGGAAAAGTGCTCAGTTCCCTTTGCACACGTGGTTACCCGATGCAATGGCCGGTCCTACTCCAGTGTCTGCATTGATCCACGCGGCAACCATGGTTACCGCTGGTATCTACCTTGTTGCGCGTAACGGAGACTTGTTCGAAATGAGTCACACAGCGTCTAACTTGGTTATGTACGTTGGGCTCATCACTGCCTTAATGGGAGCAACCATTGCGCTTACGCAAAACGACATTAAAAAAGTATTGGCCTACTCTACCGTTTCTCAATTGGGATTCATGTTCGTTGCGTTGGGAATGGGTGCACACAGCATTGCGGTATTCCACGTAATTACACACGCTTTCTTCAAAGCATTGTTGTTCTTAGGTTCAGGTTCTGTTATTCACGGAATGGGCGGAGAGCAAGACATTCGCAGAATGGGTGGATTGAAGAAATACATGCCAACAACACAGAAGACCTTCTTAATTGGAACACTCGCTATCGCAGGTATTTTCCCATTCGCTGGTTTCTTCTCGAAAGATCAAATCTTGGCGCATGCCATGGAACACAACATGCCTGTATTTATCTTGTTGGTGATTGCTTCAGCATGCACAGCATTCTACATGTTCCGCATGTACTACTTGACCTTTCACGGAAAGTTCAGAGGAACACACGATCAGGAGCATCACTTGCATGAGTCTCCAGCATCAATGACAATTCCACTTTGGGTATTGGCAGTTCTTTCTATCGTTGGTGGATTCATTGGATTCCCACACGCCTTGGGACACGCAATTCACTTCCCACACGCTTTAGATCATTTCCTTGAAGGACCTGTTCTTGTAGCTGTTGGGGACATGACTGTTACTGTTGAAATTATCTTGGCCTTAGCAACTATGGGAATTGCTGTTGTGATGATTTACGTTGCACACAACATCTACATTGCGAAAGCCTCTCCAGTTTTAGAAGACAACGAAATCACTTCTCCTCTTCACAAACTTCTGAATAAGAAATACGGATTCGATGAGTTGTATGAAGCGATGTTTAAAAAACCAGCTAATGCAATCGGACATGCATTCGCAACTGTTGTTGAATGGAAAATTATTGACGGAATCGTTAATGCGGCAGGAACTGCTGCTGAAGGTGTTGGTGCATTGGCAAGAAGATTACACGGCGGTCACATCGCAGGTTACTTGCTCACCTTCATCGTTGGATTAATTATTTTATTGGGATTGATTTTTAAAGCATAAGCACCTATGTTAACTCTCGCACTACTTTGTATACCCGCCTTCTTCGGACTGATGATGTTCCTATCATCTGATTTATCGAAGAAATTAGCATGGGTCGGTTCTTTACTTAATGCAGCTGTTGCCATTGGTGCCGCTGTTGCCGTTTCATACGGAAAAACTGAAATGCTTGAATTCGATGGTGGAAACATTGCTCCGCTTGGCGCACACTTCGCTCTTTCAATAAACGCTACAAGCATCTTAATGGTGTTGTTGAATGCATGTCTTCTTCCATTCATTGTTCATGTTGCCAGCAAGCATGAAATGCGCAACGAATCGGCATTCCTTTCGTTAATTCTTTTCATGTCTTCTGCCATGATGGGCGCTTTCCTTGCGAACGACTCGTTCCTTTTCTACATCTGTTACGAAGCAGCATTGGTTCCGATTTACTTCATTATTCTACAATGGAGCACCGCTGAAAACAAAAGTAAAATTGTGTTGAAGTTTTTCGTCTACACACTCTTCGCTTCGTTGTTCATGTTGTTCTCGTTGTTGTATGTTCGTCAGTTCGCAGACAGCTTCTTAATCTCAGACATGATTGCCGCTGGATCGAAACTTTCACAACACGAACAAGTGTGGGTATTCGCAGGATTCTTCATTGCCTTCGCTGTAAAAATCCCAATCTTCCCTTTCCACACATGGCAGCCGAACACCTACAAGGCAGCACCTACCGCAGGTACCATGTTGCTTGCAGCGGTTATGTTGAAGATGGCTACTTACGGATTGCTTCGCATTACCATGCCGATGGTTCCTGCAGGTGCAGCGAATGCAGACTGGGCTATGTGGTTGTGCGTGATTAGCATCATCTACGCTTCATTCGTGGCGTTGAACCAGACCAGCTTCAAATTATTAATTGCGTATTCTTCTATTGCTCACGTGGGCATGATTGCGCTTGGAATTTTAGCAAATGGAAACACAGCTTATGAAGGCGCATTGATTGAAATGGTATCTCACGGAGCCATTGCAGTTGGATTGTTCTTCATTGCAGATATGATTGAATCGCGCGTTGGGCACGACCAATTCAATAAGTTGGGTGGACTGCGTGAAAAGCATCCGGCATTCGCCTTTTTGTTCTTCGTTATTGTTATGGCCTCTGTAGCACTTCCGGTAACAAGCGGATTTGTTGGTGAGTTCTTGTTGCTGCAAAGCGTGGGAAGTCACAACATAGTTATGGCGCTATTGGCCGGACTTACCGTTGTTTTCGGAGCCGTGTATATGTTGCGTGCATTTCAAAGTACAATGTTGGGCAAGCACAATTCAGAACTTGCATTTGCTGAAATGACAGCTTCAGAGAAAATGGTATTAACCATTCTTGTCATTATTACAATTGCTATTGGTGTTTATCCGGGCATGTTACTCGACGTTGTTCACAAAGGCCTTCAACTTACTGGAATTTAATTTTATGAAAGAGTTATTACTAACCGCATTATTAGGAATTGGAGTTTTGGTTTTAGACATTCTAAACCTGAAGAAATACGTTCTCCCATTTATACTTCTTGCCTTGGCTACGTTGGTTGGCTTTATTGCTGCCGATTGGAACACCGTTGAGACGCCCTTCAACCACACCATGTTGGTGTATGAGAACGGAGCGAACCTCGCATTGGGCGTGTTCGCTGCAGTCTTGTTCTTCTGGTTTATTCTTTCTTCGTCTTACTTCAAACAGCACGAAGGAAAAACAGATTTGTACGCCTTGGTGGTATTCAGTTTTTGCGGCGCTGGACTCTTGGCTTCTTTCGGAAACATGGCTATGTTATTCTTAGGGGTTGAAATCTTAAGTATTCCTGTTTATGTTTTGGCAGCAAGCAAGAAACACGATTTGGCTTCTAACGAAAGTGGATTCAAGTACTTCATCTTGGGATCTGTGGCTTCTGCTATTTTGTTGTTTGGAATTACCTTGGTGTACGGCGCAACTGGAAGTTTCGATTTAGCAGTTATCTCGAATTTCATTCAAGAAGGAAAAGACGCATCGATCATTATGAATGTTGGAATTACCATGATCTTGGTTGGATTCCTTTTTAAAATTTCTGCAGCACCTTTCCACATTTGGACTCCAGACGTTTATCAAGGTGCACCAACATGGATTACTGCATTCATGTCAACCATAGTGAAAGCAGCTGCTATGGTCGCGTTGTTCAAACTCTTCACAGGTCCATTTCAATTTTATGTTGAAGCCAATGGTTACACCATTGGAGTTATCGCAGCGGTAACGCTTATTGCTTCAAACACGGCAGCCTTGTGGCAAACCGACGTGAAGCGCATGTTGGCTTACTCGAGTATCTCTCACGCTGGATTCCTTCTTTCAACCATTATTGGAAATGCTTCGTTATTGAGTTTGTTATTCTATTTGCTCACGTATAGCATTGCCGGAATCATTGCCTTCGGTGTAATTAAAGAAACTCAAACCTTGGAAGGAAATCCGTTGAAAGGCTTGTACAGAAGAAACGGTGTATTGGCATTCGCTTTCACGGCAGCTCTTTTATCAATGGCAGGCATTCCTCCGTTTAGCGGATTCATAGCGAAGTATTTCGTCATTGCACAATTGATCGAAGCGAAGTATTTCGCATTGGTGGTTGTCATGATCATTACTTCTGCCATCGGAGCCTTCTACTACTTGCGCGCTTCTTTGAATGTTTATCAGCACATCGAAAACGCCGGCCGCATTGTCCTAACTCCGCTTATCAAATGGACGTACATTTTGCTAACGGCTTTGTTGGTTTTGCTTACAGTAGCAGCAGGTTACATTCATCTTTTATAATTAAAAGATTTATCCGCATAGCGGATTTGTCCCTTCGGGATGTATCCACGCAGTGGACCTGTCCCTTCGGGATGTATCCACGAAGTGGATTTTACCAATGGAAATAATCCAAACCAAAACTCTCTCTTCGGTTCAAAGCGAACAAATCAATTCTCTTTGGAATGCTGAGTATCCTTTGAAATTAAAAGATCGATTTCCGATTTTATTGGAAGGAACAACTTGGCACAACCATTTTTTAATTGAAGATTCGAATCTTGTAATCATCGCATGGGCGGTGATGTTTGAACACTCCAATCAAATTCGTTTTTCCTTAATTGTATCGAAAGATTATCAAGGAAAAGGTCTAGGGAAATTATTACTCGACCATCTAAAAGCGACTCACGACGAATTCTTTGGTTGGGTCATTGATCACAATAACGATCTCAAATCGGGCGGAGAAAATTACACCTCTCCGCTTCCGTTCTATCTCAAACAAGGATTTGAAATCATCCCCAATCAACGCATCGATACTGAAATGATTCAAGCCGTGTTGGTGGGTTGGAAGGAATAATAATTTAATTTGAAAATTAAAATGCAAGACCAAACCATCTACTCCGAGGCGCCAACCTACTTCCACTATTATTACGGACTTATTCCATCGAATGACTTGCTCGTGGCATTGGAAGAAGATTTAAATGCAACACTTGACATTCTTAAATCGATCCCTTCCGAAAAAGAAAACTTTGCCTACGCTCCTGGCAAATGGACAACCAAAGAAGTATTCCAGCACATCATTGAATGTGAGCGCATCTTCGCCTATCGCGCCTTGCGTTTTTCACGATTCGACAACACGCCTCTTCCTGGATTCAACGAAAATGATTACATCGACAATTCGAAACAAATGAATCAAAGCCTTGCTGAATTAATTGCTGAATTCGAGCTTGTCCGCAAGTCAACCATTGCCTTATTCAAATACATGTCGCCTGAAATGCTTCAGTTCCAAGCCCCCGCGAACAACACCACCTACTCCACTCGCGCCATCGGCTTCATGATTGTTGGACATTGCATTCACCATTGCAATTTTGTGAAGAAGAACTATTTGGGAACTTAACTTGAAAGATGCCAGACATTCGCCGCAGGCATCAGTGCTTCGCAAATTTATACCTATTTTCGTAAAAACTAACCTGATGAAAGTAGTTAATGAAACCACTACCCCGGTTTCTCAAGTGGAAGTTGTCTCGAAGGTCAGGGCTATTAAAGCAGCCGAGCTGTTGCCCAATGTACTGTCAAATCTAGATTCCATGGAGTGTAAGTTTCATCCAATGATTGATGAAACCATTCCCTATCGCAATTTAAAAAGTGCTGAATCCAAGAAAAAAAGTCTTCACCGACTCATTCGGAAATTAGATGTAAAACACAGCACGCGTTATCAGCGCACGCCTGAAGACACGTATTGCAATGTTTATTCATTCGACTATTGCTATTTCGCGAAGGTTTATCTTCCAACAGTTTGGTGGACAGATGAGTCCATTGAAAAACTTCAGAAAGGAATGGATGTCACTCCCATTTTCAATGAAACGGTTGTTCCCATTTATTCAAGCGCCATTCACGATTGGTTCGGAATATGGGGAGAAAGTTTTGGCTGGGAAAGAATGACTTCTCTTACAGAAATTCAAAGACGTGTAACGGAAGAAGGTGGTGTGGGAATGATTTGCGCGAAGAGAAAGACAGTTGGATTATCCGGACACATTGTCCCTATTGTTCCTGAAACAGAAAAGAAAAAAGCGTTTCGCGAAAACGGAGAAGTTCTTTATCCACTTCAATCGCAAGCCGGAAAATTGAACTACAATTACTTCGCTCGAAAAAGACGAGATTGGTGGAACCACAGCAGATACTCATCGTTTGTGCTGTATTACCACGCTTAATGGACGTGAAGTACTTCACCCTTCAACATAAAAAAAAGAAACTATAATTATCAATAAGCTCCGAGAAGAATGAAAAACAACCCGATAAAAAAATATTACTGGGGCATTGGGTTAGAAAACGAAACGTACTTGCAATTCGAAGAATCGCTTGTTGTTTCCGGACAGTTCATTCAAGAAAAAATGGGTCGCGAGCGCTACAGCATCGACTACCTGAAGTGTTACCGTGCAGGCAGTTTAGAAAAAGTTTTAGCACGCGCCTTCGACTCGAATAAAAACTACTTGGTAAGTCAAATGATGAACAGTCACTCGCTTGAAAAGCTCGACATTCATTTTCAACACAAGACCATTCAATCGGCTCCTCCTCTACTCGACAACCCCGACTATGCGGGAAAATCAATACTGGAGCTCTTCTTAGAAAAACAACCTTTTCAAATTCAAAGTATGTTAACGCAGAAGAACAATCCCATGGGATCGATCATCTTCGACGGAGACACCATTGAATTTGTAACAAAATACTACGAGAACAGAACCATTCAAGAATCTTTCAATGAATTGAAAGCGTCGAAGAAAATCTTTCTCGACAAACTGAACGAAACGAAAATTCTTCCGGGGCCACTAACCTACCCGCAATACAACATAGGCATAAACATGTTCATGTCGAATCAGAAGAAACTTGTTCTCTTCAACAATGGAACGTTCCATTTCCACATAACACTTCCAACCTTAACGGAAGACAGTCGCATTGTCGATTACGCCGCATTCGATCAAGCGCATCACAAAGCCATTTACTTGCTTCAGTGGTTCGAGCCGTTGTTCATTGCAACACTCGGAAGTCCGGATATCATGTCTGTGATTAGCGATAAATTCGAGATGGAAGAAAAGTTCGCAGGAGGATCTATGCGTAACGCCATGTCGAGATACACCGGAGTTGGCACCTACCACAAGTCTATGCCGAAAGGCAAAGTCCTTACGTTTCCAGTTGAAGAATTTAGAAAGCTGTTAAACTTCAAGAAAGAAGAAAATATATGGTGGCGCGATCGCATTGAATCTGAATTGTGCTACGAACTTCTCTCCGATGTTGGACTGGACTTCAACAGAGAAAAATTATATCAAAGCGGATACGAATTCCGCAGCTTCGACGAATTTCCAACTGAGTATCTTCCTGAAGTATTGCATGCGATTGTGTTGATTTCAGAGCATGCACAGCACGGTGAAGAAATTGAATGGGCGAGCAACAACGTTATTTGGAACAACCTTGTTTTCAAGACGCTTACGCAAGGATATAAAACAGAAATGAATGACGAAGAAAAGAATGAAATCGTTCGCGTATTCCAACTTCCAGCTTCGCTTCAACATGGATTAAAGGATGTTCATCGAGTAGATGAATTCTTCTTCCAAATTCTTCAGCACCTGCATGACCTTCACAACGACAGCAGTGAATACTTGAAAGCGTTCTTGTATGAGAAAACGGAAGACGCTCCGCGTTGGGATAATTTCAATGAGCATCAAGTTGAGCAACACACGAAGCAATTAGAAGAAGTTTTATAAACTGAATTAATGATTCGAAGAATTTTTGTCCTTCGACCTTCTACAACGCTCACTGCAATACTTCACTTCTTCCCAATTTTTCTCCCACTTCTTTCTCCAGGAATATGGAAGTC
The DNA here is from genome assembly GCA_964511555.1 of uncultured Chryseobacterium sp. GTDB lineage: Bacteria > Bacteroidota > Bacteroidia > Flavobacteriales_D > Sanyastnellaceae > CAIZGX01. The sequence continues at coordinate 83,795 of CAZEFR010000005.1, forward strand.
CGCATACCGTGCAGATTTTAGTCGGTAGATTCGATTTTTTCATTGAAGTTCTTTCTTTACTTTTTTCCAAAACGCAAAGAAGGAAGGAAAATCTCCTTTCACCGAAGAAATCCAATCGCGTTCATCTTGAATTCCTTCGTAAGTATTTAACGGATGTTCCTTAAAAGTAAATTTCACATCAGGAACGACATTCAACTCCGAAAACTCTCCGACAAAGATTTGAATGTTTGGAATATTCTCTGTCGCAAGATCTATACAGAACTGGATACTCTTTTCGGAAACAGGATAACTCTCGAACACCGAAGGCTCTAGCAAAAGAATACGCGCGCCTTCTTCATCTTTGCGCCACTTGGGATCGAGATTGTAGAAATTGTAAAGGAAACAGGTCTCTCCATTTTGTATGGTTGGAAAGGACGTATTCGGAAGTTTTGTTTTCAGTTGAAACGTTTCAAATTCTCTTAATTCATCTGGAATTCCGATTGTTTCAATTTCTTCATAGGAAACATCCAGAAAAGTCTTTGTCTGATTGGTATTGCAATACTTGTTAATGTTTTCTTGATTCGCGAAATAGAGTTTGTTGCTCTTCGCACCGCAGACCCATTGCCAGCTCAGGGCATTGCTCGCCCAATCTGCGTCTAGTAAATGGTAGTACATCCATTTCGCTGGATGGCCCCACGCACATCTTCCAAGGTTACATGCTAAGGCAGCTGTATACATTCTGAGGTGATTATGCATATACCCCGTTTTGTATAACTCTTCAATACCCTTATCTACCGCAGAAATTATAGTGGCCGCCGCTACAATCGAACTGGGAATTCCCTCTCTATCGGCTCTTGGCTGAGGATTACGCAGATCTTTATTAATATCTGAACCCCTTGAAATCCAGATTTGTTGCCAATAATCCCTCCACGCTAACTCTTGAACAAAACTTTCCATTTTTTCAACAGAATATCCTTGGTCCAACATATGCTCCAAAACCTGTTTGGTACTTATTACACCACGGGAGATATACGGCGACAAATAACTGACGGCTCCATTGATGAAATTTCGGGTTCTTCCATACTGAATAGGGTCTACAAGCTCTACTCTTCTTAAAATCTCATCGTAGTTTACTTCGAATTTAGCCATCATTATTGTTGTAAATATCTGTAAAAGAAAAAGATAACACAAGCTTACCTATTATGTTCAAACCACCACTTCCCCTTCTCTGTTTAATTATTTTCGAAAAAAATTAAACAAACCTGAACAAAATTGATGTATCATTGTTCTTGTTAGGGTGGAGGCAGAAACCACATAAAAAAACGCGGAGATACCGAAAAGCCATAAGAGTAGGAACACTTAACCAAAATGTATTATGGGACATCTTACAACAATTGCGAGTGACAACTACGTTGCATTCACTTTTTTCATCGGAACCATGGCTATGATGGCCGCTTCCGTATTCTTCTTCTTCGAATTGAACAACACTTCACCTAAGTGGAGAACGTCTGTTCTTGTTTCAGGTCTTATCACTTTTATTGCAGCAGTTCACTACTACTACATGAGAAGTTATAACTTAGAGACTGGCGAGTCGCCAACATTCTTCCGTTACGTTGACTGGATTTTGACTGTTCCGTTGATGTGCGTAGAGTTTTACTTAATCACCAAGAAAGCAGGTGCTAAAATTGCATTGTTGTGGAAATTAATCTTCGCTTCTTTGGTAATGTTAGTTACTGGTTACATCGGAGAAGTATTGGATAGAGATGGTAGTGTATTATGGGGTGTGCTTTCAGGAGCAGCTTACTTCTACATTGCTTACCTAATCTGGTTTGGTGAGGTTGCGAAATTGGCTCAGACTGCTGGTCCACAAGTTGCAAAAGCTACACGTATCCTTGCTTGGTTCGTATTAGTTGGATGGGCTATCTACCCATTGGGTTACATCTTAGGTACTCCAGGTGGATTGTTCGGAATTCAATTGGTTTCTGATCAACAAGCTGCGTTGCATGCAATGGATATCGTTTACAACATTGCCGATGCAATTAACAAAA
>CAZEFR010000006.1:0-3423 GCA_964511555.1 uncultured Chryseobacterium sp.
ACGTGGTTTGTCTTTTCTGTCTTGTCTTGCCAATCCGAAGTACGGCATAACAGCAACAATACGCTTAGCAGACGCGCGTTTCGCGGCATCTATCAAGAGTAAAAGTTCCATTAAGTTATCTTGGGGTGGGAAGGTAGACTGAACGATAATGACATCTTTTCCGCGCACTGTTTCTTCGATAGACGGAGCAAACTCACCGTCGCTAAAGCGCTGAAACAAAACGTTTCCGAGCTCAGTTCCAAAAGAATGTGCAATGCCTTCGCCTAAGTATTTAGACGCCGAACCAGAAAGAATTTTAACCATGTCGTTCATAACCGTACCCTAAAAAGGAGTGCAAAGATAGTTAATTTATTGAGAATGACAAGTCCTAACTATCCCTTAAGACTAAAAAGAAAAGCGCCGAAGCGCTTTTCTCAATCAAACTTTCAAATCAGAAAAAGTCAATTCACAATCAACTTCTCAACTTTCGAATCACCCAATTGAATGAAGTAAACCCCATTAGACAATTCAGTTAAGTCAATTGTGTTCTTGCCTGAATCTAAAAGTTCACTTTTAACGATCTGACCTATACCGTTCATAATTTGCAAAACCTGCTTTTCAGATTTTGAATTTATTACCAGGATTCCTTGGAAGGCAGGGTTAGGGTAAAATAGCAAATCCTTACTTTCTGATATTTCAACGACAGAGACACTAGTTCCAGGTTGAACAATTGACAAATTCTCACCTTCGATATTAATTGTTCCTGTCCGAGATGTGGGACTCATATTTTCAAGAACTACAATATCGATCGAGCCGCTACCATTGGAAGACGAGGAACAAGCCAACCAAGAACCACCTGAAGTAACTGCTGCAGACCATGGGCAAGATGCTTGAGTATTTACCAAAGCGATTGAACTTAAGTTCCCTGCCAAGCTATTCATACAGACATAATTATCGGTGCTCAATAAATAAATACAATCACCACCTGGTTGAGTAATTGTAAATGTTTGATCACCTACCGCTATTGTGCCCATTCGAGGTGTCGAGGATGTATTCTCCAAAACTGTAATATTAATTGAACCGCTCCCAATTCCAGATGAAGAACATACCATCCATGAACTGCCGGAAGTCACAGTAGCAGTCCAATTGCAATTTCCTTGAGTATTTACTAAAGCAATTGAATTTAAGTTTCCAGCTGAACTATTCGGACATATATAACTACTCGGGGTTATTGAATAAGTGCAACCTCCACCAGGCTGGGTAATTGTCAAAACCTGACCACCAACTGAAATTGTTCCAGTTCTGGAATTTGAACTTGAATTCTGCGTCACTGAAATTCCTAACGAGCCAGAACCTGTTCCTTGGCTGCTTGTCGAGAGCCATGACGCTCCTGTCAAGACCGTTGCACTCCACGAACATCCGCTTTGTGTGCTTACTGTCGAAATAGCGTTATAGTTCCCTGCATTTGAATTTGGGCATGTGTAATTACTTGAGGAAAGTACATATGTACAAGGCGCCTGAGTAATTGCCAATAAACTTACATCGTCAATTCTGAAAATAGTTGGGTATATGTTGTCTGTAGTTGCTTGAAATGATAGTTGCAAAGACTGACCAAAATAAGCACTCGGTATACTTGCAGTAAATTGATACCACGGGCTACAACCAGGTATTCCATATGTGCCATATGTATTATCCAAGGTCATCAACGTTTGAATATATGAACCATTGGAACTTAAGATATTAACATTAATAAAGTCATATGACCCGTCCGTTTCTAATGTGTTAATACTCATCTTAAATGTAAGTGTTACACTTGATGAATTCGAAGGAATAGAAAAACCTTGATAAATCCCTTCAATCATCCCATTCGCCCCAGCTTGCTCAAAAGCATCACCAAAAAAATTATAATAGTTTAGAGGAGATTGCGAACAATAATTACCACCACTGTAATTATTCAAAAATTGACTCGAAGAAGTTCCTGACCACTGAGTTACGGGAAGTGAGAAACCGCCATTTACCAAAAGTTCCTGCTGACCAATTGCACTGAATGCAAAAATCATTAATAAAGAGAAAAATAAGTTTCTTTTCATAAAGGTGTTTTTTAAAGTTGTACAATAATACAACGCAAACCGAATTGACCAACCGTTTGTTGTAAAAAAAAACAACCCGTTGTGTTTTATAACAACGCCTTAACATTGAGGTAAGGCAATTTTGCTCCATGAAAAAGGGTTATTCGGTAGAAAATGAATTCTTGTCGAAAGTGGGCGAGAAAGTCAAGCTTTACCGAACCAAAAAAGAGCTAACTCTTCAAGAATTTGGAGAAGACATTGGTCTAGATAAGGGAAATACGCAGCGACTCGAAAAAGGGAAAAACATGACCCTGCTCACGCTGTTTAAGATAGCCGCCATACTGGAAGTGGAACCCAAAGATTTACTCGATTTCCCGCTTGACTTCAAAATTCAAGACGTGGAGAAATTCATTCAAGAAAAAAAAGAAAAGAGATCCAAGAAATAATCTATTTCGAATTAAACGTGTTCATGGTAAGAGCCAATCCAATGAACGCGAACGACAAACATCCTTGAGCCGATTTCTGAACCACAGCCTCAAGACCTTCCTTCTCTTCGCCGGTCCATTCGCCCAGAACATAGTCTACTTGCTGACCTTTAGCGAACTCCTTCCCCACACCCACGCGAATGCGTGCGTAATCTCCCGTATTCAAAATCTGCTGAATGTGCTTCAATCCGTTGTGCCCACCGTCGCTGCCCTTGCCGCGCATACGCACCTTTCCAAAAGGCAAAGCCAAATCGTCGGTTACGACCATGACATGCTCCAAGGCAATCTTCTCTTGCTGCATCCAATAGCGCAGAGCATTTCCAGATAAATTCATGTAGGTGGAAGGCTTAATGACAATGAATGTCTTTCCCTTCGAACGAAATTCTGTTTTGTCGGCGTAACGCTCTGTGGTGAAAGTGGCGTTATGCTTCGCCGCTAACTCATCGGCAACCAAGAACCCAATGTTATGACGGGTATTCGCGTATTCCGCGCCTATGTTTCCCAGTCCAACAATTAAGAACTTCATCTTACTTCCAAGCTTTAACAATTAGTCCTGTTCCTGTGCTGTGCGTTCCTTTCACATCGAACACATTCAACAACAACGCGAAGGGCATGGTTACCAAATAATAAATCGGCAACACAATGAAAAACGCCTTCGACTTATTCAACATGAGCATGGGATACTTCATAGACAACTTCCAAGAAATCTTTCCAGGAGCACCATAACTGTATCGCGCATCTACTTTCGAAAATCCTGCACGAAGACATTTCTCTTCAATTTCATCAATGCCATAACCATCGCGAACGTGCTCTTCAATAAACGAAGTCTCTCCGTCATCGTGCACGTCACTTCCACCCATATTACTTGGCGTGCTAATCAAAAGCATGCC
>CAZEFR010000006.1:3523-5100 GCA_964511555.1 uncultured Chryseobacterium sp.
GTGCTATTGAAAACACTTCCTAAACTGCGTTTAATCGGATCGTAATGCATGCTTACTTCTTCAATAAATTATCAATGGTCTCGTAATAATCCAACGAGTCATCAATGTAATACTGTAACTCAGGAACTTTGCGCATTTGCTTTCCCACCTTCAAACCCAATTCTCTTTTCACGGAAGAATGGTTTTGCTTCAACAATTTCAACGTTTCATCCTTTTTGTCTGAAGGAAAAACACTGATGTAAATGCGCGCTAAACTTAAATCTGGAGCCACACGTGTTTGCGTAATGGTTACCATGGTTCCACCCAACCACTCACGAGAATTTTGTTGAAACAACACCGATAACTCGCGCTTGATTAATGAACCGAATTTTTCTAAACGTACTCCTGCCATGGTGCAAAGGTACAACAGGATGTATTTGATTGTTTTTTGCTTTTACTTTGCGCCATGGAAATGACAAACGTTCGAAAAGGAACGAAGGCCGATTTGCGCGAAGCGCTTGCCCTGATTCAAGAATTAGCAGTGTACGAAAAAGAACCCCAAGCGGTTGTTGTTTCTGTTGAACAAATGGAAGCATGGGGATTTCAAGAAAATCCATATTTCGAATTTTTTGTTGCAGAGCGAAATGAACAAATTGTAGGAATTGCCTTTTATTACATTCGATACAGCACTTGGAAAGGTCCTATGATTTATTTGGAAGACATTGTGGTGAAGGAAGAATCTCGTGGCAACGGCATTGGCGCCCGCTTGTTTGAAGCGGTTGCGAATGTTTGCGCTGAACGGAATTTCCACGGTATGACGTGGCAGGTGCTCGACTGGAATGAACCCGCGTTGAATTTCTACAGAAAGTACAACGCTACGTTTTCAGCCGAATGGTTAAATGGATATTTATTTACTGAACAAATAAGAGAGGCAGCATGGCACAAGTAACAGTGCATAAATTCGGAGGAGCTTCGGTTCGAAATGCTGAAGCGGTTAGAAACGTGTGCGACATTTTGAAAGGTTTTCCTGAAAACAAAATTGTGATTGTCTCTGCTATGGGGAAAACAACGAACGCGTTGGAAACCATTCATAGCAAACGTTTCGAAGGGAAGAATTTCGAAAGTGAATTGCAAGAGATTTTCTCATTTCATCACACCATTGCAAAGGAATTAGAAGTTGACACTGATACCGATTGGATTTTGGTTTTTGACATGCTTGCACAAATTTGCAAGAATGACATCACTGCAAGTTTCGACGAAGAGTACGATTGCATTATCGGTTACGGCGAATATTTGTCTACCGCCATTGTGAATGCCTATTTCAATCAGAACAATCTTTCTTCGAAGCGTTTGAACAGCGCTGATTATGTGGTTACAGACTCGCGCTTCCGCGATGCGCGTGTGCTTTGGGAAATGAGTGAACAAAGAGTTGCTTCACTTCAAAGTGAATTTCAATCGCATTCAACGCTAGTCCTTCAGGGATTTATTGGCGCTGCCAAAGATGTTGCACAAGGTCCTTCGGAAGGTGTGATACAAGGTGCTATGCAAGGTCGTCCCGAAGGTGCTTCGCAAGACCTTCCACAGGACCTTTCGAAGAA